>JBGQCJ010000072.1:0-18173 GCA_041495285.1 Verrucomicrobiia bacterium
CGACGATCTTGCGGTTGGGGATGACGACGCGGGATTGGTCGGTGTGCAGGAGGGTCGTCGTGAACAACTCGACGTTGGTGACCTGGCCGTACACGCCAAGCAGTTCGATGTATTCGCCGACGCGGTACGGTTTGGTGAAGATGATCGTCAGACCCGCGATGAGGTTGCCCAGCACGCCTTGCATCGCGAAGCCGATGCCGACGCCGGCCACGCCGATGCCGGCAATCAACGGAGCGATCTGGACGCCGAACTTGTCGAGTGCGAGCACCACCGCCAGCGCGAAGACGATCAGCCGCACTACGCGCACGACAAGAGTGCAAATCGGCGGTTCAAGTTGCTGCTTCTCCAGCCAATTCCCGGTCAACTTGCCGATCCAGCGAGCGATCAACGCGCCGATTGCAAGAATGATGAGCGCGCCGACGATCTGAAAGCCGTACCGGATCAGGAAATCAACGACAGTGTCTTTCCAAGTCGCCACAATGAGTCTTTATCTTTGCCGGTCGGCGCCATGTCAATTCCGAAGTGCTGCTGTAACGGCAATTACAATTTCAGAGCCGTGCACACGCTCACGAATCTTTCCAGGTCACCAACACGGCGTTCGTACTCATGATGCGAATCGCTTCAAGCGATAAGATCATGCTTAAAGAGAAGCCGACAGCTCTGTGGACTGGGAAGATGATCGCAAAGCAGAGATCGTGTAGATGTTGGGATTTGAAATGCAAGAACCAGAGTATCAGTAACAACCTCATCACGTACAAAACCATCAACAAGGGAGCCTTACGAAGCCTAAAACGACGTATTGAGGCCCAAGCTTCCTTTAATGAACAATCTCTGATGACGATAGCAGTCGGGATGCAGATGACAGGCTTCATCAGAAGCACAAGAACGGTGTTAATGCTGACAGACATTATTACACGATGGCTTACGGAAGAAGAGAAGTTCGGTTTCGCATATCTCAGTATGAGATGGACACCTACCATTGTAACCAGAAACACGAACGCAACCAGCAACCCAAACTGGATCATTCTCCAAAAGAAATGTTTTCCGACCTTCCAAATCTCGCGTGTTGTCTGTGGGCGGCTGCCTTCAAGGCAGGCCAATCGTAAGAATCCAGTACCAAGAACCATGCTGAACAGCATGGCGATGAAAGAGCCGAGCAATCCCCAGCCCCTCAGTTCCCTCGGGAGAAAATAGTATAAGTCCGCAATTACCTCGATGCCGAATAGGAGGAGCACTTCTCTCCAACGCTCTCGCATTATCTTGATCGACTCACTCATGGCCAATGCTGTTGGTAAGCGTAACGAGTCGACAACGCTGGCGGAGAAATCCTTCGACACGCTCAGGATGACAGAGAAAGCATAACCAGTTGAGATTGCCGCCAAACAGCAGCCGGTTCATGGTTGCAGAGTATAGAAGGGCCGAGATGCTTCGACAAGCTCAGCATGACACCGGAAGACGGCTCACTCCACGGTCGGCTTGAGGCCGAGGTCTTTCAGGTATTTCTCGTGGCCGTTGTCGTGGAGTTTCCAGTATGACTCGCGGATCGTGCCGGTGAGTTCGGCGGAGATGTCCGGCGGAAGCTCCCAGCGCACGATGCGATGCGGGTAGGCTTTCTCGACAAAGAATTGTCCTTCCCGTCCGTCAGTCGTCTTGAGCTTGTAGAGTGTGGCCGGGAATTTTCCCGCCGGAACGTCGACGCCCAACTCGCCGGCGCAATAAATCTCCGCTCCTGTCCACGTCAATGGCTTATGCGCGAGCCGGCTGTAGTACACGCTGGGGAGAAGTTGAAACGTTGCTTTCTCGCCGGTACGCAGGAACGGCCCGCGCAGTCCGCGCAAGAGAATGAAGAGGTTGTCCTCGGCGACGGCGTACTTTGGAACATCGAGATTACGTGCGCCCGATTCACCCTCGAAGTAGCTGAAGTATTGGCCGGTGATCTTACCGGGTTTGAACAGCAGCTCTTCGTACACGTGGCCGCACCATTCGGCGCTGCTGAAACTGATTTTGACCGGCGAGAAATCAGTCTCGCGCACGAACACGCTCGTCATCGTGTTGTAATCGTAGATGCCGGTCTGGAAATCGCGGACCAGATTCAGCTTCAACACATCAATCACATCACTCGGGTTATTCGTCGGATTATCCACCTTGACGCGTTGCAGTTCGCTGAACGGCTCGGTCACGTAGATGGCGACGGCACGACCGTGCCGCTCCTGTCCGTAGCGGGAAACCGTGAGTCGGTACCCATCAAGCTCCGCCTTACCGTCGCGCCAATACGAATCGAAATCGGGATCGGCGGCCAATGCCGCGCTGCAAACCAGCGAGAGGCTGAAGATGACCAGTTGCACCGTTCGGCGAAGGTCTCCTGACCTCGCCGATCTCGGTGCACGGTCGGGAGACCGGCGCACAACATCGGGAATCGTTAGACGGTTCATGTTGCTCCTTGTGGTTGCGGACGCATGATTCGCATTACGACAAGTCCTGCGATAATGCAAATCACCGCGCCGAGTGTGACGGCAAACGCCGCGCTGGTGGCTTTGGCAATCGCACCGGCCAGCAGACTGCCGAACGGCGTCAGGCCGAGGAACGCCAGCGCGTAGATGCCCATCACCCGCCCGCGCAATTCGTCCGGCACGCGCGTTTGCACAGAGGTGTTGGCGGTCGCGAAGAAGATGATCATACAAAACCCCGAGCCGGCAAGAGCGACCGCCGAGAGCCAATAGACCCGCGAGAGGGCAAAGACACAGAGCATGATGCAGAAACCGAACAATCCACCGTAAAACAGTTTTCGTTTGTGCGCCGAATCGCCGAGCGACGCCAGCGTCAACGCGCCGACGAGTGCACCGGCACCGTTGGCGGCCATCAAATAACCGTAGCCGCTCGCCCCGGTATGCAGCACATCGCGCGCAAACACGGGTAAGAGCACGCTGTACGGCCAACCGAAGAGGCTTACGACCGTCACGAGCGAAATCACCGCGCGCAGGGTTCGGTGGCCACGCACGTACCGGAATGCTTCAATCGTCTCGTGCCACATTGGTTTGCGCTCGGCGCGTTCCGGCGCCGCCGGCAATCGCATCGCCAGATACGCAACGACGATGGCGAGATACGACACGCCGTTCAGAAAGAAGCAGCCGGTCACGCCGATGATCCCGATCACGACGCCGGCCAGCGCCGGACCGAACACCCGCGCACCGTTGAACAGCGACGAGTTCAACGCGATCGCGTTCATCAAATCGTCCTTGCCGACCATCTCGACGACGAAACTCTGTCGCGCCGGGATGTCGAACGCATCGGTGATTCCTTCGAGCAAACCCAACAACGCGATGTGCCAGATTTTGACGACGCCGAAACACACGAGCGCCGCGAGCACAAACGCCAGCACCATCGCCGTGCTCTCCGTCATCACCACCACGCGGCGTTTTTCCATCCGGTCGGCCACCGCGCCACCCACCAGCGTCAGACACGTGACCGGAATCGCGGTGAGAAATCGCACGGCGCCGAGCGTCAGCGCCGAGTTGCTGAGTTGATAGACGAGCCAGCCGATGGCCACCTGTTGCATCCACGTGCCGATCACCGACACGAGTTGACCGGAAAAGAACAGACGGTAGTTGCGATGCCGGAACGCGGCAAACGTCTTGCGCCAACTGATCCCACCAGTTACGACCCGGCGCGGCTGCGCCGAGGTGTCCGCCGGTACGGTTGCAATGGTCGGCGTTGTTTGCTCGTTGTCAGCCACGCCGCGAATTTCGTGCAAACCGTGGCGAAGTGCGATACAAAATTGCGCGTGAAACGTTTTGTCGCCGTCGTGCTCCTCGCGTTACCGGTGTTGGGCCGTGCCGCCGAGGTGCCGAAGGTGCGCGTCGAGCCGTTCGTCGGTGGCACCGAGTTTCCCGTGTACGTCACGCACGACGGCACGAAGCGGCTGTTCATCGTCGAACAGCGCGGTCGCATCCGCCTTGTGGTGGACGGCAAGCTGCAGGCTGAGCCGTACCTCGACATTCGCGACCGGGTGCGCTTCGGCGGCGAGTGCGGCCTGCTGTGCGTGACGTTCCATCCCGGCTTCGCCAAGAATGGACGGTTCTTCGTCAATTACACGAGCGCGAAGGGCGGGGGACTGCACACGAGAATCTCGGAATTTCGCGTTGATCCGAAAGCGAGGCAGGCCTCGGCGGACACCGAGCGCATCCTCCTCACGTTCAAGCAGCCGTGGGCGAATCACAACGGCGGTCAAATTCTCTTCGGGCCGGACGGCAAACTCTACATCGGCACCGGCGACGGCGGGCTGGCCGGCGACCCGCTCAACAGCGGTCAGAGCCTCAATACGTTGCTGGGAAAAATTCTGCGCATTGACGTGGACGGCGAACAACCCTACGCCGTGCCGGCCGACAATCCGTTTGTCGGACGCTCCGAGGCGCGCCCGGAAATCTGGTGTTACGGAATGCGCAACCCCTGGCGGTTCTGTTTCGACCCGGTCACCAAGCTGATGTACTGCGCCGATGTCGGCCAAGACTTATGGGAGGAGATTGACATCATTGAGAAGGGGAAGAACTACGGTTGGAACATCATGGAGGGCAACCACGAATATAAAGACGGTCGCCCCATGACCGGTCTTGTCCCGCCGATCAAGGAATATGGACACAACGTGGGGTTGTCGATTACCGGCGGCCACGTTTATCGCGGCCAAAAGATTCCCGCGCTGACCGGCTACTACATCTACGGCGATTATGACAGCGGTCGGGTGTGGGGATTGAAATACGAAGCCGGTCGCGTGACCACCGACGTTAAACTCCTCACGGCGGCCAGCATTAGTTCGTTTGGCGAAGACAACGAAGGCGAGATTTATCTCTGCAATCATTACGGCCATGCCGTGCTGAAACTGGTGGCCGGTCGTTAGCCCATCCGTTTCGGCGTTGACAGCCGGGGGCGCTCGTGTATAGTCAGCCAGAATAAAGTTAGGTAAGACTAAGTTCTCACTCGATACGCCATGGCAGACCCGATCACGCCACCACCGTCGCACCGCAGCCATTTGTCGCTCGAGAATGTGCACAGTTCCGTGGACGTGCCGCACCATGAAGCGGGTTTCTGGCAGCAGTGGCGGGCGTTTGTCGGGCCGGCGATTCTCGTCAGCGTCGGCTACATGGACCCGGGCAATTGGGGCACCGATCTGCAAGGCGGCGCCCAGTTCAAGTACGGGCTGTTGTGGGTCGTCGGCCTTGCCAGCCTGATGGCGATCTTCATGCAGGTGATTTCCGCACGGCTGGGCGTGGTGACCGGCAAGGACCTCGCGCAATGCTGCCGTGATTGGTATCCGCGTTGGACGCGCTGGCCGAACTGGCTCTTTTGCGAGGTCGCCATCGGCGCGTGTGACTTGGCCGAGGTGCTGGGCAGCGCCGTCGCCCTCAATCTGATGTTCCATATTCCGCTGCTGTGGGCGGTCATCATCACAGGGTTGGATGTGTTGCTTCTTTTGGCTTTGCAAAGGTTCGGGATGCGAACGATTGAGGCCATTGTCCTGCTGCTGGTGGCGACCATCGGCGTCTGCTATTTCATTGAGATTTTTGTTCTCCCGCAGACGCAGCCAAGCTTCCTGGAAATGGGGCGGGCCATGATTACGCCGAGCTTTCATCAATCCGGGATGATCTACGTGGCGATTGGCATCATCGGCGCGACGGTGATGCCACATAACCTCTATTTGCATTCGGCGCTCGTTCAGAGCCGCCGGTTGCAAAAGGACGATGCGTCGATTCGGCGTGGCATTCAATTTAACACCATCGACTCGGTGGCGGCCCTGAGCGTCGCCTTTTTTGTGAACGCAGCCATCCTGGTGTTGGCCGCGATGGTGTTCTACGGCAAGGAGAGCGTGACCGTGGCCGGAGGGCAGGTAGTTAAGTTCGGAAGCGACTGCGATTGGATCCGGGTCGCGTACCTGACCCTGGCGCCGCTGTTGGGAACGACCGCGGCGAGCACCCTGTTCGTAGTAGCGCTCCTTGCCAGCGGCCAGAGCAGCACCATCACCGGTACGCTCGCTGGACAGGTGGTGATGGAAGGCTTCATGCACTGGAGGATCGCCCCCTGGCTCCGACGACTGATCACCCGCACGCTGGCCATCATCCCGGCGGTCCTAATCATCGGACTCCGAGGCGACAGCAGCGTGACCGACCTGCTTACACTCAGTCAGGTCGTGCTGGCTCTGCAACTTCCGTTCGCCATGTTCCCGCTTTTGCTGTTCACCAGTTCCCGCAAGCGAATGGGAACATGGAAGAATGGTTGGTTCTTGCTGGTAGCCGGTTGGGCGAGTGCTATTCTAATCACGTCGATGGACGTCTGTGGTCTACCGGACTCGCTCCGGGCCGCGTGGGCGGTCATCGCCGGTCACTGAAAGGACGCCGTGTACAATAAGATTCTCGTCACACTGGATGCAACGCCCACTGACCGGGCGATCATTGATCACGTCAAAGAGTTGGCCAAGGCCATGCACAGTCGGGTCGCGTTGCTCCACGTCGCTGACGGCTGGGCGGCGCGCACCTACGGCGCCGACGCCGTCAGCCCCGAGGTCACGCAAGACAAGGCGTATCTGGAGAGCGTGCGCGTTGACTTCCAAGCGGCCGGCATCCCGACCGAAGCCGAACTCGCTTTCGGCGAGCCAGCGAAGGAAATCATCAAATGGGTTCAGGAAAAAGGATGCGACTTGGTGGCGATGAGCACGCACGGACATCACTTCCTCGCCGATCTGTTTCTCGGCACAACGGCCCGGCAAGTCCGTCACAGCATCAGCGTGCCGGTGCTGCTGCTGCGCGCGCCGAAGACCTCGTGAGCGGTGCCGCAGTTATCGAAACCGTTTCTTCACCAACTCGTTCATCTTGGAGACGAGACCCGGCAGATTCACGGTGGCCAGCTGGCCGTATTTCACGACGACCTTGCCGTTGACGAGCACGAACTTCGCGCGCGGTGAATGACACAGCATCAACGCGCCGAGCGGATCTTGCGCGGCGGCACCGGCAAACTCGACACTGTTCAAATCGAAGATCGCGATGTCGGCGGCGCAACCTTTGGCGAGGTTGCCGAGTTCATCGGCGCGGTTGAGCAATCGCGCGCCGCCGCGAGTCGCCAACCGGAGCGCGTCCTCCGGCGTGAAACTGTCGGCGCCGTTCTTCACGCGCTGGAGCAGCAAGGCTTGCCGGGCTTCCGCGAGCAGGTGCGCGCCATTGTTGCTCGATGAACCATCCACGCCGAGGCCGACGATCGCGTTTGCGCGGAGCATCTCGCACACGGGCGGGATGCCGGAGCCGAGAATCATGTTCGACGACGGACAATGCGCGATGCCGGTGCGTGTCGCGGCGAGCAACTTGATTTCCGACGGGTTCAGGCAAACGCAATGCGCCCACGACACATCGTGGCCCAGCCAATCCGCCGCCGCCATGTAATCCACGGGACGCTTGCCGAATTTCTCTGTGCAGAAATGCTCCTCATCCATCGTCTCGGCCACGTGCGTGTGGCAAAGAACGCCGTAGGTCTTGGCCAGCGCCCGCGTTTCCTTCAACAAATCGAACGTGATCGAGAACGGCGAGCAGGGCATCAGATCAACGCGCGTCATCGCGTACGGCTTCGCGTCGTGAAACTTTTCAATGACGCGCCCGCTGTCCTTCAAAATCGTGGTCTCGTCCTGCACCACGTCGTCGGGCGGCAGCCCGCCTTTGCTGCGGCCCAGCGACATCGAGCCGCGGCCCGCGTGAATGCGCAGGCCGAGTTCGTGCGCGCCTTCGATGACGGCCTCGGCCCGGACGTTCGACTCATTCGGATAAACGTAAAACATGTCGTTGGTTGTGGTGCATCCCGAGAGCAGCATCTCCGCCATGGAAATCTGCGAGCCGAGCTTGACCGCCTCGAAGTCCATTCGCCGCCAGACCTCGTACAGGCCGGTCAGCCAGTCGAACAGCTTCACGTTCTGCACCGATTTGAAGCAACGCGTGAGGGATTGATACAGGTGATGATGCGAGTTGATGAGTCCGGGAATCACCGCGCAACCGCCGGCGTCGATGGTTTCCTCCGGCGTGAAATCCGCCGGGACCGTGGCGACCACGTCGCGAATCCGGTTGCCCTCGATGAGCACGTGATGATTTTCGAGTTGCTCGACGTGTTCGCTGGCGTCCCAGCGGACGATATGACCGTTCTTGATGAGCAGTTTCACTTTGCGCTTGCCGATGAAGTTGATTGGACGGATAACATTGGAGCATGAAGCGAGTCAATCTTATCTCGGCGCTCGTCCTCTGGCTCTTCGCGGCCAACCTGCCGGCGGCTGAGCCTCTGCCCGAACTGCGTGACTTGAACCTGAAGAACTGGAATTGCCTCAACAATCCCGCCGGCACGGCGAAGAAACTGGCCGACATGGCGCGCAATCGCGTGAAGAACCGCGACTGGATCGATGTCGCGCACGTCGAGGCGCCGCAGTGGGATTCCCGCCAGTTCGTGGCGTCCGTCCGCGCGTTCGACACGCAACTCGGCGGGCACCACCGGGCGGATTTAACGCCCGCGGAGGCGGCCATGCTGGCGGCATTCGAGGGCAAGATCGTCTCGCTCACCGGCTACGTCGTGCTCACCTATCCGGGGCCGAAAGAATCGTGCAACTGCGGCAGCGAAGAATTTCACGACTGGCACGTGGAAGTCTTGTCGCAGCCGCTCGATCACGTGCCGAAGATCGGCGACCCGACGCCCATCATTTGCGAGGTGACGCCGCGCACCGAGGCGCACCTCTACGCGTCCGGCGTGCGACTCCAGAAGCTGGCGGAGTTCATACGGCTCGGCGAGCCGCCCCATCTCCAGTCCTTCCCCACCGGCTCGAAACCGCACAAGGTGCGCATGACCGGCTACTTGATGTGGGACGATTACCACGACGCACCCGGCAAGGACATCGGCCCGACGATCGAGACCGGCGGCGGATCGGATTATTGTCACCCGTGGCGCGCGATGGCGTGGGAGATTCATCCGATTCTGAAAATCGAGGACCTGGACGCGGCCGAATAACGCGCCATTGCTTTTGCGCAACGCTCTGCTTAGACTCGCCGCATGGCGATTCAACACATCTCCCATCTGCGCTGCGTCGTTTGCGGCACGACCTATCCCGCCGACAACCGGTACACCTGCACCAAGTGCGGCGTCTGGGGCATCCTCGATGTCGAGTACGACTACGACAAGGTGGCGAAGACGCTCACCCGTCACGCTTTGGGGCAGCGGCAGCACACACACTGGCGGTACGAAGAACTGATCCCCGTCGATTTCTCGCTGCACCTGCCGCAACTGCAGATCGGTTACACGCCGGTCTATCACACCGACCGGCTCAGCGAATGGGTCGGCGTCCGCGACCTCTACATCAAAGACGACGGACGCAACCCGAGCGCATCGTTCAAAGACCGCGCCAGCTCCGTCGGCGTGATGAAAGCCATCGAGTTTCACGCGGAGACGATTGCCTGCGCTTCGACCGGCAACGCCGCGTCATCGCTCGCCTGTTTTGCCGCTGCGGTCGGCATCCCCGCGGTCATCTTCGTGCCGGAGAAGGCGCCGGAGCCGAAGATTGCGCAACTGCTCGTGTTCGGCGCCACGGTGATCAAGGTCAAAGGCACCTACGACGCGGCGTACGATTTCTGCATGGACGCCTGCGCGAAGTACGGCTGGTACAACCGCAACTGCGCGATCAACTCCTACCTCGTCGAAGGCAAGAAGACGTGCGGCCTCGAAATCGCCGAGCAATGCGCCGACATGATGCCGGACTGGGTCTGCGTCAGCGTCGGCGACGGCTGCACCATTGCCGGCGTCTGGAAGGGGATTCGCGAGATGTTCCATCTCGGTTTCATCAAGAAACTGCCGCGCATGCTCGGTGTCCAAGCCGCCGGCTGTCAGCCGATCCGTGAAGCGTTTCATACCGGCAAAGACCTCGTACCGGTGGACGGCGTCACGCGCGCCGACAGCATCAACTGCGGCACCCCGCGCAACTGGCGAAAGGCCGTCAACGCGCTCCGCGAATCCAAGGGCGAGATCGTTGCCGTGTCCGACGCGGAAATCATGGAAGCGATGAACAAGACCGCCCGGCTTTCGGCGGTGTTCGGTGAACCTTCCGGCGCGGCCAGCGTGGCCGGAGTGAAACGCGCCATTGCCGACGGCATCATCAAGAAAAACCAGAGCGTCTGCGCCGTCATCACCGGCAACGGCCTCAAAGACGTCAAGGCCGCCATCGAAACTGCCGGTACACCCATCCACATCGCACCCGACCTTGCCGCGCTCGACGAGGAACTGAAGAAGCGAAAAGGGTAGGACCAATCTGGAGGGCCATCCCGCACCTGCGGGATCGTGGCCGCGATTCGCAGATGGACGCGACGGAGCGCGTCCCTCCGCCGGTATGCGGAAAAACTCTTACCGGGCTTACATTTCCACGGCGAATGCCAAGGCTTGCTTGATCTTGGCGAGCGCTTCCGACGGCAGGCTTCCGATTCTGCGCTCGAAGCGGACGCGAGCGAGAGAGGCGAGCCCTTGCACGTTGGCAACGGATTGTTCTTTCAGAAACGCCAACTGGCCCAAGTTCACCTCGTACGGACTACCTCGGTTTTGGGTCGTCAGTGGAACGTAAATGACAAGGGCGCGTGGCGCTTGAGGGTCGTCGCGAGAGAGAACCACTACGGGTCGGGTCTTCGCGCTCAACCCGAGGTCTGCGAGCCAGACTTCACCTGGCTTCGGGTTCATCGAGCATATCCAGAACTTCTTGCTCCACTTGGCGAGACCGCTGCAAGTCGAGCGCGTCCTGGTCGGCTAACTCAATGAGTTCCTCGACGCGGCGCTCAACCTCATGCGCTGTCGTTGGCTGCCACTGTCGTAGCTTCTCATCGAGCTTCTTTGCGATCGCCGTCATGACGCTCGTAGAATACGTCAACCAACAGTAAAGGTCAACGGCCTCAAAGCCGCCATCCCGCGATGCAATCAGATCCGCGATAGCCCGCACATGCCGGCAACTCTAGATCAGTTCACTGTCCGCACCAACGTTATGCTTCTGTCACGAGTGCAGAGTTGACCCCAAATATTTATACTCCCGAGGGATCTGGTTGAGGCCGGGGCAGCAGTGACGTGGAGGTTTTAGCCGAAACGCGAATCGCATCTTGAACGAGCAGGCCGAGGTTCGTGGTTGATAACTGACAGCCGACCGCTGACCGCTGAAGCCGAGCCACCGGCGAGACGCCGCGACGTCGTCTTCACGGCAACCTGACCGCTGCCGGATCCCCGTGATGAAGCTGGACGTGGTGAAGTGAATCGCCGGCAAGAGCCGTAGATTGAAGCCGACGACTGCCCGCAGAGACTTAAAGGTAAACTTTGTCTAAACGTGTTCGCCCAGTATTATTTTCGCTTCCTTCAAGTCAATCTTCGCCTTGTGACCGTGTTTCTCAAGAAGGTTGAGCAGGTTCGCGCCGCTAAGGAGCACTAGCGGTTTGCCCTTTGCAAACTCGTAAGAATCCGGACCGTAGTCGGACGTCGTCACAAGGATTCCTTTGCTGGCACCTTCGTTTAGCACAGTGCCATACAAGTCCCGAACGGCAGACACGCCGACCGTGTTCGTGTATCGCTTGGCTTGTATTACCGTCTTGCCGCCACGAATCACATCGGGGTCGAAGGCGACAGCATCAACGCCGTGATCCCGGCTAGCTTGCGTGATTTTGACCTCACCACCGGCCTGCTTGAATTCCTGCTCGAACAATTCCCGGATTAAGTGTTCGAAGTCCTCCCAGTCCATCGCCGCAAGGTTCACCCCCTCATTGAGTTGATCGACGACTTCGCGGGGCGCAATAAACCGCTTGTCTTCCCGGCTGATGGCAAGAACAGGTGCGACGGGCGTTAAGCTGTGAAGCTTTGAACTGCCAACACCTTTCAGGTCCTTGAAGCAAGTTTTGGGATCAACATTCTGCAGGTTCCGCGCTTGGAATTCCTCCTTCTTGACTTGCACGGTTAGAATACAGGCGTTCACTTCCTTTCCGGTCGCTCTGTCTACCGACTTGACCCAGCCATTGAATGAGATGGCGGCGAGGGCATTCGCAGCATCTGCTTCAAAAAGCTCGTGCAGTGAGCGAAGGCAAATACGGTAGAGCGCGTCGTCGTAGAGCCTGTTCATCTCAGTCTCCGAAAGGTACACCTCAGCAAACTCATTCTTCGACTTGATGTATTTTACCTCCTTCAGCCGCGGCAATTGGTCGGGGGCGGGAAGCGCATATTCAACAATGAGAATCTTCGTCTCTGGGTTGTATTCGAGGTCAAAGTCCTGTGGAAAACCGTCTGGATAATCCGAATTCGCGAGAACCATTTCGCAGTAGTCCTCGACCCCTTCTGCCCGGAGGGCTTCGTAATCAGCTTTTCGCTTGTCGACCGCCGCATCCTTCTTTGCTAGGTCTTCCTGATATTCTTGCGCTTCGCGATCCCACTGCTCTACCTCCGCGACCTTTTGCGCGTATCGGCGCTCATTTTCAACTTGCATTGACGAGACCGATTCAGCCCAGGCAGCGTGATCACGGTTGAAGAGTTCACTAGCCAGCCGCTGGCTTTCTAACTTGGCTTGCTGAAAGGCTTCTCCCCGTAGCTGGTTCTCTCGATCAACTTGTTTTAGGGCTTCTTGCCAGGCAATGTGATCCGCATGATAAGAGGCTTGTGCATCCTCTTGTTTTTTCTTCATCCGAGACTTCAAAAGCTTATCGAGCAGGCTCAGCGCAGGTTTGTACTTGGCGCCAGTCTGCTGTGGTTCCGGAGGATATTGCCGATACACGGGCTCCTCTGGGAGCTTGGGCCGGTATGCTGAATCTTCAGGCACTGGCTCTCGAGGGCTCTCCAAATAAACAGGCTGTTGCGGTTTTGGTTTGGAAAACGGTTCGCGCTTCTTCAGTTTCTCCCAATCAATGGCGTGCCGAGTTTTGAGGGCCGTGTGGAGAATGTTCCTTACGCGCTCGATCGCTTGCTGGGCTTCGGTTGTTCTTTCTTCTGCGTCTTCAAGCTTTTCCTCCAACTCTCGTCGCGACGCCTCTCGCGCCTCAACCGCTTCTTCCTTTTTTCGGTCTCGATTCGCCTGTGCTCTTTGCTTCTCCTGAACCGCTCGCTCCTTCTCGCGGCGTTCGGCAAGGACTTCCCGGTGTTTCCTTTCCCACTCAAGCAATTGAGCCCGTGCCTTTGCCTGAACTAAGGCATAGTCGGTGCCCGAAATGACACGATACTTTCCTAGGCCCTCATGTTTGACCTCGGTTGTGTAGCGCAACGCCATAAACCCTTCCAGATTCTCGCAGAACGTTTATCTCAAATGCTAAAAGCGTTCAAGGTCATTAGCGGTCATAAACGGGCCAGTCGATTTTCATAATGAAAAGTAGGCGCCATCGGCGAGGTCTTAAGGAATTTCTTCAGCGCTTCGACCAGTTCGACGACGCTGGCGTTGGGGCCGGTGTCAATAAATTGTGAATAAGTGGCGTCCACGTCCGCTGTCCATTCCCACGTGTCGGTGAAGGCGTGGAATTGACTCCGCTCACTCCCGTTCGCTACGCCCTGCGGGTCTCGAAACGACACGAGATCGTCTCGCGACTTCCCAAGTCGCTCGGCTTCGCAGCTGGTCTCTTTGAACAGGACGTTGTAGTTGGCGTTGGAGTTGAACGGCGGGTCGAGGTATTCGAGGTCAACGCTGGCGTCCGGGAAGATTTTCGTGTCGCGCAACCACTTCAGGTTGTCGCCGAAGAGCAGCCGGTTCATGGCCGGGAGTGTAGCAAGGCGAAAGCGACCGGGCAAGCCCGCCAACGACTCTAAGGCGGGCAAGCCCGCCAACGACTTTAGGGCGGGCAAGTCCGCCTGAGGCGGGCAAGCGCGGTGCGGAGAAAACCCGTGGGCGACGTTGCTCATCGCAGGTCTTTCATTTGGAGAAACGAAGGCTAGCGTCTGAGCTTGGCCGTCACCCACGGGGAAATGCGTCTCGTCGTATTCGTTTTTGCTCTGGAACACCCGACCCTTATCGGGCCTGCCCCATGCCCACTTCTTCCAGAACTAGACTCGCAGACATCGCTTCGGAAGTCGAACGAAAACGCTCGCAAGTCACTTCGGGGACTCCCGTAGCAACTCTCGCCTCTTGCCAGATCGCACCGTGCATTAGTATTCATTCGCGTAAGCGGGGGAAGGGTCCGGATCACTCGTTCAGCAGCATGAAGGCAATCATTCCAATGGTCAGCAGCACGACGAGTACCGTGACCAGAATGACCAGCCCGCGGTCGGGTTTGACGCGACCTTCGTCGATGGCGCGATTGACGATGTGATACCGCCAAGCGGCCAGGACGGCGCCGACGGCGCCGAACGCCATCATGGCGAGTCCCATCACCAACGAGGTGCTGATTCGACCGGTGCTGGGTTGTGCACCGGGCGCGGCGGCACGATGGAGCCACTCCGGCACGCGGGTGATTAGGAAACCGAAGGTGATCACTGCGATACTGGTTCTGATCCAAGCCAGGAAGGTGCGTTCGTTGGACAGGTATTCGGTGGCCCGCTTCTCCTCGGGCACACGCGCATGTGTCGGCGGCTTGGAATCTGGTTCTCGCATGGCTTCGGTTACAGTTCGTCCATCGAATCGCCCACGACTGGTTGCGCAGTGTAGCGGCTGCGAGATGTTGCGGCGAGAACGAAATCGCCGCGTTTGCTGCACACTACAGCAGCGTCTCCGCTTCGCTTCGGCTCCATGCGGCCAGTGCCGCACTCGGCTTCGACAAGCCGAGTCTGCGAGACGCGCCCGTGAGGTTTCGGGCGCAACTCAGCATGACAGAACGGCGCGGCAGGCAACTGCACAAGCGATTGTGTTATGCTCGCTATTTGAAGAATGAGGCGTAGGTTCAATTGGATGCTCAAAAGGAGAGATCGATGAAAACGACCGCGGGTTTGTGGATTGATCATCGGAAGGCTGTCATCGCGATTGTCTCGGCCGAAGGGGAACAGACCATGGAGATCAGATCAGACGTTGAGAAACAGCCGGGACGTTTTGCGGGCGTCCGTTCGACGACTCACTATGGACAGCAGGTTCCGGCTCCCGACAGCCACGAGAGAGAGTTCACGGCCCATCTCAACAATTACTACGCTGAGGTGATTGCGGCGATTCGTGATGCCGAATCGATTCTGCTGTTTGGTCCGGGTGAGGCCAAGGGTGAACTGAAAAAGCGTCTTGAGCGGGACAAGCTCGGGGGACACATCATCGCCATTGAAACAGTCGACAAGATGACGGATCGCCAGATCGCAGCGAAAGTCCGCGAGTACTTTCACCAATAGAGTTCGGCAATCAACAAGCCGAGTCTGCGAGACGCGCTCGTGCAGTGTCGGGCGCAACTCAGCATGACAACAAGAAGTGTGACCGGCTCAACTCTCGCCGCTTGCCAGATCGCACCAAAGCCGAGCGGTAGCATTTGCCGCGACTACAACATCGCGGCGTCTCATGCGACCAATGTCGCATTCGGCTCTTCTCAACACGGAGTGTGGACGGGGCGGCAAAAGAGATTCCTCGGCAAGCTCGGAATGGCAGACCGTAAGGTCGTCGCGACTCAACCCACGGCTTCGGGCGGCAGCTTCTTGCGCATTTCGCGCATGGAGAGAATGTATTCCTGAAGTCGCTCGATCGGGTCGGCAATCTGTTTGGCTTTGAGCATGGCGCGGATGCGGATCATCAGGTCGTCGATCTTGAACGGCTTGCCCATGAAATCGTCGCCACCCGCGGCGATGGCTTCCTCGCGGCGGGCGCGCGAGTTGTAGGCGGTGATGAAGATGATGGGGATGTCCTGCGTCCGTTGGTCCTCGCGGATCGCTTTGCAGAAGCTGACGCCGTCCATTTTCGGCATGTGGATGTCGAGCAGGATCAGGTCGGGTGAGAGCGACCGGGTCTGGGTGAGCGCTTCCTCGCCGTTGGTGGCGGTGTGCACCGCGTATTTCTCCGTGGCGAGAACGTCCTGAAACAGTTCCCGCACCGACGGATCGTCTTCGACGACGAGAATCTTCTGCTGCTCCACGGGTGCGACGGTCATTGACGCACAGGCTACCGCAACTGCTTGCGGCAACGCAACATCTTTTGGAAACTTTGCGCTTTCCAGCGCGGATTTTGTCGTGTAGTCTCCGCACTTCCAAAAGTACCCCGACGGAACTAGGAGACGAGAATTATGACGGCATCAATGAATCGAGCTATGCGACGTATCACGAAGGGCAATCCGCGCCGGCAGGTGTGGGCGACGCTGGCGCTTTGCGCGGCGACGTTGCTGGCGGCGCATTGGGCGCGCGCGCAGGACAAGGTGGGCGAACTGGTGGCGAAGGTGACCGGCCACGCCCAGAAACCGTTTGAATTTTTTGCGTTCATGCGCAGCTCCGACTATTCGCAGGGCGAGAAGCTCGCGTTGTGGGTCGTGCTGGGCGTGGCGTTTGCCGGGTTGGGCTATGCGCTGATGCTGGTCAAGCAGGTGCGCGAGGCCGATACCGGCACGGCGAAGATGCAGAAGGTGGCCGACGCCGTGCGCGCCGGCGCCAACGCGTATCTCCGGCAACAGTTCAGCAAGATCGTCGTGCTCATCGCCGTCCTGACAGTGGCGGTGTTCTTCTCCGCGATGGCGGGGGGCGGCGAGGCGAAGTACGAGGTCGCCTTTGGCCGCGCGTTTGCGTTTTTGATGGGGTCGCTGTTCAGCTTCTGCGTCGGGTTTGTCGGAATGCGGTTCGCAACGCTCGGCAACTTGCGCGTGGCGGCGGCGGCCCGGAACTCATTCGGGGGCGCGCTGCAAGTTGGTTACCGGACGGGGACGATTACCGGGATGTTGACGGACGGTCTGGGGTTGCTGGGCGGCACGCTGATCTTCATGGCGTACGGCGAGAAGGCGTATGAAGTGTTGCTCGGTTTCGGATTCGGCGGCACGTTGATAGCGTTGTTCATGCGTGTCGGTGGCGGCATTTACACGAAGGCGGCGGACGTTGGCGCGGACCTCGTCGGCAAGATCGAGAAGGACATTCCGGAAGATGACCCGCGTAACGCGGCGACCATCGCGGACAATGTCGGCGACAATGTCGGCGACTGTGCCGGTATGGCGGCGGACATTTTCGAGTCGTACGAAGTCACGATCGTGGCGGCGATGATTCTCGGCTACGCGTCGTTCGGTCACAAGGGCGTCATCTTCCCGTTGCTGGTGCGCGCTGTCGGTGTCATCGGCTCGATCATCAGCACGTACAGCGTGCGCTCGAAGGAAGGCGACTCCGGCGACGCGGCGTTGGCCTCGGTGCACCGCGGCTTCCTCATCGGCTCGATCATCAGCGTGATTGGCTTCTTCCTGATCGGATTGTTCTATCTGAAGTTCGACGCGAAGTATCTGGCCGAATACGGCCAATCGCTGCCCGGGTTTGCCAATTACATAAAGGACGGCGTGGTGCAACTGCCTTGGTTGCTCGGATTCGGGGTTCCGGGTCTCGATATGCGGCCGGCGTGGACGTGCTTGATCGGCGTGTTCCTCGCGGTGGCGCTCAACAAGTGCACCAGCTACTTCACGCACACGACGCATGCCCCGGTCAAATCAATGGCCAAAGCCTGTCAGACCGGTCACGCGACCAACATCATCCAAGGGTTTGCGGTCGGATATGAGTCCACCGTGTGGGCGGTCATCATCATCGCAGTGGCGGTCGGTGCTTCGGTCGCGATTTACTCCGGCACGTCGCCGATCTTTGTGGCGTATGGCGTGGCCATGTGCGGTATCGGCATGTTGACGCTGACCGGCAACACGATCTCGATGGACGTGTTCGGTCCCGTGGCCGACAACGCCAACGGCATCGGCGAAATGGGTTACGACAAGGCCGAGATGGGCGAGCAGAAATACAAGAAAGCCCGGCAGATTCTGGCTGACCTCGACGCCGTCGGTAACACCACGAAGGCCGAGACCAAGGGCATCGCCATTGGCTCGGCGGTGATCGCGGCGGTGTCGCTCTTTGCCAGTTTCATCGCCGTCATGGCGATGGGCAGAGAAGACAAAATCAGCGAAATGACCACCACGCAGTACAACAACGTGGCCGGCATGCTCACCGTCGCCAACCCGACGTTGTTCATCGGATTGCTCATCGGCGGCGCGGTCCCGTTCCTGTTCAGTTCGATGACGATTCGCGCGGTCGGTCGCGCGGCGTTC
>JBGQCJ010000073.1:0-18030 GCA_041495285.1 Verrucomicrobiia bacterium
ATGAGAAGTTGCACGGCACCGAAAAGCGATTGGGCGAATCCTTCCGATCGGTCGGTGAGAGATTGGAACAAGCCGTGACCCGGTCAACTCCGCAACGTTGACCGGCATGCGCCACCAGCCTCCGCGCGGAACGGTGGTGCAGCGGTAATGGCATGGCCTCCGTGAACCGAAATCTTGCGAAAGTCTGCGTGAACTGTCCGGTCTGCCGTCGGGCACGCAGGAAGCAGCGCGGCATCGCCTACGCGCTGGTGAAGAAGGTCGAGGGATCGGTTTGCCCGTTCGGCCGGTCGTATGAACGGGTCCACGGCCGCAAGCCCCACGAACCGGTGTCGCCAGTGGACATGAAGCATTGAGTGGTAAAATACCCGCTACCCCCAGTTGCAGCGCACTCGCGGTCAGCAGTAAGGACGTGTACGTGGGAGGCCAATTTGATCACGCCGGAGGTAGACGAGTATTTTGACTCCACCAGATGTTCTTCGGCTGCTGACCGAAAACCAAGAGGCGGCACGACGGCGAATTGTCTCTGCAATTCCCGTGAGTGTGAAACACAACCGGTTAGACGGACTCATGTCGTTTTGTTAATCGACTTTAGTCGCACTTGCCATTAGCGCCAGTTTCGCATAGCATCAAAAGTTGTAGCAGTTTGTAGCAGTTGGTAGGGGTTCCGGTGCGCTTCTGTGCGCTTGACGAGCGCATAAACCCGCACAAACCCGCATAGCGGCACGGCGGGAGTGGTTTCGATTCCCATCGCCCGCTCCATCCCGCGGGGAGGTACCGAAGTGGCCAAACGGGGCAGACTGTAAATCTGCTGGCTTATGCCTTCAGTGGTTCGAATCCACTCCTCCCCACCAACTTAGCCCGCAAGGGTTTACGCGATCACACGGCGACGCCCCCGCAACCCGCGAAATGCGCCGTGATACCCGAAGTGATACCCGGCGACTTTTTGCCGGACTGAAAAACCACTAGCCGATAACCCGGCTTCTTCTTGAACGGTGCCGGGCGAAGTGATACACGAAAGCAGGGCACGCGACCGGATGCGCGACCCCGTGACCGCCTGAATAGGAGGCTGGACAATGAAGACTGCAATCCTGGCAGCAGCGACCGGAGTTTTCTTGCAGGTCGTTACGCTCTTGGCGGCGACCAACGATCTCCCGAACACAATCACCGTGGACGGCGAAACGTATCAGGACGTGCGCTGGGGAAATGTCACGCCCAGCGCCGTGACGATTTACCACAAGAGCGGTGTGGCGGCGATCCCGTTGGAGAAACTGCCGGCTGAATTGCAGCAACATTTCGGCTACGAGCCGCAGAAGGCAAAGGAGCATCGCGTTCAGGAATTGGCCGCACAGAAGCAAATGCGGAAAGCCGACGCAGAAGCCGCGAAGCTAGCGGCGGCGCGCAGACCAAAAGAGGTGGAGGCACAGGAAAGACCACGTGCGACGGAGGCGCAGAAGAACACGCAGGAGGCGGAGAATTGCACCGAGATTGGCTCTTGGCATTGGACAAAGGAAGACCCCCCAAGTGGCACGTGGCGGTCATACGATGTCTGGAAATACAAGGTTACGGTGACCAATAAGTGCGACAAAGACATAGGTGTTTGTGTGAACTTCCGCGCTCTTGCACTCGGCAAGTATCTGGTTACGCAAGCAAATGTTTGCGGCGTAGTCCCGGCGCACTCAACCGTAATTCTCAAGGGGTTGAAACAACCGAACAGCGAAGAGGGAAGAATCGTGCGGTGGGAACTTGTGAATTGACAACGTGAGCGGCAGCGAGCCGACGGGCTTGCGCGGGGCTGGGCGTGCCTATTCACGCCCGGCCCACCGCTTCAACGCTGGAATAGGACAGCGGCATGAAACGACAACAGAAGCCGATCACGCCAGAAGGCGAGCAAGCCAACTGGCAGAAACTTGACGCGCCCCACCACGAAGCCGCAACGGGCTTTGACGACCTAGCGGCAACGCTGGGCGTGCTGGGCATCACGCCCGACCAGTGGGCAGCGGCGAACACCAAAGCCAAAGCGACGCGGCTGTTGAAGTCGAGAGGGCTGCCGCAAACCGAAATTGACGGGCTGTTGTGCGACGCGGAGCTTGACGACCCCCAACGCGAGCGCGAGGCGCGGGCGAAGGTTGCACGCTGGGCAAGCCCTGAGCGGCGGGCACAAGTCGAGGCCGGGCTGCAACGGCTGGGCTTCACTGACAACGAGCGGGCGGTTGCGCTGGCCGTTGCGTGCGACGGCTTGAAGGTTCAGGCGGCGATTGCTGCCAAGACTGGATTGAACCGCAAGACCGTTGCGGCAATCCTGAAACGCAGCCCTGTCCGCGACGCCTTGAAACGATTGCAGCGCGACGAGTCGTTGCCAACACAAGGCACACCCTACAAGGGCACGCCGACGAAGGGACTTCACCTACTCAACTGCGAGAACCACGCCCGCGCCATGTTGCGAATGACTGAGACCGGCAACTTAGCAGCCCCAGCCCTTCAACAATTCGTGCAATGCCACAAGCTGCCGCCCGATATTGCCGAGTGGCCCGGCGGCGCGGGCGTCGCCCTCGCGGATGGCCGCCCGCCCGGCTTCCTTCGTTTCTTGGAAAGCGATCAGTTGACCGCGCAACACGCCGTAGAGCTTGTCAAAGCACACCCGCCCTTCTTGCTGTATTCCAATTGCAAGCCGTTGCGCGAAGCCTTCGTTGCCGTGTTACTGGCGGCGAAATATGGCGCAATCTCAATCAGCCCGCAAACTATCCCAGCCGGAAAACCCCGTAGCGTGGCGGCACAAGCCCGCAAGATGCTGGCTCCCTTCACCCGCTGGCCGAAGGCTACCGGCTACACCTACCCCGACGCCGTGCTTGCTGAGATCGTGGAAAACTACCGGCAACGCATTGTCGAGTTGCAGGCGGCTTGGCAGTCCACTATTGGGCAAGACACGGTTGCCGAGCGGTTGACCAAGTTTCGCCGGCAACACGGGCACGAATTTGACGACTACAGCGACGAACAGTTGAAGCAATTGCTGACAGCCGAGAAGCCGCTGACAATTGCCGCCCGCTGCGCTAGCCGCGTTACTGACATGAAGCCCGACGCTTTCCTGCGTGCCTACCGCGCCGAAAGCAAACGCGGCCCGATCACTACCGAGCTACAGCGCACCCCGCTAAATCCAGCCCGCCGGCTCACCCGTCCAATCCGCTGACGCAAACCCCACCTTTGCGGCGGGCGTTGTCCAGTCGCTTCTATTGGTAGAGGGCGATATGTCAGAGGTAACAACAACCCTAACACGCGAGCACCACGAAGATTGCCGGCTGTTAACCGCTGCTGACGTTGCAAGGCAAGCCGCGTGTCACCCGAACACGGCAAAGAAAATTGCCGACGAGTTGCGGCTCGTGATTATCCGCACGCAAGCGGGTTGCCGTCTATTCACCCCCGACCAAGCCGCGAAGATCACCAACGAAGTCGAGCGGCGACGATTGGAGTCTTACCGATGACAACGCAACTCGCCCCCTTGCCGGCAGCGACGCCAACACCGGCCCCGCAACCGGAGCGGCTTTTCACGCTCACACAAATCCAAGCGGCGGGAGGCTTCTCACGCTCTACGCTCTACCGGCTACGGCACGGCGGCGGGCTGCGCGTTGTGATCGTGGGCGGCGTTTGCCGAGTGCGGGAAGGCGATTGGCAACGCTTCCTTGACCGGCACGCGACGGCGACAACTGAAGGCGGCGAGAATGTTTGACGCAACCAAGCTACCAGCCCGCAACCGTCGCTTTGTAGATCACGGTGCACCCGAAGGCGAACGGCAGCGGGAAGCGTTCAGCACGGCTTGCCAGTGTCGGGACGCCGGCGCGACCGAAGCCGAAACCCGCGAGCTTGTCGAGCAAGGCGCGGCGCGTTGTGGGTTGCCAGCCAGTGAAGCGCGGGCTGCTGTGCGGAGTGCCTACAAACACCCGGCACGCGAGGCGATCACCAAAGGGCAAGGCAGCAACGGCGACAAGCCCAGCAGGAAGCCCCGTGTTGTGAAGCGTTACGACTACACCGACGCGGCGGGCGTGTTGCTGTATCAAGTCGAGCGCACCGAGCCGAAGGGCTTTCGACAGCGGCGACCGGACGGCAAGGGCGGCTGGGTTTACAACCTTGAAGGCGTAGCACGCACACTCTACCGGCTGCCAACACTGGCGACCGCCGGCGAAATCTGGATTGCTGAAGGCGAAAAGGATTGCGACACGTTGGCCGGGCTGGGCTTCGTTGCGACGTGCAACGGCGGCGGCGCGGGTAAGTGGCCGCACGATCACGCCGCACATTTTACCGGCAAGCGCGTTGTGATTGTGCCCGACGCCGACACGCCCGGCAAGGCGCACGCCGAACAAGTTGCCCGTGCGCTTCACGGCGTTGCCGCGAGTGTCCGCGTGTTGCGACTGCCCGAAGGTGTGAAAGACGTTTCGGCATACGCTGAAACCTTCAGCGACACCGGCGAACTAGCCGAGCGGCTTTCCGTTATGGCCGAAGGCGCGGAGTTGTGGCAGCCGAAGCCCGAAGCCGTCACAAAGCCCAGCGGGTTGCAGATCGTGAGCGCGGCGGATTTACTTGCAAAAGACTTCCCCGACGCTGCCGATATTGTGGCCGATATTCTACCGAAACGGGCGCGGCTGATTCTGTCCGCACCGGCCAAGCTGGGCAAGACAAGGTTTGCGCTTGGGCTTTCGCTTGCCATTGCTGCCGGCAAGTCGGCAATGGGCTTTCAGATCACCGAGCCGGCAAGAGTGCTTTACCTATACGCCGAAGGCGGCGAGCGCATGATGCAAGACCGCTTGCGGAAAATGCTGACGGGCTTTGACGTTGACGAAACCGCGTTGCGTGAGAGGTTGCTGCTTCACCACGCCCACGGGCTGAAACTCACGAACCCGGCGCACGTCGAGAGAGTGCGCGAAGCGATTGCCACACACCAGCCGGCGATTGTGGCGGTTGACCCGTTGTATAAGTTTCACGCCGGCGACGAGTCGAGCGTGCGCGATATGACCGCATTTTTTGACCCGTTGGACGCCCTGATTTCCGAGCAAGGCGTTTCCGTCCTGCTGATTCACCACCACGGGAAAGCCAGCGGCGACGGGCTGGCGACACAAGCCCACCGGAACCGGGGAAGCTCTACGATTGCGGACTGGGCAGACTCGCTTCTCACATTGACCTTTGAGGACGCCGACGCGGGGATTGTGAAATTGTCCTACACCTTGCGACACGCCGAGGAACCGGAGCCGGCGGCGTTCTATCGCAACCCGGAAACGCTTTGGTTTGACGTGCTACACGATCACCAATTTGCGGGCAAGGGCAGCCGGGCGAAGATCACCGACGCCGAAGTTGCGGGCGTCATCGGCAAAGGCGCAACCGCCTACCGCCAGCTTGTCGAGAAACTCCGCGAGCGGTTCAGCGTAAGCGACGGCACGGCACGGGCGACAATCCGCCGGGCCACACAAGCGGGCGCAATTTCCAAAGACGAAGGGACCGGGCTTTATGTTTCGACTCGCTAAGTGCGGCACGGTGCAAGGTGCAACTTCTCTAAGAAGGTTGCACCACCTGCACCAAAAGTGCGAGCGGTGCAGTTGCACCGAACTTGCACCACCTGCACCAAGCAAGAAAGCCTGTTTTTATTGGCGTTTTGCACAACACAACACGGCGACCAAGTGCAACCAAGTTGCACAACCGCACAGGAATTGACCACACCATGAAAACCACCCATCCCAAACGAGTAAGCGGCGCGGAACTGGCGAGACTGACCGACTATTCCGCCGCGTCCATCACGAACTTTGTTCACGCCGGTATCCTCCACAGGG
This sequence comes from Verrucomicrobiia bacterium, assembly GCA_041495285.1. Lineage (GTDB taxonomy): Bacteria > Verrucomicrobiota > Verrucomicrobiia > Palsa-1439 > Palsa-1439 > JBGQCJ01. Next base: position 5,811 of record JBGQCJ010000073.1, read on the forward strand.
GCAGCGACCACAAATTTGATTTAGTGACCGCTCTTGAAGCCATCCGTGCCCATGAAGCGAGCCGCCAACAATCCGGCAAGCGACCAGAAAGCTCACAATTTCGGCAACGCTACTGGGAAGCCCGCACGGGGTTGATTGAGGTCAAACTGGCAAAGGAGCGGGGCGAAGTCCACTCCGAGCAAGAGTGCTCCGCCAGTCTAGGCCAAGTGCTCACAAGCGTCTGGACGGAGATCAAAGCCCTGCCGTGTCGTGTCCAAGCGGCATTTCCCGAAATACCCGGACTCGAAACTGCCGTGGTGAACCTCGTCAACGATGCCGCCCAACGTCTGCAAGACTTCGCAAAACAAAACAGCGCACATATCGCCAGCCAACCGCCGGACGTTCAGAATTTCAAGAGTTTCTCCGGCGACAAATCGAGAAACACGCCGAACGCGAACCTTACGGCGAAGGCGAAGCGTTAAAAGATTCCTTAGTGGGTGGGGGTATGCCCTGCTAATTCACCGAACCCAAACCAAACCGAAAGGATAAATCCAAATGAAATTCCAAACCCTCCACGAAGTTAACGCGAGTGAACAGATCGAGCGTGAGCGTGTGGCCCGTGAGAGCAAGGCCAACGCACAAAGGGAACACATGGAGAAACTGACGGCTGACGTTAGCAAAGCCAACGAGAGACTGGGCGAGGCGGCTGCGAAAGCCAACGCAGTGACGCAGGAACTCCATGAGAAACGCCGGCAGGAACGTGAACTTGTGGCAAGCTGCAAGTCACACAGCGCCCGCGTTGAACAAACACGGCGCGATCACGGCGTTGCCAAAGAGCGACCGAGCCGCGAGGCGGCAGAGCTAGAGACTGCCATCACCGCGATTGAGGCGGAGTTGAACAGCGGCAATCTGCCAATGGCAGCCGGGGTTGAGAAGGCAAACCGGCTTGCGGGATTGATCGCCTACCGTAAGCAAAGCTGGCAGCACCGTGAAAAAGCCCTTCGTGCCGATGCTGACGACGCCGGCCAGCGTGTCGTTGAAGCCGAAAAAGCGTTGCAGTCCAAAGCCGACGAACTGGCGACGTTGCAGGCCCAAATCCGTGCCACTGAAAGGGAACTCGCACCACTTGAAGCAGAGCGGGCAAAACGAAACGAGGCGTTCAAGAAAGCGGAAGCCGAGTTGAACGCATCGCAGTAACCGATCACGGCTCCGACCGGAATAACAGGCGGAAGTTTTTGATCCGACCTGTCGCCAACTGTCGTGGCGTTCATACACGGTCGAAGCAATAGGTTGGGCGGCAGGGGCGGCAGTCCCCGGCTCAACCGACCCTTTGCATCGGAGCGCCGGCTTCGCAGTGTGACAAAGACAAAAAGAGCTTGCAATCGGTAAGAATAATACTACCATCAGAAACGAAGGGAGAAATTGCCAATGACACGAACACCGAGAAGCAAGCTGGGCATAGTGAGCAAGCTATCTGTTTCCGTTTCACCCGAAACGGCGGCCCGGCTTGAAGCCTACTGCCAGAAGAACGAGCGCCCCCGAAGCTGGGTTGTCGAGAAAGCCCTGCAAGCCTACTTGACCAAACTGGAGAAACGACAATGAGCGCGAACGGCAAGACACTCGTTGCAAACCAAACGCCCGAACGTATCGCGCCCGGCTTGTATCGGCGCGGCGCCACAATCTTTGCCCGGATAAGAGAACACGGCAAACGGACTTGGCGAAGCACCGACACCGGCGACTTGACCACCGCCCGCAAGATTCTAAAAAAGTGGGGCGAGGAACAAGTGCTACAGCGTCACGGCATCGAGACACAAGAGGCCGCGCTAAATCGCAACCGCTTGACCGTGGCCGAAGTGTTGGAAAGCTACACAGCGGCGGGTTGCCCGACGAAGAAAATGCAGCCGAAGTCACCGGCCACCGTGCGAAACGAAACGAAGGCATTGAACCCCGTGCGCCGAAACTTTGGCGAGCGGGCAGCGGTGACGTTGAAGCTGGCCGATTGCGACCTTTACCGCGACTGGCGAAACAGCGGCGGCTACAAGATCACACGCAAGCGCAAAGACGGCGAGGAAGTTACCATTGCCACACGCGGCGGGGACACGGGCGTTGACCGAGAGTTGACCACCCTGAGCAATGCGCTTGGGCTGGCCGTGCGACGTGGCGAGTTGAAGGCAAATCCGTTGAAGGGCCGCACGGCTTACACCGTAGCCGATAACGTGCGCCACTGCCGCGAGGTTGCCCCGACGCCCGAAGGCCTAGCGAAGATCACCGGCTGGCTACGCAACACCCGCGAGCCGGCGGTTGCCGACCTTGTGGCGTTTCTGGCTTACAGCGGCTTGCGGATTGGCGAGGCGTTGCCGTTGACGTGGGCGGCGGTGAATCTGGGCGAGGGGCTTGTCAACGTGCGCCGTGAGAAGCGCGGCTGCAACCCGTGGGTTGCGATCACGCCCGAACTCGAAACGCTGTTGCGCGATATGCAGGGGCGGGCGACAAGCGGCTTGCTGTTTCCTTCACCGCATGACCCCAGCAAACCCCGCGAGCAAGCCCGCGTCAACCGGCGCATTGCGGCGGCGTGTGTTGCCTTGAAGCTGCCGCACGTTACACCGCACGGGCTGAGAAGCTACTTTGTCACGCAAGCGCGGCAGAGCGGCTTGACCGACGCTGAGATTGCCATGCTGATAGGCGACAAGACCGGGCCGAGCATCATCGCCACAACCTACGGCGATTTGCGCGACGATCACTTGCTGGCGCAAGCGCGGCGTGTGCGCCACACGATTGCCCCGAGCGGCGAGGCTGTTTCCGTGATACCCGAAGTGATACCCGCGTGCCCCGAAGTGTCACCACGAACCCACAAGGGCGGGCTTGTGCCAAAAACGGCGTAAGATGCAGAGCGTCAAACCCATAGCGGCACTTGGCGGCACGCCGAGACACACGGCGGGCTTCCCTGTAAATCTGCTGGCTTATGCCTTCAGTGGTTCGAATCCACTCCTCCCCACCACCTTTTTTCAGTCACCGGAGTTTGTGAGTTGAAATTCCGCCCACGCTGGGACAGATTGGACGTGTGAAATTCGCTTCCGCTTTAACCACGCGGTCCGACTGGACCGAAGCTGTCGAGGAGCTGATTCGGCAGATTCGACGCGAGTTCGGTTCCGCCAAGACGGATCTCGCGTTGCTGTTTGCTCATCCGCAGTTCAGCCCGGACATCGAGAACCTCGTCGAGGCGATTCACAAGGGAGTGGGATCGCGTCATCTGGTGGGTTGCACGGGCGGCGGCATCATTGGCGGCACCAGCGAAATCGAACAGGGGCAAGCCATCTCCTTGCTCGTCGCCCAACTCCCGGACGTCACGATCACGCCATTGCACATCAAAGAGAGCGATCTCGAAGAATCAACGGGGCCGGGCTTCTGGCATTTTCAGTTGGAGGTCGAACCGAAAGACAACGCGAATTTTCTCCTGCTGATGGACCCGTTCAGTGTCCAAGCGATTGATCTTGTCCGGCAGTTCTCCGAGGCGTATCCGTCGGCGCCCATCATCGGCGGCTTGGCCAGCGGGGGACAGCAACGCGGGGAAAGCAAACTGTTTCTGGACGGCAAGGTAATTGAGGAGGGTGCCGTGGGAGTGGCTCTGGCCGGGAAGATCAGTCTCCGGACGGTCGTTTCACAAGGGTGTCGGCCCATCGGCCAGCCGCTCGTCGTCACGCGCGCGGAGAAAAATATCGTGTTCGAGCTGGGCGGCCAGCCTCCGATGAAAGTGCTGCAGGATTTGCTGCCGCAATTGCCGACGCGCGACCAGCAACTCGCGCGGACGGCGTTGTTCCTCGGCCGCGTGATCAATGAGTATCAGGAAGAATATGGTCGCGGCGATTTTCTGATTCGCAATTTGATTGGCAGCGACCCGCAATCCGGTGCGCTCGCCGTGGGCGATTGGATGCGCACCGGGCAAACCGTGCAATTCCAAGTGCGCGACGGCAAGACCGCGGACGAGGACTTGAGGCATCTTCTCAAGGAGCAAAAGGGCAAGTCTGCCGGCGATTCTCCGCACGGCGCGCTGCTGTTCAGTTGTTTGGGGCGCGGCGCCGGCATGTACGGCGTGCCGAATCACGACATCGCCTTGGTGCACGAATTTTTCGGCCCGGTGCCGACGGCCGGCTTCTTCTGCAACGGCGAAATTGGCCCGGTGGGCGATCACGCTTTCGTTCACGGTTTCACCAGCGTCATCGGCTTGTTCAGTGACCCGCAGGGCTAAACCCCGGTGATGCTGAAACATTTTGAAGAAAAGAAACCGCCCCGATTTCGCATGAATCCAATCGGGGCGACCTCTTGGACCTCCCGTTCCTCGATCGCTTACACCGCCTGTGCCAATGCTTCTTCCACTGCGGCCAACAGCTCGCGCCGGTCAATCGGGTGGGAAATATAATCGACCGCGCCTTCGCTGAGGGCGTGCGCGTATCCGTTCCAATCTCCCTCGCGGGTCACGATGACGACCGGCAAATCTTTCCGCTGGGAGCGGGCCTCACGCAATAGCTTCAGGCCGCTGTGACCGCGCATGGCTTCCTCGATGATGACCAGATGAAATTGCCGCGCCCATTCCTCGACAGTTGCCAACGCATGTTGCGGATCGCTGATGGTGGAGACGGAGTACCCGTGATCCTGCAGCGTTTCGCACACGACCTGCTGGTCTTCGGGAGCGTCTTCGATTAGCAGAATGCTTCGTGGCATTTCCTAGCACCTCCTCCCTTGCTGCCCTCCTGCGACTACGGCACCATACGACTGCCTCGCACGAAGTCAATAAACCGACCCCGCGTTCTCACGGAGGCGAGATGGGGCCGTAATCCGCCTGATTATCGGAGAGAAGTTGCGCGACCTCAGAGCGGTAGGGATGAAATGGATTTCCCATTACGAGTGGGTCTTTGCTTTCCACGGCGATGGAATCCCAGTTGATGATGTAGCTGCTCGTCTGATCGCGCAGATGACGAGCGGCGATCCCGCGCGCTTGAGCGCGGGTGTTCGACGGTGGGTTCGACGCGCAGAAGACGACGCGTTCTTGACTGACCACGTGTTCCAATCGGCCTTCTTCGGCCAACGCGAAGTGGAGTCCCCGACGCGGATCGAGGTTGTGATACTCCAAATCGAGCGATTGCACCCACGGATCATCCCAGCCGATGCTCTCTTGTTCCATGAACATCTCCAGCAACCATTTCTTGGCGATCCAATCCACCTTACCGACCTGCGACATCGGGTCTTGCTCCAACCCATTGAGGACGGACTCCCACTCGCGGATGATCCAATTGTTCTCCTCGTCCACGCCGGCGAGGTAGTGCTTCGCCAACGCGAGGAACGAGTGCTGGATTTCCAGCGCCGTGCGCGTCTGCCCGTTCTCCAGTCGCACGAGCCACCGGTAATGCGGATCGCGCGAGATGTCGCGTGTGGACTGCACCGCGTCCATGAGTCCCACGCGCTTCGGCACGATGCCTTCCTCCAGCAAATCGAGCACGAGCGACGTCGTGCCGACTTTCAGTGCGGTTGCAAACTCGCTCATGTTCGAGTAGCCGATCAGCAAGTGTAGCCGGCGATATTTCCGGTAATCCGCCAGCGGTTCGTCGCGCGCGTTGATGATCGCCCGATTGAATTGCACCCACTGATAAATGTCATTGACGATGTGATCGGCGCGCTGGGAAATCTGGAAATAGACCGGCTGGTCGTGCCGGCTCTGGTCAAACTCAAATGCGAGCGGGTTCGCTTGCCCGACGCGCCCGGCGCCGGTGAAAATCTGGCGTGTGGCGAGAAACGACAACAGAGCCGCCAGCACTTGCGGCGTGAACTGTGCGCCGCGTTTCATCAAATAGTTCTCGTGACAGCCAAAAGTCGCACCGGTGTGGTGATCAATGTTGTTCTTCAGGAACGAAACCCGGTCAGCGATGCCCATGCTCTCAAGCGCGCTTTGCAGGAGATAGTCACCGGCCCGGTCATACGCCACGATGTCACGCAAGCTCAGGCATTCCGGCGTTGAATACTCGATGTGGCCCATGTCGAGGTAGAGCCGTCCGCCATTGAGTAGAAAGCCGCCGTTGCCCGGTGGCTCCTCGTAATCCCGGTAATGCAGATCAATCGCACCGACGCGCGCAACCTTGAAGAGATGGTTTTTGACGCGAATCGGAAACGCATCCGGGCCGCCTTGCCGGTCGTCGCCATTGACGAGACAACCGTATTCGGTCTCCAAACCGAAGATGCGGCGGTTCATAAATCCTTTAGAGCAGCCCGGATTTCCTTCTCTTCCAGCAAACGGAACTTGCCTGTCGCCGGTCGGCTGCGTTCCAGCACCGCCGCTTCCACGTGGCGCGTCTTAAGATGTTCCTTGAACGCCTTCTCCGCATCAATCTTCTCAGGCGGCGTTTCCTCTCCTTCAACCTTGTCTTGGCGTTCTGCTGTCTCCATTCCCACCGCCCATGTCTTCGCTGCCAGTCTCAATGCATCGTCGAGCGAGCGGCGCGGGTTACCGCCGTGCTCCAGCAGGTAATCCAACATCTGCTTCTCGGCCTCCGCCGTGCCCGCGAGCACATCGAAGGGCTCTTTCATCTCGACATCGCTGCGCGCAAACGAGCCATCATAGTCGAGTTTGACGATGCTATCGTGCTCGGGGTCGTCGCCCAATTCCGCCAACAGAATCTTCACGATGTACGGCGCGCTGTAGACCTGCTCGAATGCGCCCTTCAACGCCGGGCTCATTCCGAAATTCACCAAGCGGCGCAGAGAGACGTCGTTGACAGCGCGGTTGAACCCTTCGATGTGCGCGAGGTCAATCGCCACCAACCGCATCCGCTCGATATCGGCGGGATGGCCGAGAGCCGAAAACGCGACTCTGTCGTACACCTCGAAAATCTTGCGGGTCTCGCGGCTGACTGTGAGCAAGAGCAGCCCGTCGGCGTAGTTCAAAAGCACGATGGGGCTGCCACGACGCAACTGATCCTCGATGTACTCGCGCCGGTTGGCTATCGCTTCGACCCAACGATATGGTTCTTCAATCATGATGATCCGTGGTTCTTCGCGGTCGAACTAAACTTCGCTCCGGTACGCTTTCGCCAAATCGATCTCACTGATTTCGTGGATTCCATCTTTGGTGATAGTGCGTACAAGCGGGAAAATGTTGGACTTCGGATTGTAGCCGCTGGTGGCGGTGTCGCTGTCGGCTGCCGTGTCGAGCAAACGCAATGCGGCAACGATGATTTCTGATTCAGTGTATTTGGCCAGAGGCTTGCCGCCCCAGTTATTCAAATAATGCAACACGCTCCGGACAGAAAGAGAACCGGAGCCGCTCGCGGAATAGTCCACGCCTTCGAACTGTGCGCCGAGTGCGTCGTAGAAGTAAACCTTGCCGCCGCCGTCTTTGCCGTTGGCAACTTCGTACGTCGCGAAGATCGGCACGACCATGCCGACGCCCTGCAATGTAAGTGGCAGATTCTCTTTGAGCAGTTTCGAGAGCGAGCGCACCTTGCCGGCAGTACTCATCTCTTGTAGTTGGCTGCGCAGGTAGTACTTGAAACTGTGTTCGAGCACGCGCGCCATTTCAAACGCGACGGCCGGCACGCCCGCGATGGCCAGAACGGAGTGCGAGTCGATGTTGATGAGCTTCTCGGCGCGCTCGTACATAACAAGGTTGCCGGCAGTGGCGCGACGGTCACCGGCAACCAACACGCCATCCTTATATTTGATGGCCAGGACGGTTGTGCCTTCGGTAGCTATTCCGCCCTTACCGGCTTCGTGTTGAAATTTCGCAGCGGCGTCGGCCAGTCGCGGCGCGACTTCGTAGCCATGCGCCTTCAACACACTGAGGAAATCGCCGTCATGCAGAAATTGAGGAAGTGGTGTTGGATGATCCATGGCGATCTCTCGCGGAAATCTCGCCAACTCACTCTCCGGTGCGCTGGCGATAGCGTTTGGCTTGGTTGGGGTCAACGCGCCGCATCTTCTTCAGCAGTTCCTTGGTGTCCGGTGCGCTCACGTCGGGCCGGCGCGGGCCGCCCTCGTCCGCTTCCTTCTTCTCCCACGGCGCGGGCGACGTCGGACGGTGAATGCGTTCCGGAAACTCTGCGTTCATCTTTGGCATTGCGCGTTACCTCGGTTGCGATTCCAAGTTCCGCAGTAATGTCTCCACATCGGCGGCGTTGTCAATGGCCGCATTGTAACGTTGCACGTCTTTGTCGTCAAAAACATTCAGCAAACGCACGACGTGCTCCTCGCCGTTGTCGCCAAAAGCGATCTCATCCCATTGCACGGAAGTCATTTCCTTGGCGAATTTCTCGATGCAGCGTCCACGGAAGTACGCCCGGGTGTCGGAGGGCGGATGATGAATCGCCCGGCGGATCTCCTCGTCGTTGACGAAGCGTTGCATCTGCTTCTCACGCACCAACTCGGCATACAATCCTTCGTCGTGCCGCACGTTGTGGTATTCGAGGTCGAGCGATTGCAACCACGGATCGTCCCACCGCACATCTTCGGCGGCAACGAACGCGTCCAACATCCATTTCTTGGCCACCCAGTCCAACCGGTCACGGCACAATGTCGGGTCGCGTTCGAGGTCGTCGAGAACTTGCTGCCAAGTCGTCAGCACCCAATCCGTGTCACGGTCCCGGCCACGCAGCCGCTTCTGCGCCGCAGCAAGATACTCGCGTTGGATGTCAATACCGGAGATCGTGCGCGCGCCGACGAGACTGACCGGCGTCTTCAACGATGGGTCGCGCGAAATGATTTTCAGTGCAGCGATCGGATCGGCCAAATCGAGCTGCATCGGGCAAGCGTCTTGTTCGAGCAAATCGAGGACGAGTGCCGTCGTGCCGATCTTTAACGCACCGGCGACTTCGCTCATGTTCGCGTCGCCAACGATGACGTGCAGCCGCCGGTATTTCTCGCTGTCGGCGTGTGGCTCGTCCCGGGTGTTGATGATCGGGCGGCGGTTCATCGTGTCGATGGACACGAGAACGCTGAAGAAATCCGAACGCTGGCTGATCTGGTAGATGCCGGCACGCGCGCCCTCTTCGTTTTCGATGCCGACCTTGCCGGCGCCGGCCACGATTTGGCGCGTGACGAGAAATGGCGTGAGACCGCGGATGACGAGTTCGAACGGGATACCGCGTTCCATCAAATAATTGTCGTGGCAACCGTAGCTGTGTCCGACGAAGTCGGTATTGTTCTTGTACACCTTGACGGCGCCTTCGCGGGTCTTGAGGTTGCGGCGTCGGACGCACTCCTCGACGATGCGCTCACCGGCTTTGTCCTGAGCAATCATGTCGCGCAGGCTTTTGCACTCCGGCGTGGAATACTCGGGATGCGCGTGGTCGTTGTAGAACCGCGCGCCGTTGGAGAGCACGAGGTCGCTCTTGATTTCCTGAAAACTCAGTTTCCGGTTTTGGTCTTGGACGAAATATTTCGCTTCGTCGAAGTCCTGCATGAGTTCTTCGACGCGAAAACCCCGGACGTCTTGATGCGGGTCTTCGAGGTTGTAATCCCACTTGAGCGCGGAGTCTTTGGTCGGCGGTTCGACCTGCGTGTAGCTGCGCACGAGCGCGATAGATTCGGCAACGACGTCCACTGATTCCGGACCGTCCACGGTGATGCCGTATTCGGTTTCGATGCCCAGGGTTCGTTGCATGGCCGGTAACGCAACCTCGCCGGAGGCTGCGACTCCTATGCGCCGCCGTTACACGACGGTGCTGACTCCTTTGGCGCGTGCGCCTGTTCGCGGTCGGATGGGGGAAACCTTCACGACGTTCTCGGGGTCGTAGTCGAGCAACATCAGCCAATCTTCGGTGATGTCGGTCGGCGGAAAGATGTCATTCTCGGCAAACTCAAGATCGAGCGAGTGCAACAAGTCCGCTTCACCGATGCCTTCGTCCTTCTTGCTTTCGATGCTGCGCTTGATGGCGATTTCCTTGGCGCGTTCGACAATGCTGGCGATGATCGCGCCGCTGAGCAGATCGCCCCGGTAAAGGACCGCGTTGCGGCCACTGCGGAGCTGCACTTCGAGAAAACGGTTCTCGTCCCGGTGTGCGAACAGAGCTTTCAGCGCGGAATCAACGAGCGCGTGAACAGCGGCCTTCGGATCGTTCCCGTTCGCTTTGAGCGCGGCCGGATCGAGCGGCAGGTCGTCCGTCAGGTAGATGGAAAAGATCTCTTGTGCGCCTTCCTTGTCCGGTCGGTCGACCTTGATTTTCCGGTCGATGCGGCCGGGACGCAGGATCGCGGGGTCAATCAAGTCTGCGCGGTTCGAGGCGAGGATGATCACCACGTCATTCAGCGATTCGATGCCGTCCATCTCCGAGCAGAACATCGGCACGAGCGTGGACAAAATGTTCGAGTACCGGTTCGCGCGGCGCGTGCCGAGGATTGATTCCGCTTCGTCGATGAACAGAAACGGCATGTAACCCTGCCGGCGTTTCTCACGGGCAATGCTGAAAATCTCGCGCACGATGCGCTCAGATTCGCCAACCCACATGTTCAGGATTTCCGGGCCCTTGACGTGCATGAAGCATTCCTTCATGTCCTGGCCGGTCTGCGAGCGAAGTTTCCTGGTCAAATTGAACGCCGTGGCCTTGCCGATGAGCGTCTTGCCGCAGCCCGGTGGGCCATGGAGCAGGAAGCCTTTCGGCTGGGCGTAGTGGAAGCGGTCGAACAACTCCGGATGCAGCATCGGCAGTTCGATGGCATCCTTGATTGCTTGAATCGCGCTCTGCTGTCCGCCAACACTCGTCCATGGCAACTCCGGTACGTCTTCGAGATAGTACTCCCGTTGCTCGGGCGAAGCCAGCAGCTCGACCGCGACACGGAACGCAGGATCGATGCGGATCTCATCGCCGGCTTTCAGCTTCAAATCCATCAAATCGCTGGAGCGTTGCAGGATGACCGAGTGGAGTCCATGTTCCTGACCGACACGCAGCCGGCCGTCTTTCAGAACGTCAGCGATTTTGCCGACCGGGCCCGAGTTGTCGTAGCCGAGATCACCAACGACGACGTACGCTTCGTTGACCAGAACACGGGTGCCGATCTTCAATGCCTTGTTATCCAAACGCGGATCAACGTTGGAATAATAGTCGTGTCCGCCGACGGCAATGTGGGCGATCTCCTTCTTCGGAAAACCGAGGAACGTGCCGATGCGGTTGGCAGGCGAGGTGACTTTCTTGATGACCTCGTCCATTTTTTCGATCGCGGCGCGCGCTTCAGTCAGCGTCAGTTCGTGCTCTTGAATCTGCTGGCGCAGCCGAAACAGATCAAACCGGACGGGGTCGCCTTCCGGGGTCGTTGCGATGAGCTTGTCAACGAGTTCGATGGGAGTCTGCTCACCGCGCTCGCTCCACTTGTCGCTGAAATCAAATGAACCGCCCTGCCCGGGCGGCTTTTTATAGCCTGAATGGTCGCTCATACCACTTACTCCGCTGGGTACCCCGTTCCGACGGCATAGTATAACGCGCCTGAATCATAACTGCAAACAAAACGCATAAATCGAGCCACAAAACTGCTCCGAAATGCAGCCGCCTCGGCGAGAAATTGAGGGTTGACTTTGTTCATTGCCTTCGCTAGTTTACGCGCCCTTGCAGTTTCAGACGCGAGTAACAATGAAGACATTCATGGCAAAAAAAGAAGAGCAGAAACCGAACTGGTTCGTCATCGACGCCAGCGGTCAGGTGCTCGGCAAAGTCGCTGTCAAAGCGGCCAACGTCCTGCGCGGCAAGGCCAAGCCGACCTTCACACCGCACGTGGACGCCGGCGATTTCGTAGTGGTCATCAATGCTGAAAAGGTTGTTCTGACCGGCAAGAAGGAAACCGACAAGCAGTACATGACCTATTCGCAGTATCCCGGCAAAGAGAAGGTTCGCTCCCCGAAGCAAATCCGCGCCACCCATCCCGAGAAGCTGATCGAGCACGCGGTCAAGGGCATGATTCCGCACAACCGCCTCGGTCGCGCGATGATTACCAAACTCAAGGTGTACGCCGGGGCGAACCACCCGCACGCCGCGCAGAAGCCGGCACCGCTCGCTATCGCCTGACGGAATTACGATTTATGGCCACAATTACCCAATACATCGCCACCGGCCGCCGCAAGACCAGCGTCGCGCGCGTGCGTCTTGCCGCCGGTGCCGGCAAGATTGTCATTAACGACCGCAGCTTGAACGAATACATCACTGTCCCGACACTGCGCACGCACGCCGTGCAACCGTTGGCGGACACCGACAGTGCCAAGAAGTTCGAC
>JBGQCJ010000074.1:0-17870 GCA_041495285.1 Verrucomicrobiia bacterium
ATCGAGTTCATCGCTGAGGTTCGCCGTGTCATCCACAACGCGAAGGCCAACCCGTTTCTCTACCCCGTTATCTCCCGCCACCCAACCGTGCATCGGGCGCTGACCAACCGTTTTCCGTATCGCGTCTTCTACATCGTCCGCCGAGATACCGTCATCGTCTTTGCTGTCCTTCACGCCAAACGCAACGACAACGCGTGGCAGCAGCGCACATGACGCAACGCGCCAAGTCCATCATCGTCCTCAAACGCAGCATGCGCCCCGGCTTCGCCGGCGTGGACAACGACCTCTACTACAACGAAAAGTGCATGATGCTCTTCGGCGACGCCAAAGACAGCCTCACCAAGCTCGTCAGCGAGATGAAATCGATGCACTAAGTAGCGGTAGAGCGCGAATCACATCCAATCAAACTCTAAACTCCCATTGAGGCCCGGTTCAATGGCCTATCCATACTCTTTAAGCAACCCATTACGGGGTCTGGTATCGGCAGCTTTGCTTGTCTGTGAGGCCAGAGAAAATTGCGTTCTTGTCCTTCGCCACTGCCCGGGCTTCGGAATAGTATGGCGCTCAAATTGTCGGCTTTAAGCAGGAATTCCGCGCGCCCGCCCTCGAATCCGCCTTTCTTAAAATATGCTTCGGCATCTTGTGCGGCTAGATGCGCGCGCAAGTCCCCAATGGCTTCAATCAGGTCACTAGACTCGTGGGGAATGCTCTCGGTAATGATAACAAGAACATTGATCATTCTCGGTCGCAGCTTTTTGACCTTCTCAAGAATCTTGTCGCGAAACTTGAAAGCTTCTCTGCCTGTGTAGAAGGTTGGTTCAACATCGCCGAAGTGTGCGGTTTGATCAGCTCGCGTGTTGCCCGAGAACTTGACTAATCCGAGAGACAGCTCGCCTTCGAAACCAGGCACCGGGTATTTACAATCCAAATCCATTGGAAGTGCAGCATCGGCCTCTTGAATGGTCTTTGTGCAGAACAAGATGATGTTTTCCTTCTGAGATTCAAGCTTTGCAACCAAGCTTGCGTCTGCACAAATCACAAATTCGAACCAGAAACCAAGATGTGACGGGACGGTTCGCACTTGATCTACAGCCTCATTTTTCCACTTGACGAAGCGTGTTTCTGGCAGGTCTTCATCGCCGATGCGTGTAACCTCAAAGTTGATTTCGTAAATCTGATTAAAGTTGAAGGTGGCGGACAGATCCGGCGAACTCTGACTTCCGAATTTCTCGTATTCGACTTCGACGCGGCAATCGGAAAGCAGCAGGCAGGCGACGTCTAACTCGGCAAGCACATCGCAGACTTGAGGGTCCGTCTTGGCATCTCTCAGTTTCTTGCGAATCTTATTGCGATTGAAGTGGACAAAGTCTATGAATCGCGGGCAGCATTTGAACCAGTGTTCAAGGGAAGCGCCGACAACATCTCGTGCGCCCTCGGCAACATCGCGGATCAACTCGTCTTCGTTCATCCTTGGCAGAATATGGGTGAGTGGTTCCAAAGCAAAGAATAAACACAGCGGATTTCCAAAATGAGACCGACTTGTCTTCGTTCGTCGCGCCCGGCTAGAGCTGGGCGCGAATAGGCACTCCCAGCCCCACACGGGCCGTCGCCCGGTGTCGCTTAACCTTAGACCTTCATCAATCTGAAAACTGCTTCTTCAGACTGACAATCATGGCATCGGCTTCGTCGATTTGTTTTAGAGCGTCGGCCCATTTATTCAATTTGGCTCTTAGGGCAGCTTTTTCTTTCTCCGCCGCCTCAGTTATTTTGCTTTTCGTTTCCTCAAAAAGCTTTTCACCTGTTCCACTACTGGCAGCTCCGTGAAGCCGTGAATGAAATTCCAATTGAGCTTGGTTTGCTTCCTCTCTGCACCGAAATTCCAAGCCCCACTCATCACGGGCTTCGATGTAGTCGACAGAGATCGCCTGCACCTTGTCGCACAACGCGCTGACAAATGTGTTTGAGTCATACAATTCGGTTTCTCTTGCTACGCGGAGACACTCATCCCTCTTCGCAGACAGCACGAGTATCTTTGGGCTATAATCGTTATAGCTAATCCCAACATCGAGAGCAGAACGTAAAGCGTGTAGTTCGACCATTGCCTCACTTACCGAAGCAAGGAAGCGACCGCGAGCTTCCTGCTTCTTTTTTTCTTCAGCCGCCTTTGCCGCCGCCTCAGCATCTGTTCTTCTCTTGTCTTCTGCCGCCTTCTCAGCAGCGCGCACAGCTTCAGCATCCACCCTTTTTTTCTCTTCGGCGGCCTTTTCAGAAGCAGCAACCATCTCGTTTTTTGCCTTCCTATCCTTCCAAAAGATGTAGCTGGAGTAACCACCCGCGAAGATGGCCAGCAACAAAAGGACGGCCACCGTTCTCAGGATCGGTAGTTGTGAACGACCTACGCTAGGCTTTCCCGTGGTGAGGTCGCATCGGCAAAACCTGCAAACCGTTGCTGTCTTCTTAATCGTCTCGGCGCAGAAGGGACATTCCTTTGTGTCGCTGAGTGAATTTGCCGATGGGGATTCCGTGGGTATGGCGGGGAAAGTTCCAGCCGCCGCACTGGGGACGCGAAGGCTCTGCCCGCACTTTGGGCATTGGGCAACCAAGCCGGCGCCAGCCTCTTCGACCACGATGCTCTGTCCGCAGTGGTCGCAGTTGAATGCGATGTCCATAGGCCCACCTGCCCCGGCATCTTAATGCGTCTATCTCCGAGTGAGCAAGGAAACCTTTGTCTACGGACAGCCCGGCGGTCTGTCGCTACCTACTTCTTCTCAAACGCCGCGTCGAAAGCGTGTGCACTCGGTTTGAAATCCAACCGGCGCACGAAGGCGCAGGCTTCCGTCGCGCCGTGTTCGCGGTCCATGCCGCTGTCTTCCCATTCGACCGAGAGCGGGCCGGTGTAGCCGACATCGTTGAGCGCGCGGATCACTTCCTCGAAATTGATCGAGCCGCGTCCGAGCGAGCGGAACTCCCAGAAGCGACGCGGATCGCCGAAGGTCAAATGCCCGCCGAACACGCCGCTGGTCTTGGCGACGGGCGACCACCACACGTCTTTCATGTGCGCGTGGTAGATGCGGTCGCCGAAGCGGCGGATGAATTCCACGTAGTCCACGCCTTGATAACCGAGGTGCGACGGGTCGTAGTTGAACCCAAACTCCTTGCGGCCCTTCAACGCGGCGATGGCGCGCTCGGCGGTGACGATGTCGAACGCGATCTCGGTGGGATGCACTTCGAGCGCGAATTTCACTCCGCACTTCTTGAACTCGTCGAGAATCGGATTCCACATCTTGGCGAAGAACGCATAGCCGTCATCAACCATCGCCGGCGACACCGGCGGGAACGAGTAGAGCAGATGCCAGATGGAACTGCCGGTGAAACCGTTGACGACTTTCACGCCGAGATTTTTCGCGGCCTGCGCCGTCCGCATTATTTCCTCGGAGGCGCGCTTGCGGACGTCGGCGGGCTTACCGTTGCCCCAGACATGGGCCGGTAGGATGGCCTTGTGACGTTCATCAATGTTGTCGCACACGGCTTGGCCGACGAGGTGATTGCTAATCGCCCACGATTTCAAGCCGTGCTTCGCGAGAATCTCGTGCCGGGAATCGCAGTAGGATCTTGATTTGCACGCTTTGCTGACATCGAAGTGATCGCCCCAACAAGCGAGTTCGAGTCCATCGAACCCGAAGCTCTTGGCTTTCTTGCAGATGGTGTCAAAGGTCAAGTCGGCCCACTGACCGGTGAAGAGGGTGACAGGTCTTGCCATGGTCGTTGTTCTCCTCAAGCTGTCACCCTTGAGCGAAGCGAAGGGTCTCTGCTGTGTCGCCGTGGCTGAACGACAGAGATTCTTCGCTTCGCTCAGAATGACAATCTGTGGTAGTAAACGGTTCGTGCCCGGATTGGCAAGCCCTATGTTCATCGACACCCACGCTCATCTCGTTTATCCCGATCTCACCAACGACCTGCCGGAAGTCATCGAACGCGCGAAGGCTGCCGGTGTCGAGCGCATCGTCAGCATTGCGACGACGCTGGAGGACACGCGCAAGACGTTGGAATTGACGCGCCGGTACGACGGCGTGTTTGCTGCAGTCGGTCTGCATCCCGGTGAGATTCCGAATGTTTCGTTGTGCGACATGAAAGAACTTGCGGCACTTGCGAGCGAGCAGAAGGTTGTGGCCATCGGCGAGACCGGGCTTGATTACTACCGGGAAGCAAAGGACGACGCGGCGTTACGCCAGCAGCAAAAGGACTTGTTCTGGGCGCAGCTTGAATTGGCGAAGGAGCGGCGGTTGCCGGTCGTGATTCACAACCGGTCAGCCGAAGCGGACGTTCTCGAAATCCTACGTGCACATGCGGAGAGCTTGCCGAAAGACTGGCGACCGTGGGGTGTGATGCACTGCTTCGGCGGCGACGAAAAGTTTGCGTTCGACTGCATCGAGATCGGGCTGTTCATCAGCTACACCGGCATCCTGACGTTCAAGAATGCCGTCGCGTTGCGTGAAGTGGCGAAAAAAGTGTCGCTCGACTTCGTGATGCTGGAGACCGACGCGCCGTATCTTGCGCCGGTACCGCATCGCGGCAAGCGCAACGAGCCGGCATTTGTTCCGCTGATTGCCGGGACGTTGGCGGAAATCAAAGGCGTCAACGCCGAGGAAGTGGCCCGCGCAACAACCGAGAATGCTCAACGGTTGTTTCGCTTTGGCTAAGAACTGGTAGATTACGCTCGTGGACTTACTCGCAGGTTTTGGGCAAGCAGCAATCGCAGTCGGCCTTGTTGCGTTATGCGGGGTTGTGGCTTTCTTGATTTTCGGTTTCCCGCTTCTTCGCAAGGTTGGAGACAAAATATCGGGCATCTATTGGCCCAGCGACTCACAGTTTCGTATCCTGCCCGAGTACAGCGTGGCGGAAGCGCGCGCGAAAGCGGGGAAATATCAGGAAGCGGTGGATGAGTACCGCAAGGTCGTCGCGCAATATCCCGAAGACGTCTATCCGCACTTGCGCATGGCCGAGCTTGCCCTGGAACATCTGCACGATTTCAAGTTGACCGAACTGGAGTTGTTATCGGCAGTCGCCAAGGCGGACCGTGAAGACACGTCTGCGCTCGCCGCCGGTCGCTTGGCCGATTTCTATCAGCAAACGCTCCATGATCCAGTCCGCGCGTTGGAAGTGATGAAACGCCTCAAGGAGAAATTCCCCGGCTCAAAGATCGCACGGTTGACCGACGAACGAATCGAGAAACTGCAGACGATGCCGGCCGGTTGGGAGTCGCCCAAGCCGCCCGCCAAGATCACGGTGAAGCCTGCCGACGAAGAAACGCTGCGGCGCCGGCGCGGGTTTTGAGCGGATGAACCACCGCATGCCAGAGAAGACGAACATACGCGAGACACTGCAGCGGCATTTCGGTTTCCGGGAATTCCTCGAAGCGCAGGAGAGCGTGATCGAAACGATTCTTGCCGGGCAGGACGCGGTGGTCATCATGCCGACGGGCGGCGGGAAATCGCTTTGTTATCAGTTGCCGGCGCTGATGTTGGAGGGGATCACCGTGGTCGTCTCGCCGTTGATTGCGCTGATGAAGGATCAGGTGGACGCGCTCGTGGAGAAGGGGATTGCGGCGACGTTCATCAACTCGTCGCTCGCGCAGTCGGAGATGGATCAGCGGATTGCGCGGATGGCGCGTGGGGAGTTTCGGCTGGTGTACATCGCGCCGGAACGATTCAAGAGCGAGCGGTTTGTGCGGGCGCTCGCGCCGCTGTCCATCGCGTTGTTCGCCGTGGACGAGGCGCATTGCATCTCGCAGTGGGGACACGATTTTCGTCCCGATTATCTGCGGCTCAAATGGGCGTTGAAGGATTTGGGCCAGCCGCCGGTGGTCGCGCTCACGGCGACGGCGACGCCGGAAGTGCGCGAGGACATCGTCGAGCAACTTGGCCTCGGCAAGACGGGGCGTGAAACAGCCCATGTGTTTGTTTCCGGGTTTGCCCGTCACAATCTCACGCTGGCTGTCGCGTCCGTCAAAGGCAAAGCCGCGAAGCTCGCCCGCATCGAAGAGTTTGTGCAACAACTCAAGACCGGCATCGTCTATTGCGCCACGCGCAAGAACGTCGAGAAAGTCGCCGCTCATCTAGCCGCGCAACGCCTCTCGTGCATTTCCTACCACGCGGGTATGACCGACGAGCAGCGCACAAAGGCGCAGACGAAATTCATGGATGGCGATTGTGGTGTGGCGGTGGCAACCAATGCGTTCGGGATGGGAATTGACCGGCCTGATCTGCGGTTTGTGATTCACTACGACATCCCGGGCAGCGTCGAGGCGTATTATCAAGAGGCGGGACGAGCGGGACGAGACGGCGAGCCGTCGCGCTGCGAATTGTTGTTCAACTACGCCGATGTGCGCACGCAGGAGTTTTTCATCGAAGGCGCAAACCCGACGCGGGAAGTGATCACGAATTTATATCACACGTTGCAGCGATTGTGCGGACGCGGGCCGGTGGAGTTGCCGATCAGCGACATTGCGGAACAGGTGCCGGCCGCGAAGAACGAGATGGCGGTGGGCAGTGCGCTGTACCTGTTGGGGCGTGCCGGCTTTATCCAGCGCGACTACCGGCAAGGGTCGCGAACCTACACGACGAGGCTGGTCGAGCCGCTGAAGGCATTTGGAGAACTGGAAATTGATTTTGAGCGGCTCGGCAAGAAGCGGGAACGCGATTTGGCGAAGCTGCATCGGATCATCCAGTACGCCGATCACAGCGGGTGCCGGCATCGGTACATTCTGGAGTATTTCGGCGACACGGATGCGGCGGAGCGGTGCAGCGTGTGTGACAATTGTCTGTCGCACGTGGATTCCGCAGCGCGTTTGCCGACGGAGCAGGAGACGCTCGTCATCCAGAAGGCGCTCAGTTGCGTCGCGCGGGTGAACGGCCGGTTTGGACGAGGCCGGATCGGGCAAACGTTGGTGGGGTCGCGGTCGAAGGAAGTGCTGGATGCCGGACTGGATCGGTTGAGCACGTACGGTTTGCTGCGCGAGATGGGAGAGGATTATGTGTGGAGCTTGCTCAACGCGCTGATCAAGGCGGGCTGCGTCGTCGTGAGCGGCGGGCAGTATCCGACGCTGTCGCTGACTGACTTGGGCGGCGAGGTGATGCGACGGACGAAGGCGATCCCGATGGCAATGCCGGCACTGGCGGAGAGGAGACCTGCGGTCGAACGGCGTGCGCGGTCTGGAGACCGGCGCACAACAGAGACGCCGGCAGATTACGACGTGAAACTATTTGAGGCGTTGCGAACGTGGCGGCGGGAGACGGCGGCGCGGATGGGAAACGTACCGGCCTACATTGTTTATCCCGACCGGACTTTGCAGGAGTTGGCGCGGATCAGGCCTCAGACGGAAACGGAACTGCTCGAAGTACGCGGAATCGGCCCGGCCAAGGCGCGGCAGTTTGGCGCAGAGACGGTGGCGCTGATCCGGCAGTCGTCGTAACTACAAGCTTTTGTAGTAGAAACCGGCGGCGAGGGCGGCTTGGCGGTCGAAGAGGTTCTTGATGTCGACAAGCACCGGCGGGTTCATCTTCGCCTTGAGATGGTCCAGCGTGATCGAACGGAATGCGTTGTGTTTGTTGGCCGCCAGCACGGCGTCGCACTTGGCGACCTTGTCGAACTCCACGTTCTCAATACCGAAGTACTTGCGCACAGCGTCCGGGCCGAGGAGCGGTTCGCAGCCGACGACTTTCACGCCGAACCCTTGCAGATACCGGATCGTATCGTGGACTTTGCTGTTGCGGATGTCCGGCACGTTTTCCTTGAAGGTCAGTCCCATCACGAGCACGGTTGCACCTTTGAGGGGTTTGCCGGCCTCGCTGAGCGCCTTGATGATCATCTCGCCGACGCGAATCGGCATGGAGTCGTTGATGTGCCGGCCCGCGAGGATGACTTCGGGATGATAGCCGAATTGTTGAGCCCGGTATGTCAGATAGTATGGATCGATGCCGATGCAGTGTCCGCCCACGAGACCGGGATGATACTTGTGAAAGTTCCACTTCGTACCCGCGGCGGCGAGCACTTCGTCAGTATTGAGGCCGAGCCGCGAGAAGATGAGCGACAGTTCGTTCATGAGTGCGATGTTCAAATCGCGCTGGATATTTTCGATGACCTTCGCCGCTTCGGCGGTCGCGATGCTTGTCGCGTGAAACACGCTCTTGGCGACGAGCGAATACAAAGCGGCGATTTCTTCGAGCGTTTCGGCGTCGCAGCCGCTCACGATCTTGACGATCTTGTCCACGGTGTGTTCGTGGTCGCCGGGGTTGATGCGCTCGGGCGAGTAACCGATCTTGAAGTCGCCGAGTTTGAGTCCCGATTTCTCTTCGAGGATGGGCAAGCAGATTTCTTCGGTGACGCCGGGGTACACCGTGCTTTCGAAAACGACAATCGAACCTTTGCTGAGATTTTCGCCGACGAGGCGCGCGGCGCTCTCGACCGGTTCGAGGTCCGGTACGTTGGCCTTGTCCACGGGCGTCGGGACGGCGACGATGATGTACTTGCCGGCGCGCAATGCTTTGGGGTCGCTGGTGAAGCTGATGTTGGGATTCTTGAGGTCGCCGCCGAGCGTTTCGCCGGTACGATAGATGCCCTGAGTAAGTTCTTCGACGCGCTTGGCGTTGATGTCGAAGCCAATGACTTTGAGGTGTTTGGCGAAAGTGACCGCGAGCGGCAATCCGACGTAGCCTAATCCGACCACGGCAACTGTCCCTTCAATCTTCTTCATCGTTTTGTCCTGTAGCGGCGGTCTGTGGCCGCCGAATTCGTAACCGAACAATTTACATATGCGCCACGTTTACCTGATGTATCCGGCTCGGGTTGAGCAGGCCGGTCAGCAACAACCGCAATGTGTGATAGGTCTTCAGGTCCAGCTTGTGCCCGGTGGCCTTCGACGTCAGCGCCTTGGCGCCAACGACCTCGTGGCTTTTCGTATCGAACTGCACCTCCAGCGTGCCGTCGTTGTACGTGCCGATGTTTTTGTGACTGTCCACAATGAGCGAGTAGTTCTTTCCTTCCATCCTCCCGGTGATGGCGTCACCGCCGTCCCGGCGCGTGATATAGAATCCGTCGCGTTTCGGGTTGTCCAGCCACGCGACCCGGTCGGCGAAGAAATTCGGCTTCTGGATAAACGGCCCGCCGTACTCGGGACAGAACGTGTCGCAGTTGCCGCACTCGTTGCACCAATCGGCGAAGTTGGCGATCTGATGCTTCTGCTCGATCTTCAACACGCCCCGGTCAGCAGGCTCGAGCGTTCCGTTCCATATGTAATTCGTAAACTCAACGGTAACCGGCTCGATTTCGTAGAAGAAGTTCGCGTCATTGGGGCACACCGGGATGCATTTGTCGCAACTGATGCAGTCGTAGAGCCACAGATGCGAGTCAATCCGCTTCGGCACCGCCTTGTTCTTCTCGAACGTGTAGCGTTCGTCGGCGACCGTGCGTTTGACGATCTCACCGATGCCTTCGCGTTTCGCGATATAGTCCGGTATGTTCGTGACCCCGAATTTCTTCATCTCGGCTTCGAGATTCTTCAGGTACTCCGGCAGCCGTGCGTATCCGCCAACCTTCAGCAGATCGGAGCACGTCGTGATCGGCACGAAACCGCAGGCCACGCAGTTGGCGAAGTTGTGTTTGTCCACGCCGGCGGAGAAACTGATCGGGCAATCCGGCCCGTAGGCTTGCCGCCATTTCTCGACGAGCCGCAACGCGATGACATGCAACGGCGTACCGCTGAGATACATGATCTCGTCTTTCGGGAAGAACTGCCGGTGGTTGTGGACTTCGAACGTGTTGGTGAACTTCACCCCGAGGCCGAGCCCGAGCTTGCGCGCGGTCGCCATGAGTCGCCGCACCATATCGACGCCTTCGTCGAACTTGAGGCCGGCGTCGATGGCTTTCTCATTGAGGTGGATGTCCCGGTACCCAAGCCGGTCGTGCAGTAAACAATTCAACTCTTCGAGGCCGAGCATCGTCGGGTTCATCTTCACCGTGACGTGCATGCCGATTTCGGTGAGCAGGAAATGGCAGATCTTCTCAATCTCGTTCGGCGGACAATTGTGGAACGTCGAAAGCGTGACGGAACTGCTGATTTCCTTGGGGTAGGGAAGGTCGCGATACTGCTTCCACCGGTCGGGAATCTCTTGCCGGAGTCTGTCGATGACTGGCTTCGCGTTGCGCAGGGCGGCGATGAAATTGCGGATGGCCGGGCTGGAGGCGCTCTTCAGATCGTAGCCGAGACTAAAATCATAGATCGTCGAAAGCTTGTCGTACCGGCTCGGCTCGAAGGGCAGGAGGTGGCCGGCCTTGACGATCTCGATGAGCATCATGCCGGCGACATACTCGTGGATGGATTCGTGCAACCGCAACTCCTGTGAAAACTCGATGTTGTAGCCGACGTTGGTCATATCAATGCACGGACGGTTGATGATCAACTGGTCGTCAATCTGCACGGTCTTGAGTTCGAGGATGCGCGAGCCGGCGAGCCAGCTCAGCACGAGGTTCTGCGCCATCTGTGTTTGTGGCCCGGCGGCCGGCCCAACCGGCGTCGCCGCCTTCCTCCCGTAAAACGTCACACTTGTGTCGACCGTCGGATCGGGCCGGTAACACTTCTTCAGCGGCAGGTCGAAGATCGTCTGCTGTTTGTGCGGCTCGAGAAACAGGCGCTGAACCAGATCGCAAAAAGGAGATGGGTGGAGATCTGCCATGGGGTGAATGGTGTCAACTGACTTTACGGTTTCCTTTGCCGTAGTCTAGCGAAAATTTGTTCTCGCCTGAGCTGTCCTCCTTGGGTTGTTGAGTTGACCACCCGTAGGATTGACAGCCCTGTTGGCTGCCAAGGCGGGGCGCGAGTGCCAAATTGTCGATTTCCTGCGTGTTCGCTGACATTGTGACTGTTGTGCCCGTCCGCGAGTCGGTGCCACGATTTTCTACAACTGGCCGCATTCTCAATGTGTTAGGATTTCCACAACAGCCGTGGCATCGGCTCTGCTAACGCATGCGGTAGCGCTATGAAACGAAGTGACGGATGTCTGACCGACGCTCAATTCCGGGCCGAACTGAACCGGTGCGAGTACTGCGAGGAAAGGCCCTGCCGGGAGGCCTGTCCCGCGCATTGCTCGCCGGCCGACTTCATCATGGCGGCGCGCGTCGGCGCAGCGTCGGATTACCGGCGCTCGGCCGCGCTGATCATGGGATCGAATCCGCTCGGTTGGGTGTGCGGCGTCGTTTGCCCCGATTACTTTTGCATGAAGGCGTGCTCGCGCCGGACCTTCGACACCGCGATCAACATCCCGGCCGTCCAAGCCACCGTCATCAAGAAGGCCAACGAAGCCGGCATGCCGAAATTCGAGCAGGCCAAGTGGAACGGGAAGAAAGTCGGTATCGTCGGCGCCGGCCCGGCAGGCTTGGGCGCGGCGGCGGTTCTGGCGCAGCAAGGTTACAAGGTCACGATCTACGACCAGCAACGGCGGCTTGGTGGGATGACGAATCTCATCCCGGACGTCCGGCTGGACAAGAACGTCGTTGAGGCTGACATCAAGTTCCTGAAGTGCCTCGGCCCGGTCGATTTCAAAGTCGGGAAGACCATCGCCAACCCGGACAAGCTGCTGAAGAAGCACGACGCGGTGATCGTTTGCGCCGGATTGGGCGAGCCCATGCGATTGAACATTCCCGGCGAGCAGTACACGGTGTCGTGGCAGAAGTTCCTGGAGAACCAGAAGAAGATTCGCGTGACCGGTAAGAAAGTGGCGGTGCTGGGCGGCGGCGCGGTGGCGGTGGATTGCGCGACGACAGCCAAACGGCTCGGGGCGCTCTCGGTGGAACTGGTTTACCGGCGCAAACAGGAGAACATGCCGCTAACGCAGGAAGAGCGGGACATGCTGCTCGAACACGGCATCGACATTTCGACCTGCTCCAAGCCCATCGAAATCGTCCACGAAGGCAAGCGGGTCAAAGGCATGCGCATCACCCACATGATGCTGCCGAAAGGCAAAGAGCCGCGGCCGGAGAATTTTGCCGCCAACCCGCAGGAATCGCCCATCTTCCGCCAGTTTGATGTCGTGATTTCCGCCATCGGCAGCCGGCCCAAGCTGCCGGTCACAAAGACCAAAGGAGTTTTCTACGCCGGTGACATGGTGCTGAGCTCATCCACGGTGGTCGAATCGGTCGCCAGCGGCAAGAACGCCGGGCTGGAAGCCGACGCGTTCATCCGCGGCAAGAGCAAACCGCGCATCCCGAACCGCGCGAAGAGCCGCGTGGTGCTGGCCGGTACGCCCCTCTATCCGGTACCTCTCGATGCCGACTTCTTTGGTCGCAAGATACGCTCGCCATTCCTGCTTTCGGCCGCGCCGCACACGGACGGCTACGCCCAGATGCGCAAGGCGTACGAAGCCGGCTGGTCCGGCGGCGTGATGAAGACGGCGTTCGACAACGTGCCGATTCATATCCCGAGCGAATACATGTTCGTGTTCGGGCGCTCGACCTACGCCAACTGCGACAACGTCTCCGGCCACACGCTCGACCGGGTCCGCAAGGAAGTCGAGCGCTTGGTGAAAGAATTCCCAGACCGGCTCACGCTCGCCTCGACCGGCGGGCCGGTGACCGGTCGCGACGAAGAAGACAAACGCGGCTGGCAATCGAACACGAGGAAACTGGAAAGCTCCGGCGTGATGGGCGTCGAATACAGCCTGTCGTGTCCGCAGGGCGGCGACGGCACGTGCGGCGACATCGTTTCGCAGAACGCCGAGCTGACCGCCAAGATCATCGACTGGGTCATGGAAGCCAGCAGCGACGACAACCCGAAATTGTTCAAGCTGACCGGCGCCGTCACCTCCATCCGTCCCATCATCAAAGCGATTCAGGACGTCTTCGCGAAATACCCGAACAAGAAAGGCGGCGTGACGCTCGCCAACAGTTTTCCGTCGCTCGCGTTTCGGAAATCGCCCGCACGCCGGTGGGAAGAGGGGATCGTCGTCGGCATGTCCGGCGAAGGCGCGTTGCACATCAGCAATCTTACGCTGGCCAAAGTGGCCGGCATGGGCATCACCGTCTCCGGCAATGGCGGCCCGATGGATTACAAAGCGGCGGCGAACTTCCTTGCGCTCGGCGCGCAGACGGTCCAGTTCTGCACGATCGCGATGAAGTACGGTCTGGGCATCGTGAACGAACTCCACTCCGGCCTGAGCTATCTCATGCAAGAGCGCGGCTTCGGGTCGGTCCAGGAACTTATCGGTTCGGCATTGCCGCATCCGATCACTGATTTCATGGCGCTTACCGCGACCAAGAAGTTGCCGGACGTGATTCGCGAGTTCTGCGAGCACTGTGGCAACTGCATCCGCTGTCCGTATCTGGCCATCACCCTGGACGGGGAAATCGTTCCCGTGTTCGACCCGGCGCTGTGCATTGGCTGTTCGCTCTGCGCGCAGAAATGTTTCGCCGGCGCCATCTACATGCGCGACCGAACCCAGCGCGAGCTGGCCGCCCTGCAGCACTGATGCTTCTGCGGTCAATTGACTTTTCGCTTTCGCTTCGGTTAGTCTGCGAAACATCACAGTGAAACTCACCCGACTGATCAAGGTTGCGCGCGGCGTCGAAGCTCCCGACCTCGTTCTCAAAGGCGGGCAGATCGTCAACGTCTTCAGCCACGAGATCTATCCCGCCGACGTTGCGCTCTGCGGCGAGCAGATTGCCGGCCTCGGCAGTTATACCGGGCCGAACGAAATAGACTGCCGTGGCAAGTTCATCACGCCGGGATTCCTCGACGGCCACATGCACATCGAAAGCTCGATGGTCACGGTCTGGGAATTTGCCAAAACCGTTCTCCCGCGCGGCACGACCACGATCATGGCCGACCCGCACGAACTCGCCAATGTCCTTGGCGTCGAAGGCATCGAGTACGTTCTGCAGACGGCGAAGTATCAACCGTTGAGCGTCTATGTCATGTTGCCGTCGTGCGTCCCAGCCACCGATTTGGAAACGTCCGGCGCGCGGCTCAAGGCGGTTGACCTGCTGCCGTATCTCGGCAGCCCGTGGGTGCTCGGCCTCGCCGAGATGATGAACTACCCCGGCGTCCTCTTCGGCAACGGCGAAGTGCTCGACAAACTCGCCATCGCCAGCAACAAAGTCATCGACGGCCACGCGCCGCGCCTCAGCGGCAAAGACCTCAACGCCTACATCGCCGCCGGCATCGGCAACGACCACGAATGCACCACCGTCGCCGAAGCGCAGGAAAAAATGCGGCTCGGCATGCGCATCGCCGTCCGGGAAGGGTCGGTCACGCGCGACCTGCTCACGCTCTTGCCGCTGATCAAACCCGAAAATGCCGACCGGTTCTTCTTCTGCACCGACGACCGGACGCCGGCCGACCTCATCGCGCGCGGTCACATTGATTCGATGATACGCATGGCCATCGGCGCCGGACTCAACCCGGCGCTCGCTATCCGGTTGGCGACGCTCAACACTGCGCAATACTTCGGGCTGCACAAAGTTGGCGGCACCGCCCCGGGCTGGTTCGCCGACCTCAACATTCTCACCGACCTCAGAAATTGCGCTGTCGAGAAAGTCTTCAAACACGGGAGCCTCGTCGCGGAGAAAGGTTACTTGCTTGGCAACAAGCCGATGACTTCGACGATCAGCGTGCGCAACACCGTGCACATCCGCCCGCTGGGAGAGGGGAGCTTCACGATACCGGCGAAGAACGGCAAGGCGCGAGTGATGGAGTTGATCCCGGATCAGATCATAACGAAACAGATTTTCGCCGAGCCGAAATGCGAGAACGGGCACGTCGTTTCCGACACGAAGAACGACATTCTCAAGATCGCCGTGATCGAGCGCCATCATCGTACCGGCAACATCGGCCTCGGGCTGACGAAAGGTTTCGGCCTCCGGTCCGGCGCGATTGCCGGGAGCGTGGGGCACGATGCGCACAACATCAACGTCGTGGGTACGAACGACGCCGACATGCGGGCGGCGGTCGAACAGATCGTGAAGATGCACGGCGGTTTTGCCGTGGCGAACAGCGGCGAAATCCTCGCGAGCGTACCGTTGCCGATTGCCGGGCTTCTGAGCGATAAGCCGCTGCCGGACGTGAAGGACGAACTCGACGCCGTGAACGCCGTCGCCGCCAAGCTCGGCTGCAAAGTCAAAGAGCCGTTCATGGCCTTGTCATTTATGGCGTTGTCCGTTATTCCTGAACTGAAACTAACCGACCGCGGGTTGGTGGACGTGAACCAGTTCAAGATTGTGGAGTTGTTTGAAGGATGATACGTCGTCGTTCGGCGCAGGTCTCCAGACCGCGCCGTTTGGTTTGATGGTGCGGCGTCGGGAGACCGGCGCACAACGAAGCGCGACAACTTAGGAGAAAACTATGAGCACAGAATTTGTCTATGGACCGACGTTTGCCGAGATGCGCGATCCGTCGCGCATCAAACCGGACGTGCGCAAACGCGCGCTGGAACTGAAGCGCAAGGACCCGCTTCATCCGGTCAACCTGTTCAATATCACCTGGAAGCAGGACGACTTGAGCATCCCGTACGTCGTACTGCCGGCGGCACTGACCGGCGTGGACGCCAACATTGTCGTGCTGATCGCGCGGCATTTCCCGACCGGCGCGCACAAGGTCGGCGCGGCGTACAGTTGCCTCATCGAGAAGCAGCTTGCCGGCGAACTCCAGCCCGGGCGCGACCGGCTCGTGTTCCCGTCCACCGGCAACTATGGCATCGGCGGCGCGTGGGTCGGGCCGCGGATGAATTATGAGTCGCTGGTCGTGTTACCGGCGGAGATGAGCGCGGAACGATTTGAGAAAATCGAGAGCTACGGCGCGCATGTCATCAAGACGCCGGGCTGCGAGAGCAACGTCAAAGAGATTTACGACAAGGTCAAAGAACTGCGTGCCGACAAGAAGAACCGAATCCTCAACCAGTTCGAGGAGTTCGGCAATTACCGGTTCCACTACGACGTGACCGGCCACGCCGCGCTCGAAGTCGCCGCGAAAGTCGGCGACGGCAAGGTGGCGGCGGTCGTCTCCGCGATGGGCTCAGCCGGTACGATTGCGGCGGGAGATTTCCTGAAACAGAAATTCCCGGACTGCAAGATCGTTGGCCTCGAACCGGTTCAATGCCCGACGTTGTACTCGGCGGGATTCGGCGGCCACGCCATTGAGGGCATCGGCGACAAACACGTGACGTGGATTCACAACGTGCTGAACATGGACTGGCTCATTTGCATTGAAGACCAGCAATGCCTGAAGGGCCTGCAGCTTCTGCAGGAAGGCACTGAGGTATTGATGGGCGAGGGGGTGAAGGGGGAGGTGGCGAAAAGTTTCGTCGACACATTCGGCATCAGCTCCGTCTGTAACATCATCGGCGCAATCAAAACCGCCAAAGCCCTCAAGCTCGGCAAAGGCAAGAACGTCGTCACCTTCGCCACCGACGGCTTCGACCGGTATCCGTCCGTGATGAAGCGTCTCAACGAGACCGCCGGCAAGATGACCAAGGACGAAGCCAAACGGCGCATGGGCATCTTCCGCAAAGCCGACACCAAGGAATGGGTGCAAGAAGGTACGCCGTTCCACCGGCAACGCTGGCACAACCAAAAGTACTACACATGGGTGGAACAGCAGGGGAAAGAGATCGACGAACTGCGCGCGCTCGCCAACCCCGACTTCTGGCTCAAAGAACAAGCCAAAATCTCCGACATAGATAAGCAACTCGCCAAGGCGAGGGGATACTGATTCAGGAAGGCGGCGGGCCGGGCCGTCCCGCCCTACCTGAGTCGTGGTGAATGTCTTGCCGTTCAGTTGCCGGCAGCTTGGTCGCCCTTCATGAATTGGGCGAGGGTTTCCAAGGCTTGCTCGGCTTGCGCGCCGGTGGCGATGAACTCCAGCGCGTCCCCCAGCACGGCCCCCATCGACAGGAAACCGAGAATGGAGCGCACGTTCATGTAGGGGCGACCTTCCAGCAGGAGGTTGTAGTACACCATCCCGTCCTTGTGCACGTAGATGTCACAATCGAATCGCGCCGCGAGCGCCGCCACCGCGGAGACCGGTCGCAGGTGGAGACCCTCTTTGTTCTCGATGGTCACCCAAATCCTCTTGAAACCGTTCCGTTCGATGGATTCGCGCTCAGCCCGCCAGATGTGGGCGTATTTCTGGCACCATTCCTCGGCGGCGGAATGTCCGCCGATGTCCCGGCCCTCTTCCAACGAGCGGAGATACTTGTGCTTCTCGATCTCCTCGCGCTGCTCCAGATTATCCCGGCGCAACTTCTCCTGCCGCCAATCGTTGGCGAAATGCTGGACGAAATCGGCAATCGCCTCCTCGATGGTCACCTCCGTCCCGCGCCGTTGCGACAGGAAATACTTGTGCTCCTCGATGGCCTTCAACTCGGCGGCGGTAAGATTCTTCTCTGCGCTCTTCATCTTAACTCTGTTGAATGATCGTCGGTTGCCAGCAAACCACTGCGTCCCGGGTGAACCCTACACGATTCGTCAACCACCAGCAAGATGATGAAGGACGAACTCCGCGTGCTCGCGAATCCGGACTTCTGGTCGAAGGAGCAGGCGAGGCCGAGTCTGACGAGACGCGGCAATGAAGTGTTTGGCGCAAACCCCGGACATATACAAGCAACTCGCGAAGGCGCGCGGCTTTTGAACGATCGATTAGCCCCATTGCCAGAGTAGTATTCTGTCGTGAGTTAGAAAGCATGAGCGCTCTCACTTAGTCCTGCCCAGTTGACCACCAGTTGAGCGCGGCTTGGCATTGGTGAACATTTGCGCCGCCCCGCGCGTTAGCCCTTGCATCAGCCGCGCCGTTTTGCACATTTCTTGCGGCTTTTTGCACACTGTGGTAC
>JBGQCJ010000075.1:0-17458 GCA_041495285.1 Verrucomicrobiia bacterium
CGAGCGACTCAAGCAAGGCTGTCTCTTCGCCGCAGATGTAGGCACCTGCTCCAAGATGTGTGTATATACGCAAAGAATATTCGCCGCCAAACAGTTTGTCGCCGAGGAAACCTTCCTTTTCCATTTCCGTAATCTTCTCATCGAGAAAGGCACCCAACTCCCAGAACTCACCGCGTAGATAAATATAGGCAGCATTCGCGCCGACCGCATAAGAGGCAATTGCAAGCCCTTCCAGGAACTGGAATGGATTGCCTTCCATGATCTCGCGATCCTTGAATGTGCCGGGCTCGGACTCGTCTGCATTGACCACCAGATAGCTCGGCCGGCCGTCGGTCGATTCCTTTGGCATGAACGACCATTTCAGCCCGGTCGGAAAGCCTGCGCCGCCGCGCCCGCGCAGGCCGCTGGCTTTCACTTCGGCAATCACGTCCTCGGGCTTCATCGTCGTGAGTGCCTTGCCGAGAGCGGCGTAACCGTCGCGCGCGATATACTCGTCAATACTCTCGGCATCGATGAGACCGCAATTCTCCAAAATGATCTTCTCTTGCTTGGCGAAGAACCCGAAGTCGCGCTGGGTGGTGACGATATTGCCGCTGACATCCTCTTTCGGCAGAAGCTTCGTGTAGGCGCGGCCTTTGATGAAGTGTTCTTCGACGAGCTTCGGCACATCGAGTGCCGTGACGCGTTGGTAGAACGTGCCATCTGGATGCACGAGCATCACCGGGCCGAGGTCGCACGGCCCCATGCAGCCGGTCTCGACGATGGCGATTTCCTCGTCAAGGCCGCGCGCCTTCAACTCATGCTCGAGCGCGTCCTTCAACGCGTGTCCGCCCGAACTGAGGCAGCCGGCACCCGCGCAAACGAGGATGTGAGTCCTAATCATTCAACGTCACTCCGTTTTTTTCTGTTTGCCGACGGCCAGCGTGTCTACTTTGTGGCCTTTCTCCAGATGTTCGGAGACAATCTTGCGCGCCTTCTCGATATCCAGCCGCGCATAGGTGGTCTCTTCGCCACCGGCTTCCTCAATGCGGACGACCGGCTCGACATCTTCCAGCCCGTGCTCGCCGGTGACGCGCACTTCGACGTCGTCAAGACCGCGTTTCTCGATCTCGTCGAGCATGGTCTTCATGATTTCCCGCGCGCCGGCCGCGATGCCGGACGTGCCCATGCTGATGACGACACGATACTTTTTCTGGCCTTCACGCAGCGCGACTTGCCGCTGCGCCTTTTCCTTGAGTTTCTTGAGTTCTTCGAGGTTCATGGTGTTTCCCTTCCTGTGAACTGAATTGGAATGCTTCGCCGTTTGAGCAGTAATGAAGTCGGACATCCACGTCCGGGCCCGCCACGCACAGCGCCAGGATTGTCGCGTTGAGATCACCGAGCGGAGGCCGGTCAACGTGCGAGAACCGCATCGAGGCGGTCACGCCCGTGCCTTTCCCCGTCGTGGAATGAATGTGAAACGCCCCGCCGCACATCTCGGACGTCTGACGCAACAACGCGAGGCCGAGGCCGATCTGTTTCTTGCGGCCCACCTTCGTTGAGGCGTTCTTGGTCAAAACGCGGCGCAGTGTCTCCTCGTCCATCCCGCGACCGTCGTCGCGAAGACGAACGATGAACCAATCGCGTCGCACGTCTTCCAAGACGGTGATTCGCAAGACCGTCGCGCCCGCGGCGAACGAGTTCATGCCGATGTCGAGAAGGTTGAGCGAGAGTTCGTCAAACATACTTCTTCAACTCCTTCTGGCAGAAGCGCTGGATTTTGTCGGGCGAGAGCTTGCCGTACACGTCGTCGTCCACAGCGATGGCCGGGGCCAGCGCGCAGGCGCCGATGCACCGGGCGCTGTGCAGGCTGAGCAAATTGTCCTTGGTCGTCTCGCCTTCCTTGATGCCGAGCTGCTGTTCGAGCCGCTCGAGCAACGTTTGCGCGCCGCGCACATGGCAGGTCGTGCCCCGGCAAACCATGATCTGGTGTTTGCCCCGCGGCAGCATCGTGAAGAGATGATAGAACGTGATGACGCCGTATACATGCGCGACCGGCAGCCGCAGCGCGCCGGCGATGTAGCGGATCACGTCGGCGCTGAGATAGCCGAATAATTGTTGCGCCGAGTGGAGAATCTGGATCAGCGCGGTCGGTTCGCGGTTGTAGCTCTCGATCGTCTGATCGAGCGCGGCAAACCGCTGGTCACCACTCGGATGAACCGGCAACACAGCCGTGGTCAATGTTTTCGGTGCGCTCATCGAACTCCGGCCTCCCAAAGTTTGGCCGCGGCTTCGTACGTGCTCAGCGGCGTCGCCAGCAACGCGATGCCGGCTTCATCGGCCTCCGCGATGATGGCCGGGTCGGGTTTGCGCCCGGTGGTGATGAGCACGCCGGCCACGTCTTTCATGCCGGCCACCGACACGACGTTGCGGTGCGTCTGCACCGTCAACCACAACACGCCCGGCTCGGCGTGCGCAAGCACGTCGCTGAGCAAATCAGAGATGTAACAGCCAGTGATGTTCTCCGGCACGTGGTCTGTCAGCGGCTCGGCCTGCAACGCAGCGAGCAACGGTTGCAGTTTGACGGCCTGTTGCGTTTTCATGAGGGGGCTCCTGCTTTGCGAAGATGAATTTCCGAGCGCAGACGCGTGCCGCGCTCGCTGTCGGAGACGATTTCGAAGCGGTCCGAGCACTTCTTCATGTTTGGCAGACCCATGCCGGCGCCGAAACCAAGTTCGCGCGGCAGCCGGCCTGCCGTGGACCAACCTTCCTGCATCGCCTGTTCGATGTTGTCGATGCCGGGGCCGGCGTCCACGGCCTCGATAACGACCTTGTCGGGGT
This sequence comes from Verrucomicrobiia bacterium, assembly GCA_041495285.1. Classification (GTDB taxonomy): domain Bacteria; phylum Verrucomicrobiota; class Verrucomicrobiia; order Palsa-1439; family Palsa-1439; genus JBGQCJ01. Next base: position 2,821 of record JBGQCJ010000075.1, read on the forward strand.
GAATCGTCACGGTAATCTCGCCGCCGAGCGAGTGGATGATGATGTTCGTTTCCGCTTCGTAAGCGACGACGGCGGCCCGGCGCCGGATTTCGGGATCGATGGCACGATCGCGCAGCACTTGGCGCATCCGCTGCGAAATTTTCCCGGCGCCGTCGTAATCGCCGGTACGCACGTGCGCCCGGATGACGACGCGTTGCGCTTCCTCGTCAGCGACGTGTGCTGCGCGCAGCACCGCTTCATGGGCGAGCGCTTCTTCGGCGCGGCGTTCGAGGTGATGCATCAGGCAGGAGGTGATGTCGCCGCGGGTGATGATGCCGACGAGCCGGTCACTCGTGTCGAGCACCGGGAAGCGGCCGAAACCATGCCGGTCGAATTCGGCGACAGCGCGCACGAGCGAGAAATGGTCGCGCAGCGTGACGATGGCGCGGGACATCCATTTCTCAGCGGGGTCATTGATATGGCCCTTGTCCAGCGCGCGGATGATGTCCTCGATGCTGACGACGCCGAGCAACGATCCGTTTTGCGTGATGGGAACGCCGGAGAACCGGTGCGTCTTCATCAAAAGCTGGATCGAACGCAGCGAGTCGCTCGGCGCGGCGGTCACCGGCGGTTTGCTCATCGCGTCGCGCACGCGCAACTCATAGACGAGCACCTGAGCGACCGAGATTTTACGCGCGTCGCCCACGGCGAGAGGTTGCTCGACTGTGGGCGTGGTGCTCATAATGACCTTAGGGGGCGCTCGCGTTGCCGTCGGCCAGCGCGATGCGCACGTCGGCCACATGGGCGCCTTTGCCGCCGGCGTGGACGATGAGCGGGTTGATGTCGAGTTCTTCGATTTCCGGGAAGTCCACGACCAACTGCGAGAGCCGCTCGAGACATTCGGCGATGGATTCGATGTCGGCGGGCGGTTCGCCGCGGAAACCTTCGAACACTTTGGCGGCGCGGATGGACTTGATCATATTGCGGGCGCCGAGTTCGCGGATGGGCACGAGCCGGAAGCTCACGTCCTTAAAGACCTCGACGTACGTGCCGCCCAAGCCGAACATGATGATGTGGCCGAACGCGGGGTCTTTGCTGATGCCGAGGATGACCTCCGTACCTTTGTCGGCCATCTGTTGAACTTCCACACCCAGAAGCCGCGCACCGGGCAGCTTTTGTTTCACCCCGTTTGTGATTTTTTCAAACCCAGCACGGGCTTCTTCAGGCGTGGAAATGTTGAGCAAGACTCCGCCGACATCAACTTTGTGCACGACGTCCGGCGAGGCAATTTTCATGGCGACCGGGCCGCCGAGCTTCTTCAAGAGCGCCACCGCTTCATCGGCTGTCTTTGCGAGATCGTGCTTCAGCAGCGGGAAACCGTATGCGTCGAGCACGGCTAGCGCCTCGACTTCCGGCAGGAACGTGCGTTTCTCCTTGCGGGCTTTGTCGAAGGTCGCGCGCACGGCACCGGAGTTCACATCGAATCGGCGCTCAGTGGTGCGCGGCCTCTTGAGCCATTGCGTGTAACGATACATGCCGGCGAGAGATCGCGACGCGTTCTCGGGAAACTCGTAGTTCGGGATACCGTACTTGGAGAGAATCTGGATTCCCGACGACACGTCCACGTGACCGAGAAACGACGCGAGTACCGTCTTCTTGTACTGCGGCGTGGTCTCGCCGATCGTGCGCGCGATGGCGTCGATGTCGGTCATCGACTGCGGTGTGAGCAGCACGACCAGCCCGTCAACGTCCGGATCGGCGAGCACGGCGTTAAGCGCCGCCGTGTAGCGATCGCAGGTGGCGTCACCGATGACGTCAACGGGGTTATAAAAGTTCGCGGTCGGGGGCAGCTTCGCCTTGAGGGACTCGAGTGTCTCGGGTCGCAGTTTGGCGAGCTCGAGCCCATGACGGATGGCGGCATCGGTGGCCATGATGCCGGGTCCACCCGCGTTGGTGACTATGGCGAAGCGGTTGCCTTTGGGCAACGGCTGGCGTGAGAACCCGACCGCGAAGTCGAAAAGTTCTTCTACTGTTTCCGCACGCAGGATGCCGGCCTGCGCGAAAATGGCGTCGTACACAACGTCGCTACCGGCCAGCGAGCCGGTGTGCGAACGGGCGGCGGCCGCGCCTTGCGAAGTCCGCCCAGACTTGATGGCTAGGATCGGTTTGCGGTGTGCGAGTTCGCCCGTAATCTCGCGAGCCAATTCGATGAGGGCGCGGCCGTCTGCTAAAGTTTCCAAGTACATCAGAATGACGTCGGTGCTGTCATCAGTGGCTAGGTAACGCAGTAAGTCCGTTTCCGTCACGTCAGCCTTGTTGCCGAAGCTGATGAACTTCGAGAAGCCGATGTTGCGGCCTCGCGCATAGTCGAGGATGCCGGCGCAGAGCGCGCCGCTTTGTGATACGAAGGCAATGTTGCCGTGCTTGGGCATGCACCGGGCAAAGCTGGCGTTGAGCAGAATGTCCGCGTCAGTGTTGATCACGCCGAGGCAGTTTGGTCCAACGAGTGGGATCCGGTATTGACGCGCAATTGCAACCGTGCGTCGTTCCAGCTCCGCGCCTTCCGGCCCGATTTCCTTGAAGCCCGCCGAGACAATGACGGCACCACGCACACCTTTCCGGCCGCACTCGTCCATCACTTCTGGCGCGGCGGCGGCCGGAACAATGATCAGCGCCAAATCAACGTCGTCGGGAATCGCCGAGATGTTCGGATACGCGCGGACGCCGGCAATCGAGGTCGCCTTGGGATTGACCGGATAGAGCGTGCCGCAGTAGCCGCCGAGAAGAATGTTTCTGAAAAGATCGTGGCCGACACTGCCTTCGCGGTTCGAGGCGCCGATCACGGCAACAGATTTCGGTCGGAAGATGGCCTCGAGTCGCTCGTTGCTTTGCGGCGCGGCATTGCTCTGGATAGTCCTTCCGGGCGCCTGCACCGATGATTGTGCACACGTAGTCATTGCCCGACTGTTGACTTAGCAACGAGCCTGCCATCGTTTGCAAGCCGATGGCTCTCTAGGCGCAACCTTTTAGAATCACATGACTTGGAAATGTGACTTTTTTCACAAGGAGCCGGTATTCGCCTCAATTGCGCACGACAATCTGTCAGCTTGGGAAATGAAATCCGACACTTTGTCAAACGGCGAATGACGGGCCTCGGACGGTGCGAGCGTCAAGAGACCGTGGTCTTGTGGGATGGGACCGCTATTGTTTGCGGCAGTGACTTCCCGAAGATGATGCACTTGTCTTCTTTGCACTCCGCGCAATGAGAGGGTCGCTCCATCTCCAACTCCCATCGCAGCGGATCGCCCTGCTCCACATCGCGAAAGCCGACGTCTTCGAACAGCCGCAGCGCAACCGGATTCGATCCTTGCACGCTCAGCCAAACGCGATCCAGTTCGAGTTGTTTGCAGCCGAAATTCAGTGTTCCGAGCGTCAACTTCTTGCCCAGGCCAAGACCCCGGTAATTCTGATGAAGAAAAATGGCGAACTCCGCATCTGTCTTGTCCTTCGATAGGCAGAGCATCGAGTGGCCGACGATCCGGTCGCTGACCTCGATTACGAACTGAGCGTCACCGGCTTCGGCGAGCGCTCGCAACCAGCCTTTGATCTGCGCCAAGGTTTGTGGCGGTAGGCCCTGAAACGCCCCTTTCGGCTCGAACTCGGCGTACATCTTCACGAGCCGGTCAAAGTCCGGCGCAACAAATCTGCGGAGCGTCGCATCCATCACTCCCCTGAGCCAGCATCGCGGATACCAAGACTTCTCCGGTAACACTGATCGGGTCGTAAGCCCTTGCTTAATCCGCTGAAAACAAGACCTTACGTGTCGGTTCGTTGCCACGTGAAAGCCGCGCACCCGGTCGTGCTGACTGCCACGATGTCCTGCTTCAAGTCCATTCACTGACAGGATGACATGACGGCCACCAGCGTCCGAAGCAACCTTTTTATTGTCTATCAAAATAGTAGAAAAAAGTTCTTGCATTGTCTATCGGGTTAGTCGAGTATCGCGCCGTGACGCAATTTCATGGCAATGAGAGTCCGGCCAGTTGGCTGGCCATTGTGCGGCGACACGTCGAGTCGTTGAACTACGGCGTCGTTCAAGTCGTAGTGCACGATTCCCGAGTCGTGCAGATCGAACGGACCGAAAGAGTCCGTTTGGACGCGCCGCACTCCGTCAAGCAATTGGAGACGCGCACCGAAACTTGAGACCGACCGGACCGACCCGGAGGTCGAACACGAGAAGACATATATATGACATCAGCCGACCGGGTCATCGGAGGTTGATGAGGACAAGGAGATACGAGGATGAAGTACTTTAGGTTGTTGGTTGTAATTGCAGTGATGGGCGGCGCCCTTGCGGGCATCGGGCGACCGGCTCGCGCCGATGAAGCCGGCACTCCCCCATCGACAACAGACGAACGGCTCAACGCGCTCGAGCAGGAGATTCGCGTCCTGAAGCGGCAACGCGAACTGGAAAAAGAAGACACTACCGCCAAGGCCAAGGAGACACCCATCATCACGGCCGGCAAGGAAGGTTTCGCACTGAAATCTGCCGATGGCAACTTCCGGTTGAGACTGCGTGGCCAGCTCCAAGCTGATGGGCGGTTTTACTTCGACGACAACAACGCATTCAGCGACACGTTTCTCGTGCGCCGGGCGAGACCCATCATCGAAGGGACGGTTTTTCAGGACTTTAATTTCCGGCTCATGCCCGATTTTGCTGCCGGAACGACAACGTTATTTGACGCTTACGCCGAGTGGAAGCACTGGCCCTGGCTGAGCATCCGCGGCGGTAAGTTCAAGCCCCCAGTGGGCCTGGAACAACTGCAGTATGACCCCGATCGGCCTTTCGTCGAAACGGGATTCTCAACCGCGCTGGTGCCCAACCGCGACGTGGGCTTCCAGATCGGCGGCGATGTTCTCGATGGTGTATTCAACTATGCAGTCGGCGTCTTCAACGGCGTCCCGGACGGCTCCGCCACGATTGATCTCGACGCGGGCGACGCCAAGGACTTGGCGGCCAGAATCTTTGTCAAGCCATTCAAGAAAACGGACATCGATCCGCTGCAGGGGTTCGGCATCGGCATCGCCGGCACGTACGGCGCCCAGCAGGTCGCGGGCACAACGACGAACCTGCCCACCTACAAGACGGCAGGCCAGAATACGTTCTTCTCCTACCGGTCAACGACGTTCCCCGACGGCGACCGCCTTCGTCTCGTGCCACAGTTCAACTACTACTGGGGATCGTTCGGATTGTTTGGCGAGTACGTCCTCTCCGAGCAAAAGGTCAACAACGCCACGCGTTCCGACCGGTTGCGCAATAAAGCGTGGCAAGTAGCCGCCTCCTACGTGCTCACCGGCGACGACGCTTCGTACAATGGGGTGAACCCCAAGCATCCGTTCAACCTCAAGACCGGCGACTGGGGTGCATTCGAAGTCGTCGGGCGTTATGGTGTTCTTGATGTGGACAACGACGCGTTTGCCGGCAGTGCCGCCAGCTTCGCCAATCCAGCGACGTCGGCTAGCAAGGCCACCGCGTGGGGTGTCCCTCAACTGGTATCTAAGCAAGAACGTGCGCACCGATCTCGACTACGAGCAGACGTATTTCGACGGTGGCGCTAGCGCCGGATCCCGGCCCAGAGAGAAGGTCCTCTTCACACGCCTGCAATTGTCGTTTTGACCACCAGAAGCGAACCAAAAGAGGCAAATGATGAAAAACTTCTTGCAATTGTCTACTGACAGAGTAGCCTTTCAACACGATGCGAGTTTCGAAGCGAGGCGAGTATGCGTTGCGATCGTTGATCAATCTGGGGATCGCCCAAGAGTTGGGGCGGCCTTTGGTGCAGATCAGCGAGTTGGCGAAGAAGGAAAATATCCCGATCAAGTTTCTGGAGGCTATTCTCCTCGACTTAAACAAGGCCGGTTATCTCGGCAGCAAACGCGGCAAGGGCGGCGGTTACTTCATCAAGATGCCAATGAACAAGATCAAAATCGGCGACGTGGTGCGGCTGATCGACGGCCCGCTGGCGCCGATTTCGTGTGCGAGCGTGACCGCCTACGCGCCGTGTTCATGTCCGGACGAAGAGCACTGCGGACTCCGGCTGTTGATGGTGGATGTCCGGAACGCGATCGCCAACATCCTCGATCATTACACGCTGGCCGATACGGTGGAGGTGACGCTGCGCAAGATTCGCCGCGACAAAGTCCCTCTGCCATTTATGGAGGCAAAGCGATGAAACTGTTGCTTACCATTCTATTCGCATTCGCCAGCGTGACCGCGCATGCGGAAAAAGTCGTGCTCCGCGTCGGCCATTTTCCAAACGTCACGCACGCGCAAGCGGTCATCGCCCACGGCCTTAGCCGGCAAGGCAAAGGCTGGTTCGAGGAACGACTCGGACCGGACGTCGAGATACAGTGGTTTGTGTACAATGCCGGGCCGAGCGCGATGGAAGCAATCTTCGCGCGCTCCATTGATCTCACGTACGTCGGTCCGAACCCGGCCATCAACGCGCATCTCAAATCGAAGGGCGAAGAAATCCGCATCGTGGCCGGCGCCTGCAGCGGCGGGGCGGCGCTGGTCGTGCAGTCGGACGGCCGCATCAAGGCGGACGCCGATTTCAGGGGCAAGAAGATCGCCACCCCGCAACTGGGCAACACGCAAGACGTCGCCTGCCGGGCGTGGTTACGGTCGAAAGGTCTGAAGATCACGATGACCGGTGGTGATGCGCTGGTGTTGCCGACCGCGAATCCCGACCAACTCGCGCTGTTCAAGAAGGGCGACCTCGACGCCGTGTGGACGGTTGAACCGTGGGTCAGCCGATTAGTGCTAGAAGCAAATGGGGAGGTTTATCTTGATGAAAGCTCGCTCTGGAAAGAGACCGGCGGTAAGTACGTCACGACGCATCTGGTCAGCAGCGTGAAGTTTCTCAAAGAGCACCCGGAGTTGTTGAAGAAATGGATCGCCGCGCACGTTGAGTTGACGCAGTGGATCAACGGACATCCGGACGAGGCAAAAAAGATTCTCAACGAGGAGATCAAGGCGGAGACGACGAAAGCGTTGCCGGCAGCGACGCTGGACAGCGCGTGGAAGCGGCTCGAAATCACGTACGACCCGGTCAGCGCCTCGCTCCTGAAATCCGCCGAGGATGCCCACCGGATCGGCTTCATCAAGGACAAGCCCGATCTCTCGCGCATCTACGATTTGAAGTTGCTCAGCGACGTGCTGAAGGAGAAGGCGTTACCGGAAGTGAAATGATCAGCGTCGAACAGGAACTGCAGAATGTTCAACCCGAGAAACTCGTGGTGGACGGCGTATCGAAGTGGTTTCAGACGCGCCGCACCAAGGTGCACGCGCTCGACAACGTCTCGCTGAACGTAAAAGAAGGCGAGTTCGTCTGTCTCGTCGGACCATCGGGCTGCGGTAAGTCCACCTTGCTGAACATCATCGCAGGGTTGGAAATGCCCGACAAGGGACAGGTGCTGGCCGACGGGAAACCCGTGACCGGTCCCGGCCGCGCGCGAATGATGATGTTTCAGGAGTCGGCGCTGTTCCCGTGGCTGGACGTGATGGACAACGTCATGTTCGGACTGAAACTGAAACCCAAATTGACCAACAAGGAACGCCGCGAGGTCGCCAAATATTATCTGCAATTGGTCGGTTTGCAGAAATTTGTGGACGCAAACATCCACGAATTGTCCGGCGGCATGAAGCAGCGTGTCGCGTTGGCGCGCGCGCTGGCGCCGAACCCTGGCGTGCTACTGATGGACGAGCCGTTCGCTTCGCTCGACGCGTTGACGCGTGAGCAACTGTACGGCGACATCCAGCAAATCTGGGAGAAGCGGCGCAAGACGATCATCTTCGTCACGCACAACGTCCGCGAAGCGGCCTGTCTTGGCGACCGCGTGGTGCTGTTTTCGCCGCATCCGGGCCGCATCACGCAGGAGTTTACGGTTGACCTGCCACGTCCGCGCGACATCAACACCGTGGAGTTGGCGAAGCACGCGACCGAGATTCGCCGCGCGCTGAAACAAACGTTGGTAAATGAGACCGCGGACGTGCCGGAATGAAACGTACCGCCATTGTGATCGTGTTCTTCGCCGTGCTCTTCACAATCTGGGAGATTCTTGTGCGGATGAAAGTGTGGTCGCCGGTGCTCGTGCCGTCACCGCTGAGCGTCGCCGAATACATCTACAACGCGCTGCGAGACGGCACTCTGGAGCACGCTTCAGTCGTAACGATGCGGCGCTTGCTGATCGGCTATGCTCTCGGTTTGCTTTTCGGCCTGCCACTCGGACTGCTTACCGCCCGGTTCAAGGTTGTCGAGGACACACTCGGCGTGGTGGCGCTAGGATTTCAAACATTGCCGAGCGTGTGCTGGGTGCCACTGGCGTTGCTGTGGTTTGGCCAAACCGAGATTGCGATGTTGTTTGTCGTCATCATGGGTACCTTGTGGTCGGTCGTGATCGCTACCGATAATGGCGTGCGCACGGTGCCGCCGATCTACGCGCGCGCCGCGCGCACGATGGGTTCACGGTGGCTGCATACGTGGGTCAAAGTGATCGTGCCGGCGTCGCTGCCGTTCATCGTCAGCGGCATGAAACAGGGCTGGGCGTTTGCGTGGCGGTCGCTGATGGCGGCGGAGATTTACGTGACGATTCTGACCGGCTTCGGCCTCGGCCACCTGCTCCATTATGGCCGGGAACTGCAGGCGATGGACCAAGTCATCGGCATCATGCTCATCATCATCGTCATCGGATTGCTTGCCGACAAGATTCTGTTTTCCCCGTGGGAAAAATTCCTCTACCGTCGCTGGGGCACCGCGAAACAGTAGCGCCTCGCCCGCCAAAGAGTTGACATCGCCGGCCCCTGACGCGATGATGCGTTTACCCCGTTAATTGGAGAAACTGTGCCATCACATCTGAGTTCCGCGCCGACGGGGACTTCCCGGAAACACAGTGTGATCGCGCTGCTGGCGATTGCCGGAATCAGCCTGCACCTTGTGCTGCGGTTTGGTTTTCACAGCGCCGAAAGCACGTACCGGCTTCCCTTGCTCGCCGTGCTCGCCGCAGGCGGCATCCCACTTGTTTGGGAACTTCTCCGCAAACTTTTCAGACGCGAATTCGGCTCCGATCTTCTGGCCGGCATCTCGATCGTGACGTCCGTCTTGCTGGGCGAATATCTGGCCGGCTCGCTGGTGGTGTTGATGCTGTCCGGCGGCGAGGCGTTGGAGAACTACGCCGTGCGCAGCGCCTCCTCGGTTCTCCAGGCGTTGGCCAAACGCATGCCGTCGATCGCGCACGTCAAACGCGGTGCCGAGGTTGCCGATGTGCCGTTGGACCAGATCGCCATCGGCGATACGGTGCTCATTTACCCGCATGACATCTGCCCGGTCGACGGCGTGGTCGTCGAGGGGCACGGCGTGATGGATGAGTCTTATCTGACCGGCGAACCGTTCCAAATGTCGAAAACGCCCGGCTCGGATGTGCTGTCGGGCGCGATCAACGGCGAATCGGCGCTCACCATTCGCGCCGCCAAGCTGGCGGTGGATTCGCGTTACGCCAAGATCATGCAAGTCATGCGCGCCTCCGAGCAACAGCGGCCGCGGCTGCGCCGGCTCGGCGATCAACTCGGCACGTATTACACGCCGGTAGCGGTCGCCGTCGCGGTCATCGCGTGGCTCATCAGCGGCCAAGCCAACCGGTTTCTCGCCGTCCTCGTCGTAGCCACGCCGTGCCCGCTATTGATCGCCATCCCGGTCGCCATCATCGGCGCGATCTCGTTGGCAGCCAAACGCGCGATCATCGTGCGCAACCCGGCGGTGCTGGAACAGATCGACACTTGCCGGACGGTGATCTTCGACAAGACCGGCACGCTGACGTATGGCGAACCGAAATTGACCGAACAGAACTGCGCGCCCGGCTTCGACGGGAAGGACGTGCTCGCACTCACCGCCAGCCTCGAACGCTACTCAAAACATCCTCTGGCCGGCACCATCGTCGCCGCCGCGCAGACAGCCGGCGTCGCACTTCAGGAAGCGAGTGAAATCAGTGAGCGTCCCGGCGAAGGGCTGCGCGGCACAATCGCCGGCCGCACAATCCAGATCACCAGCCGCAACCGGCTCACGGCGCAACACCCGGCGCTTGCGCGCGATCTCCCGCCCGCCGGCGACGGCCTCGAATGCCTCATTGTTATCGACGGTGCCTACGCCGCCACTTACCGGTTCCGCGACGAACCGCGGGCCGAGGGCGTCTCGTTCATCGGCCACTTGAAACCCCGGCACTTGTTTCACAAAGTGATGTTGGTGTCCGGCGACCGCGAATCCGAGGTGCGTTATCTGGCCGAGCGCGTCGGAATCAGCGAGGTGCATGCCGGCAAGAGTCCCGAAGAGAAACTGGCCATCGTTCGCGACGAGACGCGCAAGGCGAAGACGCTTTATCTGGGCGACGGTATCAACGATGCCCCGGCGTTGATGGCCGCGACCGTCGGTGTGGCGTTCGGTCAGAAAAGCGACATCACCAGTGAAGCGGCCGGCGCGGTGATTCTGGACAGTTCGCTGGAGAAAGTGGACGAATTCCTGCACATCAGCCGCCGCATGCGCACCATCGCGCTGCAAAGTGCCGTCGGCGGAATGGCTCTGAGCGTGGCCGGTATGATCGTCGCCGCTGCCGGTCACTTACCGCCGGTCGCCGGGGCCATCGCTCAAGAAATCATCGACGTGGTCGTGGTGCTCAACGCCCTGCGCGCGGCGTGGCCGCCCAAAGCGCTGACTGATTTCTGAGAGGGATGATGGTCGGTCATTGCCAACGTCCGGACTGGGGCTGCAATAAACGCTGTTGAATGAGTTGAATGAATGGGCTGCTGAGGGATATTCTCAGCGAGCTAAACTACGAAGGAGGAAGTTATGAGTGATAAGAAAGTTGTTGTCCTGTTGCAGAACGCGTACGCAGCGGAACTGGAAACCGTCGCAAACTATCTGGCCAATTCAATCTGGCTGGATGGATTGCGCGCCGAGGAAATCAAGGAATCGCTTGCCGAGGACGTGACCGAGGAGCTCGGCCATGCGCAGAAACTGGCGCACCGGCTGAAACAACTCGGCGCCTGCCCGCCCGGCTCGTTGGCCTTGGAGCGCACGCAGAAGGGGTTGCAGCCGCCCGCCGATTCCACCGACATCCTGACGGTGGTCAAGGGAGTGCTGGCTGCCGAAAACGGTGCGATCTCGCTGTACAAGCAGATCATCAAGGCATGCGATGGCAAGGACTACGTCACGCAGGATTTGGCCATCGAGTTACTGGCCGATGAAGAGGAACATCGCTGCCTCTTTGAAGGTTTTCTCAAGAGCATGGAAAAACACAGCGCGAAAGCCTGACGCATTCTGGGAGGTGAAGTCATGACACTGGAACGTTACATCCGCATGATTGCCGGCACATTCATCCTTGCCAGTCTCGCGCTGGCGCATTGGGTGAATCCGAATTGGCTGTGGTTCACCGCCTTCGTCGGTGCGAACCTGCTGCAGTCCTCCATCACGAAGTGGTGTCTGATGGAAGACATCCTCAAGAAACTTGGCGTCGCCGGCTCGTGCGCCAGCAAGTGAACGCACGCCAGTTCTTGTTACTTGCGACGGCGGCTCTGCTGGCTGGCTGCGGTCACAAGGCCGAGACCGGGCCGAGTAACTTGCCGGCAGCGAAGGTGCAAACGCTGCGCGTTGACCTGCAGCAGACGCCGGAGATTTACGAAGTCGTGGGCACCGTGCGCCCGAAAGTTTCGGCCACCGTCTCATCCAAAGTGATGACGACGATTGAGGAGATTCCCGTGAAAGCCGGCGACACGGTCACGGCCGGACAACTCCTCGCCAAACTCGATGACCGGGAACTGCGGGCCGAATTCGACCGGACCAAGTCAGACTACGACCGGCTAAAGACGCTGCTGGCACAACAGGCCATCGCGCAATCGGAGTTCGATACTGTCAATGCGCGCTACCGGGTCGCGCAGGCCGCGTTGAGCTATGCGCGGGTTGTCGCGCCGTTCGATGGCGTCGTCGCAAGCAAGTCGTGTGATGCGGGCGATCTCGCCGCGCCGAACAAACCGCTGTTCGTGATCGAGCAGACGAGCGCGTACCGGCTCGAAGCGCGCGTGCCCGAACGCTTCGCCGTTGCGGGCGCGGTCGGGAAGAGCGTGCATGTGATCATTGATGCGACCGGCGAGAAATGCGTCGGCACCATCGGCGAGTCCGAGCCTTCCGCCGAGGCGGTCAGCCGCGGTTTCCTCGTGAAGATTGATCTCGACTGCCGGCAACCGTTGAAGTCCGGGATGTTCGGCCGCGCCCAGTTGCTTACCGGCGAGCGTCCCGCGCTGTTTGTGAACAAATCGGTTGTCCACCAGCGCGGACAACTGACCTATCTCTTCGTCGTCGCCGATGGCCACGCGCAGATGCGTCTCATCAAGCCCGGCAAGGAGTACCTCGACGCGGTGGAGATTTTGTCGGGGCTGCAGGCGGGCGAACGTGTTGTCACCAGCGGTGAAGTTGCCGATGGCCAACCGGTAAGTGAATGAGCAACGCCGGTCATCAATTCGGTTTGGCGGCGCGCATCGTCCGTTACTTCATTGATTCGAAGCTTACGCCGCTGGTCGTCATCGCGGCGATGTTGCTCGGCGCGGCGGCAGTGGCGCTGCTGCCGCGCGAGGAAGAACCGCAGATCATCGTCCCGATGATTGACATCTTTGTAAGATTCCCCGGCGCGTCGGCGCATGAAGTCGAGGAACGCGTCACCAAGCCGATGGAGAAGCTGCTGTGGGAGATTCCCGGCGTCGAGTACATCTATTCGACTTCCAGCGCTGACGGCGCGCTGGCTGTCGTGCGATTCAATGTCGGTGAGAACGAGGAAGCGGCCATCGTGCGGTTGAATCAAAAGATGTTCGGCAATTACGATCTCATCCCGCCCGGCGTTTCCGAGCCACTGATTAAACCGCGCCGTATTGACGACGTGCCGATCCTGGCGTTGACGTTGCACAGCGAACGCTACGATCATTTTATGCTGCGGCGCGTGGCTGCACAGTTGGACGACGCGATCAAGCAGGTGCCGGACGTTTCCACGACAACGTTGATCGGCGGCCAGCGGCGGCAGGTCCGCGTTCAACTCGATGCGGCGAAGCTCGCGGCGCATCGCGTTGACCCGATCCGCGTGACGGAGATGCTGGAAGCGGCCAATCAGCAGACGAAGGCCGGCAGTTACTCCGATTTGAACCGCGAAATCCTCGTGGACACCGGCGGCTTTCTCAAGGATGCCGACGACGTGGCTTCCGTCGTGATCGGCGTGTCCGAAGGGAAACCGGTCTATGTCCGCGACGTGGCACAGGTCGTAGATACGGAGGAAGAGTCGAACCAGTACGTGTTATTCGGAACGCGCGCGGGAGGCGAAGAGCCGGCCGTCACCATCGCCATCGCAAAGCGGAAAGGCACGAATGCGATTCGCGTCGCCGAGCGCGTGTTGGCAAAGGTGAACTCGCTCAAGGGTGTGATCATCCCGGCTGACTTGCACGTGACGATCACGCGGCACTACGGACACACCGCTGCCGAGAAATCCAACGAGCTTCTCTTTCACATGGCCATCGCGATCGTCGGCGTGAGCATTCTCATCGGCTTCGTCCTCGGCTGGCGCGAATCCGGTGTGGTGGCGGTCGCGATTCCGGTCACGCTGGCGCTGACACTGGCGACATTTTACTTTCTCGGTTTCACGCTCAATCGCATCACGTTGTTCGCGCTCATCTTTTCAATCGGCATTCTCGTGGACGATCCGATCGTGGACGTGGAAAACATCGTCCGACACTTTCGTATGCCGCAGAACAAGGGGCGACCGTTGCTCGACGTGACCATTGAAGCCGTAAACGAAGTCCGGTCGCCGTTGATTCTTGCCACGCTGACGGTCATTGCCGCGATCTTGCCGATGGCGTTTGTGAGTGGGTTGATGGGACCGTATATGCGACCGATCCCCATCGGTTCGAGCGCCGCGATGGTGTTCTCGATGATTGTCGCATTCGTGGTCACGCCGTGGGCGGCGCTTCGGATTCTCCGGGGACGCTCTACCCAGCACCACGAGGGCGAACAAGAAAACTGGGCAACGCGGCTGTACCGGCGCGTGATGGGACCGGTCATCCATCATCCCGCGTGGCAGACAGTTTTCCTGGTCGCGATCACCGCACTGCTGCTCGGCGCGATGGCGCTCGTTTACTTCAAGGCTGTGAAGGTGAAGATGCTGCCGTTTGACAACAAGAGCGAGTTCCAGATCATCGTGGACATGGACGAAGGGACGACGCTGGAGCAGACAGCGCGCGTTGCCCGCGAGATCGCCGCTGCCGTGCGCGACGAACCCGAGGTCACGGATTACCAAGTCTATGTCGGCACCGCCGCGCCGTACAATTTCAACGGGCTGGTCCGTCATTACTTCTTGCGGCGCGGGCCGAACGTGGCCGACATCCAGGTGAATCTTGTGCCGAAAGGTAAACGCAGCGCGCAGAGTCACGAGATCGCCAAACGCATTCGCCCGAAAGTGCAGGCGATTGCCGCCCGGTACGGCGCGCGGGTGAAGATTGCCGAAACGCCACCGGGGCCGCCGGTATTGCAGACGTTGGTGGCCGAAGTCTACGGCCCGAACCGGTTGGAGAACG
>JBGQCJ010000076.1:0-17214 GCA_041495285.1 Verrucomicrobiia bacterium
AGGCGGACAATTGCGTCATCGTCTGCTCCATCGAAAACCTCGACCCAATGGGCGTGCATACCGGCGACTCAATCACCGTTGCGCCGATCCAGACGCTCACCGACAAGGAATGGCAGAACATGCGCGACGCCAGCTTCGCCTGCATCCGCGAAATTGGTGTCGAGACCGGCGGCTCGAACATTCAATTCGGTGTCAATCCCGAGAACGGACGGATGGTCATCATCGAAATGAACCCGCGCGTTAGCCGGTCGAGCGCGCTCGCGTCGAAGGCGACCGGTTTCCCCATCGCCAAGATCGCCGCGAAACTCGCCATCGGTTACACGCTCGACGAAATTCCCAACGACATCACCAAGAGCACCCCGGCCAGCTTCGAGCCGACGATTGACTACGTGGTGACGAAGATTCCCCGGTTCGACTTCGAAAAATTCCCGCAAGCTGACCCGACGTTGACCACGCAAATGAAAAGCGTCGGCGAAGTCATGGCCATCGGCCGGACGTTCAAGGAATCGTTGCAGAAAGCGCTGCGCGGACTCGAAATCGGCGCGACCGGTCTCTACGGCGGACGTTGGGGCGGTGGCCGGGAACTCCGTCCCCGCGACGAGATCGAGCGCCAACTCATCACGCCCTGCGCCGAGCGCATCTTCTACATCCGGCACGCCTATCGTGCCGGCTTCACGCTCGAAGAAATCCACCGCCTCACCCACATCGACCCGTGGTTTCTCCAGAACATCAAAGAGATTGTGGATTACGAGGACAAGATTGTTGCCGGCGGTCTGAAGAACGGTTTGTTGCACAAAGCGAAATCGTTGGGCTTTTCCGACCGGCAAATCGCAGCGCTCAATGGGACGACGGAAGACGAGGTCCGGGCGGAACGAAAGTCGCGTGGTCTCGTGCCGAGCTACCGGCTGGTGGACACGTGCGCGGCCGAGTTTGAAGCGTACACGCCGTACTATTATTCGACGTACGATACCGGCGACGACGAGGTCCGCAAAACGGACACACGCAAAGTGATGATCCTCGGCGGCGGGCCGAACCGGATCGGACAAGGGATCGAGTTCGACTATTGCTGCGTTCATGCGGCATTCGCGCTGAAGGAACTCGGGCTTGAGTCAATCATGGTGAACTCGAATCCGGAAACCGTCTCGACCGATTACGACACGAGCGACAAACTCTATTTCGAGCCGCTGACGCTGGAGGATGTCCTCCATATATATGAGCGCGAACAATGCTGGGGAGCGATTGTGCAATTCGGCGGTCAGACGCCACTCAACCTCTCTCTCGGCTTGCAGAAGAACGGCGTCAACATCACCGGCACATCGCCGCAGAGCATCGAGATCGCCGAGGACCGGAAACTGTTCGCCGCGATGCTCGACCGGTTGAAAATTCCGCAACCACCAAACGGCTTGGCGACCAATGAAAATGAGGCTTTGGCGGCGGCACACAAACTCGGCTATCCGGTCTTGGTGCGCCCGTCCTTCGTTCTCGGTGGCCGTGCGATGCAGATCGTGTACAGCGACGATGAGATCCGTCATTACCTGCGGTTTGCTGTCGAAGCCTCACCAGAGCGTCCGGTGCTCGTGGACAAATTTCTCGAAGAGGCCATCGAGGTGGACGCGGATTGCATCGCGGACATCGGTGTCGGCGGCGACACGGTGGTCGTCGGCGGAATGTTGGAACACATCGAGTTTGCCGGTTGCCACAGCGGAGACGCGGCGATGGTGTTGCCACCGCACTCCATTTGGCCGGAGAACATGGAGACGATCCGCCACTACACGCACACGATGGCCCGGGAACTCAAGGTGGCCGGGTTGATGAACGTGCAGTTCGCGGTGAAGGGCCACAACGTTTGGGTGCTGGAAGTGAACCCGCGCGCGTCGCGCACGGTGCCGTTTGTCAGCAAGGCCATCGGTCTGCCGCTGGCAAAACTCGCGGCGAAAGTAATGACCGGTAAGAAACTCACGGAGCTTGGGTTCACGAAAGAAATCTGGCCGGAGTATTTTTCCGTGAAGGAATCCGTGTTCCCGTTCAGCAAGTTTCCCGGTCAAGACATCTTGCTCGGCCCGGAGATGCGTTCAACCGGGGAAGTGATGGGCATGGGCGAAGATTGGGGCGAAGCTTACGCGAAATCGCAGATGGCGGCGGCGCCGGCGTTGCCGCAGACCGGTAAGGTGTTCATCAGCGTGCGCGACTCCGACAAGAAGAATGTGCTGCCCATCGCGAAGGAGTTTGCGGATTTGAAATTTGAGATTTGCGCCACGACCGGCACAGCCCAAGTGCTTCAGGAAGCCGGTCTCACAGTGCAACCGCTGTTCAAACTCGCCGAAGGTCGTCCCAATGTGCTCGACTTAATCAAGAACGGTGAGATTCAGTTGGTCGTCAACACGGCCAGTGGACAAGGCCCGGCGGCCGACGGCGTGAAGATTCGCACCGCCGCGGTTCTTCACAAGATTCCGATCATGACGACACTGGCCGGAGCAAACGCCGCGTCGCAAGGAATTGCTGCACTCCGAGAGAAGGGGTTGACGGTTCATCCTCTTCAAGAATATCACGCACGATTGAATGGGTCATGAGGCGCGGCGCCCGTCCCGGGCGCAATGTGCAGCGTGGCCTTCAGTCCGCCGCCATCTTCCACAATGAGATGCGCGGCGTGTACTTCGCCAGTGAGCAATCCTCCCGGTTTCACCGTCACGATCCCTGAAGCGTGCAGCCTTGCGTTGAGCGTGCCGCACACCTCGACGTCCCGGTAGTTGGCTTCCTGCTTGAATGTGATGGACGCACCGTCACCAATTTTGAGGTCCGCCGCCGCAATCGCTTTTTCCGAAAAGATCGCGCCGGGGCCAAGCTCCAACCGGCGCATGGCGCGGACGCGCCCGCCTTCGAGGAGGCCATCGAGCACGACGTCGTTGGCAATCAGATCGCCGGCGTTGAGGATGGCCCGGGCCGTGAGTCGAATCGTGCCGGTCGTGCGCAGTGATTCGCTCCAATCGCTGTCGATGGTGTGGTCGCTCAGATCGAGCACGGCCCGGCACTTCGAGCAGTTCGTTTTCGCGGCACGACCGTGGAGCTGGAACTTGTAACCGCACTCGTAGCATTCGATCACGTGCCGGGCGGGCATGACCGTCCGCCCAACGCCCGTGCCTATTTTTTGCTGGTCGGTAGACGGGGCGGCGGCTGACGAACGAGCGGTGGCAAGCGCCGGCGACTCCGCCTTTTCATGGGCCTTCACGGCCCGCGCCGCGGCCTTCAGCGTCGCGTAACCGTCAAGCGTGCTGACCTTTCGCTGCTTTGACACCGATGGCTCCTTCCGTGGCCCGGCGGACAGCACCGGGCCGTACTCTGGAAAGCGTGCGGCTGCTTAGCGGCGCGCGAAAGATCGAACGGCGGCGGCACCCTCTTTCACGTCTTCGGTGGACTCGGCTTGCGCTTCGTCGCCGGAGGTTGTGATGGGCGCAGTGCTGATCGGCGAGCCGGACGGGCTGACTTCCGATTTGCCGACGAACGTGACGCCGTCCTCGACACTCAGTCGCTTGGCCTTGATGTCGCCGGTGACGCGGGCGGATGATTTCATCTCAATCCGGTCTTTGGCGTTGATGTTGCCATGGACCGTGCCCTCGACAGTCACCGAGTTGACATTGATATTTCCTTTCATTGTCGCCGACTTGCCGACAATGGCGTCACCGCTGCACTGCAACTCGCCATCCAGCTTGCCATCGATGCGAATTGAACCCGAGCTCTTGATGGTGCCTTTGATCTCCACTTCGCTGGCGATCGTTGATTGGGGTGGTGCGTTGTTCTCCATAGATGCGTTCCTCCTTGTGTTTCTGCAACTCGCTACCGACAGACTCGCAAAAACCCGCCTTCAAGACAAGATGAATTCACAGAGAAATGGAGTTTCTTTTGGAGACCGGCAGGATGGCCGACGTTCAGCGAACGTTGACCAGCTCCTTGAACTCGGTCCGATCGCGCAACTTCTCCAAGTCGGGCTCGGCCCGGGCCAGCGACTTCAGCTTGGGGTCGAGATGCAGCGCGTTCTTGAGCAACTCCAGCGCCTCCTCCGCCCGATCCTGCATGGCGCGATAGCAGGCCATGTTGAAGTGCGCCAGCGCGTCGCGCGGGTTGGCGTCGAACGCGTGTTGTAGGGTCTCCACCGCGGCGTCCAGCGATTGCGTGCGCCGACGGATGTAAGCGAGGTTGATCCAGATGGTGGATTCACGCGGATTCATCTCCGCCAGCTTCGCCATGAACGGCTCCGCTTCACTCAGCCGGTTGGATTGCCACAACGCCGCCGATTTGATGGCGATGGCGAACGATTGGTTCGGGTCCAGCGCCAACGCAGCATCCGCCTCGCGCATGGCGTCATCGTACATCTTCAAATCGAGATAACCGGAGGCGTACTCGATATGTTTCTGTGCCTCGCGATTCATACTCACTATTTCCAACCGAGAAAAATATAGCAGGCCGGACGCCAATTTGCCATGTTAGCCACCATGTTCTACCGGCGACTCTTTCGTCCGTGGCTGTTTCGCAGCGATCCAGAAGAGGTGCACGAACGCGCCCTCGCGCTCGCGCAGAAGTTTGGCCAGAGCCGCGTCGGTCGCGATGCTCTCGAAACGCTCATGGTGGTCGAAGACCGGCGTCTCCGCCAGACGGTTTTCGGCATCGAATTCCCGAATCCGGTCGGATTGGCGGCCGGATTTGACAAGAACGCGGTTGGCGTGAACCTCTGGCCGTCGCTTGGCTTCGGTTTTGTTGAAGTCGGTAGCGTGACCGCGCGAGCGCAGGAAGGTAATCCGCCTCCCCGTTTGTTTCGGCTTCCCGGGGAACAGGCGTTGATCAACCGGATGGGCTTCAACAACGACGGCGCGGATGCCATCGCGGTGCGCGTTCCACCGGTGCCGCATCGTGTGCCGGTCGGAGTCAACGTGGGTAAATCGCGCGACGTGGAGCTTGCCGGCGCGGCGGACCATCACGCCCGCACACTTGCTGCCTTCCAAGGGCGCGCGGATTTTTTCGTGATCAATGTCAGCTCGCCCAACACGCCCGGTCTACGCAAGCTTCAGGACAAAAGTTTCCTTGATGATTTGCTCGCCAAAGCGAAGCGGGAAGTCCCGGTGCTGGTGAAGGTCGCACCTGATCTGACATTCGACCAACTCGATGACGTCTTGGAACTCGCTCGCAAGCACGGCACTGCCGGCATTGTGGCAACGAACACAACCATCAATCATCCCACGCCGCCCGAAGGCGGATTGAGCGGGGCCCCGTTGCGCGGCCGCGCCACTGAATTTGTGCGCCATATTCGGCGTCAAACGCGCGGCCAGTTGTCGGTCATCGGGGTTGGCGGAATCTTTAATGCAGCCGACGCCTACGAGAAGATTCGCGCCGGCGCAAGCCTCGTAGAGGTTTGGACAGGAATGATTTACGAAGGACCATCCATCGGGGCGGAAATCAACCGCGGACTGTTGCGGTTGCTTGAGCGCGACGGTTTTGGCAGCATCACGCAGGCGGTGGGAACGGAAGAATGAACCACAGAGACACAGGAACGGAGGCCAAAGGCTCGTGAGCAATAGACAACCAACTATCAAAGGCATGCGGTGTTCTCGGGGACTGGTGACACTGCGGCCTGCCTTGCACAAGTGGATCGAACTCAACCGCAGGCTTGCTGATCGGTGGGTCAAGAGAGATCACGATGTACCATGGTGGTACAACGAAAGAGCGTTGTTGGGCTTATTCTCTACCGCAATTTGGCTCTCCGGGGGAGTTTCGCTGGAGGAATACTCTGATGCAAAAAGAGCACTCTCAAAGAAAGGGCGTCCAACAGAAGCATCGTATACTGGACGAACCGATTTGTATTTTGAAACTAAGAACAAACAAAGTTGCGCGTTTAGAGCAGAATCCAAGCGGTACGGACTTGCGGCCACAACAATGAAGGATCAAAGGCAGAAACTCAGGGAGCGTTTCAAACACGTGCGTAGGGACATCGGTCAAGCTCCGAGCGAAAAGGAAATGCGACGTCTCGCGCTCCTGTTTGTTGCACCTCGGATTACCTGCCGACACAGCGCCAACATAGGCAAGGCGGTCAAATGGTCTATTGACCAAGCTTCTGATCTTCGCCCTGATGCAATGGCTTGGGTTTTTCCAAAGATTGGAAAATACGGTTGCTGGGAAAAATACCAATTTCCCGGAGTATTGATCTTGATCAAAGAGGTCAAGAGAGCGTGAGCTAGCGGGTCTGAGGACGGGGAGTTGATGAGAGCGTGCGCGACGTTCTGCCGCAAGAGAAGGATTTGAGATTTGTTAGGGGCCACGATGGCTGTCACCGAAGAAAAACACCGCTTCATGAAGCGGGACATTGACGAAGAGTTGGTGTGGGCTTTGCATTCTCCGAATCCGTCGTTGGATCGAGTGAAACAACTTGTAGGGCAAGGCGCTGATCTGAATGCCCCAGATTATCAGCGGCGATCGGTACTAATGCACGCGGTACTCGACAGCCGGGTGACTCCCGAAATCATTCGCTTTCTGGTCGAGCAAGGAGCGAACGTCAACGACACTGACGTCAAGGGTGATTCTGTTCTGATGCGAGCCTTGTGCAACAGGAAGCTGGTGACGGAAACCGTTGAGTTGCTTCTGTCACGAGGGGCGGATGTGAATGTGTTGAACGATACGGGCAATACAGCACTCATGTACGCGGTGAGAAGCTTCCGGCCTCAAGAAAGCGTTGTTGAAATTATTAGACTTCTCATTGAAGGCGGGGCCGATGTGAACGCGGCCGATTCCTTGGGATACACGGTCATCATGCACGCGCTGGCAAACGTGCCAAAGCTGCCGATGAAGGCTATTGAATACCTAATCAGTCAGGGTGCCGTCATTGACTACACCGACGGAGAACTGTTGCCGACGGTAGCATTCCGTTGTGAGCCAGAGGCGGTCGCTTTTTTGCTTAACAACGGGGCAAATCCGAACGTGGTTTTGGACGGATTTGAAACAGTGGTTGATTGGGTGGAATACTACACGCGGTTCCTCTTGGACAACAAGCCACGGGACGAAGAGACCAAGGAAGTTCGGCGGCAGGAGGTTGAGCGCTTGTCCAGCATTTTCAGACTCTTAGTGCAAGCGGGGGCGAAACGTGGGAGAGAACTCATTGAGCCGTGAACCGAAATTATGGCCGCACGTGCGGTCGCTGATGCGCGCGCAACGGCGTGACGCGATCGCGGGGCTTGTTTTGACGGTGCTCGGAATCGCCGCGAGCCTTCTGCAACCGTGGCCGCTGAAGATCATTGTGGATAGCATCCTCACGAACGCTGCGCCCACTCCCGGCTGGGTTGAAATTTTCGGTGACGGCAAGCTCGTGGTACTCACGGTCGTATGCGGCGCATTGCTGGTGATTCACGTGTTGCGCGGTGGACTCAGCGCGTGGGGCACAACGTACTTGGTGCGTGCCGGCTTGCGCATGACGCAGGAACTCCGGTTGCGGTTATACGAACATCTGCAAAAACTCAGTCTCGTGTTCCACGACAACCGGGCCGTCGGTGATTCGATCTATCGCGTGACATGGGACACGTTTTCGATTCAAACGCTTTTCAACGGCGGTCTGATCCCGCTGGTTTCTTCGGTCGTTACCCTCGTCGGTATGATGATGATCATGCTGCGCTTCGATGTCGTGCTGACGTTGCTGGCGTTGTGCGTCGCGCCGGCGTTGGCGCTGACGATCAAGCTCTACAACCGCCGCCTGACCGACGTTTCCACCGAGTATCACACCAACGAGAGCAAGGTCAGTTCAATCATTCAAGAGTCGCTCGCGGCTATCCGCACCATACAAGCTTTCGCTCGTGAGGAGGATGAGGTTCGACGGTTTGATGTCGGCGCAGCGCAAAGTGTGGACGCGAACGTGCGCATGACAAAGGTGCAGGTGATGTCATCGTTCGTCGTTGGGTTAATCACGGCGGCTGGCACGGTGGCGATGATCTGGATTGGTGGTCAGCGCGTGCTGGCCGGTCGGCTGAGTGTGGGCGAGTTGCTGGTGTTCATCAGTTACGTCGGCATGCTCTACGGTCCGATGAGTACGATCAGCGGGATTGCGGCGTCCATTCAAGGCGCGCTCACGCCATTTCGCCGTGTCGTCGAAATCCTGGAAACCAAGCCGACGATTGGTGATGCACCCAACGCGCGTCCGCTGACGCGTTGTGACGGTGTCGTGCAATTCGAGAGCGTGTGGTTTGGTTACGACGCAAATCGGCCGGTCTTGAAAGGTGTCGGATTTGAGGCGCGACCGGGCCAGATGATTGCCTTGGTCGGACCGAGTGGTGTCGGCAAGACAACCCTGCTCAGTTTGCTGTTGCGTTTCTACGATCCGCAGAAAGGCCGCGTGCTCGTGGACGGCGTTGATGTCCGGGAGTTTCAGTATCGCACCCTGCGCCGGCAAATCAGTATCGTGCCGCAGGAGCCGGTGCTGTTCTCGACAACGGTGCGCGAGAACATTGCGTACGGTCGGCCCGACGCGACGTTCGATGAAGTCGTCGAAGCGGCGCGCGAGGCTGAAGCGGACGAATTCATCCGCGCGATGCGACAGGGTTACGACACACCGATTGGCGAACGCGGCGTGCTTCTCTCCGGCGGGCAACGCCAACGACTCGCGCTTGCGCGCGCCTTCGTGAAGAATTCGCCTGTTTTGATTCTCGACGAGCCGACCGCCGCACTGGATGCGGAAACTGAGGCAGCCGTTTTGCGTGCCCTGGAGCGTTTGCGCAAGAGGCGCACGGTGTTCGTCGTGGCACACCGGCTTTCGACCGTCCGCGCGGCCACGATTCTTCTAGTGATGGAGGACGGTCAGATCGTCGAGCGCGGTACGCATGACGAACTGATCAAGCGCGGCGGCCGGTATGCGCGGGTGGTGGAATTGCAGTTCGGCGCACAGGTTGCAAGCAAGTGAAGAAGGTGATCGTCACCAGCGGCTGGGGCGCGAGTTATCCTGAGGGTGGCGGAATGCAGTGGCTCAATTTGCATTACCTTGCCGGACTGCGTGCACGTGGGGTCGAGCCGTTCTGGTTTGATATTTCCGGGACGGCCAACGTCGAACCGTTTCGGGCGCAATGCGAGAAATTCGGTTTTGGTGACAACTGGGCGGTCTTGCACGATGGCAAGCAGGTTTTCGGAATGACGGACCGGCAACTGGCCGCGCTATGCAACGATTGTGATTTGCTCATCAATCTTTGCGGTGCGCTGAAGGACGACGAGTTGCTGCGCCGCATTAAGCGTCGCGCGTATTTTGATCTCGATCCCGGTTTCACGCAGATTTGGGCGCAGCAATGGGACATGGACTTGTCGAAGCACAATCTCTTTTTCAGTGTGGGGCTCAATGTTGGCCAGCCGGGTTTTCCGATCCCGACGCGCGGCATCCAATGGCAAACATTCCTGCCGCCGGTGGCTTTGGAATACTGGCCGGTGCAAACGGGAGTGCCGGCGCGTCCATTCACCACCATCGGACAATGGCGCGGGCAGGAAGCAGTATGGCAGGATGAGTACTACGGCCCGAAGCGCGAAGAGTTTCTGAAGTTTGTCGAGCTTCCGCGCAAGACATCGCAGGCCATTGAGCTGGCGTTGCTCATTCACGAAGCAGAATCGGAAGATATCACCAAATTGCACGAAAATGGCTGGGGTCTGGTGAATCCACACGAAGCCGCCGGTGGGCTGGACGGCTTCCGCGCTTACATCCAGCAATCCCGGGCGGAGTTCAGCGTGGCCAAAGGTGGTTACGTGAAATCACGGAGCGGTTGGTTTAGTGACCGGACCGTGTGTTACCTCGCTGCCGGGCGGCCGGCGTTGGTGCAGGACACCGGCCTCAACAACTTCCTGCCGACCGGCAAGGGACTGGTGACTTTCAGCACGCTGGAGGAAGCAGTGCGCGGCATCGAAGCGATCAATTTCGACTACGACAGTCACTGTGCGGCTGCGCGTCAACTCGCCGAGGAGAAGTTCGCCGCGCCGGTGGTGTTACAGTCGATTCTCGAACGCGCGGGTGTGTTGTAGTCGCGCTTTTCATTGCAACCGGCTCCACGAAGAAGCTAACATCGCACGTGCAAACGCTCCAAGGGGCCGGGCCGCAAACCGTCTTCGAAGACGACGATCTGCTCGTGCTGGACAAACCCGGCGGGATGGCTTGCCATTCGGCGCAACGGCCGGAACAGCAAGCGCTGGCGACCTGGGTGCGCCAACGCGGCGTGATGCCGCGATTCGTCAATCGTCTCGACCGCGAGACGAGCGGGTTAATCCTCATCGGCAAGAACGAGCGTGCCGCTAAGATTCTCGGCAAAGCGGTTCTGCGGCGCGAAATCGAGAAGGAGTATCTGGCGATCTGTTGGGGAGAACTCCGGCAGGACAGCGGCGTTGTGGATCAACCGGTCGGCTTGGCGAAGGATTCCGTGGTGTACACAAAGCGGGTGGTGGATCGTGCGGCCGGTAAGGCCAGCATGACTGAGTTTTCATTTGAGCAAAGGCTGCACGGGTTCACAGTGGTGCGACTCTGGCCGCGCACAGGACGGACGCATCAACTGCGCGTACACATGGTGTGGTTGGGGCATTCGATTGTCGGCGACAAGATTTATGGGCCGGACGAGCGATTGTACCTGCAATTTATCAAGGAGGGAGTGACCGGGGAGATGCTTGGCAAATTGCTGCTGCCGCGCCATGCGCTCCATGCGGCACGGTTGTCGCTGTTGCATCCGGTCACCCGGCAGCCTTGCGAATTTGAAGCGCCACTGCCGGACGACATGCAAACGTTTATGGCCGAACACGAGTAATGATGCGCGCGGTTCTCCAAAATCGAGAGTTTCGCAAGTTGTGGATCGCGCAAATGGTGCTGGCGCTGGGCGATGCGGTCATGCAAATGGGGCTGTTGGAATTCTTTCGCGCGCACGGCTACAACGAGCGCGTCGAGACCGCCAAGCTCTTCTTCGCGGTGTCATTACCCGGGCTGCTGCTGGGGCCGGTGGCCATCG
The DNA here is from genome assembly GCA_041495285.1 of Verrucomicrobiia bacterium. Classification (GTDB taxonomy): domain Bacteria; phylum Verrucomicrobiota; class Verrucomicrobiia; order Palsa-1439; family Palsa-1439; genus JBGQCJ01. The sequence continues at coordinate 10,992 of JBGQCJ010000076.1, forward strand.
CGTATCTGGACCGGTGGCAGCGGCGCAATGTGCTGATGGTCAGCGACTCGCTGCGCGCGTTGATCGTGGGCATCATCGCGATGTGGTTGTTGCCGGTATTGACGGGCCGCGTGGAGGAGCGCGACCTCTTCATGGTGTACGCGATGATTTTTGTCATCGGCGCGATTACGACGTTTTACTACCCAGCCCGGTACGCGTTGCTGCCGAATCTGGTGAAAGGCGGGAATCTGATTCAGGCCAATACGCTGTTCACGACGTCGTTGGCGGTGGCAAGCGTGGGCGGTCGCGCGTTGGGTGGTTTTGTGGCGGAGCGCTTGGGCGTGGAGTGGGCGGTGCTGGCGAATGCGTTGGCGTATGTGGCCAGCATCGGGTTGGTGTGGGGCATCCGGATGCATCCGCACGCCACCAGCGGCGGCGCGAACGCGCATCCCGAGGGCGGTTGGGGTCAGTTGAAGAGCGGACTGATCTATCTGTGGCAGCATCCGAGCGCGCTGCCGCTGGTGATTCTCGCGGCGGTGTTCGCGTTTCTCGGAGGCATTTTGTTGATTGCCATGGTCGGCTACAGTCTGGACACACTCGGTCTGCGAACGGGCGGGCTGGGTTATCTCATGACTGCCGCCGGTGCCGGCGCAGCGCTGGGCGTGGTGGCGGTTGGCCGCGCCAAGGCGTGGACGCAGGCCGGTTGGTTGCCGTTTGTGCAATTGATTATCGGCGGCGGGCTGTTGAAGTTGCTGAGTCTGACGACGAACCCGTGGGTGGCTGCCGGCCTGCTGATTCCGCTGGGGGCGATCGTTGCCACGGCATTCATCGTCATTGATGCCAAGCTGCAGGAGCAAGTGGACGACCAGCGGCGCGGCGCGGTGTTTGCGGCGCGGGGGATGCTGACGTCGGCAACGATGGTGGTGGCGTTCTGGTTGCAGTTTGGGTCGGAAGTGATTCGACAGACTCCCGCGCCGACGATTCTGCAATGGCTGGGAGTCGGATCGGTGGTCGCAGCGGTGTTGACGCTGCTAGTGATGCGCCTGAAACGGGGAACGTCCGCGACTGCTTGACCCCATGGGGGCGTCCTTGTAGACTGCCGGGCGAAGCGAACGCCGTCCGCCGCAAGAGAGCAAAACATCATGCCCCAGTTTGCCCTTCTGTTCACGTCCGGCAAGGATCACGGGAGGGAAATCCCCCTGCCGCCGGACCGCGAAATCGTCATTGGCCGGATCAGCGAAGTAGATCTGCTGCTGCTGGATGACAAGGTTTCGCGCAAGCACGCCAAGATCACGACCTACGGCGGAAGGTTCGTGATTCAGGATCTCGAATCCCGAAACGGCACGTTCGTCAACGGGACGAAAACGAAGTTGGCGCAACTCGCGGAAGGAGACCAGATCCAGATCGGCGAGTCGACCATGAGGCTTGTCTCCGCCGATTCACCCAGCAGTCCGGCCTCTTCGAAGGCGGCTACTCAATTGCTGAAGCTCCCGCGGCTTCAACCGCCCGCGCCGCGACAGGAAGCGGTGCCAGCCACGAGCAAGTCCATGACCGGCTCCATCGTGGAGATTCCTCTGGCCGACCTGCTGCAACTCTTGGCAAACTCCAAGAAGAACGGTGTCCTCACGGTTCGTTCCGACCGCGCCGTGGGCCGGGTTTATCTGCGGGAAGGCCAAATCTACTACGCTTCGATTGATGACAACTTCGCCATTGCGCCGCGGAAGGCCTTTTACCGGATCCTGGGGTGGGCGACCGGGACGTTCGAGCTTGAGCCGCCTAGCGACCATTTGGTGACTGAGGAAATCACGGAGACAGCCATGGCCCTGCTGTTGGAGAGCATCCGGCACCTCGATGAGTTCCGGCAAATGGAATCCAAGCTACCGGCGTCCACGGCGCAACTTTCCGTGCCCATGCAACTGCCCGGCCATCTGCGTGACCTGGCCACAGAAGAACTCCAAGTCTTCCAGCTCGTCCTCCGTCATGGAACGATGAAAGGGGTGTTGGATCATTTCCCCGGCACGGATTTGGAAGCGTGCACCTGCATTCTCGGCCTGCTGCGGCGCGGATTCATCGTGACCAGCTAACGGGCATCACGACTCCTTCCGGTCCACTCTCTTGCGGTACGGACTGTGCAAATTGAAGTAAATCCCGCACAACGGCCGGTGCCCGTCAGATTCGCTTAGGATGATCGTGAGATGCCGATCCAACGCGATCCCGTGGCGCAGCCCTTCCGCCCGATGCTCGAACGCATCAATGGCCTTGGCCATCAACGATTGCAGGCTCGCGAGAAATTCATCCGGCGTCTTCTCGACGCAAACGACATATTTCTCATAGTGCTTCACCGCCGCGGCCATCTCGTGCTGGAAATCTTCCACTTGTAGGGTCATCGCGACTGCATTATTATGCGAACCGCCGCCCGGCTGCAAGTGCATGCGCCCCGGGCCTTGGGGGGAACTCTCGGAGCGCCTGTAGCTCAGTAGGACAGAGCAGCGGATTTCTAAAACTGACCCGCTAACTTTTTTGTTCCCGCCCGTTGTGTCCAGGCGTTGCCACACGTTGCCAACGGCTCGGAAACACGGGCTCTTCTGGGCATCGACCCCAACAGCGAAACTGTCACTAAAACCCACAAGTGGCCCTGAAATTTGTCGAGGGGTGACAAGAACGGGTGACAACTTGAGATGAGTAATCTTGTTCTTCATTTCTCCATTCGGGCTTCGGTAGGGGCCATAATGCTCAGCAAGCTCTCTAACAGCCGACAGTCCTTGCAATCATCCCGCCCAAGCGGCGGCTCGGTAAGGTCGTACAGTTCGCGGGTCCGCATTAGCAACGGCGGGATCATCGCTAGGCCGATTTTGACTGGGACAATTTTTCGCTCAAACCGCATGTAAATCGCATCAACGTCGACAACATCAGCTAGATCGTCCATGATTACGTCGGTCACGGGCTGGTAGTATTCCAGCGCCAGCCACGACGTCTTACCGAGTCCGACCCGCTCACCGATTTAGGCATAACAGTTGAGCTGGACAGTATAGAGTGCCGCGAGGTCGTCCTGAGCAGCCGTGACCTTGGCGGTTTTTTCATCGACGATGGCCAACGACTTGTTCGCCAGTTGCCAAACAGAGTCTGGTACGCTAGTCAGACGGATATTTGTCGAGGGATCGAAGATTTGGAATTTTGTCCAATGCGGAACTGTTAGCGGTCGGGCGGACGCGCCAATCATATGTAGCCATTCTGGCGGGGACTTGTGTTTGTCATACCAAAGCGACGTGACCCGTTTGGAGTAGCTGTCAATTGAGCTGAAGATGCCGGGGAAAAACTGGTAGGGCATCTGAGGATGGTGCAACCGGACCCAGAAGCACCGGGGGCAAAAATTTTGGCAATGCCAATTGCCCCAAATTCTTCGCGGAAATTTGAATGGTTTCAGTCATCTGGCTTCCTCCCTCACTTGTACCGTGATGTGATAAGCATCGGGGGTCTCGTCGAGCACGACATCGGCGCGGTCGTTGAAATCCTTCGCGACCATGTACGTCAAGAACGCCAACGAATCAAACCAGTCTGGTGGCGAATTCTCTTTCTGCATGGAACACCACGCCGACTTACGCGGATTGCTAACTGGCCTCGTGACTGGATGAGTAATCATTTTCATTACTTGTTCTCTCCATCCCCGAGGACGCGACCTCGCACGATGAGCGAATCGTCATCTTCTCCAACCGTGATTTCACCCGCATACCGCAATCTGTCAAACAACGCGCCAAGAGATCGTTCAGCAGCAGCCAGAACTCGCTGCGATTCGCGATTATTCTTTTCGGCAGGGTTGCCTCTGAAGTCATAATTCTGGCCTTCTTGGGCACTAAGATCGTTTCCGGTTCCTGCATCTTAATGCCTCGTTAAGTTCGTCGCTGTAAGCCTCGGGCAATGCCCACCTTTTGAGCCGGGGCAAGACGCGTGACCGAGTGGCGGCATTCACCGGCTTCAGTGCTAGAACGCTGACACGGGCGGCTGTGGTCGTCCAAGCTGCGGAAAGTGAACCGGAGAAATATGCTCCGTTTGTGGCCGAAATGGACGAGTCCAAATCAGCCCACGGGGTTTACCGCAAGTTGATGGTGGCGATGAAAGCTGCGGGCATTGAGAAAGAGCCACCACCAATGCCCAGAGGGCCGTTTCGCGTCCTCGTCGTCGATCCTCCTTGGTCCTACGACCGCGCCAACGATCCGAAATATGATTGTGCGAGCCCTTATCCGGACATGAGCATTGATCAAATCATGAGTCTGCCGGTGCCGAAACTGGCGCACGATGACTCCATCCTGTGGTTGTGGACAACCAACACGCACATTGACCACGCCCACAACATTGTTGGCATTGGGGATTCACAAAGAAAACCATCCTGACTTGGGATAAGCAGCGCGTCGGCTACGGCGATTGGTTGAAAGGGGCCACGGAGCACGCCATCATGACCATCAGAGGGTCGCCAACCGTCACGTTAACCAATCAATCGACGATCTCCACGAAAAAGCCCGCGAACACAGCCGCAAACCGGAGGCGTTCTATGGACTCATCGAATCGTTGTGCCCGGGCAGCAAATTAGAACTATTTGCCAGAAGCAAGCGCGCCGGCTGGACGGTCTATGGCAACGAGACCGAGTTGTTCGCGTCAGAGCAATCGCCTTCGTCAAAACTAGGTGGAAACCAGGCCGTCTCGGCGCAAGGGCATTAGTCGCGACAGTTCGGGGACGGCAGATGCATTTCCGTACATGATCGTGCGAGGCGCCTGAGAGGCTGTGTCCAGAAATCTCTTGTAATGAGGTAAATAGCTAATCAGAGGCATGATCCGGTTATGAGGCGTAGAGTTGCACCTCAACAACCTGCGTTCAAGACGGGAAACAGGAAGCGTAGCCGGTGGTGATTTACCGAGCAGTGAACACGGCTTATGTTGTTTAGCTGCCCGTTAACCCCATCCCGGCTGCGCTCCGGTTCACGGAAGCGAAATGTGCACGTGATAGAACTTGTTTAGTTGCGTGGCGATGAGGTCGGTAACAGTCACTTGGTTGGCATTGGTTTGCGGGCCGCTGAAGCTGCCTAGCGCGGCGTAACTGCCGCTGACCAGACTTGTCCTCGATTCGACGGTGTACGTGCGACCGTCTGCGATTGGATTGAAGATCAGCTTCTTCTGTCTCGGCTGACCAGCAACGCTCTGGATCTGCAGCACAAACACGGAAGCGGAATTGGTCGGGTCCAGGCCCGCCACATACTTGAACTGGTTGTTTTGGCCGGTGCCGTCAGCGTCGCAGGTGGCGCAGGTCTTGTTGTTGGTTGTAGTACCACTGCCCCCCCAATACGTCTGCCGCCACGAATCGGGAATGCCGTCTCCAACGCTGTCCGTTGCCCCCGAACATGACGGTCTGGCACCGTCCACATTGGAGTAATCCGAATCGCCGGCAGCATTGTAGGCGCGGAGCCGGTAGAAGTAAAGCACGTTGGCCACAACCCCGGTGTCTTGATAACTCGTCGGGCTGGCTAACACCTGGGCGATCTCTGTCCAAGTGCCGGAAAACGAGGTCACCCGCTCGATCTTGAAGCCGTCCACAGTGCTGTCGTTGTTCGCCCAGGTCAGAGTGAGTTGGCAAGTTGCTCCCCATACATTGGTGGATGCGACCAACCAACCAAATGCAAGCAGCGCGATTGCGCGAATGACCCGGAGAACATTCTCGTAAACGACCGTCGTTGTCTGGGTGTCTTTCATCACACCAGACGCTAACGGCATTCACGGAGAACCTGAAATTACTGGATTCCCTAGTTTCGACCGGGAAATCACCCTAGAGAATTCACACTGAAAAGGCAGGAACTGCTTCAGGCGGCGATGATTTTGTTGCGGATGGCGTAGCGGACGAGGTCGGTCACGGAATGGAGGTCGAGTTTGTGCATGACGTTGGCCCGGTGCGCATCCACTGTCTTGACACTCACGCCGAGCGCAACCGCAACCTCTTTGTTGGTCTTTCCTTCGGCCAGGAGTTGGACAATCTCGCGCTCGCGTGCCGTCAGTTGCCCAGCCGGGCCGGCGGCACCGCTCGTAACTTCCCCGGGGTTCAGGTACCCATTCAACACCACTTCCGAAACCTTGCCCGTAAAAAACGGCTTATGCTGGGCGAGCGATTCGACGGCGGCAACCAACAGGCGCGACGTGTCCGCTTTCAGAATGTAGCCGTGAGCACCGGCAGCGAGCACCTCGCTCACCAACTTCTCGGACT
>JBGQCJ010000077.1:0-16664 GCA_041495285.1 Verrucomicrobiia bacterium
CCACGATCAACAGCAACAGCTTCACCGCCGCCGCGCAATGCTGGTTGGTCACATCCGACGGCAAACTTGGCATCAAGGTCTCTGACGACGGCACGCAAAAGCACATCGTCGTCGACTGGACGGGCACTCCGCCCAGCGTCTGCAGCAGCCCCACCGGCTCGCCCAACGATCTCGGCCTGCCCGGCACGTGGAACGGATGGACCAACGACTTCGTATCGCCTTGGCTGCTCGGCGTCATTTCCCCGCCCGGCACGCCGGCCGCCGCCAACTGGTACACGAACTCCATTTTCGTTGCCGCCTCGGGCGGGGACCTCACGCAGGGCACCTATCAGTTCAAGCTCCGTCGCGGCCACGACTGGGCCAGCAACTGGGGATTGAACTCGGCCGCCAACATTCCCATCAACAGCGCGACCTCGCTCGCCTGGAACGGCAGCACCAATGCCGCCATCGTTGTGTCGAACGGATTCTACTACTCGTTCCGCCTGATGGAGCCGTCGCAAAACACCAGCGCCACCATCGCGGTGCTGAAGACCACCGCCAAGCCGGTCGGGCTGACGTTCAATGGTATCTCACCGGCGTTCCCGAATTCCAACGACACAGTGACGGTTTCCATCACGCTCAGCGCGGCGAAATCGGCCGAGGAGCACATCTACGTGCGCTATACCACCGACAACTGGACCACCAGTCAGTTCGTGGAAGCCACCGGCTCCGGGACCGCGTACACTGCAGTGGTGCCGGCTCTGCCCATCGGCACCACCGTCAAGTACTACGTCCTCAGCTCCACGGCCACGACCGGCACCGGCCTGAGTCATTCCACCGCTGATGCGCTCACGTTGAGCCTCGATACCAACAACGGGCTTAACTACACCTACACGCCGGCCACGATTCCTTGGCCGGGCTTTGGTTACCCTAGCGATCCGGCCAATAACATCCATCATTTGAAGGAAGAGGCCATCGTCGGTAACGGTTACATGACCGTGATGCTCGACCAGAACGGCACGGTGTACGACTATTATTTCCCGAGCGTCGGTGTGCCCGCCGGCACCGCCACCGCCAACGAAGGTTATCACGCCGACAATGGCCCGCAGTGGCCGCCCGGCTGCACCCAGAACAATGCGGAAGCGAACGGCCAGATGAACCTCATCGCCGCCATGGCCGGTATCGCCGTCACAAACGGCGCTAACAACACGGTGTACTGGTTAAAGAACCAGAATAGCACCGACTACACCGAAGTCGGCCAGCGTTGGACCGCTGACGACTCCGACGTGGTTGTCACCTCCAACCGGTTGAATGTCACCGGCTACAACATCAAAGTGCAGCAGTACGACTTCGTACCCACGGAAAATGCGATTCCGGTGGACCCGATCGCCGGCGCGCGTAGTGACGGCGTCCGCACCAATCGCGCCGTACATGTGAAGCGCATCCTGCTCACGAACAACGAAGCCACCAGCAAGACCATCAATTTCTACTGGGACGCGAACTTCAACGTCAAAGGCGACGACGCCTACGACACAATGTCCTACGAAGGAACTGTCGGCGGGACGAATTACAACGCGATGGTGGTGTATGACAACACGGGACGCGTCGCCACCGGTTCGTGGTGCGACCCCAACGGTTACGGCGGCTCGCCGGGCACTGAGTACGACCCCGACTTCACCCAGACGCCGTGGAGCAAGAGCAACTCCGTCTATTTCGCCACCGTAATGAAGCTCGTCACCAACGCGGTGACCGGCGCCGGCTTGCCCGCCGAGGGAAGTTGGCGCGATCACACGGCCACCGACAATCAGGAAGGCTGGATCGGCAAGAAGATCACCATCCCCGCCGGCCAAACCGTCGAAGTGGACGTGATGACCGTCGGCTCGTGGGACACGTTCCCCAGCGCGACCGGCACGCATGCCTACTGGGGCCGGCCGATGATCAATTGGTTCTACAGCAACAACATGTCCAACGTGCAGGCAGCCACCGAAGGTTATTGGTCGAACTGGGTCAACAGCGGCGTCACCGTCAACTTCCCGGATCCCACTTACGACCGTCTGTTCAAACGCTCGCTCATCGTCAGCAAACTCCACGCGGACCCGGTCAGCGGTGCGGTCATTGCCGGCATGCACAACGGCGCATATCCGTTCGTCTGGCCGCGCGACGGCGTGTACGCCGCTATCACGTTTGATCGCGCCGGCCACCCGACTGAGTCCACCGCGTTCTACAAGTGGCTCAACAACGCGGAGCGTCCCGCCGAAACGTGGGGTGCCGGCTACTTCTTCCAGAAGTACACCACCGACGGCAAACCCGTTTGGCGCAACCCGCAAGTGGACGAGACCGCCAGCGTTCCGTGGGGCATGTACTATCATTACCTCGCCACCGGCGACGGCGCATTCCTGTCCAACAATTGGAATCTCGCCTACAACGCCGCGCGCGCCAGCAGCGAAAACGGCACCAATGATACAACCAACCTCAATCGCGATCCGAACACGCATCTGATCTGGAGTTGGAACGTGTGGGAAGACGTGGTCGACGAGCATCTGTACTCGAACGCCAGCGTTGTGCGCGGCCTGCAAGATGCTGCCAACGTTGCCGATGTCGTGGGTAGCAACTCGTGGGCGACCACCTTCCGCGATAGAGCCACTGATATCAAGACCAGCATGGTTGCCCGCGTCAACGGTCACGTTGAAGCGTCCGACATCAGCCACCTCGGGCTCGTGTATCCGTTCGAAGTCTTCACGCCGAACGATCCTCTGATGACCAACGTCGTTGAGTGGCTGCACGGCCGTCAAGTGTCCGGCGGCACCAACAACTTCTTCGACAACATCGTCGAAACCGACCCCGAAACCGCCGGCATGGTGCGCCGCTACAACCACAAGATGAATGCCGAAGCTGACATTTACTGGAACGGCGGCCCATGGAATCTGGCCACGGCTTGGTACGGCATGTATTACGCCCGCTGGCAGGATTACGTCGGCGGCAAATCGCTCGTCAATACCAACAAGGCGCTGCTCGACAAGATCATCGCCAAACTCGGCCCGATGGGTCTGGCCGGCGAGCAGATTGCCGTGAACTCGACCGAACAGAAATATCCCGGCTTCTGGCTCCAGACCGCCTGGCCCAACACGTGGGAATCGCACTCCACGTTTGTGGACGAGATGATGATGTTCCTCGACTACAAACCGCAAACCAACAACACCTGCGCCTTCGCACCCAAGCTGCCAACCGGCTGGCCGATCATGAAGTTCAACAACTTGCTCTACAAGAACCAGCGCTTCGATGTCATGGTCAGCGAGGGCGCCAGCCAGACTCACGCCGATATCAACAAGCTCACTGTCGGTGCGCTCAACTACGACGTGTACCTGCGCATCCCGGCCGGTAACACCCCGGCCATGGTGATCACCAATGGTCAGTACTACGTGCCGGCACCAGCCGACTACGATACCGCGACTGGTCGCGTCCACATCAAGGGACCGTTGAACAACGCGATTGGCAACAACACGCTTATCGTCACCTACGGCTCGTCCGACTTCGATGGCGACGGCCTTACCGACTCCGACGAGATCAATTCTGCCGGCTCAAGTCCGGTCAACCCCGATACTGACGGCGATCTGATGACAGACGGATACGAGTTCAACAACGGTCTGAATCCGAACGCGAACGATGCCAACTTGGATAAAGACGGCGATGGCCAAAACAATCTTGCCGAGTTCCTGGCAGGCACCGCCGCGAACAATGCCGGGTCAGCACTTCGAATCACGTCCATCGTGCCGGAAGGCAACGACATCCGCGTCACCTGGAAAGCCGGCGGCGGCAAGACGAACATGCTGCAGTTTACGACGGGTAGCGGTGGCGGTTATTCCAACAACTACATTGATCTGCCCCCGCAGATCGTCCTGCCGTGCTGCGGCGATGTGACGACGAATCGGGTGGATTCCGGTGGCGCGACCAACGTTCCGTCTCGATTCTACCGCATCCGGCTGGTGCCCTGAGCCGACCCACAATTGCTACGGAATCGTCTCCCGCGTCAGATCGGTGAGAGCCTTCCATATCTCCGACGGGGTCTGGCATTTGAGCAGCGTGTTGCGCGCCTCGGTTTCGCCGAAGGTGCGCACCAAACCGGCCAGCAACCGCAAGTAAAACGCGCTGGCGGGCGTAGGGATGACGATGAAGAAGATAATCTTCGTCAGATGCCCATCCGGCGCGTCGAACTTGATCCCGCTTTCTTTCAACCCCAACGCAAACGTGAGGCTGCCGCCTTCCACGTTGCGCACATGCGGAAACGCCAACCCGTGTTCCACCGCCGTGCTGATCATCGCCTCACGCCGCAGCGCCAATTCGGTCAGCGCCGCCGGCTCTTCGATGAACTGATACGTCGCCATCAGCTTCGACAGTTCGCCAATCGCTTCCTCCCGGTTGGTGGCGGCCAGTTTCGGAAGCATCAACTCGCTGGCGGAAAACCGCGCGATACCGGCCCGCACCGGGCGTTTGGATCCAACCCGCGGCGCGGACTGCTTCGCCAGCCCCTCCTGATAATACAGAATGCGACCGCAATGCGGACAGGCGCGGATTTGTTCCGCCGCGCGGACTTCGTTCACGAGCGCCACCGGTACCGACAACCCGCATCCCGCGCACCCGCCGTGAACGACCGGCACGACGGCCAGCGGAAACCGTTTCTGCAATAAACCGTACCGCTGCCCGATTTCGGGCGGCAACCCTTCCATCAACTCGGCGATCGACTCCTGCAGTTGTTTCAACGGCGTTCGGGGATTGGTGGCCATGTGCTCGGCCAGCGCAAAGTTCAACTCCTGCAGTTGAATCAACTGATTCAAGACATGTTTCATTTCAAAGTCCCTGCTTTCCTTGGGGTGAACCTCAAGAAGTGTAGCGGGTTTCCGGCCATCGGAAAGCAGAAAAATCGCCCCCCGGCCGCTCCGTGATTCACCGCCGCCAGCTTGCGATGTCATCACCGTCGCCGCCCTCGTCAAGCTGATTGGGTCCGCACGAATACACCCGCACGTCCGGCCCGGCCTGAATCCGGTAAGCCGTGCTCCACGGATCGACGAACTCACCGGCAGCGTTCACTTTATAAGATTCCACGACCGCTTCGCGGTCCGGGTTCTGTCCACCAACGTCTTCGCCGCGCAGCACCGCGCAAATCTCCGCCGTCGAACCTTCCAGAGGCTGGCCGAACTTGATCCGGTAAGCCTCCAGCGCCACCACCAGTTCGTTCACATCGTGGCGTGCCCGAAAGACCTTCCAAAGCCGGACACCAACCAGCGAACCGATCGCGACGACGACCAGCAACGCCACCATCATCCACCACCGGCGCCGCGATTTCATTTCGGGGCGGACAAGCTCTGGCGAAGCTGCTCCGCTTCCGATTTCCACTTGCTGCTCTCGAATTGTCGGTCCGGCCATGGCGGCGACTCAACGACTTTGACGAGAGCCTCCCGTGCTTCGTCTCGCTTGTCATTGTCGCGCAGCGCCTCGGCAAGATAAAGAAAATTTTCGGGATAATCCGGAAACAACTCCACCGCCCGCTGCAGCAAGCGCAGGCCTTTGCGCGGACTGCCAATGCTGGCCGGCGGCGCCGGTGTCCGCAAATGCAAGATGCCCAGCACCCGCAACGGCCCGGCAAAATCGTACCGCTCGTCAACCTCCATCGCCCGCTTCAACGCCGATTCCATCTCGCCCACTGCCTCCAACCCATACGACCGGTCCGCATCGGCAAGCAATCCAACGTTGATCGCGTACCAATAATGTCCCTCGACCCGGTCGAACTGAAGCTCGCGCGCACGCCGCGCCAGCACCACCCCGCACTTGGCCGCCTCCCGGCGAAACGCCGGGCGCGTCTCGTTCTCGGCCAGAAACGCCAGCGCCTGCGCGGCCTGCCACTGCGCGTCGTAATCGTCCCGCAACGCGCGCGCCGCTTGTTCAAGCAGCCGGGCGGCGTGGGTGACCCGCACCAGCGTCCGCGGCTGTTCGGCGTAGAGCGCCAGACCTTCGTCGTGGAGTTTCTGCGCTTCCGTCGCCGTCAGCGCCAGCGGTTGCAACGGTTCGACGTGCACCGACCGGATGCTCTTGCAGCCACACACGGCCACCAGCCCGGCCAGCAGTATCAGCTCACTTCGCATGAAACAGAGTTTCTGCCTTCGCCAACCGTTCCTGGTTCACGTCGCCAAATGATTCGACGCGGATGCTGCGCAGCACCGACTTCCCGGCCTCGTCTGTGTTCATCGCTTTAAGAGCGATCTTCAGCTTTTCGACATCAAGCTTGCCGGCGTTGGGCCGAAACGCGACGACGAGATCGCGCGGAAGTTCCGCCGACTCAAATACAACCTTCAACTTCGGCCCCAGCTCGGAATCATCCCGGAACAACGCCCACGCGCCCTCCTCCATCAACACCGCGTCCGCCGCGTCCTTCGCTCCCTCCACCAAGTCGAACACGGCGCCCTCCACGTCCGTGACCGGCTTCAGCCGCAACTCCCGCCCGAACTTGTCCTGCAAGACGACGCCGATGACATAACGCTCCTCCGCCGCCAGCGTTGTGGCGACGATCTTACCGGTCAAATCGTCGCCCGTGTCCTTCTTCTCAACAACCACATACCGTTCCGCCGCGACACCGGTACGTTTCGTCTCCAGCAATGCTTCCATGCCAAGCGCTTTCGCGTAAGTGAGGTAAAAACCGGGTGTCACGATGCCGAGTACCGGCTTGCTCGCCGCACAAAACGCGACGGCCTTCTTGGGATCGTTCAGCACGCGCGGCTCGAATTTCGTACCGAGCTTGTCGCCCGCGTACGTCGTCAATTGCGCGACGCTCGCTCCGGCCGCCTCCTGCGTGGCGAATTTCTCACCCGTCTTCAGGAACAGAAAGAATGCGATTGCCAAATCAGCTACCATGACTCATTTCCTCCGCCAGTTTTTCAATACAATCTTCCATTTCTCCGCCTTCGACAGCCGAATCCGGCCGTCGAATACAGCAAACTTTTCCTTCTCCATCTTGTCGAGGATACCGCCGTAGATGCCGATCATCACCGCCAGCGTCCCGCGACTGTCGGGGCTGATCATGCCCAGCAACGGCTGCGCCTTCCGGTAAAATTCGCAAGCCCGTCCGGCCTCGAATTTCATCAGTTCGACAAACTCCGGTGTCGCGCGCGCATTCATGATGTCGTCTTCTGAGACGCCGAATCGCCGCAAATCTTCAAGCGGCAGATAAATCCGTCCCATCTGCGCGTCTTCCTTCACGTCGCGCAGAATGTTGGTGAGTTGAAACGCGATGCCACACGCCTCCGCCGGTACCTTCGCCGCGTCGTCCCGGTAACCAAAAATCGGCAGCACGACCAGTCCCACCGCCGACGCCACGTGATAGCAGTACCGGTACAGCTCGTCGAATGTCTCGTACCGGGTTCGCGTCTGATCCATTTCCGTGCCGTCGAGCAATTCCTGGAAATGTTTGACCGGAATCTTGTAGCGTTGCACCGTGTCGGATACCGCCGGCAGGATTGGGTCGGTCGAGTTCTTGCCGTTCAACGCTGCCTCCACCGACGCCCGCCACCTTCGCAATCCTTCCAACGCTACCGCCGGATTGGCCGCGCTGTCGGCGATGTCGTCGCTGCGTCGCATGAACGCGTACACCGCGCACATGGCGCGCCGTTTCTCGCGTGGCATCACCAGAAACGAATAGTAAAAATTCTTCGCGGTGCGCCGCGCGATCTCGCCGCAAAGCCGGTACGATTGCTCAAGCGGCGCGTTCACCGGTATGCTCCTTGAACGGTTCAATGTGAATCGTCACGTCGCTGACGCGAGGAATCTTCGCTCGAATCGCGTCTTTGACCTCGTGCGCCAGACGATGGGCCGCGGCGACGCTCAGCGAGCCGTCCACCTCGACGTGCATATCCAGCAAATACCAATAGCCCATCTTACGCGCCAGACATTTTTCGACGCCTCGGACGCCTTGGACGCCGAGCGCCACCGCCCGCGCCTTGTCGGCGATGTCCTCCTGCGGCGCGGCATCCATCAACTCACCCACCGCCGGCTTCAACAACCGGTATCCATTCCACGCAATGATGCCGGCTGCGAAAATCGCCGCCACGTCGTCCGCCGATTTGTACGCGTCGCCGCCCACCAACGCCACGCTGATCCCGAGCGCCGCCGCCGCTGAGGTGATCGCGTCGCTGCGATGATGCCACGCGTCGGCCTTGACGGCACCACTGTCCACCTCCGCACCCACTCGATCCACAAACCGAAACAATGTCTCTTTCACGAGCACGACACCAAGCAACACATATAACGTGAACGCCTTGGGCGCGTGATGCGGGGTGTGGATTTCTTTCAGCGATTGCACAAAGATCAGCACCGCTGCGACGAGCAAAAGGACCGAGACGGCCGCCGCCGCCAGCGTCTCCGCCTTGCCGTGACCGTAAGGATGGTCCGCGTCGGCAGGACGTTCGGCAATCACAACCGCCCGCCACACAATGATCGAACTCGCAATGTCGGCCATCGACTCAATGGCATCAGCAATCAACGCGTACGAGTTGCCGAGAATACCGGCGGCGAGTTTGATGCACGCCAGCACGCCGTTGGTGACCAGACCGGCGGCGGTTGCGCGAACGCTCTTTTGGACGCGAGTCTCTTTCACGGCGCATCGAGAAACGCTAACGCTTCGCCAGCAACGTCATGATTGCTTTCTGAGCGTGCAGGCGGTTCTCAGCTTGGTCGAAAATAGTTTTCTGATGCGCCTCGAATACGTCAGCCGTGATTTCCTTGCCAACATAGGCCGGCAGGCAATGCATCACGAGCGCGTTCGCCTTCGCCAATTTCAGCACACCGGCATTAAGTTGATACGGCGCGAGAGTCTTCAGACGGTCTGCCGCTTCCGCTTCCTTGCCCATTGAAACCCAAACGTCGGTGTAAAGAACGTCGGCACCCTTGGCGGCTTCGCGAACGTCTTCCGTCAGACGTATGTTGCCGCCGGCACGTTTCACAAGTTCGGCAGCCGGCTGGAATTGTTCCGGTGCTGCCACCCAGAATTCCATGCCGGTCTTAGCGGCCCCGAACAGCCACGAATTGCAGACGTTGCACGCGCCGTCGCCAAGGAAGACGACCTTCTTGCCCTTCAAGCTACCGAGTTTCTCTTCGACCGTTTCCAAGTCGGCAAGAATCTGGCAGGGATGCTCGTCATCGGTCAACGCGTTGATGACCGGGATCGAGCCGACGCGCGCAAACGTGTCCACATCACTCTGCGCGTAAGTGCGAATGACGATGCCGTGAACGTAGCGCGACAGTGTGCGTGCCGTGTCCGCGACAGTTTCGCCACGACCCATCTGAATATCGTTGGATGAAAGATACAGCGACGAGCCACCCAACTCACGGATGCCGACTTCGAAGCTGACGCGTGTGCGCGTGCTGGCTTTGTTGAAGATCAGCGACCACACTTGACCTTGCAGTGGCAGGTCTTTCGTCGGCTTGCCGCGAGCAGCTTTCAGACTTTTTGCCAGTTTCAGAATCTCGCCGATCTCACCGGCGCTCAATTGTTCGATTGTCAGTAAATGTTTCATTTCACAAATGCTTTCCCGAAATCCCACTGGGCCGGTACGTGCCACCTTCCGCCTTTTCCAGCCAGCGATTGAGCAATTCCGCGATCTTCTCCGGCGGCTGATCCATCAATCCCCAACGCACCGTTACGGTAATCCCGTTTTCGTCCAAGTCCTCGACGAATACGCTGTTCGGCTCCATGTGTTGATTCCACGCCATCAAAAAATCCGCCGACGGCAACTCTTCCCACTCGAAGCGCATCCGCTTCTCCTTGCTCGTCGCAATCGGAAGCACCCGCTCCACGTCCTGCACTTCAATGCATTTGCCAACTCGACCGGTCATGTCAGTGCCCGCTCCAACTTTGAAATTGCCTCGTCCACGTCGGCCCGCGTGATGTTCAACGGTGGCAAGAACCGCACAACATTCGTACCCGCCGCCACGCCGATCAATCCATGCTCGACCATCTTCTCGGTGACCGGCTTCGCATCCGTGGAGAATTCAACCCCAATCATCAATCCGATACCACGGACCTCTTTTACCGGCAAGCTCCGCAGTTTCTCCATGAAATAATTCCCCAGTTGCCGGGCGTCCGGCATCAGTTTCACAACTTCGTCCACAACCGCCAACGCGACCGAACAGGCCAACGGCGTACCGCCAAACGTCGAAGCGTGCGCGCCGGGACCGAGCACATCCGCGTACGGCGCCCGCGCCCAAATCGCGCCAATCGGAAAGCCACCGGCCAGTCCCTTCGCCCATGATACCGCATCCGGTACGATATCTGGCGCGATTGATTTCCAGCCGCAGAACTCGCCGGTACGCCCGACGCCGCATTGCACTTCATCGAACATCAGCAACAACTGTCGCTCGTCGCACAGCCGGCGCAGTCCGCGCAGAAATTCCGGTGTCGCCGGTTGGATTCCACTTTCGCCCTGAATTGGTTCGAGCAATATCGCCGCGGTCTTCGGCCCGACCGCTTTCGCGACGGCATCCAGATCGTTGAACGGCACGTGCCGGAAGCCGTCCACCATCGGCTCGAAACCCTTCTTCACCTTTTCCTGCCCGGTTGCGCTGATGCCAGCCAGTGTGCGCCCGTGAAAACTACCGGCGAACGTCAGAATCTCGTACCGGGCCGAATCGTGCCCAAATTTCCGCGCGAGTTTGTAGAGTGCTTCGTTCGCTTCACCGCCTGAGTTGCAGAAGAAACATTTGCCTTCGGTGCCGACTAATTCGACCAACCGCTTCGCCAGCAAGCCTTGCGGCTCGGTGTAATACAGGTTCGACGTGTGAACCAAGACTTGTGATTGCGCCGTCAGTGCCTTGGTGATTGCCGGATGCGAGTGACCGAGCACATTGACCGCGATGCCGCCGCCGAAGTCGAGGTACTCCTTGCCGTCGGCGTCCCACACGCGCGCACCTTTGCCGCGCACGAAGACCAGCGGCTGCCGGCCATATGTCGGCATCACGCACTTGTCGAAAAGGGAAATGACTTCTCGCCCGGTCATTGTGCGGGCATGATGCGAGCAGCGGCTTTGCGTTGCAAGGATTTTGCACGCCAGTTCACGACCCGCCCGGTGAGATACAACACCAAGGCGAGACAAATGAGCGCCGCCCACGGCGGAAACCCATCCTGAAACGGCGGCACCTTATAGGTGCGTAACGCATCCATGCCGAAGCTGATGCCGGAACCGTACACGATGATCAGATGAACCGTGTACGACCACAGCGACAGTTCGCCGAATTGCAGAATCCAACCCGTGCCGCGTACCGGCTTGCCGAACCAGCAACACACCGCGAGCCCGAGCAATATCCAACCCATTCGCCCGAACACAAACGCACCGTCGTACATCCCGCTTGACGGAACAAAACGTGACACGATGAGAAAGACGACACCGGCCAACGTCGCACGGACACTCTGTTCCCACGTCCGGGAGGCAAACGAGAAGATGGCCGGGCCGAGCCACACGCCAAGCAACGGGTACGCCGCCCAGGGCACGAGCGGAAACGACCCCACGTTTGCCGGCCAGAGGTAATTCAGGATCGGTACCGGCAATGACGAGTTTGCTGCCCACCGCGCGACGGCACCGATGGTCGCGAGCGCAGCGATTCCGAGCGCGACGCAGACGAACCGATGCACGCGCGCGTTCCGTGTTACCGGCACGAGTAGGACGATCAATGCGAGCGAGCCGGCAACGCATTGCAGAATGTCCATCTTCGTCCACAACGTGATCAGATGCGGCCCGCGCGGGCCGAAGAATTGCCAAAGCAGCGGCGTCGGGAGATGCAGCAGGTAGGCGACGATGAAGATTTGCCCGATGCGCAGCCAAAGCTTCTTCCAACTCTTACCGAACGTGAGAACGTCGTCCCAGCGGTTCTGCAGGTTCATGCCGATGACGGCACCGCTGACCAGCAAGAAAGCGGGCGCAACGAAGCCGTTGAGCCAGTTGAGGAACGCAAACCACGCTGTGTCCCGGTAGTGCGGCGCGAGGACGGCGTTGAACACGTGGCACTCGACCATCACCAGCACGGCAATCCCGCGCAGCCAGTCCAGCGCCGCCAAACGCGCGAGCCGAAACGCGGCCGGAACTGTCATTGGGGTCGTGAGGTGTGAGTTTTCCTGCTCCGGCATGACGAGTAGCCTAACAGACCGGTCACGCATTGGGAAGCTGAGCGAAGCGAACGGACCTCACGCAAAGGCGCAGAGCCCGCGAAGCTGTGGCTGATCGCTGACTACTGACGGTTGGCTACTGCTTCGCGCGGTATTTCTTGTCCGCCGTTTCGCGGACGATCCCCAAGGACGGCGTCTCGCCATAGAGCCGAGCAAACAGCCTGCGCTGCTTTTCTTCCTTTGGCAAATCAGGCGGAAACGAGGCGAGAATCATCTCCCGCGCGGCGTCAAACATCCGCGCGCCCATCACGAACCGCTCCGCGCCGCTGCGCGCCATGATCTTTTCGCGCACCATCCGCTCGATGGCCGAAGGTGTATCAGTCATGCAAACACTCCTGCAACAGTGTATCCAAACCCAACTCGCGCGTCCAGCGTTCCAGATACGCCGCATCGTAGCCTGTCGCCAGCAGATTCTTCACGTCGCGCAGTTGCGTCTCCGAATGCGAATCCTTGGCCCAATCCAGCTTGGAGATAATCAAATCTTCCTTGCTCGCGATGAACGTGGTGAAATCCAGAATCTCGATCCGCTGGCGCCGCTCAAATTCGGCCAACCGGTACGCCGTCGGCTTGCGCACGATGCAGTCCACTTTGATCACGCTCTCCTGATGAATGAGATTGAAAATGGAAGCGTGCGCCACGGACTCGCTCACCGCTTCGCGCGCGACATAGTACTCGGGACTGAACAGGCGCATGATGGTCTCGATGTCCTTGGGTTGCAGCGCCACCACCACGTCAATATCCCGCGTCATGCGCGGCTGGGCGTAATAGTTCATCGCCATCGAGCCGGTCAGCATATACGCAAAGCCCGCCTGCTCGAACTTCCGTGAAATGTCCCGCACCACGTCAATTTCGTTCATGACAACCTGTCGGCTTCATCTCGTGACAAACGCGCGAGCCGAAACGCGGCCGGAACTGTCATTCCTGCGTAAAGGCGTAGGGTCGTGTGCGTCTGCCGCCATGCCTCGAACTTGAAGTTCCAGTTTGGAACTTCAAGCTTTCCGGCTGACCACGCTTCAAGGTGCCAAATTGGCACCTTGAAGCGAGGCACTCTTGTGCCCGGATAGTCCGTATCACGGATACCTACTTCACGATTTCCGTGCCGACGCCTTTGTCGGTGAAAATCTCCAGCAGCATCGAGTGCGGCACGCGGCCATCGACAAAGTGGACGCGATGGACACCGGCTTGCACGGCTTCGACGGCGCTGTCCACTTTGGGAATCATTCCTTTGTCCACGACGCCGGTACGTTTCAGTTCCATCACTTCGCCGGTCTTGAGGCTGGAAATCAGCGTTTGGGGATCGTTCGGGTCGCGCATCAGGCCCGGTACGTCGCTCATGAACACGAGGCGGCGCGCGCCGACGGCGACCGCCAGTTTCGCGGCGGCGACGTCGGCGTTGATGTTGTAGGAGTGACCGTCTTCGCCGAGTCCGATGGGGCTGATGACCGGTGTGACTTGTCCGTAGAGGCATTTGCGGATTTTTTCGATGCTGACTTCGGTGACTTCGCCGACGTAGCCGAGGTCGGCACCGTCGGTCATGAGTTTGCGGCACTTGAACACGTCCTTGCCGGAGAAACCGCGCGCTTTGCCGCCGAGTTTCTGGATCGTCTCGACGATGTCGCGATTGATGACGTTGGCGAGCACGTCCTCGACGATGGCCATGGATTTCTCGTCGGTCACGCGCAGGCCTTGGACGAACTTGGCTTTGATGCCCGCTTTCTCCATCGCCTTGGTGATCGCTTTGCCGCCCCCGTGGACGACGACGGGATTGATGCCGACCGACTCCAGGAACACGACGTCGGCGGCGACGCCGGTACGCACTTTGTCGTCGGGCGAATCCATGAAGCTGCCGCCGTACTTGATGACGAAGACCGAACTGCGAAATCGTTGGATGTACGGCAGAGCCTCGAGCAGAACGTCCGCTTTTTCGATCAATTCGCGCATGGCTTGTTTCTTGTAGGAGCGTGCTTCTGCGCGCGATTACCCCGGTCGCGCCTGGAAAGGCGCTCCTACATTTACGATGGTCATTCTCCCTTGTTCAACTCCACATACTTCTCGGTGAGGTCACACGTGTGCATCGTGCAACGACCCCGACCGAGGTGCAGATGAATGTCGATAGTGAACGTCGGCTGCGCCACGATCTTCTTGATCTTCGCGACCGGCGTTTTCGTCGCTAATCCGCCGCGCACAGCTTTCACGCCGTTGTAGGCGATGTCCACCAGTTCCTCGCGCACTTTCGCGCGCGAATAACCGAGCGCGTCGAGGATGCGGCCCCAGTTCGGATCGCCGCCGCACCAACTCGTTTTTACCAACACGGAATTAGCGACTGAGCGCCCGGCAATCTCGGCGTCCCGGTCGGAACGCGCACCGTGGACGTTAATCGTGACGAACTTGCTGACGCCTTCACCGTCGTGCACGATCATTTTCGCCAGTTCGATGCAGACGAAGTTGAGCGCTTCCTGAAACCTTGTGAGCGGCACCCGACCGGCCATGCCGTTGGCCAGGAGAATAACCGTGTCGTTGGTGCTCGTGTCGCCGTCCACCGTGATGCGATTGAATGACTGATTCACTGCCGTCTTGAGTGCCTTCTGCGCGTCGGCACGTGAAAGCGCGGCGTCGGTGGTGATGAAACTTAACATCGTCGCCATGTTGGGTTGAATCATCCCGGCACCCTTCGCAATGCCACCGATATGAATTGTCTTGCCGGCGGCGGTGACACGCACGGCAATCTCCTTGGGAAATGTGTCGGTCGTCATGATCGCCTCCGCGGCGGAATGACCACCGGTCGGCGACAGGATACCGAGCAACTTCTTGATGCCGGCTTCGATCTTGACGATGGGCATCAACACACCAATACGACCGGTCGAGCAGACGAGCACGCCTCGTTCGCGGCACCCGATGCGACGGGCGACGGCCGCCGCCATTGCCTGGGCGTGGATCATCCCGATCTTGCCGGTACAGGCATTGGCGTTGCCACTGTTGACGACGATGGCGCACGCGCGGCCCGACTTGATGTGGCGCATGTTGAGTTTGACGGGCGCCGCCTTGACTTGATTGGTCGTGAACGTGGCCACGGCGGTTGCCGGTTCGTCGGACACGATGAGCGCCATGTCCTTCTTGCCGCGACGCTTGATACCGGCAGCGATACCGGCTGCACGGAACCCACGCGGCGCAGTCACCGCGCCTCCGATCTTCGTGAAAGAATGTTTCATAGAAGCCCCGCAGTCTCGTCGAATCCGCAACGAAGGTTCATGCACTGGAGAGCCTGACCGGCTGCGCCTTTGGTGAGATTGTCGATGGCGCTGACGGCAATCAGTTTGTTCGTGCGACTGTCCAGGCGCACGGTGATGTCGCAGAAATTGGTCATCTCCACGTTCTTCGTGTCCGGCAACGCTTCGCTCACGCGCACGAACGGCTCGTTGCGATAAAAGTCCCGGTACGCCGCGAGAGCGTCGCCGGTGTTTTCTGCCAGATCCATATATATGGTGCTAACGATGCCGCGGTTGAGCGGAATGAGATGCGGAGCGAAGCTAATCGTGGTGCCGAGTTCCTGTTCGATCTCGCTGAGGTGACGGTGCTTCGGAATTCCGTAGGCGCGGGCGCTCTCGTTGCACTCGGTGAAAAGAAACTCGTCAGCAACCTTGCGACCGGCGCCGCTGACACCGCTCAAACTTGTGGCGATGATGCCGGTAGGTTTCACGAGCCCGCCCTTCAATGCCGGTGTGACGCCGAGAATGATGCTGGTCGGATAACAGCCGGGGCACGCGATGAGGTTCGCTTTGCGGATCTGTTCGCGATGAAGTTCCGGCAGGCCGTACACAGATTGCTTGAGCAATTCGGGCGCGGGATGGTCGTGCGCGTAGAATTCCTTGTACACGGCCGCCGACTTCAAACGAAAATCAGCGGAGAGATCAATTACCACCAAACCCTTCTGGAGTAATCCCGGCACGAACTCCGCGGCGACGCCGTGCGGTAAAGCAAGAAACGCGACATCGCCAGCGATACCGGCCACGTTCGGATCGACGAAGTTGGCGTCAATCTGGCCGCGAAACAAGGGGAACACCTCGGCGACAGGCTTGCCGGCGTACTGGCGCGACGTGAAGTGCGTGATTTCGACGTGCGGGTGGCGCAACAGCAGGCGGATGAGTTCCTGGCCGGAGTATCCGCTTGCGCCGACGATGGCCACTTTGGTTTTTTTCATGTTCGTGAGCCCCACAAAAGCAACGAGCCCCGAATTATCAAACTCGGGGCTCGCGGTTGCAAGTGCTGAATTTCTCTAGCGTTTCGAGAACTGGAAGCGTTTGCGTGCCCCGGGTTGACCGTACTTCTTGCGTTCCTTCATTCTGGAATCGCGCGTTAGAAAACCTTTTTCGCGAAGAATCGGTTTCAGGTCGGGTGATGCTTTCAGCAACGCACGAGCGATGGCATGACGAATCGCGCCCGCTTGTCCTGCCGGGCCGCCGCCTTCGACATCCACGGCAACGCC
>JBGQCJ010000078.1:0-16457 GCA_041495285.1 Verrucomicrobiia bacterium
GCCACTCGCCAGTTTGTAAAGCGTGGGCGTGTCGCGCTCGTTAACCAAATCGGGACGAAGTCCGTCCCAGACGACGACCACGATGTGCTCGGCCTTGCCGGCGGCAAAACTGAACGGTGCCGCAAGTAGAAACGCGAGGGAAAGGATAAGTGTGCGCATACCTCAGTTCTCCTCGCGTGGGGTTTGGGTTGGCGCGGCGGCGGTTGGCGCCAGCTTGCGTTTTTCGATGAGGTGCAGATTGCGCATGTAAATCAGTGAGTTCGGAAGATACGCGAGAATGCCGACCGGGTCGCGCTGAAAAATAAAATAGGCGCACATGACGATGCTGCCGCCGATGCTCCAATACCAGAATGACAGCGGGATCACGCTCTCGCCGCGCTTCTCGGACGCAATCCATTGCACGAGGAATCGCGTCGAGAACACGATGTTGCCGGCGAAACCGAGAATCGTGAGGTAACTCCAGTCCAGCCCCCAGACGCGGTGCGGCTGGGCAAACCAGGTGACAGCAAACACAACAGCGATCATAAACGCAAACTCCTCTCTTCAGTTCAACTTCTCGGCGACTTCGTACCGGATAGATCGTTTCTTCATCCAACGCACGGCCAGCAGATCGTAAAACGATTTGAACAAGCGATTCCACACGCCGTAATGACTTTGACCCGAGAAGCGCGGGTTGTTGCTGACCGGAATCTCCGTCACGGTGAATCCTTCGAGCTTGATCATCGTTGGCAGAAAACGGTGGATGCCCTTGAAGAATTTCACGTTGGCGATGCACTCGCGCTTGAACGCCCGGTACGTGCAGCCGGCATCACTGATGTTCTCGCCGCTGAGTTTGTTGCGCACCCAGTTCGCGATGCGCGACGACGCGATGCGGACGAAGTTGTCGCCCTTGCCGCGCGTTTCGACACGCGTGCCGCACACACAATCAGCGCGCTTCAACGCCTCCAGAAACTTCGGCAGATCGCGCGGATCGTTCTGCAGGTCGGCATCTACCGTCACGATGTACCGGCCGCGCGCCGCCTGCATACCGGCCCAACTCGCCGCGCTCTCGCCGCAGTTGAACTTGAACCGTTGCGCCCGGATGCGCGGATCTCCGGCCGCAAGTTCCTTGAGGATCGTCCACGACTTATCGCCGCTGCAATCGTCTGTGACGACGACCTCGTAACCGATCTTGAGCGGATCAACCGCCGCGTGAATCGCCTCGATCAACCGACGCAAATTGCCCTCCTCGTTGTAACACGGGATGACGAGGGAGATTTCCGGCGTGGTCATTCTTGGCAGTATGTAGCCGATGCAATCCCAGCGTCAAGCAGACCGTGGCCGGAGTTGAGGCGCGCCCACCGACGTGCTAGCGCAACATAGTCTTACCGGCTCTGGCGATCTGTCATTCCGAGCTTGCGAGGAATCTCTACCGGGATTAGTCTACGCTTCGATAATCGTTGGAGGTTGCCATGAAACTAGCGGGTGCGCTTCTTTTGATTTGTCTCGGCGTGCATACAGCGTTTGCTGACGACTCTAATCTGACGCTGACGGTGGATGGCGTTAGTTACGAGGATGTACGCTGGGGAAATGCGACACCTAGCGCGGTAACAATCTTCCACAGGACCGGCATTGCTAGAATACCGCTGGAGAAGCTCTCGCCTGAATTGCAGCAGAAGTTCGGGTATGACCCGGAAAAAGCTGCCGATTACCGTCGCCGCGAGTCTGCTGCTGTGAGCCAAGCTGCTCAGCGTGATGCCGCGGCGCGCGCGGAAGCGGCGCGGCGCGAAACTGAGCGGGCACAGGCCGCACAACGGGATGCCGGCCAGCGTCAGTGGGCCGACATGCTGGCCAAAAAGGAACACCCACGTTACCGAGAGATTAACGGGAAATTGTACGACTTCTCACCCGCTATAGCGTTTGCGAATCAAAAACCGCCGGTTGTTTTTGTGGGCGGTGACTACATGCGTTCGATTGGCGGAAACTTGCCACCCGGTGTTGCACAGTCACAACAGGCGGCAGCAGCATATCAGAGAGAAATGGCAAAATGGGGAAGATATTTGATAAGAGGCAAAGTCATTCAGGTTTTGCAGGACGGCCTACTTGTGGATTGTGATTCGAGAATCGTCTTTGTTAAGAATTACCCATTGCAGTCTTCGGTAGTTGACGGTGACTCCGTGGATTTCGTCGCGATGCCAGTAGGAAGTTATTCATATGCGAACACGGCCGGAGCTAGGACCACTGTGCGCGCCTTCGACTTTGGGACAGTGCCATCGACAACGAGTGGCGCTCTGCTCGTACAAGCAGGAAGTGAGGCGGAAAACGGACAGTGAAGCTCGACCTACCTGACAAGTTTGTTCTGATTTCCGACGACACAGAAGCACAGGCCTTTCTCATGGCGACAGGGATTCTCGATAAGCTTCCGAATCCGAGCACGCGTCCTGATACGCAGACTACAATGTGCGCTGATTATTCACATCCCAGTCATTGGATCTTGGCCACGCGTATTCAAGGAAACGCCGACCCAACTGAAAATGGGTTTATGGTCATGGCTTGGCCCAAGTGCAAATGGCCGAGAAGTGTCATCAAAGAGGCAATCGAGAGACAGAGGCTTGGACATCCGAATGACGTCAGGTTGTTCTATGATGAAGATGATGCGCATTCGCTGTCGTAGCGGCGCATGTGGAAAGCAAGCCAGTGTGAGATTTTTGGCCAGTGCGCAGTGCAACTCGCGAGAGTTGCCGGGCGTTTGCTTCCGTCATTTCTTGCCGAAGAATTCCGCGATGGCGTCGCAGACGTAATCCACGTCGTCGAGCGGCAGTTCGCCGTAGACGGGCAGCGAGAGAATCTCGCCGACGGCTCTTTCGGTGCGCGGTAGTTTCGGAATGTCTTTGAAGAGTTTTGTGATGGCCGGTTGCTGATGGTTGGCGACCGGATAGTGGATGCCCGTGCCGATGCCGCGTTCCTGGAGAAACTTCGCCAGCGCATCGCGCTTGTCGCCGCAACGGATGACGTACATGTGATAGACGTGATACGCGTAGTCGCGTTCCGGTGACGTTGGGACGATGCCCTTGAGCCGCTCGTTGTAGCGGGCGGCAACTTTGCGGCGACCGGCGTTCAGTTCGTCGAGGTGCCGCAGTCCAACGCGGCCGATGGCGGCTTGGACTTCGTTGAACCGCAGGTTGTAGCCGATCTCGTCGTTCGTGTACTTGTCTTTCCGACCGTGGTTGCGGAGTTTGCGGATCCGTTCGGCGAGGGCGTCGTCGTTGGTGCAGATGCAGCCGCCGTCACCGAGTACGGTGAGGTTCTTCGACGGGAAGAACGAAAACGCGCCGCAGAATCCCATCGAGCCGACCGTCTTACCCCGGTATTTCGCGCCTTGTGCCTGCGCGCAATCTTCAATCACCCAAAGTTTGTGCTTCTGCGCGATCTGAAAAACCCGGTCGAGATTCGCGGGATGACCGTACAAGTGTACCGGCAGGATGCCAACCGTGCGTGGTGTGATGGCGGCTTCGAGTTGCTCGACATCGAGGCAGTATGTGTCATCAATGTCGATGAATACCGGCTTCGCGCCCCAGTGGCACATCGGTTCGATGGACGGAAACGCGGTGTGTGACGGCACGAGCACTTCGTCGCCGGGTTTGAGGCCCATCGCCTGATGCACCATCAACATCGCGGCAGTCCAATTACACGACAGCACTGCGTGCTTTGTGCCGGTATGCTTCGCGAGTTCGGCCTCGAACGCCTCGCATTCTTTCGCGAGGATGTACCAGCCGGATTCAAGGGCTCGGATCGCCGCCTGTTTGACTTCGTCGTTCAGGAAAACTTTCGAAAGCGGAATCTTTCTCATAACGCGATCGTCTTTCCCGTGCGCGCGGACTCCATCGCGGCTTCGATAACGCGCACGGATTCGTAACCGGCCCAACCGTCGGCCAGCGGCGGCTTGCGCGACGTGATCGAATCGGTGAACGCGCGCAACTCCGCGAGCAGCGGTTCTTCGGGCGGAAATTCGAGTTGATGCATCGCGCCTTCCTCGGCCTTCGCGTCCTTGCCGGCTACGATGTGTTTGTTGGCGAACGTTTTGATTTTATATTGCGCGACGTTGTAATCGCACACCGCGCTGAGCGCATCGCCAATTACTTCAACGGAGCGATACTTGCCGGGCGAGTGATACCCGGTATGTACCGTGGCGGTGATGCCGGGCTCGTAGTCGAGCGCGATGAACGATTCGTCTTCCATGCCACGCCCCATGAAATCCTGCAGCAGCGCGGTCACGCGCACCGGCGGTTTGCCGAGAAAGTAGTTGAACAGGTCAATGAAATGGATAGCGTCGGCGAACGTGACGCCGCTATCGTTACGCGGACGCTTGAAGCCGCTGAAATCGCCGCGCAGAATTTTCAGGCGACCGAATTTCTTTTCGGCGATCGCGTCGCGCAGCCATTGCGAGGCCGGGTCGTAGCGGAAGATGTGACCGACTTGTAGAATGCGTTTGTGTTCCTCAGCAAGGTCGGCGAGCGCCCGGGCGTCTTTCGAATGCAGCGTGATTGGTTTCTCGACGAACACATCCTTGCCGGCTTCGAGAAACTCCCGGCACAGGTCGTAATGCGTTTGCGCGGGCGTGACGACCACTGCGCCGTCCACTTTCGCCGCGAAATCCCGGTAGTTCGTCGTGAGATGTTTGTCGTCGACGCCGAGCGCGCGCGCCGACTCGAGCCGTTTTGGTTCGTGCTCGGCGACGAAGAGTTCGACCGGCAGCGAGTGCAGCACACGCAGATGGTTTGCGCCCCAGCGACCGATCCCCAGCAGCAAGATTTTCATGGTTGGTTCGACAACAGCACCCAGTCGCCCGCCTCCTCCAGTTTGTGCCATGGCTGATCGAGTTCGGCTTGTATCGTCGCAAACCCGTCTCTGGTTGCAACACAAAAAACTTGCTGTGTCCCGCCGAGCAACTCGCGAAGTTCCGGCAACGCGGTGAGCAGTTGTGGCGAGCCGCCGCGCGCCGCGGTGAACTCGAACACCACCTCGGTGCGCTTCTCGACCGGGTGATACCACAGCACCAATCGTTGCAGATAGAACGGCAGCCCGCGCATAAAGTCCCGGTAACTCAGCACGCGCGCTTGGCCGGTGGGGTCTTCGCGGCGGATTCGCGCGGCGATAAACTTCGCCGGCGTCTTGCCGCCCATGTTCCGCTCGAACGACGGGAACGCCCACGCCATCGTCAGCAATGCCGCCAGGCTTGTGACAACCACTGTGCCGGCAAACAGATTCACGCGTTTGGCAGCCATCGCCGCCGCACCCGCAATCGCTCCGATGCCGGCCAGTGTCAGGATGAAGACGCAATAGTTCGCGGCCAGCTCGTATCTTGTTGCAAGAATCAACACGAGCCCCGTTAGTCCTCCGAACAACGCGACAGCCGTGGCGAACGAGCAAATCCTCGCGAGAACATCGCGGCTACCGAGCCGGTTGGTCTCCGCGATTTTCGCCACCACAGCGCCCACCAACAATGCCAGCGGCGGAAACAGTGGCAACACGTACGAAGGGAGTTTCGACCGGCTCAGCGTAAACAGCACGAAACCGAGCGCCGCCCAAGTTGCGCACAATCGGATGAGGTCGCGCGACTTGCCGGTTTCACCGCGCAGCACCGCCAACGCCGGCAGGAGCGGCGTCCACGGTACGAACCCGACCGCCAACACCGGCACAAAGTACCACCACTCCTTGAGCCGGCCATGCTCCGTCGTCGCGACGCGCTCCACCACTTCCCGCACGACGAAATAGCGCCACAGTTCCGGTTTCACGGTCGCGATGGCGACAAACCACGGTGCCGCGATCGCCAGGAAAATCACCGCACCGCGTCCCCAGCACATTTGCCGGAGCTTCAGATTCTCGTTGCGCCAGCGCAATCCGGCCACCGCAAACAGAGGCAACACGACGGCCACCGGACCCTTCGTCAGCATTCCGAGTCCGAGAAACACGTAGAACCACAGAATCTTCCGCCAGCTTCGCTCCGGCGAAACGTACCAACGCCAGAAACACCACACGCTCCACGTTACGAAGCAAGTCATCACCATGTCCGTCGTGATGAGCCGCGCCATCCCCCAGAACAGCGCGCTGGAGAGCAGCACCGTGACCGTCCACAGCGCCGTTGTCTCGCCCCGCGCGTTTTTCGCCAACAGATACACGGCGAGCAACGTGGCCAATGCCGCCAGCGCGGCCGGCAACCGTGCGGCAAATTCGTTCACGCCCAACACCTTCACGCTCGCCGCAATCAACCAATACGTGACCGGTGGCTTCGCCAGATGTTCGAGTCCGTTGAGGCGCGGTATCAGATAATCGTCCGAGGCGGCCATCTCGCGACCGATTTCCGCGAAGCGGCCCTCGTCCGGCTCGTTCAACCCGCGCGAACCGAGCTGAAAGAAAAGCGAGAAGATGACCGCGCCCATCACCACCCAGCGCCAGATCACCAGCGAAGATTTCGAGGTTGCCGTCGACATCGCGGCGGGATTCTAACGCCGTTTTTCGTGGCTGCAACGGCAAACCGGCTGTGCTAGCCTCGCCCGCGATGAATTTGCTGGTCACAGGAGGCGCTGGCTTCATCGGCTCGCATCTCGTCGAATCGCTGCTGGCGCGCGGCCAGTGCGTGACGGTGATGGACGACTTCAACGACTTCTACGATCCTGCCGTCAAGCGGCGGAACGTTGCCGGCTTTTGCGAAAAAGTCCGGCTCGTCGAGGGGGACATCCGGGATCAGAAACGACTGCGCGGTGTGTTCGGCGAAGCCAGCTTCGATGCCATCGTTCATCTCGCCGCTCGCGCTGGCGTGCGACCGTCCATTGCCCACCCGCAGCTTTACACCGAGGTCAATGTTGCCGGCACGCAGAACTTGCTCGAACTCGCCCGTGAGTTCGGCGTGAAAAAATTTATCTTCGCATCGTCGTCGAGCGTGTACGGCGTGAACCAGAAGGTGCCATTTAGCGAGGCCGACCCGATTTTCAAACCGATCTCCCCGTACGCGGCCACGAAACTTGCCGGCGAAGCGCTCTGCCACGTCTATCATCATTTATATGGCCTCGACATCGCCTGTCTGCGTTTCTTCACCGTGTACGGCCCGCGACAACGACCGGACTTGGTGATTCACAAATTCACGCGCGCCATCTTCCATGGTAACCCAATCGAACTCTACGGCGACGGCACCTCGCGGCGCGATTACACGTACATCGATGACATCCTGCAGGGCGTGCTGGCGTGCCTCGACCGGCAATTCGGCTTCGAGGTCATCAATCTTGGGGAGTCGCGCACGGTGGAGTTGCTCGAACTCGTGCGGTTGATCGAGAACGCGCTCAGCAAGAAGGCGGAGCTTTGCTCGTTACCTGATCAACCCGGCGACGTTCCGATCACGAACGCCGACATCACGAAGGCGCGGAAACTTCTCGGTTACAATCCGCAAGTCCCCATCGAAGACGGTATCCCGAAGTTTGTCGAATGGTTTAGGAAACAAGGATGAACGACGAGCAGATCACGCGGTTGCTGCAGGATTTGGTGCGCATCCCGAGCGTCAATCCGAGTGGCGATCCCGGTACTGCCGCCAAGAATACCGGTGAAGCGCGCATGGCCGAGTACGTCGCCGATTTTTTGCGCAAGCTCGCGCTGGATGTCGAACTGCACGAGGTCGAGCCCGGTCGCCCGAACGTCATCGGCAAGTTTGCCTCGCGCGGCGGCAAGCGTTCGCTGGCGCTCGCACCGCACACCGACACGGTGAGCGTGGCCGGCATGACGATTGACCCGTTCGGCGGCGAGGTGCGCGACGGTAAACTCTACGGACGCGGCGCGACCGACACGAAAGGCCCGATGGCGTCGGCCCTTGCGGCGCTGGCGAATGCGGTACGGCAAAAAGAGTTTCGCGAAGGCAATCTCGATGTGTATTTCTGCGCGTTGATGGGCGAGGAAAGCGGCAATGACGGCGCGCGGGCGTTGATGGAACGCGAGTTCAAAGTGGCCTTTGCCATCGCGTGCGAACCGACGGATTGCCGGGTCGTGTACACGCACAAAGGCGCGTTGTGGTTCAAAGTCATCACGCGCGGCAGGAGCGTCCACGGTTCGATACCGGACAAGGGCGAAAGCGCGATCAAGAAGATGGCCGAGGTTGTGCAATACGTGCTCGGCGAGTACACACAGCAACTCCGGAAGCACGACAACAAAACGCTCGGCGCGCCAACGGTGAACATCGGCGTCATTCGCGGTGGCGCCCAAACCAACATCGTGCCGGACTATTGCGAGATTGAAGTGGATCGGCGCACCGTGCCCGGTGAGAAGCACGAGGAAATCCTGTCGCAGTTGCGCGACACGCTGAACCGGTTGCCGGTCGAAACCGACATCATTCGCGATTGCCATCCGCTTTTCACTGACCCGAAGAACGCGTTCGTGCAGAAACTGACGGAGGCTGTCGCCGACATGGTTGTGCGCGGTCAGGAGACCGACGCACAACGGGAGGCCTCTCTCGACGCTCCACGCTCCACGCTGGACGTTTTGGTGGGCGCGCCGTGGTTCTGTGATGCCGGTATTTTCGCGGAGAACGGCGTGCCGGCGGTAGCCTTCGGTCCCGGCAGCGTCGCGCAAGCGCATATCGCTGATGAGTTTATCGAGTTGAGGGAAGTGGATCGTGCGGCACGAATCACGGAGCGATTCCTTCTTGCCAATGCAGTGAAAAATGCTTGAATAAATCGCACCTCTTGGCGCACACTGCGTCAATCTTGGGTCAACTTTCAACCAAACGGAGGAGTCAGATGCGAAGAAGGATTTGGGTAAGTCTTATTCTGTTGGGAATGTCCGGGGCCATCGTGTCTTCCACGACCGCATCCGCGGCGACCTTGAAGAAAATCGTGGCCGTGTCGCGGTTCGAGAACAAGACGACTTGGAAGGGCCAGGTGTCGCTCGACGACGGGATGGCGGATCAATTGACGGACGCGTTGATGCAGAGCGGGCAGTTCGTCGTGATGGAACGCCAGACGCTCGGCGACGTGATGGCGGAGCAGGATCTCGCCAACAGTGGCCGCGCGCAGAAATCGCAGTCGGCGCAGACCGGCAAGATCGTCAACGCGCAGATTCTCGTGAAGGGCACCGTCACCGAGTTTGAAGACAAGAGCTCCGGCAGTGCGAACGGCATCGGGTTCGGTGGTTTCAAGATCGCGAACAACCGTTCGGAAGCGCACGTGGGTTTGATCATTCGGTTGATCGACACGACGACGGGTGAGGTGTTGGCTTCACAGCGCTGCGAAGGCAAGGCCACAGCCGGCGGCGTGGGCCTCGGCATGAACGTGGGCGGCGTGGGCTTCGGCACGTCGGGATTCGAGAAGACGCCGATGGGCAAGGCGGTGCAGATGGCGATCGACAACGCGGTGCAAACCATCGCGGACAAATTGAAGAACGTTCCCTTTCAGGCGCGCATCGTGAAGGTCGTTAATGACAGCGAACTTCTCATCAGTGGCGGCGAAAAGACCGGCATTTCAAGTGGCGACGTGTTTACCATCTACAGCGTCGGAGAAAACCTTGTGGACCCGTCAACAGGCGAGCAACTCGGCTCTGAGTTGGAAAAGAAGGGCACCGTCAAAGTGACCAAGGTCGAGGAGAAATACGCGAAAGCCAAGGCCGATGGATCGTTAAAAGACATCAAAGCGGGCGACATCGTCCGGGCTCAATAACAGGAACTTTGGGAGAATCACCATGATACGAACACTGATTTCAACAATGGCGGCGGTCGGACTGCTGTTGGCCTGCGGGTGCGCGTCACAAATGGAAAGCGCGAACCAAGGCGCGAAGCAGGGAGGCGAAGTCGCCGGCGGTGCCATGCGTTTGCCCAACTCGGTTACCGAGGGCGCCGCGAAGGGTGTCGCCGGCCAGCCGACCCCGAATCCGTACGGCCGGTAATCAGCCCGCATAATGTGAGGCGGACATTGCCCTGTTGTGCGAGGGTCTTCTGACCCCGCCGGAGACCTTGCGGTCAGACAGACCAGCGCGGTCGGGAGACCTGCGCCGAACAAGGCTGAGTGCTCTCAGGCAGCATGCACCAGCCCGAGCAACCGCAGCGAAACGCCAATGGCATCGTGAAGTGTGGCCGGGTTCATCTCGTCCTTGTTGAGAAAACCGGCGCCGAGCGTTTCCAGATCGTCGCCCAACTGCTCGCGCGACAATCCTGAAACCACGACCACCGGCACGCGCACCCCGTGCTGACGGATCGCGCGCAACACCTCGCCGCCGCTCATGCCCGGCAGTTTCCAATCCAGCACAAACAGCGCGTATCGGGTGACGCGTATTTTTTCGAGCGCCTCGGTGCCGTCGGTGGCATAGTCGAGCACCAACTCCCGCTCGAACGGCCACGCCTTGCCCAGATGGCGGGTGGTGATTTCCCGGTCGATCTCGCTATCGTCAATGACCAGTACGCGGAAACCGCTTTTCGCCTCGCCCACGGCCGTCCTCCCGCCACAACTTAAGGAACTGTTACCGGTTTTGCAACTCGTGATGCAAAATGCTCAGAACGTAGAGCGCAGCAGTGTCGGCGCGCAACACGAGCGGCCCCAGCGACAACGGCAGGCAACCGGCGGATTTCGCCAAGCCGAGTTCTGCCGGCGTAAAATCGCCCTCCGGCCCGATGAGTACGAGCACCGAAGCCGGATGTGATGGTTCAGCAAGAATCTTCTTTAACGGTTTCGCGTCCGGCTGCAGCGAGCCAATGAGCTTCAAGTCAAACGCCCCGGGCGACGCGAGAAAGTCACGCACCTTCTGCGGCGGTTGAATCTCCGGCAGCCAGTTGTTGCCGCATTGCTTGCACGACTCAAGCGCAATCTCACGCCAACGTGCAAGCTTACCGGCATCGTCGTCGAGCTTGACGACCGTGCGTTCCGAGACCAGCGGCACAATCGTGGCGACGCCGAGTTCGGTCGCCTTCTGCACGATCAAATTCATGTTCTTCTTCGGAATCGCCTGCGCCAGCGTGATCCGGCACGGCAACGGTGGAGTGCCGGAGTGTTGGAGTATTGCAAGACGCACCGAATCTTTGCCAACCTTCTCGATGCGGCACTGCGCCTCGCGCCCGCGCCCATCGAACACGCTCACTGTGTCCCCGAGCTTCAGCCGCAACACATGCGTCGCATGATGCGCCTCGTCGCCGGTCAAAGTTGGCAGTTGAAGATTCGGGAGATGAAATCGGTGCATGTCGGCGATTCGTTTAGCGTGTCATGCCGTGCTTGTCGAGCCGGGATGGCAAAAGTGAAGGTCGGCCTCAAGTGAAAATGGCACACGCACGCTGGTTCGAGGCTTGCCGGGCAGTCCGGCTCTCGCTACACTTCCGGCGTGACGGCCTCATTGGAGCGGAGGCGCGGGTTTAGTATTTAGTAGGACAGGTACAAGCGCCATGAAAGCTTTGCCGACCTCTTTCTGCTCTCGCAGGCATCGCGGGACGCTCGGTTCATCCAGACTATCGGTTGTCGTTTCCGTGGCGGTGTTTGTTTCCGTGCTTGCCGCGTCGATGTTGGCGGCCTTCGCCATTAGCATTCTGCAGCCAAAGACCTACCGGTCCACTGCCCGAATCGAAGTCGAACAAGGCCGGTTGTTCGGACGGGATTCCGACGCCGGGCGCAAGTTCGAGGCGGATGCAATCTTCTTGATGACGCAGATAGAAATTATTCGGTCGCGAAAGATTCTTTGTGAAGTAATTGGCCGGCTGAACCTCCACCAGCGATGGGCGCAGCAGAGCGGTGGGCATGAGTTGACCGTCGAGGCGACCTTCCATCGACTCAAACATAACTTGGCTGTGCATCGGTATCGCGACACCAACATCATCGAGATCAGCGCGACGGACCGAGACCCATTTCTCGCGTCCAAAATTGCCAACGAGACGGCGGAACGGTTTGAGTTGGACCGATTGATTGTTATGCGCATGGGGATCGTTCGGCGCTTGGACGGTTTGCGTGACGCATGGATGAAGCAGGGCGAACGGCTCAAGCAGGCGCGAGACAAAGTCGCGAAACTCTGCAAGCAACTTAACATACCAGTGGATACAAGCCCCGCGAACACGATTTTCGAAGGCGAAGCGTACCGAGCGTGGCGGGACGCTCAGCACGAGCTTGAACTAGAAGAGCAATTCTCTGATCAACTGCACAGACGATTACAGGAAGAAGTCATAGAGATACATCCGCCGCCTAGCCCGGTTGTGCTCATCGATCAGGCAGAGCCGGTCTTGGTCCCGGTAAGACCCCACGTTGGGCGGAATCTTATGCTGGGGGCAGTAGTCGGGGTGATGATCGGAAGCTGTCTCGCGCTGCTGACCCGATTCGCCTTGTCCCGTATTAGCTCAGACAGGAAATGACGTTGACGCATTCGGACAGCCGTAGATCCCTGCATTACCGGCCGCTGAAGAAGCGCTTGGCTTTTTCGAGGAAGGATTTGCGTTGGGGGTAGGCGTCGTCGTTGGCCAGCGCCGCGAATTCTTCGAGTTTCTGGCGGAGTTCACGCGTGAGCCGGGACGGCACCTCAACAATCACGCGGACGTGTTGATCGCCGTGGCCGTGGCCGTGGACGTTGGGCAGGCCTTTGCCGCGCAGACGGAAGACGGTGCCGCTTTGTGTGCCGGCGGGAATCTTCAGTTTGGCCGGGCCGTTGAGCGTGGGCACTTCAATCTCGCCGCTGAGCGCCGCCATCGAGAAGCTGATCGGCACTTCGCAGAGCAAATCGTCACCGTGCCGCTCGAA
This sequence comes from Verrucomicrobiia bacterium, assembly GCA_041495285.1. Classification (GTDB taxonomy): domain Bacteria; phylum Verrucomicrobiota; class Verrucomicrobiia; order Palsa-1439; family Palsa-1439; genus JBGQCJ01. Next base: position 12,720 of record JBGQCJ010000078.1, read on the forward strand.
CAGGTCGTGAGGACGGACATGGACGACAACATAGAGGTCGCCGGACGGACCGCCGCGGATACCGGCTTCGCCATTGCCGGAGCTGCGGAGGCGCGAGCCGTCCTCGATGCCAGCCGGGATGCGGACTTTGATTTTGCGGCGTTGCTGCGTGCGGCCTTCACCGCCGCAGGTCTTGCAGGGGTTGCTGACGGTTTCGCCGGTGCCGTTGCAGCGTGGGCACGTGGACGCGACAGTGAAAAACCCGCGCGAGTGCGCGACTTGACCGCGACCGTGACAGGTCGGGCAGGTTTCGATCTTGGCGCCGGCGGCGGCACCGGTGCCGTTGCATTCGGGGCAGGCATCGAGTTTGCGAAAGGTGATTTCTTTTTCGGTGCCGCGGGCGGCTTCCACGAAATCGATTTCCAAATCGTAGCGCAAATCGTTGCCGCGCTGCTCGCCGCGATGACCGCTACCGGCGTGTTGGCCGCGGAAGGCTTGATGGAGGATGTCGTCGAAAATGCCGCCGCCGGCGCCGCCGAAGACGTCGCGGAAAACTTCAAACGGATCGTGGAATCCGCCCCATTGCTGGCCGGCGCCCGGGCCTGCACCGGCGCCGCCGGGAGCAAACGCGGCGTGGCCGAAGCGGTCGTAGGCGGCGCGTTTTTGTTGGTCGCTGAGGACTTCGTAGGCTTCGCCGAGTTCCTTGAATTTTTCTTCGGCTTCCTTGTTGCCTTGATTCTTGTCGGGGTGATACTTGAGCGCGAGTTTGCGGTAGGCTTTCTTGATTTCGTCTTCGGAAGCTTGCCGGGAGACGCCGAGAATTTCGTAGTAATCGCGCTTGGTCATGAGGAGATTTCAGATTTGAGATTTGAGATCTCGGAGGGCGGACCTTTACTTACGACGACTCTGGCCGGGCGCAGGAGACGGTCGCTGAGTTTGTAGCCGCTTTGGAGTTGTTCGATGACGGTGCCGTCGGGATGGTCGGTGGATTCGACGTGGCTGACGGCTTCGTGAATCTCCGGGTTGAAGTGGTCGCCGGGCTTGGCGACGATTTCAACGAGACCGAAGTCGGCGAGGGCGCGTTGGAATTGTTTGTGCACCTGCAGGAGGCCATCGTGGAGTGGCGTGCCTTCTTCGCTGTGTTCGAGGGCGCGTTCGAGGTTGTCGAGGACGGGAAGTAACGCGGTGATGACGCGCTCCGTTGTGTAACCGGCCAGTTCCTCTTTCTCGCGGGCGACGCGTTTGCGGTAGTTGTCGAGTTCGGCGGCGGCGCGGAGAAATTTATCCCAGTTTTCGGCGGCCTCGGCCTTGGCTTGCGCGAGTTCGTCGGGGGCGGTTTCCTTGGGTTGATCGTTGGTGGTCATGCGACAGGGAACTACAATGGGGGACGACTAGGATTTTTTCAAGTATTTGACCAGCCGCAGGGTGTTGCCGGTCTGGTTGCTGGAGCTGTACTGCACTTCGTCCATGAACTTGCGCATGATGAAGACGCCGTAGCCGTTGGGTTTCATCTCTTTGAGGTGGTCGTTGATGTCGGCGGGCCGGTAGTTGGCGAAATCAAAGCGCTGGCCGTGGTCGTTGATCTCGATGACGAGGCGGCCGGCTTCAGTGCGGATGTCGAGGCGGATTTCGGGGTCGCGATGCTGCCAGCACCATTCCTTGTCGCGGGCGTAGGCGTGTGCGACGACGTTGGAGCAGGCTTCGTCCACGGCGATTTCAATTTTGGCAACTTCGTCTTCGCTGAATCCGACTTTGCGGCCGAGGTCGGCCACGATGGCGCGGATGTAGGCCAGGTAACTGCCGTGGCCCGGCGTCTGGATCATGAGCTTGCCGGTGGACTCTTTGCGTTGGACGTTATCGGGTATTTCCATGGATGGTCGTTGCCGCGATTACTTGGTGGCGAAGCTCTCGACGGCGGATTCCTCCGCGCTGTGCACTTGGAGGACCTTGGTGAAGCCGAGCAGTTCGATGATTTTGTAGATGCGTTCGGGGACGTTGAGCAGTTTGACGTCGCCGCCGTGTTCGCGTGCTTGTTTGGCGAAGCCGATGAGCGCGCCCAAACCGGCGCTGCCGATGTAATCGAGGTCGGCGCAATCGAGCACGACGCGATATTGGCCTTGCTGGAAGAGCGTGGCGAGCTGCGTTTCCAAGCGGGGGAACGAATACATGTCCAGCGATCCGCTGAGTCGGACCAATTGCACGTTGCCCCGGGCTTGCCGGTCGATTTGGAAATCTTTCATGGTTTCGTGCCTCCGTCCGTCTTTTTGTCGTCTGTGTTGCGGCGTTCGATTTTCTCGCGAAGAAACTTCGTGAGGTCTTTGAATTTGGGCGCGTTGCGGTCGTCGCAGCGCACCAGATCGTCGTGGGCTTCCAGCATCAGGTCGGTCGTCTCATTCTTCTTCAACGGTTTGCCCAAAACATCGACGTCCGAGTCCGGCAGTCTCCGGAAACCAGTTTCTGGGGGCGGCGGATTCTTACCGACATCCATCAGGCCGGCGTCCACGCTGAAGAGCCGGTCCAAGCCGAGGGTCTGGAGTAATTCCATATTGCTGGAGTTGATGTTGAGGATGTGCACCTTGCCGTGGTTGCCATTCTGCCGCAGCCGCAATCCGATGCCGGCCAGCACGCCGAGGAAAGTGCTGTCCATTCCCTGACATTGAGCCAAGTCTACGACGAACTCCTTGTAGCCTCGGTCAATCATCTCCAGCGCGAATCCCCGCAACGGCTGGCCATTCTGAAACGTGCCGCGCCCGATGACGCGGACGTACACCTGGTTGCCGGTACAGCCGACGGAAATCCCTTTGGAAGCGTTCATCGCATCCCTCACCTCACCGCCAACGAAACAATATACCCACGGACTGCCGAACAGAAAGGAAATTATAGACTCCGGGCCGAATCCGTCAAGGCTCCAAGCCGGCTTGTTTAGGCCTGTTCCCAGCCGGTCACAAACGCCTCGAGGCAGCGGGCGAATTCGCCCGAGTAGCCCCCTTCGAGCACGGCGAAGCATGGCCGTTTGGCGAGGCGCGCGCCGATGTCGTGGTACGTGTCCACTTCCAGCGCCATTTGCGTGATGGGGTCGCCTTTGTACGCGTCGAACCCGGCGGAGACGGCCAGAACTTCCGGCTGGAACGCGTCAATCTTTTCGATTGCCTCGTCGAGCGCGGCTAGAAACTCGTCCGGCCCCGTGCCGGGAGGCAACGGATAATTCAGGCAATTGTCGCGGGAAACAAGGCCCGTACCGGGATAGCACGGAGACTGGTGGAGCGAGGCGAACAAGACTCGCTCGTCGCCGCGGAAAATCTGCTCGGTGCCGTTGCCGTGATGACAATCGAAATCAAGGATGGCGACCTTGCGAGCCGCGCCGGTTTCGAGGACGCGAGCGACGGCGATGGCAATGTTGTTGAAATAGCAGAAGCCCATGATCCGGTCGCGCTCGGCATGGTGGCCGGGCGGTCGCATCAGCGAGAAGGCCGGTGGGCCGGCCAACGCTTTTCCGGCGGCCAGAATTGCGCCGCCCGCCGACAATCGGGCCAGTTCGTAGATGTTCGGGAAAAACGGCGTGTCGGCGTCGAAGAAGTTGCCGGATTTGACGGCTTCCAGAACGGTCGGGCTGTGGACGCGCAGGATGTCCTGCTCCGAGCACGGTTCGGGAGTGATCCACGTGTGAAATTCCTTGTGCAACAAGGCGACCGCGCGGCGAACTCGTTCGGGGCTTTCGGGATGGTGTGCGGCGGCGTATTCGAGGCATTGCGGCGAGTA
>JBGQCJ010000079.1:0-15579 GCA_041495285.1 Verrucomicrobiia bacterium
AACATCCAGGCCATTCGCCCCATGAAGGACGGCGTCATCGCGGACTTCGAAATCACGGAGGCGATGTTGCGCTATTTCATCACCAAGGTTCACAATCGCCGTTACGGCATCAAACCACGCGTCATCGTGGCTGTGCCGAGCGGGATCACCGAGGTGGAGAAGCGCGCCGTCAAAGACAGCGCCACTCACGCGGGGGCGCGCGATGTGTATTTGATTGAAGAACCAATGGCGGCGGCCATCGGGGTTGGGTTGCCGGTGCAGGAGCCGGCGGGCAATATGATTGTGGATATTGGCGGCGGCACGACGGAAGTGGCCCTGATCAGTCTGGCGGGTATCGTGCTCAGCCGTAGCGTGCGTGTGGCAGGAGATGAACTGGACGAAGCCATCATCCAGTACATGAAGCGCGCTTACAATTTGATGATTGGAGAACGGATGGCGGAGGACATCAAGATCAAGATCGGCTCGGCGTACCCGCTCGAACAAGAGCTGACCATGGAAGTCAAAGGCCGCGACCTTGTGGCCGGCTTGCCGAAAACCTTGACCGTGACCTCCGAAGAAGTGCGCGAAGCGTTGCAAGAGCCGATCTCGACCATCGTCGAGAGCGTGCGCGTGACGCTCGAGCGTTGTCCGCCTGAGTTGGCCGCCGACCTCGTTGACCGGGGTATCGTGCTGGCCGGTGGCGGCGCGCTGATTCGCGGCATCGACAAACTTCTGGCCGAGGAAACCGGCCTGCCCGTTCACGTGTCCGACGATCCGCTCAGTGCGGTCGCGATGGGCACGGGTGTCGTTCTCCAAGAACTCGGATATCTTGAGAAGCTCGCCAAGAATTCCGCGTAAGCGAATCTCCCCTGCCCCGCCCGCCGTTGTAGAGGCCGCCGTCTCGGCGGCAAAGGTAAATGCGTCCGGGACGGACGCCGCTACAACACGGAAGTTTGATTGAATCGAAGAAACTGGGTCATTATCGGACTGCTCGTGGTGGGCTGGATACTTTTCCTTGGCCAACCGACGAGTCTGTCTAGAAGACTGCGCATGGTTTTCGTACAACTTTGCACGCCGTTTGTGAAACTGGGCGACCTGATCCCGGTCGTTCACTCACGCCGGGAACTCGCGAAGCGCAACGACGAGTTGCGCAGCGAGAATGAACTCCTGCGCCAGCAAGTCCGGGCCCTCAGCGAGACCGGCCGCGAGAACCTCCGGCTAAGCGAGCTGCTCAACCTCAAAGAGCATACCGCCCATCGCACGATTGCCGCCCGCGTCATCGGCCGGGACGCTTCAAATTGGTGGAAGAGCATCCAGATCGACCGCGGCAGCGACGACGGCCTCCGCGAAAACATGGCCGTGCTCAACGCCGACGGCCTCATCGGCAAGACTGTCTCTGTCACTGCCGGTGAGAGTCGTGTGCTCCTGCTGCTCGATCCCAACTGCAAGGTTAGCGCGTTCCTGCAAGACTCCCGCGAGCCGGGCGTCGCGCAAGGCGTCGAAGCCGCGTTCACCACCGGACGACGCTGCGTAATGACTTACGTGAACCGCAACGCGAAGATTAAGGAAGGCGAGACTGTCATCAGCTCCGGACTCGGCGGAGTTTTTCCGAAAGGCATTGCCATCGGCACCGCCGTGCGCGCCCAACTCAACTCGCAAACCGGCATGTATCAAGATGTCGAAGTGCGGACCGCTGTGGATTTCCACCGGCTGGAGGAAGTGCTGGTGATCGTGGAATGAACTACAAACTGCAAATGACGCAAGCCACGATTCCCCTCTCCCTCTCTGAGGGAGAGGGTCAGGGTGAGGGTGCGAGGAGAACCCCTCACCTTAATCCTCTCCCCTCGCAAGCGAGGGGAGAGGAAACACAAACATGAACACACTCCTCATCATTCTCGGCACCTTGGCGACTGCTTCACTGCAAGCGTTGTTACCGACCTTCTGGTGGCTCGCCGGCGTGCGCATCGAATTGTTACCGGCGCTGGTTGTGTACGGGGCGCTCACGTTGCCGGGCCGTCAAGCATTCATGCTCGCGGTTGCGGCAGGCCTCGGACAGGACGCGCTGTCGGCGGCACCGTTTGGAATCAGCGCACTCGCGTACAGCGCGGCGGCTTTGGTGATGATTTTTCTCCGCGACGCGCTCGACCGGGAATTGCCGTGGATGCAAATCGGCGCGGGTGCCGCGACTTCCGTCGCGTCGGCCATGGTTGCCAGTTTCGTTGTCGGCATCTCATTCGGGATGATCATCAAGATGCTGCTCATCGCTACGATCAGTGGCGTCATCACGCCGGTGCTGTTCTTCGCGCTCGACTACACCGGGATGAGGTGGAGGAGCGCATGATTATCCTGCGATCATTCCGCGACCGGAACCCGCGGCTCGAAGCGATGGGGATTATTGTCGGCGTCGGATTGTTCGTGCTCTTGGTCGCGTTGTGGCGCGTGCAGGTTTCGCACGGCGAGCACTACGACAACCGGCAGGACGCGCAATCGCTCCGGCGCATTCGGATTCCGGCGGCTCGCGGCGAGATCGTGGATCGCAACGGCGTCGTGCTGGCGAATAATCGTCCCAGCTACGACATCGTGATTTACTTGGAGCAACTCAACCGGATGTCGAAGCGGCAGGACGTCGTGCAAGTGGCGCAGGCCAGCCTTGGCGCGCTGAGTCAGACGTTGCAGATGCCGGTGGGCCTGTCCGACCGGGACGTGCGGATTCATTACCAACTCCGTCGGCCCATTCCCCTGCCGGTCTGGCGCGATGTGAAAGCGGAACAAGTCGCCGCGTTCGCCGAGCGTGCCAGCACGTTGCCCGGCGCCGATTTGATCGTGATGCCGGTGCGCCAGTATCCGCAAGGGTCGCTGGCCGCGCACGTGCTCGGTTACGTCGGCAAAGCGCAGCAGGACGGCGAGGAAGAAGAGATTGAGCGTTACTATTATTATCAGCCGGACAGCGTCGGCAAACAGGGTATCGAGCACGCGTGCGATGAATTGTTGCGCGGCGCGCCGGGCGGCAAAACGATTCGCGTGAGTCCCGGCGGCACGATGGTCGGCGAGATCGGCGAAAAGACCGCCGAACGCGGCGGCCGTGTGACGTTGACGCTGGACGCGCGCATCCAGCGCATCGTCGAAGAAGCGTTGGCCCGTGCGCCGGTGCCGGCGGGCAAGGACGTCAAAGGCGCAGCGGTCGTGCTCGACCCGCGGACCGGCGAAGTGCTGGCGCTGGCGAGCGCGCCGAGTTTTGACCCGAACGTCTTCAACCCCGGCACGCCCGACGCGGTGATCACGGCGCTGATGACCGACAAGGTCCGGCGTCCGATGTACAACCGCGCCATCGGCGGCGCGTACGCGCCGGGCTCGACGTTCAAGACGATCACGCTGCTGGCCGGGCTGGAGTCCGGTGCGATTTCGCCGAACGATACGGTCACCTGCACCGGCTCGCTGCAGATCGGCAACTGGCACCGGTCGTTCGGGTGTTGGAATCATGCCGGTCATGGCAGCGTGGATGCGTTCACCGCAATCAAGGAATCATGCGACGTTTTCTTCTATCGCGAAGGCATGAAGACCGGCGTGGAGGCGATCACCAAAGTTGCCGCCGAGTTCGGTCTCGGTCAGCCGACCGGCTTCGACCTCGGCAGCGAGCGCAAGGGGTTGGTGCCGAGCCCGGCGTGGAAATTGACGCAACGCGGCGAGCGTTGGTGGGACGGCGACACGGCGCAGTTGGCCATCGGGCAGAGTTTTCTGCTGGTGACGCCGCTGCAAATGGCGAATGTGGCGGCCACGTTCGCGAACCGTGGAATTAGCTGGAAACCGTTCATCGTGGAGCGTGTCGAATCGGCGGATGGTGCCGTGATTCGTCGCGGCATGCCGCAGGTGCGCGGACGGTTGAGCGCGGCGCCGCAACAGATCGAGACGGTGCGCCATGCGATGCTCGGCGCGGTGCGCGACATGGACGGGACGGCGCATCATGCGGCGGTGAGCGGTTTGTCGGTGGCGGGCAAGTCCGGCACGGCGGAATACGACACGGCGCAAGGCCGGCAGAAGCGGGTGTGGTTCATCGGGTTTGCGCCGTATGACGAGCCGCAGGTCGCGGTGGCGGTGGTGCTGGAGGACGGCGACAGCGGCGGGCACACGGCGGCGCCGGTCGCGGGCGCGATCCTGGCCGGGATTTTCCAGAAATCGGAAGACCGTGAGGCGTTGGCGAATCGGGACGCGTATGCAGATTGAGAAACGAATCGAGTTGGTGAAGCGGATGGACTGGTGGCTGCTCGGCGCGATGGTGGCGCTGGCGGTCGGCGGCGTGTTTTTCATTTATAGCGCGTCGTACCGGGGGCCGGGGCAGCCGATGCCGAGTTATTACAAGATGCAGATGGTGTGGTTTGGAATCGGGCTGGTCATTTATCTGGCGGTCGCGCTGGTGGATTACCGGCTGATCTGCCAGTGGGCGACGGTGTGGTACGCGCTGGCGATCGGACTGCTGTTGCTCGTGCTGGTGGCCGGCGCAAAGGTGTACGGCGCGCGCCGGTGGCTGGGCTGGGGTTCGCTCGGAATTCAGCCGGCCGAGGTCGCGAAGCTGGCGGTGATCATCGCGGTTTCGTATTTCCTTTTCCATCGGACGCCAGAGATGCGGCACCGGTGGCAGACGGTGTTGTGGACGCTGCTCATCGTTGGGGTGCCGCAGTTGTTGATTTTCGCACAACCGGACCTTGGCTCGGCGGTGATTTTGGTGCCCATCAGTTTTGGGCTTATGTTTGTGTCCGGTGTGCGTGTGAAACATTTGGCGCTGGTGGCTTTGGCCGGTGTGTGCCTCGCACCGGTGGTGTGGACGCAGTTGAAGAGTTATCAAAAGGATCGATTGACAGTCTTTCTCGATCCGACCAAGGACCCGCTCGGCGTCGGCTGGAATTTGAACCAGTCACTCATCGCTGTGGGCTCGGGAGGGTTTGCCGGGAAAGGCTATCTGCAAGGCACGCAGAGCACGTTGGGGTATCTCCCGCGCACGGTCGCGCCAAATGATTTCCTGTTCAGCGTGATCGCGGAGGAGAAGGGATTTGTCGGCAGCATGTGCGTGATTGGGTTGTACGCCGTCATTTTGTTCTGCGGCTTGCGCATCGCGGCGTATGCGCGCGACCGTTTGGGAATGCTGCTGGCCACCGGCATCGTGGCCATGCTGTTTTTTCATGTCTTCATCAACATCGGCATGACGATCGGCCTGATGCCGGTCAAGGGTCTGCCGTTACCATTACTCAGCTACGGGGGCTCGTTCGTATTGGCCACGATGGCGGCGCTCGGGCTGTTACAAAACATCTGGATTCACAGGAGGGTTTACTAACCGTGGACACGATCAAACAAATTCTGAAAAAGGGCGAGGAATTACTCACCGGCCGTCGCCGACACAGAATCACCAAGGAAATCATCGTCAACGCCGAGGCGCTGGAAAATCGCGTCGCGGTGATGGAGGAAAGTCAACTCGAAGAATTCACCATCGAGCGGACGACCGAGAAGCGCATCGTCGCCAGCGTCTTCAAGGGCAAGATCAAAAACCTTGAGCCGGGGCTGAAGGCGGCGTTCGTGGACATCGGGTTCGAGAAGAACGCGTTCCTGCATTACTGGGACATCATCCCGGAGTCGCTTGACCAGCGCGTTGATCTACTCGAGACGCCGCAAGGCCAGCCGCAAAAACCGCAAAAGAAAATCACGCAGTCGGACATTCCGAAACTTTACCCACCGGGTTCGGAAGTCATCGTGCAGGTTGTCAAAGGCCCGATCGGCACGAAAGGCCCACGGATCACGACCAACATCAGCATTCCGGGGCGGTACCTCGTGCTCATGCCGTTCAATCCACAGCGCGGTATCTCGCGCAAAATCGAAAACGACCGCGAACGCCGGCGCCTCAAGGATATTCTCGCGCGCCTGCGCATCCCGGAAGGCATGGGCGTGATCGTTCGCACCGTCGGTGAGAACCAGAAGAAACGTTATTTCATCCGCGACCTCGAATTGCTCCTGCAAACCTGGAAACAGGTCGAGGAGAAAATCAAGAACGGCCCGACGCCATCGTGCGTGTTTCAGGAGCCGGACCTCATCGAGCGCACCGTCCGCGACTTTCTCACCGAAGAAGTCGACCGCATCGTCGTGGACAACGAACACGCCTACGAACGCATTCGCAACATGATCGGCCAGATCAGCCGCCTCTCGCGTGGCAAGGTCAAGCTCTACAACGAGCCGACTCCGATCTTCGCGAAGTTCGGCGTCGAAAAACAAATCGAGAACGCCTTTCGCCGGCAAGTCTGGCTCAAGTCGGGCGGTTACATTTGCATCGACGAAACCGAGGCGCTGGTTGCCATCGACGTCAATACCGGCCGCCACAAATCGCAGAAGGATTTGGAAACGACCATCGTGCAAACCAACCTCGAAGCCGCCGACGAGATTTGCCGGCAGCTCCGCCTCCGCAACATCGGCGGCCTTATCGTCATTGACTTCATCGACATGCGGCACCGCAACGACCAGCACAAAGTCGCCCAAAAAGTCCGGGAAGGCGTCAAACGCGACAAAGCCAAGACGCGCATTCTGCCCATCTCGCAACTCGGCCTCATGGAAATGACCCGGCAACGCCACAGCGAAAGCATGGCCAGCGCGGTGTACGAAGATTGCCCGTACTGCAAAGGCCGCGGTATGGTCAAGAGCGCGCTCTCCATGTCCGTCGAAATCCAGCGCAAGATCAGCGAAGTGCTCCGCAAACTCCGGGAACAAGGCAAACACGACCACCCGCAACTGCGCATCTACGTCCACCCCGAAGTCCTCAACCGCCTCCGCACCGAGGATGAGGCACTGCTCATCGAACTGGAGAAGAAACTGTCCGGCAAACTCAGCTTCCGTGCCGACCCGGCGTTCCACTTCGAGCAATTCAAAATCTCCGACGCCGCCACCGGCCAGGAACTCGGGTAAACCGCCGTGCGCATCGCCCGCGCTGTCATCGTCTGCGCCGCGAAGGGGATTCTCCTCTTCGCCGCGCCGGCTGTCTTTGGCGACGAGGCCACCAACGCGACGCAGATTCTCTCGCCAAACCCCACGGCATTCGACACGCTCTCGCGATTTGTCAGCGTGCTCGAAGTGTTGCGGAAACATTACATCCAACCCGCGGCCATCAACGATCCCGCGTACGCCACCGCGGCGCTGCGCGAATACGTCCGCTCCCTTGATTCGTCCGCCGACCTGCTCACGGCCGACGAACTTGCCGCTGCGACGCGACCGGAACCCTACGCCGGTGCCGACATCGGAATCAGCCTCGTCATCCGCAATGACTACCCGGCGGTCGTCGCTCCGCTCGACGGCGGTCCCGCCCAACGCGCGGGACTGTTTCCGGGTGACGAGATCATCGCCCTCGATGGTCAACCGCTGGCGCACGCGCGACTCCGGGATGCTGTCGAGCGGTTGCGCGGCGACATCGGCTCGCGCCTCACCCTCCACGTTCTCGATCCGGTCACCCACGAGACGCGCGACGTTTCGTTGAAACGCGCCACGCCGGCACCGCACATGGATGACCCGATCTTCCTCAGTCGCAGCATCGTCTACTTCCGCCTTCCCGAATTCTCCGCCGATGTCGTGGAACGGCTGCGTCCGGAAATCCTCCAGCCGAAAGTGCGGCAAGCGACCGGCCTCATCCTCGATCTCCGCAACAATCCCGGTGGCGCGTTCGACGCGATGCGCGATGCCGCCAGCCTGTTCCTGCCGGCGCGCAGCGAAATCGTCACCGTGGAATACGCCAACCCGGCCCTGCGTGCGACGTTCGCCAGCGAGAGCGGCAACAAGTTCACCGCGCCCGTCATCCTCCTCGTCAATGGCGGCACCGCTGGCGAAGCGGAAATTTTTGCCGCCGCACTGCGCGACCACAAACGCGCCCGCCTCGTCGGCACCACGACCTTCGGATGCGGCCGGCTCATCTCCCTGTACCCCTTGCCGGACGGTTCGGCTCTCTCGCTCCCCACAGCCGACTACCTGCCGCCGTCCAAGCAAAGCTTCAACAACACCGGTCTGACGCCCGATGTCGCCGCCGAACTGCCGCGCCGGATCGAACGCAGCCTCGCCGCCGCCGGCTTCGGCTCGTTCAACCGCGCCCACGGCCGCGACCGGATTATCACCATCGACCTGCCTCTTGCCCGCGCCGTCGAACTTCTCGCAAAGTAATCGCAGTTGCGTTCCTCGGTGCCGCCCTGTTAGCATGACGGCAACTCTGCGTCATGAAACTTTGGACGATACCGGGAATTCTAATTACTCTCACGCTCGTCACCGGCGTGGCCCGCGGACAGGAGGCGCGCTGGAACGAGTTGACCGCGAAAGCCACCAAGCTCTACCGCGAAGGCAAGTACGCGGAAGCGGCCCAGACCGGCAACGAAGCGCTCGCGGTGGCGGAGAAGACTTTCGGCGAGGAGCACCGCGCCGTAGCGATTTCGCTGAGCAACCTCGCCGAGTTTTACCGGGCTCAACGCCGGTACGCCGAAGCTGAGCCGCTGCTGCAACGCGCCATCGCCATTGACGAGAAAATCCTCGGCGATAAACACCCCGACCTCGCCACCGACCTCAACAACCTCGCGCTGCTGTACGTCAACCAAGGCAAATCGAAGGAAGCGGAAGAACTTTACCGGCGCGCGTTGGCCATCGACGAGAAGGCCCTTGGCAAGGAGCATCCCGATGTCGCCACCGATCTGCACAATCTGGCCGGACTCTACAAACGCGAATCTCGATTTGCCGAAGCCGAACCGTTGCTGCGCCGCGCCATCGAAATCCGCGAGAAGAAATCCGTCGGCAGCAATCCTGCGCTCGCCGCCTCGTTAAAAAGTCTCGCGGACATCTCCAGCGCACGCGGCGAGTACGACAAAACCGAGCCTTTGCTCGAGCGGGCTCTCGCGATCAATCGCAAGGCTCTCGGCCGCGCCGATTCCCGGCTCGCGCGAAGCTGCAGCGATCTCGGACTCGTCTACTTCCTGCGCGCCAAATACGAACAGGCCGAGCCGCTGCTCCGGCAGGCATTGAACATCGATGAAACCGCCCTCGGCAAGGAGAACGCCACCGTCGCCACCGACCTCAACAACCTCGCCGAGACCTGCCGGATGCTCGGCCGGTACGCCCCAGCCGAGCAATATTACCGGCGCGCGCTGCTCATTGATTCCAAAGTGCTCGGCGCCGAACACCTCGGCGTCGCCACCGACCTCAACAACCTCGCCGTCCTCTACTTCGACCAAGGCCGGTATGACGACGCCGAACCGCTCATGCGCCGGGCGCTCGCCATCCGCGAACAAGCACTCGGCCCGGACAATCCGCAACTCGCCCCGACCCTCGACAACTTCGCCGTCTTCCTCCGCGTCATCGGCAAACCCGACGAAGCCGCCGAGTTCGAAGCCCGCTCCAAAAAACTCCGCGGCAAAAGCTGACCAGCAAACACAGTTGCCGCCGTTGCCCGGTCTGCTAACATAGCCTTGTGAACGAATCCCGGGTCGCCAAACTTCTTGCCGACGTGCGCGCCGGACGTAAATCACCGGAGGCGGCAACGCGGCAGTTGAAGTCGCTCGCCATCCACAATCTCGATTTCGCCCGCGTGGATGGACACCGGTCACTGCGCAAAGGTTTTCCCGAAGTCATCTACTGCGAAGGCAAAACGCCGCAGCAAGTGGTGAAGATCGCGAAGAAGATTCTCCAACACAACGACAACCTCCTCGCCACCCGTGCCGGTAAGGAGACTTACCGGGCCGTCAAACACGCGTTCCCGAAAGCCCGGTACCACGAAGCGGCCCGCGCCATCACGGTGGTTCGGAAGCCGGCACCCAAACGTACCGGCACCATCGCCGTGCTCTGTGCCGGTACGACCGACATCCCGGTCGCCGAAGAAGCCGTCGTCACCGCCGACATCATGGGCAACCGCGTGAAGAAGTATTACGACGTCGGCATTGCCGGCATTCACCGCCTCCTCGCGCTCCACGAAGAACTGCTCGACGCCAACGTCCTCATCGTGATTGCCGGCATGGAAGGCGCGCTGCCGAGCGTCGTCGGTGGCCTCGTGGACAAGCCGGTCATCGCCGTGCCCACCAGCGTCGGCTACGGCGCGAGCTTCGGCGGCATCGCCGCGCTGTTGGCGATGCTCAACTCCTGCGCCAGCGGCGTCACCGTCGTCAATATCAATAACGGTTTTGGGGCGGGCTACGCGGCGAGTTTGATCAACGGACTTTCAACTTCGAACAGACACGAATGAACACAGTCAACATTTACCCCGAAGAATTCGGGGACGGCTTCGGCGCCGGCTACGCCGCCAGCCTCATCAACCAGTTGGCGGGAAAATGAACGCCGTATCTTGTCATTCTGAGCGAAGCGAAGAATCTCTTTCCAGAGGCGCGAGCGGTATGACAGACTGAGTCAAGGCAGCATCATTTCAGGAGATCAACATGAGCTCGACACGAAATCTTCCAGATCATCTAACTGAAAATGTCTCCTCGAAGTCTTTCGTTTACCGACATCCGAACTATCACAGAAGAAAGTCTGTCCTTTTCTCCTACGCGCACGGAGGAGATCGCGAGAGTGCAAAAGCCAAGGCCATCGCTTACGCGATAGAGAAGGATGCTATTCTTGGACCACCGCCGCCGCGCTCTCCCGAAGGTCGAATGTCACGGTGTAATACTTCTGGTTTTGTCGGCGTGAACCCCGGCGATAAGCCAATCCGAAAGCCGTCAGGAATTGAGTACACTTACTACCACTGGAAGGCAGAGTGGATTGGTTGCCCGAACTCGGGAGGTGTAGCTTGGCAGTGCAAAACGCTTACGGATGATGGCGCTTATGTACTTGCAGTGCTCACTCGTCGTCTTCGTACAGTCAACCGAGGCCGTATGCTCGAAGAGTTAAAGGCAATCTCAAGGGGAGTCGGGAGTATCGGGCTATTCTCGCCCAAAAGCCGGGGGACGCTCCTACCGTTCTGAAACGTAAGCGACGCAAGCGACGATGAAACTTCTCTACCTCGACTGCTTTGCCGGCATCAGCGGCGATATGTTTCTCGGCGCGTTGATTGATCTTGGCGTGTCGGAGGACGCGTTACGCGCTGAACTCGCGAAGCTCAAGTTGCCGGGGTATACGATCTCGACGCGCCGCGTAGTGAAGCAGAACATTTCGGCGACGAAGTTTGATTGCATCGAGGCGTCGCATCCGGTGATGAAACACGGGCACGACCATCGCAGCTACACCGAGATTGCCGGGATGATTACCGGCAGCGGGTTGTCGGAGAATGTGAAGCGGCGGGCGTTGAGCGTCTTCAAGCGCATTGGCGAGGCGGAGGCGAAGATTCATAGCGTGCCGCTGGAGAAGATTCATTTCCACGAAGTCGGCGCGGTGGATTCCATCGTGGACATCGTCGGCGCGTGCGTCGCGCTGGAAATCCTCGGCGTGGATGAGGTGCAAGCGTCGCCGCCGCGGCTGGGTTCGGGGTTTGTCGAGACGGCGCACGGGAAGTTCCCGGTGCCGGCGCCGGCCACGCTGGAATTGCTCAAGGGTTTGCCGGTGCAATCGTCGAACGAGCCGGTCGAGTTGGTGACGCCGACCGGGGCGGCGTTGTTGGCGGAGTTTTGCAGTCGGTTCGGAGCGATGCCGGCGATGAGCATCGAGAAGATCGGTTACGGCGCCGGGACGCGCGACTTGGAGAAAACGCCGAACGTGTTGCGGGCGGTGTTGGGCGAAGCGACGATTGCCGCGAGCAGCGACGCCGACGCGGTGGCGGTAATCGAGACGAACATTGACGACATGAATCCGCAGTTGTTCGGCGATGTGATGGAGCGGTTGCTGGCGGCCGGGGCGTTGGATGTGTTTTTCACGTCCATCCAGATGAAGAAGAACCGGCCGGGCACGTTGCTGACGGTGTTGTGCGAGCGCAACGATGTGGATCGGATGGCGGAGTTGCTGTTGACGCACACGACAAGCTTTGGCGTGCGCGTTCATGAAACGCAACGACGCAAGCTGTCGCGGGAGATCGTGAAGGTGGCGACGAAGTTCGGTGAAATTGAGGTGAAAGTTGGGCGGTTGGCTGGTAAGGTCGTGTCGCGGTCGCCCGAGTACGAGTCGTGCAAACAAGCCGCCGCCAAGGCTGGCGTTGCGGTGAAGGATGTGTTCAACGAGGCCACGCGCGTGGCGGAGGAAACATTATGATTGATAAGGAACTGCTGGAGATTCTGGCCTGTCCAAAGTGCAAGGCGGAGGTCAAACTCGAAGGCGAAAAGATCATCTGCCAAAATCCGCAGTGCGGCCTGCGCTATCCGATTCGTGACGGCATCCCGGTCATGCTGATTGACGAGGCGGAAAAGCCGAAGGGTAAATGAGTGAGCCGACCTTGTCGGTTATCGTGCCGGCGTGGAACGAGGAGAAATACCTCGGCCAAACGCTGGAGTCTTTGAAAGCTGCGATCGCCATCTACGAGCGCGAACGCCGGGCGACTGCCGAGTTGATCGTCGTCGACAACAACAGCAATGACCGCACAGCGGACGTAGCGCGGCAGCACGGTGCGATGGTTGTCCTCGAGCCGGTCAACAACATCGGCAAGGCGCGCAACACGGGCGCGCGCACGGCGCGTGGCAAGTTCCTCGCGTTCTGTGATGCGGACAACCAAGTGACCGAGAACATTTTTTGCCTGATCCACGATCACCTGAGCGATCCGCACATTGCCGGCGGCGGGACGTGGATCGAGCCGGCGCGCAAGAATCTGAAGATCCGCTTCTTCTATTTCATCTGGCACGCGTACGTGACCCTCAGCCAAGTCGGCGTCGGATTGATGCACTGTCGCAAGGAGGACTTCGAGAAAATTGGCGGTTACGATGAGACGATTTACGCCGCGGAGGACGTTCAGCTCGCCTACGACCTGCGCAAACTCGGCAAACCGCGCGGCCAGAAGTTTAATCTCATTCGCAAGGCTTGGATCATCACCTCGACGCGCAAGCTCGATCAGGGACACTTCTTCGAACTATTCGTGAAGATGATTGGGTTCGTCTTCGGCTTGCAGAAGAAGATCCGCAGCAAGGAATACTGCGAGCATTGGTACGAGAAGGCGGCGCGCTAATTGGAGGGACGCGCTCCGTCGCGTCCGCAGTCGGCATCGGCCACGACGGAGCGTGGCCCTCCAGAAGCCGGCTTGCCGCGGACTTTGTTCACAATCTTCTCGGCTTGGTCTTTCATTTTCGTCTTCAGCCGGTGCGCCCACAAAAAATCGATCGCCAGAACGCTGAGGCCGGCGAAGATGACCAGAAATCCTGGACCCGGCACGCCCGGAATTGCGAGGATGATGCCGGCGATAAGGAGCATGATGCCGGCGCTGATGCGCGCGAGGCGTTTCCCGTGGTGAATCAGCCACTTCATTCCGTTAACTCCAGATATACCACGCCGCTTTCGATGACCAGCGGCAATCGCTCCAGGGATTTCCCTTGTCCGGGCCCGCCAATGCACTTGCCGGCGACGGGTTCATACACTGAACCGTGCGTCTTGCACACGAAAAAATTGCCGTCGCATGTGAAAAAATCGTTGTCGTCGAGGTCCAGCGAAATCGGCAGATGTACGCAACGGTTCACGAACGCTACGAACTCGCCCCGCACATTGGCCACGAAGGCCTCGGTCCTTTCACCGCGCACCTCGAACGCAAACTTCTTGGTGCGCCCGGGCGGCAATTCGTCCACCCGCGCCAGTAGAACCCGCCTTGGCGGGCTAGGCTTGCGAGTTGTCACGCCGGGAGCTTAGACTGCGCGCGCACGTTTGCAAATCCTTTATGGCTCAGACACTCGTTTCC
The DNA here is from genome assembly GCA_041495285.1 of Verrucomicrobiia bacterium. GTDB lineage: Bacteria > Verrucomicrobiota > Verrucomicrobiia > Palsa-1439 > Palsa-1439 > JBGQCJ01. Next base: position 13,775 of record JBGQCJ010000079.1, read on the forward strand.
ATCACGTTGCTCGCGTTCATCCCCTACTTCATCGCGGTTTGGCGCGCCCCGCGATGGGAATGGCGACGCGTCCGGTGGGCGGTTATCACGGTGGCCGTGCTCGCGCGTGCCGCTGTGCTTCCCTTGCCTTTGTTGCTCAGCGAGGACGCGTACCGGTATCTGTGGGAAGGCAAAGTGCAGGTGGCCGGCTTCAACCCGTACAAATTCACGCCTTCCGCGCCCGAGTTGGCTCACTTGCGCGACGCGAATTGGGAAGCGCTTCCGCACCGGGAAGTATCGAATGTTTATCCGCCACTCCTGTTGTTCACGTTTCGCTTCGGTGCTGCAATCAGTGCTTCACCGGTCGTCTTCAAATTCATTTTTACGGCCTTCGACCTCGCAACGCTGTGGTTCATCGTGCAACTGCTGCGCGCACGCGGCCAGAATAAATCACTCGCGTTGATCTGGGCGTGGAGTCCGTTGGTGATTCTTGAATTCGCGGGTAACGCGCACGAGATGAGCATGGCGATTTGCTTCTTCGTTGCCGGCCTGTGGTTGCTGGAACGAAAGCGAAACGCGCCGGCCACCGTCGCGTTTGCGCTGGCCACGCTGTCGCACTTGATGGCGCTGCCGGTGGCGCTCGTCGCGCTGATGGCGGCGCGCGTGAAGAGCGTCCGCGTCTGGATTACTTTCGTCGCGGTTGTGCTGCTAGGGTTCCTGCCGTTTGCGAATGCCGGTCGTGCACTGTTTCTCGGATGGGCGAACTTTGCCGGGTTGTGGCGATTCAACGATTCACTCTTCGCGCTGCTCGTGCGGTGGTTTGACCGGCACGAGTTCCGGCAAGTTCTCGGTGAAGTATGGGTGTTGTATGAACGGCCGAAATGCATCGCGGCGGTGCTGATAGCCGGAGTTTTCGCGTGGGCGTTGCTCCGGCGTTACCGGCCTTCGCGCGCGGCGTTGACAGTGGCTGGGGCGGCGTTGTTGCTGAGTCCGGTGGTGCATCCGTGGTACATGACGTGGATGGTGGCGCTGTGTTGTGTGGAGTTTCGCGTGGCGTGGCTGGCGTTCAGCGGATTTGTGATCGTGTCGTACGTGGCGAAGTTGACGGAGTTGCAGACCGGGGTGTGGGTGGACAGCGCGTTTGTCCGTTGGATTGAGTACGTGCCACTCTTTGCACTCTGGTTGGTTGACAGCGTTCGACGACGGCAGTAGCATTCAGTAGCTGGCGAGTTGCTTTAACTGAACTGACAACAGGAGGATTATTATGGCGCACGAACTACCGAAATTGCCTTACGCTTATGACGCGCTTGAGCCGCACATTGACGCCCGCACGATGGAGATTCATCACACGAAGCATCATCAGGCTTACGTGACAAACCTGAACGCCGCGCTGGACAAGCATGCCGATCTGCACAAGAAGAGCCTCGAAGATCTGCTGCGCGGCATCAGCAGCGTGCCGGAGGACATCCGCAGCGCGGTGCGCAACAACGGCGGCGGCCATCACAATCACAGCCTGTTCTGGACGATCATGAAGAAAGGCGGCGGCGGCGAGCCGACCGGGGCGTTGGGCGACGCGATCAAAGCGACCTTTGGCGAATTTGCGAAGTTCAAGGAAACGATCACCAACAACGGGATGACCCGCTTCGGCAGCGGCTGGTCGTGGCTCGTCGTCGCCAAGGACAAGAAGCTCAAAGCCTACTCGACCGCGAACCAGGACAGCCCGCTGATGGAAGGCGACGTACCGGTCCTCGGCGTGGACGTCTGGGAACACGCGTATTACCTGAAGTATCAGAACAAGCGCAAGGACTACCTTGACGCGTGGTGGA
>JBGQCJ010000080.1:0-15390 GCA_041495285.1 Verrucomicrobiia bacterium
ACTGTCCCACCCCGCCCTTTGAAGCAACGTAGGCTGGGATTGAAATGCCGCCGCAGAAGGATTGAATTGAGGCGACATTGATGATCTTTCCACCTCCCTGCGGAATCATGGTCTTCGCCGCGAGCTGGCAATAGAAGAAGGTGGCCGACAGGTTGACCGCTAACACATCGTCCCAGTCCTTCTCGGGAAATACTTCGCTGGGATGACGTCGTTGGATGCCCGCCGAATTCAGCAAGATATCAACGCGATCGCCAAGGAATTCCAAGGCTTTTGCATAGGACGACCGTATCTGGTCGCGGCAGGAAATGTCGGCTTGGACGGGATGGACGGCAAATCCCTTGGCGGAAAGCGACTTGGCCACATCGTCGACGGATTCGCTCACGTCGATCACCACCGCCCGGGCCCCTGCCTCCACCAAGGCCTCCAGCATGGCCACTCCCAAATCGCCGGCCCCGCCGACGACAACTGCGTTCTTTTCTGATAAATCAAATATCTTAAGCATTTTTCGGTTCCTTCAAGCGGGTTTACGCCTTTCTGGGATCTTTCGCGCCACTCCGTCAGCCCATAAACATCCCGCCGTTCACGTCTAGGACAGCCCCCGTCGTGAACCCCGACTCCTCGCTTGCGAAGTAGCAGGCCGCCGCCGCCACTTCCGCCGGCGTGCCCAGCCGTCCCAACGGGAAGCGCGCCAGCAGTCGGGTGCGGGCCGCTTCGTCGTACGCTTGGGACATGTCGGAGGCAATTGTCCCGGGAGCGATGCAGTTTACCGTGATGCCCATCGGGGCCAGCCGCCTAGCGAGGCCGTAAGTCAGAGCGATTATTCCACCCTTCGACGCGGTATAGGCCAGCCCGTTCTCGTATCCCCCCATCCTCCCGGCGTTGGACGATATGTTGATGACCCTTGGCGCGCGACTCTTCTCCAGATAGGGCAGGGCCTGCTGGACGACCAGAAACGTGCCCTTCAGATTGACCGCCATGACATTGTCCCAGTGCTGGAGCGACATTTCTGGAATCGAGGAAACGTCGAGTATCCCCGCGCAATTAACTACTACGTCTATCCCGCCGAACCGGCTGACCACCTTCTTGAGCGCGCTGCGCACCGATTCCACATCGGACACGTCGCACGGCACGCCTTCGCAAGAATATCCCGAGTCGGCAAGATGCTGCGCCGCCCCCTTCGCGCTCTCCACGCGAACGCTCAAGATTCCGACGTTCATCCCGTCCTTGACGAATGCCTGAGTAATGGCGAGGCCTATGCCCCGCGAACCACCCGTCACGATCGCCGTCCGTCCGTTCAGAGTCAACATATCGTCTTCTCCAGTCGGGTAATCATGCAAAACAACGACCGCGTGCTTCAGATGCCCCCGACATCAAAGCCGTCAAGCAGCATGGGCATCCCATTTTCGTCGTAGGCCATGACCTCGTCCTCGAGCTGCTTCACCTTGCCGACGAGCTCCTCCTTCGTGTCGCAAACCGTGTACAGGCGGGCGACGACCTGCGCCTCCGTTCCTACCATCTGGCGGGTCACCAAGTCGCCTTCGTATAGACGCTGGACGACCTTGAACACGGCCGGATCCGCAACTGCCTCCGCTAGCCCCTCGATTCGGGCGATTGTCCCCTCCTTAGCCAGATACCAAATCGTGGCGGCATGTTTGCCCCGGAAACGGCAATCGTTCATCGCGTCCAGGTCTTCCGCACCCATGGAGCCAGTCAGGGCGTACCGAACCAGCATGGCTTTCTGATCGAACCCGTTGACGGCTTCGATATGCAGGTTTGGAGCCTCACCCTGAAGACGGAAGCCGGGGTCGTAGACGTGGATGACGCCGTCCTCAACAAAGGCCGAAACCATGAGCACGCCGTTTTGCACATCCAAGTCTTTGAACATGCGGCAGAATTTGTCGTGTAGCGTGTCGAAATACAAATCCATGTGTTTAGAAGGATAGGTCGCGGCAAGGCAGACCCGGCTCACGTTCCCCTGCTCCCGGCAGGTGTACCGATCGGCAATGGCCGATGGCCAAAATTCCCCGTCCTTGAAGGTGAAGTTGATGAAAAAATCGTCGCAATCCATGTAACGCTCCACCAAGAAGCGTCCGCTTCGCGAAAAGGCCAGTGCCTTCTCGATGGCGGTCCCAACTCCACCCTTGTCATGGCAAATAGACATTCCTTTCCCGGAATTCCCGTCAACGGGCTTGATGAACAGGGGGAAACGCAGCCTCTCCAAATCATCCTCGCTAAAGTTGCGGCCCAGATGGAATGAAGGAATCGGTGGGATCCCGTATTCAAGGCACCGTTGGTTGAACTTCTGTTTGTCTGTGAAAATGGCGCACTGTTCCAGAGTTCCGTAGCACGGCAGGCCCAAGGCCTCGCAAACCTGCTGGTATGGCACGATCAGCCGGTCGGCCACCCCGACAAGAATACCGTCCACTTTCTCCTGTTTAGCCAGTGCGACAAGACCGGAAACGTCCAATCCATCTACGTCGCACCGCTTGTCCGCAAACCGCTTGGCAAAGGCGTTGCGATCGTAGTCCGTCACGACGACATACACTCCCATCCCCTTCGCCGTCTCGATCAATGGCACGGTCTCAGGATTGGCGCCCAAAATGAGCAATTTCTTCCCGTCCACTCTGTGCGGAGATCGCTTTTCAGCTATTAAGGACAAAGAGTCAGAGAAACCTGTTTGAACAGGACGCTTCAGCTCCACGGTTCGCTTAAGAAAATGCATAGGTCGATATTATGCAAACAAACACAATTCTACCGCGAATACCCTTATCCTAAATGCGACGATCCAACTTGGCCCGCGGCACGCAAAATGTCGCCAATCACCCCGATTGCTTCCTCGTCGACGCCGGTTCCCGTGGGCAACACGATCACTCTTGCGGCCACCTTTTCGGTCTGCGGGAGGAGCAGGCTCGCGTGCGGGAACAGGGAGCGGTAGGGCTCCATGCGGTGGCAACCGGGCCAGAAATACCGGCGGGCGAGGACATTCTCGGCGTGAAGAATCCGGACCAGTTCGTCCCTCGAACGCCCATACGTTGCCTCATCTACCTCAACAATGATGTACTGGTAGTTGCAGCGTTCTGATTCGTCGTAACAAATGAGTGACAGGCCCGGCACATTTTGGATGGCATCGCGGTAGGCGTAGTAGCTGCGCCGGTTGACGGCAACAAACTCGTCCAGGCTTTCCAGTCCGGTCAGACCCATCGCGGCACAAACCTCGGTCATCTTGCCGTTCGTGCCCGGGTAAATTACGTTGTCGTAACCGGAAAATCCGAAATTCTTCATCAGTCTCATTTTCTTGGCAAGCTCATCGTCGTTGGTGAGCACGGCACCGCCTTCGAAGGTGTTGAAGAACTTCGTGGCATGGAAGCTAAACACCTCGCAGCGGCCAAACTGGCCGATGCAGCGACCAGCATGTGTGCAGCCGAACGCGTGCGAGGCGTCAAACATGAGTTGGAGCCGATGGTGCTGGGCGATGTCCTGCAATGCCTCGATGGGCGACGGGCGGCCCCAGAGGTGGACACCAACTATGCCAGTCGTGCGCGGGGTGATCATGCGTTCGACGGCGACGGGATCGAAGTTGTGGGTTGTAGGATCGATGTCGGCAAATACGGGCGTGATTTCCTGCCACTGCAATGCGTGTGCGGTGGCAATGAACGTGTAGGACGGCACGATGACCTCGCCGCGAAGCTCCAGTGCCCGGATGGCGATTTCGAGGGCAATGGTGCCATTGCACATGGCCACGCAGTGTTTGACGCCGAGGAATTGTGCCACGTGCTGCTCGAACTCCTGCACCATCGGTCCGTTGTTGGTCAGCCAGCGGCGGTCAACGATCTCACCGATGCGACGCAGGAGCACGTCGCGGTTGCCGATGTTGGGACGCCCAACGTGTAACGGCTCACGGAAAGCTGGCTTGCCGCCCAGAATGGCGAGCTCTTTATTCATTTAATCCTTTAATCCTTGGCAGCAAACAGGATAGTTTCTTCCGAGTGAATGGTGAAGTGACGCAAGTAAAAGCGGTAACCGACATTCAGCGAATCGAGATAATCCGGGATGTCGAAGAAGTCGGCCAGCTTGTGATAGACGCAAATGGCCAACTTGGGGGTAAAGCGTTTCAAGGTTTGCTCCGCTCCGCGTAACGCGGCTAATTCAGATCCCTCGATATCCATTTTGATAAAGTCGAGTTTGCTCAAATTCTTCCGGGCAATAAGATCGTCAATCGCCAACGTTTCCACAGTGGTTGGCGCAGCGTCGTCATCGCCGGGTAGTACCTTCGTGCCTGGTCCCTGTTGATTGTAAGACAACGTCTCTCCAGATTTGCTCCAAAGCGCATTTTTGACAATCTCGATTCGATCACGCAAGGAAGGATTGATTTCCAAATTCTTCTGCAGGATTCTGAGGTTTTCGGGCACGAATTCAAAGGAGAAAATCTTGCCCCTTTCGCCAACCTTGTCCGCAAAATATAACGCCGTGTCGCCCCAGCAACCCCCGCCATCCAAAACATAATCCCCGGGAGCGGCTTCGATTGGCTTAGGTAAACATTGGCATCGGTACTGCTGGATGTCGAACATGGTGCAGACCCCTACTGGTATAGTATACAACGTAATCGGTATGCCTTGCGAGGTGAGGTCAATCCGGCGAAGCATCCACGGGATAGATGGCGTCGCGGATGGTGCGGTCATCGTATCTGTCTTGGAGGCCAGTGCCTCAAGCTGCGCAATGCCTTGCCAAAGCGCCGGCGTGTTGAAGGGCAGTTTTACTTTCCGATCGCCAAGAGCGCGGTACGCAATCACTTTAACCAGCAAGGATTTTGATTCTTCGTCGGCGAGTTGATGATAGAGCTTTTCCAGCCGTGGTAACGATGGAGCAGCGTATCGAAAGGCCTTTTCCATGTGTTCGATGACTGACGTGACTTTCCCCAAGCCAATTTCCAGAAGGCACTGTCTTGTGTACTCTTTAATGAGGGAGCTGACAGGTCGAGATGGAGCGGGGCCGAATCTCGTCTCATCGTAATTATCATTGTAATTATTACCGTAGGTGACCCGCGCTTCCTCGAGGTACGCCCGTAGAAATGAGTGAGCATTGTTCATGGGAGTGTCGTTACAGTAGTTTGAGCGCAATTCCATGAAAGTTGTGGCCGAACCAACCCCGGCCATTTGCCAACCCAACTACCGGAACGCGCTACATCATGAACTTCGAAAACAAGGGCTTCACGCAGCACATAACGTGGTGCATCACCCTCAACTATCATTGCGTTTAGTGAATAGGCTCCATCGTTCAGGAGGTCGGAAGGAAAATGACACACAAACCGCGCTTCCCCGGGGACGAGTTGAATTCTTTGCGAAGCGACAGCAAAAATAATTTCTCCGCTCAGGAGATTCATCTGGAGACTCAGATTGACGGTACCGGGGCGACTTGCCCAAAGATCAATGGAGACGCGAAACGGAGTCTTGACAGTCAGATGATCGGTACGGTGTGGCGCGTCTGTTGCAAGCACAATGGACTTGAATCGAAATGGTCCGGGTCCAGGCGATTCTGTTGGCGAATCCCAATATCGGCTACACACAGCAAACGTGTCGCTACTGACGTAGGCATCGATCACCCCGGATATCTCACCCGAAGTCACGATCGTCCCTTGGTTCAAAAGAAAGCCGCTGCGGCAAAGGCTCTTGATCGCCGTCATATTGTGACTCACAAAGAGAATTGTTCGTCCCTGCTTCGCGACGTCGCCCATTTTCCCCAGACATTTCTTCTGAAACGAGGCGTCGCCAACGGCCAGCACTTCGTCCACCACCAGAATCTCCGGCTCCAAATGCGCTGCGACCGCAAACGCCAGTCGCACATACATCCCGCTGCTGTAGAACTTGACCGGCGTGTCGAGAAACTTCTCGACCTCGGCGAACGCGACAATCTCATCGAACTTGCGCGCAATCTCGGCGCGCCTCATGCCGAGAATCGAGCCGTTGAGGAAGACGTTCTCGCGTCCGGTCAACTCCCGATGAAATCCGGTACCGACCTCAAGCAAACTGGATACCCGGCCATGGTAAGTGATCTTGCCGGTGGTGGGTGGAGTGATGCGCGAGAGGATTTTCAGCAACGTGCTCTTGCCGGCGCCGTTGCGACCGATGATGCCCACCACTTCGCCTTGTTTGATCTCCAGATTGATGTCTCGCAGCGCCCAGAAATACTCGGGCGACTCATCGAGATGCTTCTCGTGGACTTCGTGTAGAGAAGGATGGTGCGGCGGAGTCGAAGGTTGAGGGCTGAGGGCTGAGGGCTCGGAGGCAGGCGAGGGCGGAGAGCGGAGGGTCGAGGGCTGTGACTCGTGGCTCTGGACTCTCGGCTCTCGACGCCGAATGAGGCCTTTGGCCCATTCGGTAATGTCCGCGCGCAAGTTGTGGCTTAGCGGCGCCGCACCGCCATAACGGTAGCGTTTGCCGAGGTTTTCGATCTTTATGGCTGTGTCAGACATGACGGCTGCAGCGTAGTCTCACGCAGAGTTCGCAGAGGGCACGGAGGCGCAGGCAACTGTCTCTGTGTTCTCTGTGCGCTCTGTGAGAGATTGTTCGTTCATAGAATATCGGCTAAGCGCGCCTCGCGCCGGCGGAAGAACCAGACGCCGAGGAACAGATAGAGAACAGAGGTCAAAAGGCCGAGGGCCAAGAGTTGAGGGTCGAGGGCCACACCCTGCAGGGTTGCCCGGTAGCTGGTGACGACGACGGCCATGGGATTGAGGAACATCCATTGCTGAGCGGCAAGGGGTAAGCGGGAAGCGGGATAAATGACCGGGGTGGCCAGCATAAACACTTGGACAACGAAGCCGATCGCATGCTTCACGTCGCGGTACTGGGCGTTGAGGGCGGCGAGGACGAGGCCGATGCCGAATGCGGTGCAGGCTTGGATCAGGAGGAGGAAAGGGGTAAGAGGCAAGAGTTGCCAGTGCCAATAGCCCATCCAAATAGCCACGCCGTTGAGCAGTGTCCAGCCAATCCCGAAGTCCACAAATGATCCGCAGATGATGCCGCCCGGTACGACCACGCGTGGAAAATACACTTTGCTGATGAGTTGGGCATTGGCCTCCATGCTGAGCGAGGACTGCGAGAGAGCGGTGGCAAACGTGTTCCAGGGAACCAAGGCGGCAAGGTAAAACAACGCATAGGGCAGGCCGTCGGTGGGCATCCGGGCGATCTTGCCGAAGATGATCGAGAAGGCGCCCATCATGAACAACGGCTGGAGCACGACCCAGATGACCCCGAAAGCGGTTTGCTTATACCGCACTTTGATGTCGCGCTCGACGAACGTCCAGAACAACTCCCGGTAGTCCCAGAGGTCTTTGAGGAATTGACGGAGACGCTCGTGGCGCTCGGCAGAGATGACGGTGGTGGCGGAACTGATCATAGTCGAGGGCGTAGGGCTGAGAGTTGAGGGTCGAGAGGTCATGGTTTTGATTTCAACAGAGAAGAGCGGAGACCGCTGAGCATTCTGGCTAGTTTTTCGGCATCGCCGTAGAGCTTGCGGAATGCTTCTTCCGATACGAATTGTTGATCACGCGCCACAAACGCCTCCGACAGATTTTCCATCAAAGACCCGTACGAAATCTCGATGAAGCGCGCAAAATCCTTGTCTGTGCTGCGGGAACATCCTTCAGCAATATTGGCTGACACTGAAACGGCCGAACGTCGCATTTGGGAGGTCAGTCCGAACTGTTCATTTGCGGGAAAGGAGCGCGTGAGTGCGTAAACCGCGTCGGCGTATTTGACAGCGACCGCCCATACATCAAGCCTCTCGAACCGGAAGGTCGGCCTGCCTGGTGCAGTTGTCGTTTCTGCCCTCGGCCCTCTGCTCTCCGCTCTCTGCATCACACCTTCTCCAATTGGTCTCGCGTGACTTCGACGCGGGCACCTTTGGCGAGAGTTTCGAGCAGAATGACCACGCGGTCTTTGTCGCTCATCTCGCGCTCGAAAACGCCCTGCAGCCCCCGCAATGGGCCGTCTTGGATTTCGACGCGGTCGCCTTGCTTGAGCGACGGTGGACCGACGGTGATGACGTTGTCTTCGGCGTGGTCGGTGATAGCCGTGATGATGGCATCCTCGACGATGGCCGGTTTCCCGCCGAAGCTGACGATTTTGATGACGCCGCTGGCGTATTTCACCAGCCGGCCCGACCGCACGGCGTCGAAGCGCGCGAAGATGTAACTGGGGAACAGCGGGCCGGTGACCCATTTGCGGACGCGTCGGATTGTTTTTCTGCGTTTGAGCTTGGGGTAAAACGTCTCGATTCCCTCCCGCTGCAGGCCGGTCTGCGCGAGGTGTTCTTGGCGCGGCTTGGTGTGGATGGCGTACCAGTTCATGCTGAAGTATTCAGAAGCCAGAATCTAGAAGTCAGAATCCGGAGGAACACAGGTCGCTTTCTTGCCGGCTCCTGACTCCTGGCTTCTGTCTCCTGCATTCGGTTGTTTCCGGACAGGCTGCCGCCATTCAGGTGCAACGCACGATGCGCGCGATGCCTGTTGTTCCCCGCCTTCGGTGTGCCGAAGGACCACAGTTTGTTCTCCCGGCCCCTGCATCCTGCCGTGGCTAACGGGGGCCACGCTAGCCGTCGGATCAAGAATCCGTCAAAGCAAATGTTCGAGCAGCGGATTGCCCAGCAGGCCGTTCACTTTCGTGTGGAAGTTCTTGGCCTGCCGCAAGCGTTCGGCGACCACTTCAATTTGCTGGCGCTCCTCCCCGTTGCTCTGGTTCAATGTCTCTTCGATGGAATTCCCAACGAGATCAATCTGATGGCCGGCGGTGTCGAGCTTCTTGCGCAGCGTGGCGAGCAGACCGCTGCGCAGCACGGCGTTGAAATCGGTTTCCGCTTCGTAATAGTCTTTGCGGTCGCCCTTGACCCAGACGCGTTTGACAGCCGACCAGCTCGCCAGTTGGCGGACGGTCATGCTGATGCTGGCTTTGCTGACGCCCAATTCCTCCGCAATGTCATCGAGGCAGAGAGGCTTCGGGCTGAGATAGAGGAGGACGAAGGCTTGGCCGAGAATGCGACCGAGGCCGAAGGATTGAGTGGTTTGGCCTCCTGCTTGGATGAACTTGCGCCGTGCGACATGCCAGTTCAGGGATGTGGGGGTAGCAGTCACGTCGTTAAATCGCCACTGAACACATTTAACATATTGGATCAGCCTTGTCAACGGCCTCTTACGGGCAGTTGTGCCCACGCGGTAGAGCAGCAGTTAAGCCAATCGCTTGCCACCTATCACCGGCATTGCTAGCATGAACGGTGTGGTTTCCATAGGCTTGAGTATGAGGGCTAGATTGGTTTTTGTATCCGCATCGTGCTTTGGCGTATTGGCGTTGTCGGGTTGCTCCGATTCCGACCTCGCCGATCAGTCATTCCGTGACATGGACAGATTTCTCTCTCTTGTCCAAGTCATTATCATAATCTCAGTTGTCATGCTCTTGCTTTTTTGCGCGATGAAGATTAAACGAGTCTTGTCGAACAAGAAAGTAGCTGAAGAGAATCACGACCATGGTGAAGTTTAGACCACCCAGCAGTTGGATCGCTCGTTTTCTTTCCCGTCCTGCGTTGCCGGAACAAGTGTGCACCGTCTGCGGCTACAAGGGCGCCCCGGTCCGCAAGAAGAAAGGGCACGACGAGATTGAACTGGTGCTTTGGGTCGCGTTTGTCGCCTGTGCGATTCTCTATGTTGCCACGTACGCCGCTCACCACTTGTCGCACTACCATTTTCCAGGAGTATTCTCTCGGACATTCAAATTTTTTGCGCAGTTGTTTCTGACCTTCGGCATCGTCTACACCATCTGGCAGATCAGCACCGAGTTCGAAGCCTGTCCCAAGTGCCGGCACCCCGGCATGATTCCGCCGGATAGCCCCCGGGCCAACCCGAAGAACCAGCATGCCCCGTCCGATTCAGGCTAATCGGGCATTGGTAGGAAAGGCCCGACGATGAGAAAACCGGAAGCGGTTTATGCAATTGTCATTCTGTGGGCATTGCTCACTGGCTGCGAAATCGTCGATGTGCGAAAACCATTGGGGAACGCAATCGATAGCTGGGGAGCGGACAGCACTCCTGAGCCCACGGACGCGATCAGAAAGAATGATTACCCCCATTGGCCGAAACCCATCCAACAGGCGGTTGACAGGCGCGAGGTGCAAATCGGGATGGACAAACTCCAAGTCCAGTTGGCACTCCGACTATCTGAGGGCAGGCTGGAGAAGAAGACATTGAACACACCGCGCGGCGTGATTGAAAAATGGATGGCTTGGAGAACGAACAATGGATGGTCACCTGTGAAACTGGAAATGTCCCGACTGTTTGTGTTTCAATTCATGGATGGCAAAGTTGTAGAGATTTACCATTAAGGGCGAAGCCGGTCTTGCCGAGGCGTCTTACGTATCAGAGTTGTGCGAACGATATTCAACTTTTTTTCACCGACCGCCACACTCCTTCCGCCGTAGCTGGTAAGGCGTCGATCGGCTTGCCGGTGGCGCAGATGGCCGACAGAATCGCCGGGACGGTGCCGCCGCTCTCGCCTAGCCCTTTCACGCTCCGCGCGGCGGTCCGAGAATCTCGGTGGCGATGATGACGTTGCGAAGATTGGTCTTGTCGCGCATGGCGGCACCCCAAAGTGCCGCCCGCGACGGCTTCTCGACGGGTGCTGGCACGACTGTCGGTGCTGGCTTGGGTGCCGGAGGAGCGGCGGGAGCGGGCGCCGGTTTCGCAGCCATTGGGGGCACCCGCGAAGCTCGAGCCTTCGGTTGGCGGCTCACCCGGTCAACAAAATCCTCCAGTCGCTTGGCGTCCACTTTCCATCGTTCCGGAACCGGCGTGTGCGCCGCTGGTCGCGGCGCCGCGTGAGGAGGTGGCCGGTAAGGTTGTCGTGGCTTCGGTTTGGGAATGGAAGGCGGTGGCGCCGGTTCGTCCTCCGTCTCCGCCTTCAGCTTGCCGAGCAACTTGAACAGCCCGGCCGCGATGAAAACGATGACCCAAATCCAGTTTTCCACGGGCGAACCTTTCTACGCGCCGGGGCCGGTCTTGCCGGCGTCTTCGCCGGAGATGGATTGGCGCATGCGCGTGTCGGACTGGATGTTTTGCATCCGGTAATAGTCCATTACGCCGAGATGGCCGCTGCGGAACGCGTCGGCCATGGCCATCGGAATTTGCGCTTCGGCTTCGACGACTTTGGCGCGCATTTCCTGCGTCCGGGCTTTCATTTCCTGTTCGCTGGCGACGGCGAGGGTGCGGCGCGTTTCGGCGGCGGCTTGGGCGATCTGCTTGTTGGCTTCGGCCTGCTCGGTTTGGAGGCGCGCGCCGATGTTGTCGCCGACATCCACGTCCGCGATGTCAATGGACATGATGCCGAACGCCGTGCTGGCATCCAGACCTTTCGCCAAGACCGTCTTGGAGATTGTGTCAGGGTTTTCGAGGACGTCCTTGTAGGAACTCGCCGAGCCGATGGCGGTGACGATGCCTTCACCGACGCGGGCAATGATGGTTTCCTCCGTCGCGCCACCGACGAACCGGTCGAGATGCGTGCGCACGGTGACGCGCGCTTTGACTCGCAGTTCGATGCCGTCCTTGGCGACGCCGGTGATGAGTTGCTTGCCGCTGGCCGGGTTGGGGCAATCAATGACCTTGGGGTTCACGGAAGTCATCACGGCCTCGAAGACGCTCTTGCCGGACTGGTGCGTGGCAAGGTCGATGGCGGCGGCTTGATTAAAGCCGAGGTTGAGGTTGGCTTTCTCGGCGGCGATCAGGGCGCGCACGACTTGGTTCACGTCGCCGCCGGCGAGGTAGTGCGCTTCGAGTTGGTCGGTTTCGAGGGGCAGGCCGGCTTTGACAGCGGTGATGCGACTCTGGACGATGAGGCCAATGGGCACGCGGCGTAGTTTCATGCTGAACAAATTGACGAAGCCGACCGGCGCGCCGGAAAAACGCGCCTGAATCCACGTATTCAGAAACGAGAGGATGATGATAAAAATGACAAAGGCAATGATGGCGCCGATGACACCGAGCGCCGTAAGAACGAGTTGGCCAACTTCCATTGTGAGTTCCTCCAGTTGTTACGTCAGATTTTTCGCACGACCACGCGGTTGTCCTCCACCGCGACCACTTTGATTTGGCTGCCGCGCTCAATCATGCCTGATTCCGCCACAACATCAAGCCGTTTACCGTCCACCAGCGCCACGCCGGTCGGCCGCAACACCGTGTGCGCGACGCCTTCGCGCCCGACCAGTTCCGGGGCGCGCTCTGTCTGCGAGCGCACGCCCGTTTGTGTCTGTGCCAAAATCATCTTCTTGCCCAGCGCCGTCTGCGGAACATACTTGATCGCGATGTAACTCACGACAAATCCCAACACAACCTCCGCGGCAAACAGAGCCACCGTGACGGCACCGCCGTAGGCGTGGTACGACACCACCAACGCCGCGATCATCAAGGCCGCGCCGATGGTCGCCAGCACGAATCCCGGCACGTAAAAATCCATCGCCACCAGCAACAGCCCGGCAATCACCAACGCCACAATCGGAGTCCAAGCCATATTGACCTCACGCCGCGCGCGTCACCACCACGCGGCTGCCTTCCACCAGCACGATCTTAATCGGCTGACCTCTCTCGATCAAATCTCCCTCTGTCACCACATCCAGCAATTGCTCGCCGAAGCGTCCCTTCCCAGACGGCCGCAACATCGTCTCGGCCACGCCCGTCACGCCGAGCAACGCCTTTGCCGCGCCCGCGCTGGTCGTGTAACCGGCGGCGGCGCTTGTGGCCGCCACCAACTCAAATTTCTTAAACAACGAACTTTTCGGCAGATAGCGCCCCAGTACCAGCATGCACACTCCGGCGCCGGCAAACCCGCCCATGACTTTCAACAAGGGCAACTGCAATTGCGGCCACGTCGGCAGCACCGGCCCGTTCGGCCAGCGTTCGACCATTGCCAGCACCAAGGCCGACAGCATCGCCATCGCGCCGAGCACGCCGGGAACCGTGTGGCCCGGCAATACAAAGATTTCCACGGCGACAAAAATGAGTCCGACGACGAACAGTGCCACGACCTCCCAGCCGGCCAAGCCGGCAACGAAGTAACCGAGAAAGTAAACCCCGAACGCCAGCACCGCCACAAGCAGCGGGATGCCGATGCCGCCGACCTTCATCTCAATGTAGATCGCCACAAAGCCGATGAGAATCAGCAGCGGCGAAATTGCCGTGATCCAACGCGCCACCAACTCGAATCCGTAGGGCTTGACCTCAAACGTGCTTGCCCCGGCCAATCCCACCTGCGCCAATAGTTCGTCCACGGACTTCACCGTCCCGGCCGACAGCAATGGTTTGGGCGGTTTTCCGTATTCGCGGTCCGCTTCCTCGTTCGTGAGCGTGAGCAATTTGCCTTTTGGCGTGATGACTTTACTGTCCACGGTCAATCCCGCATCGGCGTCCACCATCGCCTCGAACACTGCCGGGTTGTGGCCCTTCTGCTGCGCGGTCGAGCGAATGAGCGCGCGCATCGCCGAGTTGATTTTTTCTTCATAACTTTTTGGCAACTGCTGGATGCCTTCGCCGCCGGGCGAAAGCATGATCGGCGTCGCGGCGCCGATGACGCTGCCCGGCGCCATGTAAATCTGGTCGGTGGCGCACGCGATGAACGCGCCCGCCGAGTAGGCCTTCACGTTGACGAACGTGTACGACTTCATTGGCGCGTGCTGGAGCAGGCGAATGATTTCCTCGGTCATGTCCACGCGCCCGCCGTTGGTGTCCATGTCCAGCACGAGTGCCGCCGTTTTCTTCTCGCTCGCTTCGCGCACCGCCCGGCGCACGAGGTAAAGCGTGTTCTGCGTGATGTCTTCGTGAATCGAGACCACGCAAACCGTCCGCGCATCCTCGGCCAGACACAACACCGGCCACAGCAGCAACACCGCCATCCACAACCGCTTCATACCGGCAGGATACGAGCGGCCCTTGACCGGAGCAAGCGCGTTCACGTCAACAAGAAGGGGCTGTCAACCCGGCCTCTCTGATTGTCTCAATTTGCTTCTCGACTTGTGGTCGGGATTTTGATTCTCAGTTTCGGAGAAGGAGAAGTATTCGCGAGACGAAACAGTAACCATAATCAATTTGCGTAGCTTCGCGGCTGTCCGTCACGAAACGGGCAATTTCAAGAGCAAGGACAGCATTGAAGCGCGCCCCGCAAGGGGCGTGCTGAAAATGCTCCTTGCTAGGCACGCCCGTGCCTGTGACGGGGCGTGAGTAGGTGCGCCCCCTTTGGTCTGCTGCTGACGCTGCGAGAAGGAGCGGCAAGGTGAGTGCGAAAGGTGAGGATGTTCGGCGGCGTTGTAGATTTCTAAATCTTGCTTTGTTGATCTTATTGTCCACCGCAGTTGTAGCGCCCGCCCAAGAGGACTATTCCCTTTGCGACCAGACCATTACGAACCAGAACCAGCTTGGCGGCGTTTTCAACTGCGACACGTTCTGTATGCCCATTGACCCGCCGGCTTTTCAAGAATGGCTGCTTGATCCACAATTTCTTTGGGCGGATTTCGCCAGCTTGCCGGCGGAATTCGGCGCGGCGTTCGCACAGTCCCAAGACCAGGTGCAGGGCGTCTCCGTTCTCAAGCTCCGGTTGACGCGCTTCCTTTTGACCGGCGAGACGCTGGTGCAATTTCCGGTGAGCACCAACACGCTGACACTCGCGGCCCGGGTATCAAGCAAGCCAAGCGGATTCGGCGACTCGGTTGGCCCTTCACGTGTGGCAAGAGTGGATTGATTGGGGCGAACTGGATGCAAACACGACGCCGACGCTCTCGCTCGACGTGTCCTTGGCTGACGTTCAACAGAAAGCAGCCTACGATGAAGCAATGGCGGCGGAGCAAGAACAATCCGCGATGTCCGGCGGGACGATGCTCATGGATTCGGAGGAGGGCAGCGACGAGTTTAAGATCGAGAGCGTGTCCGGCTGCACGATCACGAATCTCGCGCAGCCTTTCAGCATCATCAGCATCTCGCAAGACACCAATCAGTGGACGACGATCACATGGGAATCGTGCCCGATCTTCCGTTATGTCGTGCTGTCAACGGATGTGCTAAGTACAAACACGGTGTGGCTGGAGCAGGCGTACGTTTGGGGCAATGCCGGTACGACCACTTGGACGGACACGACGACAACCAATGTCGCTCAGCGGTTCTACAAGATCAGGCGGCTGCTTGGAAACGCGATTGCGACCGGTTCGCTCAACAGCTTGGTGCTGCGATCTGACGGCACGTTGTGGGGTTGGGGAAACGAGGAAGATGGGCAGGCCGGGGATCGAACGACGGGGGATGTATATAGGAATCGCTGCTTCCCGGTGGAAGCCGCTGACCCCACCACGTGCATTGGACAAACCATCACCAAC
>JBGQCJ010000081.1:0-14791 GCA_041495285.1 Verrucomicrobiia bacterium
CATCGTTGACCTCGGCCCGGGTGCCGGCGTGCACGGCGGGTACGTCGTCGCCGCAGGGCCGCTGGCGACGATTCTCGATTGCCCGAAGTCACTGACCGGCGCCTATCTGCGCGGCGAAATCCAAATTCCTGTGCCGAAGTCGCGCCGCGCGGCGAAGCGTGGTTGGTTGACGATTCGCGGTGCACGCGAGAACAACTTGAAGAACGTTGATGTTCGCATTCCTCTCGGCACGCTCACGTGTGTTACCGGCGTGAGCGGCTCGGGCAAGAGTACGCTGGTGGATGAGATCTTGCGGAAGGCGCTGTTCAGGAAGTTTTACCGGGCCAAAGACCGTCCCGGCGCGCACGACACGATCCTCGGTGTTGAGGAACTGGACAAGGTCATTGTCATTGACCAATCGCCGATTGGTCGCACACCGCGCTCGAATCCGGCGACTTATACCGGCGCGTTCAATCACATCCGCACGCTCTTCGCGCAGTTGCCGAACGCGCGCGTGCGCGGCTACGGCCCCGGCCGCTTCAGTTTCAACGTCAAAGGTGGCCGGTGCGAGAACTGCAAAGGCGACGGCATCATCAAGATTGAGATGCACTTCCTGCCGGACGTGTACGTGACGTGTGAACAATGCGCGGGCCGCCGGTACAGCCGCGAGACGTTGGAGATCACTTACAAAGGCCGTAATATCGCCGATGTGCTCGACATGACCGTGGACGAAGCCGAGGAATTTTTCCGCGCGGTGCCGAAGGTGCGGGCGATTCTGCAAACGCTCCAGGATGTCGGCCTCGGCTACATCAAGATTGGTCAACAAGCGACGACACTCAGCGGCGGCGAAGCCCAGCGCGTGAAGCTGTCCACCGAGTTGGCCAAGAAAGCCACCGGCCGCACGCTCTATATATTGGATGAACCAACCAGCGGCCTGCACTTTGCCGACATTGCCAAACTGCTCGAAGTGCTCACCAAACTCCGCGACGCTGGTAACACGGTGCTGGTCATCGAACACAACCTCGACGTCGTCAAATGCGCCGACTGGATCATTGACCTCGGCCCCGAAGGCGGCGACGCCGGTGGCCGCATCGTGGCCGAAGGCGTGCCGGAGAAAGTCAGCCAAAACGAGCAATCCTATACCGGCCAATTCCTCCGGCACGTCCTGGAACGAAAACGGGAAGCGATCCCAGCCGCATAGCCGGCCACGCCGGCCAAGTGGAAATACAAAGCCATCTACCGGGTCGGCGACCAACGCGGCAGCCTCTGGAGTAACGAAGTCAGCCTCACCTTCGGCGGCGCGTAAGCAAGCAGCTTGTCCGGGAAGTTCAATCAAGGAGAGAGGCCGGGATATCGCCCTCGCTTTTTTTCGTCTTTCAACCTGAGTGAGCCGCCGTCCTGAGTGAAACGAAGGATTGTCGAAAGGTCTCCGCTTGACTACACTCCACCGCGTCGAATTGCTGAAGAAAAAGTGCCAGCAGATTGGCAGTAAGCGGCTCGCCCGGTACTAAGAAGCTACCGGCGAGAGGAGGATGGATTCATGCGCATCCCATTCATGCAGTACGTGAAAGTTATACCAATACTGGTCACACTACTGATTTGCTTTGTGGCGCGCGCCGATGGTCCGGTGTTCCCGTTGATTTCGGCAGCAGCAACAGGCGATGTCGCCAGAGTGAAAGCCCTCCTTGCCGAAGGATCCGACGTGAACGCGCGAAACAAGGATGGACAGACGCCCTTACACAAGGCAGCGTTCGGAGGCCACAGAGAAATTGTTGCAGCGTTGCTTGCAAACAAGGCCGACGTGAACGCGCAGGACGAGGAAGGAAGGAGTCCATTGCGCGACGCGGCGTGGGCCGGCCATAAGGGTGTGGCAGAACTTTTGCTGGCGCATAATGCCGACGTCAACGCGAAAGGCAAGGATGGAGCAACACCGTTGGTCAAGGCGGCAGCGATGGGTCACAATGATGTTGCGGAACTCTTGCTGGCCCACAATGCCGATGTCAATACGCGAGACAAGGACGGCTTTACTCCATTGCACACTGTGGCGAATAGAGAAGTCGCGGAACTCTTGCTGGCCCACAACGCCGATGTGAACGCGCGCGACAAAAGCGGCCTTACCCCATTACACGTTGCGGCGTCAGAGGGTCACAAAGACTTGGTGGAGGTGTTGCTGGCGCACAACGCCGACGTGAACGCCAAAGCTGAAAACGGAATGACTCCTCTGTTCATAGCAGCACATGAAGGTCACAAAGACATCGTGAAATTGTTGGCGGCAAACAAGGCTGACGTGAACGCGCAAGCCGACGGAATGACAGCGTTGCACGAGGCAGTCTTTCTCGGCGCCGAAGATATGGTGAAAATGTTGTTAGCGCAAAAGGCCGACGTGAATGTGCGCAGCAGGGACGCTTTATCACCATTGCATATGGCGGTATCAGCGGGTCACAAAGCCGTCGCCGAACTGTTGCTGGCGCACAACGCCGACGTGGATGCGAAAGACGAAAACGGAATGACTCCTCTGTTCATGGCAGCACACAAAGGTCACAAAGACATCGTGAAACTGCTGGTGGCAAACAAGGCTGACGTGAACGCGCAAGTCGATGGAATGACAGCGCTGCACGAGGCAGTCTTTCTCGGCGCCGAAGACATGGTGGAAGTGTTACTAACGCAAAAAGCCGACGTCAATGTGCGCAGCAAGGACGGCTATACGCCATTACATATGGCGGCGCAGACCGGTCACAAAGCCGTCGCCGAACTGTTGCTGGCGCACAACGCCGACGTGAACGCGCGGATCGAGGGAAGTTCGACTCCATTAGACGGTTCGACTCCGTTGCACTTGGCAGCGGATCTTGGCTATAAGGAGATCGTACAAGTGTTGTTGGCAAACAAAGCTGACCTGAATGCAAAGACCAAGGACGGAGTAACTCCATTGCGCTT
Source organism: Verrucomicrobiia bacterium (assembly GCA_041495285.1). Classification (GTDB taxonomy): domain Bacteria; phylum Verrucomicrobiota; class Verrucomicrobiia; order Palsa-1439; family Palsa-1439; genus JBGQCJ01. The sequence goes on from JBGQCJ010000081.1 coordinate 2,914, forward strand.
GGCCGCAGGGCAGGGTCACAAAGATGTCGTGGAACTGTTGTTGCCCACTGCGATCACGGTTGACGGCATAACCTATTCCAACGCGACCTTTAGCACTGTGACGCCGACAACAGCCTCGATTATCCACAAAACAGGTGTCGCAGGCATCCCGCTAGAGAAACTCTCGCCAGATTTGCAGGAATATTTTGGGTACGATCCGGAGAAGGCCGCAGAATATCGGAAGGCTGTGGCTAATGCCGAGCAGCGCAGAACTCAGCAACGCAAGCAGATCGAGCCTGAGCGGATAGAACAACCCCGCCAAAGCAGCCCTTTGCAGGTTTTGTCTCGGATCGAGGCGAAAGCTCAAGCCGAGTGGCCTGATAACTTTCGGATGCAAGAGTACGAGATCAAGCAGCAAACAGAAGCGTACAGAACGCTCCAACATATGACATTCGTAACCGGAGTGCCAGCAAGCGTGCTCGAAAGGATCAAGAGAAATGCAGCAACAGAATGGGCCGATAACTTTCGGATGCAAGTGTACGAGATCAAGCAGCAAACAGAAGCGTACCGGGCTATTCATTGAAAAATGGGAAGCGGACGCGGCATGAAGAAAAGAACTGACACCGTGAGTCGCCAACATGGCTTGCAGAAAGAGTGAGCGAAATCCTCGACGAGCAAATTGCGAAGAAACTGGCCTGATTATGGGCATTCTCCCAACGACATCAAAGGTAACTACTGCGGCGCTAGCTGAAGCAAAAGGACTCCTCAGTAAGTTTCTTGGCCCGGCATTTGAGGAAGCGGGTGCAGTGCTCGGGGATCATGTGCGAACATTCCGATTGCGGCAGCAGATCAAGTTGCTTCGAAAGGCAGAACGAATCCTGAAAGACGAAGGACTCAAGCCAAAGGCTGTGAATATGAGGGTGCTCTTGCCTCTGATCGATGCCGCGGCTCTCGAAGATGATGAAGAAATGGCTGCGCGATGGGCATCCCTACTCGCATCGGCTGCGAACCCTAACAGCCGTATGTCGCTGGAAGCCTCTTTCATCGAAATATTAAAACAGCTCCCGTCGACTCATGCATTCGTTCTTGACGTGTTCTATGAGCAAATCGACCGGCACAAGATAGCGGCGGAGAAATGGCAAGAGAACGGTGTTGTCACTGAATACTTACAGAAAATGCTGCGGCTGGACGCATCGCAGTTCAATGTAGCCGTTGATAATTTGCTTCGCTTGCGATTACTCGACCATCCGTCTGTGCTACTTGATACAGTCAATGGCAATGACGTTCGGTTTCAGGTAACAAGTGCCGGCATTCTGTGCGCGACTCACCTTGGAAAGGCGTTCGTGGCTGCTTGCGGGAAAGGCTACCGCCGCAGTGCTTCCTACAGCGTGCCATCGAATTCAGTATCAAATGTCTATCACACGCAAGGAGGCTCACTCCCCTTTTTGCGAAACAAGTGAAACGGAATGATTGTCCGATGTAGCCGGGATCAACTCCGCACTCGTGACAGAAATGCTGTTGCCCGGTTCGTTCCTCAAGTCGCGCGGCGAAGTGAGGCGGGGAAGTTGTCAGCAGTCAGCTTTCAGTGATCAGCCGTTGCTGTACAAAGCCACTGCCGGCAAGTACTCGACCGCGCCCGCCAAACCATCAGCCTTGCTCCGCCGTGAACATTCTGCCAATAATTGCGTCCATTGGAGGTGCATGAGACGGTTCTGGCCCATAGTGGTGTTGTTGCTGACCTGCGGCGAGCTTAGTCGAGCCGTCGCCGCGACGCCGGAAGAGACAAAGCTGTACCGGATGATGCAGGCAGCGTTTCGCGACGGTATTTATGATCTCTCCGAGCGGCAGTGCACGGAATTTCTCCAGAAGTTCCCCAATTCGGACAATGCCGATCACGTGCAGTTGTTGCTGGCGCAGTCGCAATTGAATCAGGGCAACTGGCACTACGCGGCGCTGACGTTGCAGGAAGCGTTGGTGAAATGGCCGAAGGAGAAACGCGCCGATGAGTTCCATTTCTGGCTGGCCGAGGCGTTGATGCGCGGCGAGCAGTACAAGGACGCGGTCGAGCAGTACGTCGAGTTGATCGACAAATTCCCCCGTAGCCCGTACCGGCTGCAGGCGCATTACGCGCTGGCGTTTGCGAAGTTCAAGCAGGGCAACTTCAGCGCGGCGGCGGAGATGCTGGATCGGCTGGCAAAGCTGGCGCCGAAGGGCGAACTGGCGCAGGAGGCGGAATTGTTGCGCGGTCAGGTCGCGTTGGCCCAGAAGAAATATGACGAAGCGGAAGCGATCTTCGACGCGCTCATCAAAAAATTTCCCGACACGCACACGGCGTTCCGCGCCCATGTGTGGGAAGGACAAACACTCGCCAGCAGCGGTAAGTATGACGAAGCGTTGAAACATTACGCACAGGTCGTGGGCGCGTTTCGGGCGGCACCGAACAAGGTGGTGGACGCACAGTTGGCCGCCGAGGCCTGGTACAACGGCGGCTGGGCGTACTGGCAGCAGGAGAAATTTGACAACGCGACGGAAGTCTTCGGGCAGGCGCTGGCCCATGCGCAGACGCCGCAGCTCAAGCGCGACGCGATGCTCAAACTCGGCGAAGCGTATGTGCGAGCCGGCAGGCTTGCGGATGGCGTGGCCAGGCTTAAATCGTTTCTTGAATCCAATCCCCGGGACCCACTGGCCGACGAAGTGCAGTTGGCCGTGGGCGATCTGTTGTTTGCCAACGGCGAGTTTGCAAAGGCGTTACCGGAGTACACGCAACTCATCACGAAATATCCGCAGAGCGCGTTGTTGCCCAAGGCGAACTTCAGCGCCGGCTGGTGCGCGTGGAAACTCGGTCAGACTGCCGAGGCGTTGCCGTATTTCCAGGAAGCTTTCAAGCTCGCCAAGGACCCGACGGTGGCCGCCGAAGCGTTATTCAAGATCGGCGACGCGCAGTTTGCGCTCAACCAGTATGCGGATGCGATCGCGACGTATCGACGGTTGATCAGCAGTTACCCCGAGACGAAGCTGATTGACCGGGTAATCTTCCAGTTGGGACAGGCCTATGAGCGGACCCGGAACGCCGAGGCGTCCGCCGCCACGTTCGAGTCGTTGACCGAGCAGTACGCCGGCAGCGAGTACGCGCCGGAAGCTCAATTTGAAATCGGGCGGGTCCAGATCGGTTTGGGCAAGGAAGAAGCGGCGCGGGCGGCGTTCAATGCCGTCGTCAAGAAATTCCCGCAGAGTGAGTGGGCGAAGAAGGCCGCGCTGGCCATCGGCGAATCTCTCTACCGCGAGGGCAAATACGACGAGGCGGCAGCGCAGTTCGGCAAGCTCATCGAAGCCGCACCGGACTCGGAGTTGGGGCAGCGCGCGCTCTATAATCGCGGCTGGTGTTACGTCCAGAAGGGCGACGCCGCGAAAACGCTGGCGGAGTTCACGGAGTTTCTGAAGAAGTATCCACCATCGGCGCTGGCCCCGGACGTCCAATTCTGGATTGCCGACTACTACGCACGGCAAAAGGACTACATCAAAGCGCAGGAACAATACGAGTTGCTGGCGAAGAATTACCCCGGCAGCACTCTGGCGGACAGCGCCCAGTACATGGCGGCACGCGCGGCGTATTCCCGGCAGGACAACAAGGCGGCCATCGAACTGTTCGAGGGACTGCTGAAGAAATTCCCGGAATCGAACTGGCGTTGCGATGCCCGCTTCGGCGAGGGCGACGCGTTGAGCGAACTAGGCAAGTTCGACGACGCGTTGCTGGTGTTCGACTCGTTGATCAAACAGTTCCCGGACTGTTACCTGCTATGCGAGGCGCACGGGCGCAAAGGCGATTGCCAGTACACGTTGGAACGCTACGAGGACGCCATCACGAGTTACCGGAACGCACTGGCCTGCCTGCCAGCCAGTCCTGACCCCGCCTTGCGCAACCAACTTTCCTACAAGATCGGCCAATGCCTTGAGAAATGGAACAAACCGGCGGAAGCTTTCGAGCAATACAGCAAGGTCGTTTACGAAGCCGCCGTGGCGCCCGACGCCTCGGCGCCGCCCGAACGATTCTGGCTATGCAAAGCCGGGCTGGCAGCCGGCGCAATCAAAGAGCAACAGCAGCAGTGGAAGGAAGCGATTGCGCTGTACAACCGGCTCTTGGAGCTTTGTCCCGACATGAAACCGTTGCTGGAGGAGAAGATTCGCAAACTGCGGGTCGAACACCTGATCTTGTTCTGACCCGGCACGGTGCGCTCTACGCTTGAAAAAGAAATGGAAATCCGGTAAGCAGAAAGGGGGTTTATGCCGACCATCATAACAAGAGGCGGGCCACTGATGTGGCTCATTCTGTTTAACGCCGTTCTGGCCCTCGTCGTATTCTTCGAGCGGCTGTTTCACTTGCACCGCGCGCAGATCAACGTCGCCGATTTCGTGCGCGGCATTCAGAACTCATTGAAACGCGGCAACATCATCGAGTCCATCGCGCTTTGCGATGAAGCGCCCGGCCCCGTCGCGCAAGTCGTCAAGGCCGCCGTGGTCAACCACGACCGGAGCCGCGAGGAAATCCGCGAGGCGGTTCAGGATGTCGCGCGCAGTGAAGTGGCGCGGCTGGAGCGCAACCTGACGATTCTGGCGACCGTCGCGCAGGTGACACCGCTGGTCGGGTTTCTCGGCACCGTGTGGGGCATGATCAGCATCTTCAAGGTCATGGAACGAACACAGTTGGCGACGCCGAGCCAGTTGGCCGGTGGCGTATGGGAAGCGTTGCTGACGACGGCCGGCGGACTTGTCGTGGCCATTCCCACCTACATCGCCTACAACTATTTGGTGAGCCGCGTGCAGAATCACGTCCTCGACATGGAAAAAGCCGCCAACGAAATCGTCGCGTTTCTCTCGCGACGCGAAGACACGGAAGCCGGGGACGAACCGATCGTTCTGGCGGAGAAACAAGAACCCTAGCCGGTCGCGCCGTCACTTCATGACCTTCAAGACCCATCGCCAAATTTCCAAAGGCGTCATTGACCCGGCACCGTTGGTGGACGTTGTCTTTCTGCTGTTGCTATTCTTCGTTCTCAGTTCGCCCTTCGTCATGCAATCGGGCTTCGGCGTGCTCTTGCCGACCTCGAACGTGCCCACGCTCAGCTCGTTTCAAGGGCTGGTCGTCACCGTCACCCGCGAAAATCTTCTGTTCTTCAACAATCAAGCCGTAACTTTGGAGCAGCTCCAGCAAGCGCTTCAAGCGGCCGCCCAGCAGAACCGGAGCGCCGAGCTGATCATCAAAGCTGACCAACAGGTGCCGCACGGCACCGTGATTCAAATCATGAACGCCGCGCTCAAAACCGGCATCACCGTCGTCAATCTCGCCGCCCGCCCGGAACTTCCGTCCGCCACCGGTACGAAGTGAAATGAAGTCGCGCCCCACGTCTTCCTCTTCCGAAGGACAATTGCTGCTGTGGATGCTCGCAGCCAGCCTGGTCGGCGGCGTGGCGCTTTTCTTCGTGTTTCCCGGCGCCGGTCCCGCGCACACGGCCGCATTGGGCGAACGACCGCGCATCCAATGGTTGCCACCCCAAGGCGCTCAGCCGTCGGCCTCCGGCAAGCTGCCCTACGTCATCGCCGAGACGTTGGACCCCAGCTTGATGTCGCTACCCAGCGCTCGCGGCTTTTCACAGCCGATGTGGAAACGTAGTGCCGCCGCCGCGCGTCGGGCGTCCGACTGGAACCGCGAGCCAGTTTATCTGGATGCACGCGCGCCGCAAGCCTTCCCGGCCTTGTTGAATCCGCCGTCCCTGTCCGATGTGGCGCAATCCGCGACGCAGAAACTTGCTCCACAACCGGCGGAAGAAGCCGGCGAGGAGCCGGTCGAGTCTCCCGTCGCCGTGAACCAATCCGTGTTCCGAATCTCCGGCCCGCTGGAAACGCGGCCCATCGTGCAGTCGCCGCAGTTGTCCACCATCGCCAGCGAAACGCCGTTGCGCCCGACGCGGGTGCGCGCCGCGGTGGCCGCCGACGGCGTGGTCCGGTACGCCGTGCTCGAACGCTCCTGCGGCAGCGAGGCCGTGGACGCGCGGGCGCTGGAGTTGACGAAGCAGATGCGGTTCGAACCATTGGGCGCAGTGGATTCACAACCGCTGATGTGGGGTGTGGTGCGATTTCTCTGGGCCACCGAACCGCCGCCGGCCGCGACGAACGGCAACACCAACAACAAGTGAGATTTGATCATGGGGATGTGGACCGGACGTAATCGGAAAGCGCGCGTGACCTACGGATTTGACGACATCGTGCTCGTCCCCGGCGATGTGACGATCAACCCGACCGAAGTGGACACGAGCTTCCAACTCGGGCCGCACACCATCCGCGTGCCGATTCTGGTCAGCGCGAGGGACGGCATGACCGCCGACTGGGTCCGGTTGCCTTATAACTTGATGGCGCGGCTCTCCACGCGCATCATCAACGAAGCCAAAGGCGTCAACCGTGTCTGCTTCGACATCTCCAGCAAACCGCCCAGCACCATCGAGTGGGAATGACGGCTTGATCAGTGCGATGTGGCGAAAGATTCGGCAGCGGCCGATCATTGGCTGCGTCATGGCGAACACCGCAATCTTGGTGGCACTGGCCATCTACGGATTTCTCCTGCCGGGTTTGATCCTGCTATGGGATTTGAGCGACGCGCGACTGCGACAACCGGGTGGGATTCCGCGCGTTGCGTGGCGGGTGCACCGCGCTCTGACTCCGCGTTATGAACGTTGGGCACGGGAACGCATCGCGTCGGGCATAGCAGCGCATCTCGAACTCTACGACGTGCCGAGCACGGAATGGCCGATGTTCGGTTCGGTGTTCTACTTGTCGGCGACGGAAGCGCTCCAAGACGAATGGGACCGCGACCCGTCCCGGTCCCGGCAGCCGCCCCGCGAGTACGCACGCAAAGCAATCGAGGCTTGCACCGACCTCGTGCTCGACCCGGTGCATCACACGTGGGTGCGACAACATTGGGGCGACGAATATCTTCACCGGGAAAACGTGTTCTTCCGCGGCATGATCATTCAGGCGTTGTCCAGCCGGGAACGATTGCTGCGCGACGGCAAGCACCTCGACTTCCTGCGTGACCAAGTGGAGACCTTGGCAGCGGATTTAGATCGGTCGCCGCACGGGCTGCTGCACGATTATCCCGGTGAGTGTTATCCGGTCGACATATTCGCCGCGGTGGCTTGCATTCGTCGCGCCGACGCGGTGCTCGGCACCGATCACAGCGCGTTCGCGCAGCGGGCGCTCCGCGGCTTCTCCGTGCCGTACCTTGACGAGCGGGGTCTGATTCCGTACTCGGTAGAACTAAGTTCAGGCAAACCAGATTCGACGTCGCGCGGTATCGGCATGTCCTACATTTTGATCTACGCCCCGGAACTCTACGCAGAACAAGCTCACCGCTGGTATGACATTTACGTTCAACATTTCTGGCAGGACAACTGGCTGGCGTCCGGATTTCGCGAGTATCCGAAAGACATCCCCAACACCGATTGGTTGATGGATCCGGATTCCGGCCCAGTCATGTTCGGCTTCAGCCCGTCGGGCAACGCTTATGGCGTCGCGGCTGCACGTGTGAATGGCCGGTTCGATCACGCTTGGACGCTCGGGGCGCAAGCGTTAGCGGCGGCGTGGCCATTGCCGGACGGAAGTTGGATGGGAGCGCGGTTTCTCTCCGCTGCCAGCCGGGGGCACGCACCGTATTTGGGTGAGATGAACTTGCTATTCCTATTCACGCGTCAGCCAGCTCCCGGTGTCCCAATTGTAACCGGCGGGCACTTGACGTTGCTCGTGTGGATAGCCTTCGCGCTGACGTTGGGCGGTGGATCGTTGCTGCTGGCGCTTGCAATGCGACGGTTCAATGCGTGGTCGAAGAACGCCGGCACGGCGCGCGTGCCGGCAGATGGCATTCAACTGACGTTTTGGATTGTGCTGATGATCTTCTCGATCGTCGTGTTCGCGGTCGGTAATTCTTTCCTGGCTGTAGTCGTCTTACTGCTGGCCCAACTCTTGCCTCGGAAAACCAAAATTGCTTCCGGGCTGGCTGTTCCGTAGGCTGCGAGACATGTTGAAGAGATTGATTCTTCCGTTCGTTGTCGTACTTGCAGTTCAACTTGGCGCAATCGCCTCTGATTGGACGAACGCGCCGGTGCGCGAGTTGAAGTTGTACAAGACGTACGGCGATAGCGCGGAGATTTTCGACAAGACAGTGAACGTCGCCGATCTCGACAAGAGCGTCGGCTATTTCCTGCAGCACACGGTGGACGGGTGCCGCAGCAACGCCGCCGCGCACGGCAGTTCGCCGCAATCCATCGGCTCGATGGGCGGCCGGTGGTTGGAGTGGGCGGTGCTCGTGGCACTAAAAGCCAAGGGCCTCATGCCGGCCTACTGGCAAGCCGAGTTTGCCAGCGTTCCCAACGCGTTCAACGATGTGCTGCTCTGGTCGAAGGAATACGGCCCGGTCATCATCTCGTGCAAGACCAGCTTGCGCGAGCGGTACAAACAAGCCGACCTCGAAGCCGCGACGTTACGGATGCACTACCCGGCCGGTAAGTTCTACCTCCTCACACTCGACAGTGACCATAAACACATCGCTCGCCTGCGCAAGAAGATCAAAGACGGTGAAATCCTCGCGCTGCAGGCACTTTACGCCGAAGACAATGCCGACGAGCTGGTCTCTTTCCTCAAAACGCTCTCGCTGACAGAACCTGAACCGAAAACGTTGCGCTCCACAACCGTAGTTCGCTGACGGTTTGCTTTTGCCGGGCGCTGTAGTAACATGTCGCCCCAACGTCCCATGAAAATTTTACGCCACGACCAGCCGGACTTCGACGAGGCGATTGCGAAAGCATCCGCCGCATCGAGTCTCTTTGATCCGCAGATCGAAGAACGCGTGCGCGCGGTGATTGCCGACGTTCAAGCGCGCGGAGACGCGGCGCTCGTCGAACTCACCGGACGATTTGACCGCGTCAAACTCAAGCCCGATCAACTCCGAGTGACAGCGCCGACGCCGAAAGTGGACGCTAAACTGCAACGCGCCATCGCCGCGGCACGCAAGAACATCGCTGCGTTCGCGAAGCGTTCGCTTCGGAAAGACTGGCGGATGCGGAACGCGCAGGGTGCCGCCGTTGGCGAAAAGTTCGAGCCGTTCGAGCGCGTCGGCATCTACATCCCCGGCGGCACCGCGCCGCTGGTTTCGACCGCATTGATGACGATCACGCTCGCGAAGGTTGCCGGGTGTCCTGAAATCGTCGTCTGCTCACCGCCGCCAATCAATCCGGACTTGCTCTACGCGATACGCAAGGCCGGTGCGACAGAAGTTTACCAACTCGGCGGCGCGCAAGCGGTCGCCGCGATGGCGCTGGGTACGGGCACGATCAAGCCGGTGCAGAAGGTCTTCGGTCCCGGCAACGCGTACGTCGTTGCCGCGAAACGTTTACTCTTCGGTTACGTCGCGGTCGATTTGCTGCCCGGGCCAAGCGAAGTGCTCATCATCGCCGACGACTCGGCGAATCCAGTGTTCATTGCCGCCGACATGCTCGCGCAGGCAGAACACGGCAGTGGCTACGAACGTGTGTGGCTAGTGACCACGTCAATGACAGTTTTGGAAGCCGCACTTGCTGCCATGCCGGAACAGATGAGAACACGACGGCGACGTGAGTTTATCGCGACGGCGTTGGCGAAGCACTGTGTTTGCATATTGGTGAAAGACTTGAAACAAGCCATTGCCATCGCTAACGACTTCGCGCCCGAACATTGTGAGCTGATGACGAAGAAGGATTCGCAATTGCTCCGGCAGATCAAGACGGCCGGTGCGATCTTTCTCGGACCGTGGTCGCCGACCGTGGCGGGTGATTATCTTGCCGGGCCGAGCCACACGTTGCCGACCGGTGGAGCTGGGAAGTCGTTCGCCGGGTTGACGGTGGATCAGTTCCAGCGACGAACGAGCGTCGTCGAGCTTTCGCGCGCGGCACTGAAGAAATCACTCCCGGCGTTGGAGAAGTTTGCAGAGGTTGAGGGCCTCGATGCGCACGCTGCGTCCGCGCGCAAGAGGTTTGAATGAACTACGTCCGCCGGCAAGTCCAGCGGATGAGCGGTTACGTGCCGGGCGAACAACCGAAGGTGGCCGGGCTCATCAAGCTCAACACGAACGAGAATCCGTATCCGCCGTCGCCGAAGGTTCTCGAAGCGCTACACGCGGCGATTGACGGCAAGTTGCGACTGTATCCGGACCCAACCGCGAGCACGCTACGCGAGAAACTCGGTCGCCGGTACGGCATCGACCCGGATCAAATCGTCGTTGGCAATGGTTGCGACGACATTCTCAACCTGTGTGTACGCGCGTTTTGCGGCGAGTGCGAGAAACTCGCATACTTCTGGCCGAGTTACTCGCTCTATCCGGTACTCGCCAACATTCAGGGTGCGACACAGGTCGAGTTGCCGCTGGATGAAAACTTCCAAATCAGCGTGCACCCGGACTTGCTGGCAAAGCTTGCCGGGGTGAAGCTCGTGTTCATCACGCAACCGAACGCGCCAAGCGGCGTGTGGATTCAGCGCGTCGAGTTGCAGCGCGTCATCGAGGAAACCGATGGCGTTGTGGTCATCGACGAAGCATACGTGGACTTCGCGGCCGACAACTGCCTCGATTTCGTGCGCGAGTACGACAACGTAATTGTGGCCCGGTCGTTTTCAAAATCGTTTTCGTTTGCCGGTATGCGTGTCGGATGGGCGGCCGGTCCGAGTGAATTGATTGCCGCGCTCAACAAAGTGAAAGACAGCTATAACGTCAGCCGGTTGAGTCAGGTAGGTGCGGAAGCGACGCTCGACGATTGGGAGTACTTCCAGCAAAACGTTAAGAAGATTTGCACGACGCGGCGGCGTGTCACCGACGCGCTGGTCAAACTCGGTCTCTTCGTTTATCCTTCGCAAACGAATTTCGTGTTTGCTCGGCCACCGGCGCCGATGACGGCGAAGCGGTGCTTCGAGGAGCTGCGGAAGTGCAACATCCTCGTGCGGTGGTGGGATGCCGACCGGATCCGCGATTTCGCGCGGGTCAGCATCGGCACGGACGAAGAAATGGACAAGTGTTTGATTGCGACGAAGGAGATTTGTGAAAAGGCGTAGCGCCAAAGTTAAACGGGACACAGCAGAGACGCAGATCGCGCTCACGCTGACGATCGATGGCAGCGGGAAGGCAAAGATATTGACCGGCGTGCCGTTCTTCGATCACATGTTGACGCTATTGGCGAAGCACTCGCTGTGCGATTTGACGATCAAAGCAACCGGCGATCTCAACGTGGACGCACATCACACGGTCGAGGATGTCGGCATTGCGTTGGGACAGGCGTTTGTGAAGGCGCTCGGCGACAAGCGTGGCATTCGCCGGTACGGCTGGGCGGTGGTGCCGATGGACGAAGCATTGGCGCAGGCCCGTGTGTCGCTGGATTTCAGCAACCGGCCGTTCCTCGTGTTCAAAGCCAAGGGTTGGAATCGAATTGCCAATGTCGAACTTGGCCGCGGCAACAGTCTGCGCGTCGGCTTAGTAAAGGAGTTTTTGCAGGGCTTTGCGAACGAAGCACGGTGCAATCTGCACGTTGACGTTTTGCGTGGCGACGAGCCGCATCACGTCGTCGAAGCCATCTTTAAGGCGCTGGCCAAGGCACTTGATTTAGCCTGTCAACGCGACCCGCGTGTGAAAGGCGTTCCCAGTACGAAGGGGAAGTTGTAGTCACGCAAACTTCTGAGCGCGACTGGTGGAGCGGCCCCATGTGCGTGGTAGCGGAAGCGGGGCGGCAGGCAAGGTTTCCTCAAGCGGCTTCGACTCGTCTTCGTAAATCAAATCGAGCATTGGCTCGGGGATTTTGTCCATTTTGATTTCCATCTCGCGCTGCGGGATGAA
>JBGQCJ010000082.1:0-14560 GCA_041495285.1 Verrucomicrobiia bacterium
TACTCCGGTTGGCTGCATGGGGTGAATCATCAGGAGTTGGTACACGCGCGTTTCGGCAAGAAGCGCGGGCCATTTGTGGGACTCATTGAGCGCGTTGCCGGCGATCATGTGCAAGTCACTTCGCAAACGTCGTTGCGTGCCGGCGACGGCGTGGTGTTCGATACCGGCGGCGATACCGAACACGAGCAAGGCGGCCGGATTTGGGAGGTTCGCGGCAATCAACTTTTCTTCGAACGCGGGCACGTGGATTTCGGCAAGTTGAAGCCCGGCCACCGCGTGTGGAAGACGAGCGATCCGCAGTTGGAGCGGGAGTTGAAGAAAACGTACAAGGGCAACATTGCGCTTCCGAAAACTACGATTGATTTCACGGTGACCGGGGCGGTCGGGAAACCGCTCACAGTTGAGGCTGACGGCGTGCGCGTCAACTCGGCGATGCCGCTGCAAACCGCGTACAAGCGTCCGCTGACGGAAAAATCGTTGCGCGACCAACTGGGGCGGTTGGGCGAGACGAACTTTGTTCTGGGCGAACTTCACAACAAGCTGGTGGGGCAGGCGATCTTGCCGGTCAGTGAATTGAACCGGCTGCGTCGCGAACTTGTGAATAAGCTCGTCGAAGCGCAGCAGTCCGTGTCCGCACCACGTCCGGCGTTGAAGCCGGTACTCTCGGAATTGCTGGCGCGTGTTCCCCGGCAAGCCGTCTTGCCGGGCGCAGGACTCATCGTGTTGTGCCGGACAATGGAGCAGATTGGCGCGGCGCTCGATGCCGGTTGTGAGGCGGTCTATGTGGACTTCGAGGATATCCGGCGGTATTACGACGCCGTCACGCTGGTTCGCTCTCACGCTTCACGCTCCACGGTCTTCCTGGCGACGCCGCGCATCCAGAAGGCCGGTGAGCAGGGCTTCTTCAAACTCATCGAGGCGGCGAAGCCGGACGGGGTGCTGATTCGCAACCTGGGCGGACTTGATTATTTCCGCAACAGCGCGCTGCGCAAAGTCGGCGATTTCTCGCTGAACGTGGCCAACCCGTTGACGGCGAAACTGCTCATCGGCGAGGGACTGGAGCGGCTCACTGTGTCGTACGATCTCAACGCGGAACAGGTGCTCGACTTGCTGCAAGCGGCACCGCCGGCGTGGTTCGAGCTGACGATCCATCAGCACATGCCGATGTTTCATATGGAGCACTGCGTGTTCGCGGCGTTTCTCTCGAAGGGAACGGATGCCTCGAACTGCGGGCGGCCTTGCGATCATCACAACGTCAAGCTGCGCGACCGGGTCGGCATGGAACATCCGTTGAAGGCCGACGTGGGGTGCCGCAATACGGTATTTCACGCCAAGGCGCAAAGCGGGGCGGAGTTTGTCCGGTCGTTTGTCGAGGCCGGTGCGCGCGTGTTTCGTGTCGAATTGCTCGAAGAGGACGCGGCGAAGACGCGCACGATTCTGCAGAGCTACCGGGAGCTTGTCGATGGCACAATGGTTGATCCGGCAACTCTGGTGCGCCGGCTGAACGTCGTGAAACAACTGGGCGTGACGAGCGGGACGCTCACGGTTTTATCCTGACCGGGCGACACGCTACGCAGTTTCGTCCGAATCCATCTGTTCCGTGGGCGGAAGTTCCTTGCGGTGGGTGAGGAAGAAACCGCCGCCGACGATGCTCCAGAACAGTGCGGCGAGATAGCCGAGCAAGGACATGACCAAGGCGACCGGCTCGGTGACCCCGACTCCCTTGAACATCTTGATGTACATGCCCTCACGAACGCCAAAGCCGGAAATCGTAATCGGCACGGCCGTCACGGAGTTGATGATTGGCAGATAGAGGAAATAGTCAACCAACGAGGCGGAGCGAATGCCGAGTCCGTGGCCGACGCAGACGATGCTCAGCATCGAGAAGAAGTGGACGACAAATGAAATCAGCAGCGTTCGCCCGAGCACGGCGGGATGCGAAGCGTACACCCGGTAGGCGTCCACCATGCGCCGCAACATGTCGTAGCGTGGCATTCGCTGCAGCCATCGCCGCAAGCCGGGAAGCTTGTCGGCAAATCCGCGCCACAAGAAGATCAGTGTTCCCAACACTGTGGACAGCACCACCGCCAAGGTCGCCATCGAAAACCAGAGCAGCTTCGGATCGTCAAACACGCGCCGCCAGTAGATCGCCATCATGACCAACGCGATGACGAACAGCGCCATCAACCCGATGAGTCGATCGACCACCACCGTCGCCACCGCCTCGGCCTTTTTGTGATGCGTCTCGTGGGCGACGTACCAGGCTTTCACGACGTCCCCGCCCGTCGAGCCCAGCATGAAGGCGTTGAAGAACAGGCCGATGAATGAAATTGAAAAAAGACGCGGCAACCGGACATCGAGACCCTGCACGTGCAGAATCCAGCGCCAGCGAATGACGCCAAGCAAACTGGGAATGCCCGCGCAAACGACGGCAGCGACAAACCACAGCGGATCAATTCTCTGCAGCGCAAGCCACAGCGATTGTGGGCCGACGCTCCACACGATCCGCGCCCGCTCCGCCCAGTTCAACGTATCCGGGTTGATGCCCTGCGACTCGAAATAGCTGGTCGCTTCCTTATGGAAGATGGAATTGAACAGGTAGATCAGGATGCCGACGCTGACCAGCACCCGCACCAACCCAGTAAGTTTCTTCCTCATACGTTAACCGGTTTTCGCAGCAGGTCGTGAATCCGTTTGACGCCCTCAACGATCTGCTCGGCTTTCGAGTCCGGATGGATTTCCCACGCAAGCACCATGTCGTCGCTCACAAACGGCGCGAGCCGCGCAAAATCGAACGTCCCGAAACCGGGCGGCTGATGGTCGAATGCCGGCGGAGCGACATCCTGCAAGTGCATCCCCGCCGTACGACCGCGAAACCGTTCCAGAATCGTCTCGTGCCTCATCAACCCCAGGTTTTCCTTCACCTGCGCATGACCGACATCGTGCCAATAGGCAATTCCCTCCGGGCCGAATCGCTCCACAATCCCGGTCGCCTCTTCCTCATTCGGGATTTCTTCGATGCCGAATCGCGTTTCCATTCCCAGCCGCACCCCCATTTCGCGCGCGCGCGGCAAGACGGCCTCCAGCGTGCGAAACACCTGATCGAGGTGCTTCTGCCGTTTCCCCGCCCGCACGGCCAGAGCTTTTTCCCGCACCCGCTGAAACTTGCGTGTCTCTGCGCCACCGGCGGCGTGAAGATCAAGCAATTGCATCGTGTAATTGCGCATCGGCACCAACCCGAGATGCAACACGACCGCCTTCGCACCGAGCGCTGCTGCGCAATCAATCGTGCGCAATGTGTGACGCAGGGCTTGCTCCCGCTCGAAGTTGTCGCGCGAACTGGGCAGGTAGTAGTCGGGTGCCGGCCCGTTCACGCCGAGCGGCAACGGGCAGAAGTTGTGCAGCGAACTGATCTTGATCTCGCCGGCAGTCACCGCCTGCTGGATGCCGTCCAGCAACGACAACCGCGTTCCGTGGCCCAACTCCGCATAGTCGAACCCCAGCGCGCGCACTTCGTTGAGCATCGCGCGTCCATCGGTGTGACGATGGGAGTTCCAGCAGGTGGAGAAGGCGAACATAAAACAAAGGCCAACGTCCGCATTCAGCGCTGCGTTGGCCTCGTCCGTGTGTGTGCGTTCCGGTTTCGATCAGTACCCAAAAATGCGCGGCCCTTTCGCTTTGCGCCGACGCTTCTCGCTCGGTTTTTCGTAATGGCGGTGCGCCCGCGCTTCCCGCAACGTGCCTTCGCGATCCAGCTTTTTCTTCAGCCGTCGCAAGGCCTTTTCCACAGGCTCACCTTTTTTTAGTCTCACTTCCGACAATTGCTTTCACACCCCTCTCTCACGCCGTTGCCACTTCTTGGCGTAACTGAATTCTAGCGCATCTTACCGGGGCGTGCCTGCCCCTGTCAAAGCTTATCAATACTCAGCGCTGGGCGAGAAACTCCCGCAGCGCCCCGGCCGTTTTCGGGCCGATGCCCGGTACAGCAGCAATTTCCTCGGCGCTGGCTCGCCGCAACCGCTGGATCGAAGCGAAGTGTTGCAGCAACGTTCGCTTCCGACTCTCTCCAAGTCCCGGGAACTCATCGAGCACCGATTCCTGGATCCGGCGTTTGCGCAGCTTCTGATGGTACGCATTCGCAAACCGGTGCGCCTCGTCGCGCAACCGCTGAATCAAATGCAGAGCAGGGGAATTGCGCGGCAACCGGATCGGCAACGTCTGACCCGGCACGTGAATTTCCTCCATTTGCTTCGCCAACCCAATCACCGGCAAGTCGCGCATCTCCAACTTCCACAACGCCTTCAGCGCCGCCATGAGCTGTCCCTTCCCGCCGTCCACCATCACCAAGTCCGGCAACGCTCCGCCCTCCTCGCGCACGCGCGCGTACCGGCGGCCCACCACTTCCGCCATCGAAGCGAAATCGTCGCTGCCTTCCACCGTCTTGATCTGGTAATGCCGGTAATGCTCCTTGTGTGGTTTGCCGTCCCGGAAGCACACAGTCGAGGCGACCGACAATGTGCCGGAGATGTTGGAAATGTCGAAACCCTCGATGTGTTCGGGCAGGCCCGGCAGGTTCATGACGCGCTGCAATTCCTCCATTTCCTTGCCGGGTTCAATCTTGGGAGAAAAATCGCGCGCAAACTTCCGTTCCCGCGCCGCCCGTCCGATCTCGCGCAGACTCTCAACCACGTCCCGCAGTTCCGCCGCGCGCTCGAACTGTTGCGCGCGTGCCGCCTCATGCATCTGCTGCTCCAGCGCACCGAGCGCCTCCTTGTTCCGGCCTTCGAGAAACTCGCAGGCCAGTCCAACGCGCCGCAGATACTCTTCACGCGGCATGTCCTTGAGCGGCACCGGCACGAGGTACGTCGAATACTTCAAGTCCTTCTCCTTTGGCACGCCGGTGCCCTGCACGAGCACGCCGTAGGTTTTGCGCATAAACTGCATCGCGCAGCGGACTGCACCGGCGTGCGCGAACGGCCCGAAGTAACGCGCGCCATCGTCCTTCTTCAATCGCGCAAACTTAAAGCGCGGATACAACTCATTCATGTTCACCTTCACCAGCAGGAAGCGCTTGTCGTCCTTGAACATCGCGTTGTAGCGCGGCTTGTATTCCTTGATGAGCTTGCCCTCCAGCAGCAAGGCTTCCGGCTCGCTCTTGACGACGAAGGTTTCGAGGTCGGCAATGGACTCGATCAACGCTTGAATCTTCGGGTCGTGCCGGAGTCGGCGCGACGGATGGAAATACTGGCTGACGCGTTTGCGCAACGACCGGGCTTTGCCGACGTAGATGACGCGCCCCAGCTTGTCACGCATCAAGTACACGCCCGGCCTATTCGGCAGGTCCCGGACCTTAGCTTTCAGATTGTTCGGTTGGGTCATGTTTCGCGCTGAATCGCAGCACGGCGATCAATTCACCGAATTCTTCAACGCCGAGCAATTTACAGGACGCGCCAAACACTATCAACGACACGACGATGGACGCGAGCACGTCGGCGTACCGGTGAGCGGCGAAAAAGAAGTGGGTGCCGTAGGCGGCGGCGCTCATGGCGATGGAGGCGACCGCGATTCTCGCCAGCGACTTTAGCAACACGCTGGCCTCGATGCGACCGAGCTTGCGTCGCATCAGCGCCAGCAACAGAAAGAAATTCGTTAACGCGACGCAGGAGGTGGACAACGCCAGCCCGGCCGTCTTCATGCCGAGCACCGTGGCGAAGACGTAATCGAGTCCGGCATTAACAATGATTGACCCGAGCGCGACGTACATCGGCGTGCGGGAATCGCCCAGCGCGTAAAACGTCGGCGCGATGACCTTGATCGCCGCGTAGCCGGCCAAGCCGACCGCGAACGCGCGCAGACACCACGCGGTCTGTTCGGTGGACGCCGCGTCGAAGCGGCCGTGTTGATAGATCGCGCCGATGATGGGATTGGCCAGCACGGCCAGCCCACACGCGGCCGGTACGCATAGGAAAAACGCCAGCCGAATTGAACGCGCGAGCGTTTTGCGGAATTCGGTCATGTCGCCGCGCGCGACGTGCGCGCTGACAGTCGGCAGCGTCGCCACTCCGATGGCCACGCCGAACACGCCGATGGGAAATTGCATGAGCCGGAACGCGCAGTTGAGCCACGTCACGGCACCGTTGCCGAAAAACGAGGCGAACCAGTTGTCCACGAAAACATTGATCTGCACGGCGGCCACGCCGAGAACCGAAGGTCCAACGAGCGCAACGACGCGGCGAAAGTCTGGGTCGCACCAGTCGAGAACGGGCTCATACCGGTATCCCACGCGGCGCAGACTCGGCACTTGAATGAGCAACTGCGACACGCCGCCGATGAGTGTGCCGATGCTCATGCCAACCATCGCGCGCGGGCCGAACGACGGATCGAGCCAGTACGCAAAGCCGAGGCCGCCGACGATGGAACCGATGTTGAACATCATCGAGGCGCTGGCCGGTACGCCGAAGCGGTGTTTGGCGTTGAGCATGCCCATCGCGAGCGCGGCGATGGCGACGAGCATGAGAAACGGGAACATGATGCGCGTGAGTTGGATCGTCAGCTCTGTTTTGCCCGGCACGTGGGCGAAACCGGGGGCGATGATGTTGACCAGCCACGGCGCGAAGAGGATGCCGAGCAGCGTGATGACGCTCAGAACGATGAGCAGCGCATTGAGAACGAGGTTGGCCACTCGCCACGCCGCTTTGTCGCCTCCGGTGGTGAGCTTCTGCGTGAACGTGGTCACGAACGCCGCCGACAACGCGCCTTCGGCAAACAGGTCGCGCAGCAGATTGGGAATGCGAAACGCGGTGACAAACGCGTCGAACTCCCGGCTGGCGCCAAAGAGCGCGGCCAGCACTTGTTCACGCACGAGGCCGAGCACGCGGCTGCCGAGGACCGCGAGGCTGACCGTGCGCGCCGAGCGGGTGACGCTGGGTCGCTCGTTCATACGCGAAGACGCGCTTCGACTTGGTCGCTGAGAATTTCGACCACCGCGTTCACGACTTCGTCCGTTGTGATTTGGTTCATGCAACGGAAGTCAATCGGACATTCACGGAGGAAACACGGACTGCATTCGACAGGGTGACGAATGACGTGATCGCGCGGGCCGAGCGGACCGGTAAGATCGGGTGAGGTCGAACCAAAAACGGCAACGACCGGCGTGCCGAGCGCGTAGGCGATGTGCATGGGGCCGGTATCGTTGGTCAGCAGCAGCTTCGAGAATCGCAATAACGCGCAGAGTTCCATCAAGGTTGTCTTGCCGGCGACGTTGACGATGGACTCGGGATCGAGATGGGCGTCGGCTAGTTCCGTTTCGATGGCAGCAGCGATTTTGGTGTCCTGCGGGCCACCGAGAAGCAGCCAGCGGCAGTGGATTTGTTCGGTGACGCGGCGGGCGGCTTCAGCAAAGCGTTCGGGCATCCAGCGTTTAGCCGGGCCGTATTCCGCGCCGGCAAAAAGGGCGCAGACGGGGCGGCCGTTGTCGCGGAAGAAGTTGTTGAGGTGGGGAAGTTCTTCGTTGGCGAGCCAGATGTGTGGGCGGGCGAATTCGCCGTTACCGCCGAGGTGAGCGATCAGGTCGAGATACCGGTGGACTTGGTGGCGAACCGTCGGCGGGAATGCTTTGACTTTGAAGGTCTTGCCGGTGACTTGGAGCTGCCGGTGGTGAGGGCGATCTGCCGCCGGCTCCGGGACAACGTCGGTGAGCAGCCAGCGGCGACAGTGGCCGGGATAGCCGACGCGGCAGGGGATGTGGGCGCGGCGGCATTCGCGCGCGGAGCGGAAGGAATTGGGGAAGATGATGGCGATATCGAATTCGCGCTGGCGCAGGTCGGCGATGTCGGGACGCCGGTTGAAGGGGATGACTTCGTTGAGAAATGGGTTGCGCCGCCAGATGTCGTGGAGCTTGGCCGGGCAGAGCAGTGTGAGGTGGGCTTGGGGCTTGAGTTCCCGGAGTCGTTGAATGGCCGGCATGCTCATGACGGAGTCGCCGATCCAGTTGGAGGCGCGGACGAGGATGCGGGGATAGTGGCTGTTAGCGATGACAGATTTTGCTGACGGCATCGTCAAAGTCCTTCGCGCCACCGAGGATTCGAATTTCGACTCGCAGGAAGTAAATCGGGATGTCGCGGCGGTCGATTTTGGGAAAGCGGACGGCGTCTTTTTCCGTGGTGAGGATGGCGGCGGCGCCGCGTTTGAGGCTGCGGTTGATCATGTTGATGATTTCCTGCTGGGTGTAGCGGTGATGGTCGGCGTAGCGGGTGGCGTAGATGACGTTGGCGCCGAGGGCGCGCAGGCCGTCCTCGAAGCTTTCGGGAACAGCAATGCCGGAGATGGCCGCGATCGCGAGGCCGTGCAAGTGTTTCAGTTCGCGGTGCTCGCCGGTGAAGACGTCCTGCAGGTAAAGCGGATGGTGGGCGCATTCGATGATTTCGGCGGTGGTGTTGAATTGCCGGATGGCCTTGCGCAGTTTTTTTGAGCCGACCTCGTTGCATTTGGTGATGAAGATGTAGTGGGCGCGTTTGAGATTGGAGATTGGTTCGCGCAGGGTGCCGCGCGGCAGGAGGAAGTGGTTGCCGAAGGGGACGGTGCGGTCGATGAGGCAGATGTCGAGCCGGCTCTTGAGTGCGAGGTATTGGAATCCGTCGTCCAGAAGCAGCGTGTCGCAGCCGAGTTGGGAGATGGCGTAACGGCCGCTTTTGACGCGGTCCTTGTCCACGAGCACGACGACGTCCTTGAGATTGGAGGCGAGCATGTAGGGTTCGTCACCGGCCTGTTCGCTGTCGAGCAGGAGCGACAGGCCGTCGGAAACGATTTTTGGAGGAATCTTGTCTTCTTGGAAGGTGAGTTTGGCGAGGAGGCGTTGCCAAAGCGGGCGCGGTGCGCTCTTGTAGCCGCGCGACAGGATCGCCACGCGGCGGCCGCGTTCTTGCAGGGCGCGGGCGAACACTTCCACGACCGGAGTTTTTCCGGTGCCGCCGACCGTGAGGTTGCCAATGCTGACCACCTGACAACCGAGAGTGTGATTGCGAAATATCCGATTGTGCCAGAGGAACAAGCGTACTTGGATGCCGATTTCGTAAAGTTTAGACAGCGCGAACAGAAGGCCGCTGGTCAGTTGCGCGTCCCAGCTTCTCTTTCGTTCGAAGATGACATCAAGGACATATTGCTCAACGTTTTCAGTCCAGCGCCACATTGCGGCTTATACTGCCGTAGCACATGGAGAGAATCAAGCTCGCCCGGCGACACGAACGGGCAAACGATGCGCTGGCATTAGCGCGAGGAGGAGGGAAAGATAAGCCCGCCTACAAACTCAGCGGTCGCGGCGGCGAGCAAAAACCAGCAGCCCGATCAGGCCTGTTGACACCAACACGACCGTGCTTGGCTCGGGTATCTGTGCTTGCGAGAAAGTCTGGTCAATGTTGGAGATCAAAGTTACTCCGTCCAAGCTGCGAACGAAAATGTCCTTCTGGATCTGAAGTTCCTGCTGCGGTGGGGTAACCAGTACCATATCGTGAAAGACGGGTGGAGGATTATTGACCTGAAGAGTGGCGACGGGATTGGGATTGCCACTGACGAAAGCTTGCTCGATGACTGCGGAGATCTGGCTTCCGTTATATGCCAGATGAAGATCGGAGATCAAGAAACCCGGGTCAGTAACGTCAACGGTGTACGTCAGGAAGATGTCTCCGGACCCACCCAGATTTGGGGAAATCCCGCCTTGATAACGAATCCCGAAATTGCCGAATGTATCCTGAATGCCAATGACATTGAGAGAATGAGCGTTGAAATTAGTGGGGAAGTCGCCGTTGGCGACGAAGGTAAACGCACTGAAAAGCTTATCGCCAACTTGGGCTTGGTTTCCTGTGATGAGAAAATCCAAAGGTACGAACGCGCCGCCGGTCAAATTCGTGACAGCGGCTTTCGTAGTGGTCGGTAGTCCAAGAGGCAACCCAAGCGCCACAAACAACACGAGTAGCCTCCCCGCCGCGCCGAGGTTCCGTGAAATAAGGTAAGCTTTCATTCTCCCTTCGTCCCTCCCAACGCGAAGCAGCTTATGCTCAAGTAAAACCTTTCAGCTGTCACTATACACCCATCTCGCATTACCCAGCAACGATAGTTATCGAGGAAGCAACCCATAACTCACACCGAAACTTTCCTCGCCTTTGTCGCGCATATCATATGATTTCCCGTTATAGAGTCAAGCGAAAAGACGGGCATTCTTCTTGGTGACTATCAAGGTAAAAGCGTTGCGCCATTGTGACGCAACTCAAGCTGTATTCTCATAGTTGTCGGCGCATCCGGTGTATGGTTGCTCAGTGGAACTTCGATTCCCGTGGCATCTTTGTCAAATTCGAGTGCCGGTTGGAATGACCGAGTTCTTCGGGATGATAACCAACCCATCACGAATGTAATAACTTGGGCCGTCGAAATCGGGTGAGCCGCTCTTGTCCGTAATGACTACATTGTCACCGATGTGCGCGTTCTTGTCGATAATGGCGCGCTGAATCTTGGACCCGCTGCCGACGCTCATGTGGGGAATCCCCATGGCCTCGCGTTCGAGCGACTGGTGGTGCGATTCATAGAAGTCGCAACCCATGATGATGGTGTCTCGCAGTTCGCAATCGCTGTTGATGAGCGAGCGGACGCCGACCACGCAGTTCTCGATGCTCGATTTGAGGATGATGCAGCCATCAGCGATCAAGGCATTGCGGATGGTGCTGTCGATAACTTTCGACGCAGGAAGAAAACGCGGGTGTGTGTATACCGGAGCATCGCGATCGAAAAAGTTGAAAGACGGTTTGGACGAACACATGGCGAGATTGGCGTGGAAGAACGACCGAATGGTTCCGACGTCCTCCCAATAGCCTTGAAAGATGAATGCTCCGACGCGGAAGTGGCCGATCGCGTCCGGAATGATGTGCTTCCCGAAGTCGGTCTTGTCGTTGTCCAACGCCTTATGCAGGACCTCGCGGTTGAAGATGTAGATGCCCATCGACGCCAGAAGGTAGTCCTCGTTGCTGGTAATGCGCAGATGGGAAAGCAGCGGGTCTTGCAGCTTCAGTTCGTCGAGCAGGCGTTCATCCTTCGGCTTCTCGACGAAACGCACGATGCGCTTCTCTTCGTTGACCTGCAGAATGCCAAGCGACGTTGCTTCATGTCGCGGAACAGGAATGGCCGCCACCGTGATGTCGGCGTAACTTTCCACGTGTTGCTGCAACACCCGACGGAAATCCAGACGGTAAAGCTGGTCGCCCGAAAGAATCACGATGTAATCGTAGTCGTCCTGCAAGAAATAGCGCAGGTTCTGTCGCACCGCATCCGCCGTTCCCTGATACCACTGCGACCCGCCCAACGTCTGCTGCGCCGCCAGAATTTCCACGAACCCCCGCGAGTACCGGTCGAAAATGTAGCTCTGATGGATGTGGCGATGCAGTGAAGCGGAATTGAACTGCGTCAGCACGTAAATCTGGCGAATGTTGGAATTGATGCAGTTGCTGATCGGAATGTCCACGAGCCGGTACTTCCCCGCAATCGGCACCGCAGGTTTTGAGCGCTCCTTGGTGAGCGGGAACAGACGGGCACCTTGCCCGCCGCCCATGATCACGCCGAGGACATTCGTCGTGGTGACCGACTTCAATCCAATGGATGCCATGGTGGCTCCAGTCTAGCGATAGCCGCGAATTCCGTCAATTGACAAACCGGCCACCCTGAGCAATACTAACCCCTGTCGGCGGCATAAAAAACAACGCATCGCGAAAGTCCACGCCACTGCGACTCGCCATCGCCGCCGATGCCCGGTAACACTCGGGCCGGTTGAATCGCCGTTGCGCGACTTTCAAAAAGGAAGCACCACATATGTGTGGCATCATTGGCTACATTGGAAGCAAACCTGCCCAGAACATCATCCTCGAAGGCCTTCGCCGTCTTGAATACCGTGGCTACGACTCGGCCGGCGTTTGCATCTTGAACAACGGGAAGTTCGAGTTACGGAAAAAGACTGGCCGCATTGACGGTCTGGCCAGCCTGCTCAACAAGCAACCGGCCAAGGGCCATACCGGCATTGGCCACACGCGCTGGGCCACCCACGGCCCGCCCACCGACCAAAACGCGCACCCGCACCTCGACCAATCCGGCAAGATCGCCCTCGTCCACAACGGCGTCATCGAAAACCACCAGCTTCTCAAAGAGCGGCTCATCGCCAAGGGGCACAAATTCACCTCGCAAACTGACACCGAAGTTCTTGCCCATCTCGTGGGTGATTACTTCGAGCAAGTCGTGCCGGAATTCGGCTCAAAAGACGGCGCCGCGTTGAGCGAAGCCGTCCGGCGCGCACTCAAAGACATCGTCGGCACCTACGGCATTGCGGTCGTGCACGCGGACCATCCGGACCTCATCGTCGGCGCGCGCCGGGGCAGCCCGCTGCTCATCGGTGTCGGCCGGTCGGAGAATTTTTTGGCCAGCGACGTCAGCGCCATCATCGCCCACACGCGCCGCGTCGTATACCTCAACGATTTCGAGATCGTCACCATCACCCGGGACGACTTTCATGTCTCGACCATCGAAGCCGCCGAAGTCAGCCCGCAAATCCGCGAGGTCGAATTCGCGGCGGAGGAAGTCGAACGGGGAAAGTTCCCGCACTTCATGCTCAAGGAAATTTTCGAGCAGTCGCACGCCGTCCAGAACGCCTTTCGCGGACGCATCAGCCACGAAGAAGCCACGGCCCGGTTAGGCGGTTTGAATCTCAACCCCGGCGAGTTGCGCGCCGTGGACCGCGTCATCTTCATTGCCTGTGGCACCGCGCTGCACGCCGCCATGACCGGCAAATACTTGATGGAAGACTTGGCCCGAATTCCCACGGAGACCGACTACGCGAGTGAGTTCCGGTACCGCAATTCTCCCATCGAAAAGCACACCATCGTCTTCGCCATCAGCCAATCTGGTGAGACCATCGACACGCTGGCCGCCGTGCGGGAGTGCCGGCGCAAGGGACACAAGACGCTCGGCATCGTCAACGTCGTCGGCTCGACCATTGCCCGGGAAGTGGACGGCGGCACCTACATGCACGCGGGGCCGGAAATCGGTGTCGCCGCGACGAAGACGTTCACGTCGCAGGTGACGATCCTGACGTTGCTGGCGGTGTTGATGGGGCGGATGCGGCACCTCGCCGCGACGCGTGGAGAGGAGATTCTTAAAGAGTTGGAGCAAATCCCGGCCAAGATGGAGCGCATCATTCAGCAGAGCGACGCCATCGCTAAAATCGCCAAGAAGTACTGCGAGGCCAATAGTTTTTTATTTCTCGGGCGGCAGTACAACTTCCCGGTCGCTCTCGAAGGCGCGCTCAAACTCAAGGAAATCTCCTACATCCATGCCGAAGGTTATCCCGCCGCGGAAATGAAACACGGGCCGATTGCGCTGATTGACCCGCGCACGCCGTCGGTATTCATCTGTCCGCAGAACGCCGTGTACGACAAAGTCATGTCCAACATCGAGGAAGTGAAAGCCCGCAAAGGCCCGGTGATTGCCGTCGGCACTGAAGGGGATGCCGAGATTGGGAAGAAGGCTGACGATGTGATTTACGTTCCGAAGACCATCGAATGTCTCGAACCATTGCTCACCGTCGTCCCGCTACAATTGCTCGCTTACCACATCGCGCTGCAGCGCGGCTGCGACGTGGACAAGCCCCGCAATCTGGCGAAGAGCGTGACGGTCGAGTAGTTCAGCCCCGGACAATCTGCTCGAGTTGCTGACCGATGATGTCGGTGTTGATCTGCATCCAGAGCGGCAGGTGATCGGACACTTGATAGGTGAAATCTTCCTTGGTCATCCCGGCAGGGAAGAGTTCCCGGATGTGCTTCTCATCAATGAAGAAGTCGAGCACGCCGCCGGCATTCGTGAAGTTGTCGTACGTCGCATAATGCAGAATCTGGTCGTAGCGTTTGTCCTGCTCCAGATTGCTGCCGTGCTCGACGCCGAGCAACGCCTTGGGAATCTGCAGTCCGTGCTTCGTGATCGCCTTGAAGAACGCGTCGCCTCGTGCCGGGATGTTGAAGTCACCCATCACGATCAAATCCTTGTCCTCGGCGGTTTTCTCCTGCCGCTTCGCTTCAATCCAGTCCGCCAAGCTCGCCAACTCGGCAATGCGTGCCTTGTCGCTGTCGCCCCAGCGCACGTGCGTTGTGAACGCGACAAAATCGAAGTTGCCCGACCGGAAGCTGGCGAGATACGGACTCCGCCACCACGAAATGTCCGCGAGGTATTCCGTTCCCTTCTTCGTCCGTGGCGGATTGGCTTCGGCGGCTAGCCCGTTGAACGTACAGGCTCGTTTGTCGTAGAGATAGGCGACACGCTCGCGGTTGCCGCCCGGGTCGGGAATCATGTCGGAGTACACTGCGCGCCAATACGGGCCGAGGATCTTCAGCACCCGGCCGAGGTCGGTGAGGTCATCGCGCAGTTCCACCATGCCGATGAGGTCGAACTGCCCGAGAATTTCCGCGGTGTAATGAATCGCCGCCTCGCTGCGCGCCTTCTTCCCGAATTCCCGGATGTTCCACGTCGCGATGTTCAA
>JBGQCJ010000083.1:0-14282 GCA_041495285.1 Verrucomicrobiia bacterium
GAGCGGGTCAACCGTGTCTTTGGCGTTCTACACGGCGTATTGGGGCGGATCGAACCCTGACGTGGCAGGTCGGGCAACGCTTTTGACAACTGCGGGATTGCCGGCGTTTCAAAGCTGGCAGATTGATCACTTCGGCAGCACCGGCAATCCCGCGGCGGCGGCCAACGCCGATCCCGACGGCGATAGTCAGAACAACATGGCGGAGTTCCTGGCAGGCTTTAATCCGACCAGCAGCGCGTCAACCTTCCGCATTGCTTCAATCGCACAACTCGCCACGAACATTCTCGTCACATGGCAGACCGGTCCCGGCAAGACCAACGCGCTCGAACGCTCCACGGGCAACGCAAGCGGAGGCTATTCCAATAACTTTGCGGCCATCTTCACCGTCACCAACACCGTCGGCACCGTCACCAACTACCTCGATGTCGGGGCCGCGGCCACGAATCTTCCTGCATTCTATTACCGCGTACGCCTCGTGCCGTAGGGTGACATTGTGCTGGCTTTTGTGGGCGTCATTTGGTTCACTCGCGCGTGGAAGAAGTGCGGGTCGTGCGAGTGGCCTTCTTCGATCTCGACCGGTTGGGAAGGATAGGGGCTATGAAATCGAAGTTCATTTCTCGCCCCGCCGTTGCGTGCAACTGCGGGGTCATCGCCATCCTGTTGCTTACTCTTACCGTCACCGCACAGGCTCAGCTCACCAATAGCTGGACCAACTCCGCGAGTGGTTTCTGGCAAGGAGCGGCGAATTGGTCGTTGGGCGTCGCGCCGTCGAACAATCAAGCCATCGTCGGCATCACCAACGCCAATACCAAGACGGTCACAATCAATGCGAACGACTCGGGCGTTCCCGGCCGAATGACCATCAGCAACCTTGTGATCGTCGGCTTCGGGCCGGACACGAACACGCTCCAGTTGGACAATGCTCTTACGAGTAGGCCGCTGATCGTCCTTAACGAGTTCGCTCTGTTCACCAACGCCGTGCTGGTCGTATCGAACTCTGCGCTGCGCGTCGATGGCTTATTGGGCGGCCGCTTCAACGTCGACGGCGCGACGGTCTTGATTGATGGACTGGTTGTCGCGACGAACGCCGAAACGCGCATCGGCCACTTCTTCGCGAGCAGCTACACGATGAACAGCGGCACGCAGCAGGTTCGCGATGTGTTTCTCGGCGACAGCCCGACCGGCAACGGGACGCTGACCGTGGCCGGTGGCGTCAGCACCTTGTCATCGAATCTAAACATCGGCGAAACTGCGGGTGGCACCGGCACCGTGTGGGTGACCGGTGGGCAGTTGGTCGTCACGAACGCGCAGACGAACATCGGCTTCGGCGGCTCAGGGCAGCTCACGGTATCCAACGGGACTGTTGTCACGCGCGAGGTGTTTCTTGGAAGCGCGAGCGGTTCGCAAGGCACGTTGACGGTGGCCGGCGGAAACTGCACACTGGCAAACTCCATCGGCGCGTTCGTGACGGTCGGTAACTTTTCCAATGCGGTCGGTACGATTTGGGTGACCGGCGGCCAGTTGACGATTGCCAACGGTCTGACATCCATCGGCGGTTTCGGCAATCCGAAGACCATCGGCCAAGTCACCGTCTCCAACGGGACTTGGCTGGCCGGGGGCGTGTCGCTCGGCGGAGCGAGCGGCTCGCAAGGAACTCTGACCGTGGCCGGTGGAACGAACTTTCTCTCGTCGGTGACCGTCGGCGATGGGGCCAATGCTACCGGCGCAGTGTGGATTACCGGTGGCCAGATCGTCGCGACCAACGGAGGCTTCCCTTCGATTGTCGGCAACTCAGGGATCGGACAAATGATGACTTCGACCGGCCTGTTGCTGGCCACGAGCATGACGGTCGGCAGTCAGGCCGGTTCGCAAGGCACGCTGACGGTAGCCGGCGGCACGAACATTTTCAAATCCGGCGGCCTCCTCATCGGCGATTTCGCCAACTCCACCGGCGCGGTGTGGGTGACCGGTGGGCGATTGGTGACGACCAACTTTGCGACGTTTGTTGGCTTCAACGGCGTCGGTCAGATGACTGTGTCCAATGGTAGTTTCGTGACCGGCAACATGGATGTCGGCAATGGCGGCGGCTCGCGGGGCACGCTAACAATGTTTGGCGTCACCAACACGTGGACGGCTCTGAACATTGGAGACAACACCAGCGCAACGGGTACGGTCTGGTTGACGGATGTGCAGGTGGCGGCCACGAACGGCACGAGCGTCGGCGCTGCCGGCATCGGGCAATTGACGATGTCCAACAGCACCTTGGTGACGACGCTCTTGAATGTCGCCGGGGCTTCCAGCCCGGGCGGTCAGGGCACGCTGACGATCGTGGGTAGCACCGTGACCTGCTCGGGTGGTGGCGCGGGGTTCTTCGCTCTTTTCGTCGGGGGCGAAGCCAATTCGACCGGGACAGTGTGGTTCACCAGCGGCCAACTGGTCACGACGAATGCCGAAACCAGAGTCGGTGAGACGGGGGTCGGTCGAATGACGGTGTCCAACGGCACCTGGCTGGCGCAGCAGATAAAGATCGGAAACTTTGGCTCCAGCGGCACCCTCACTGTTGCCGGCGGCACGGTGAGCGCGACTTCACTCACTGCGTCGAACAGCGCGGCGCTGCTTATCTTGAACAGCGGTGTGATTAACACCGCCGCCACGACCATCTACAACGGCCTGCAGTTTGCCGACGGTGACGGCATCAATGCGGCCACGTATCATTTGCTCGGCGGCGTCCACACGTTCAACAACGGCCTGCGCGTTCGCAACAACGCCACACTGTCCGGTTGCGGCACGATCAATGGCGTCGTTGTCGTCGATCCCGGTGGAAGCGTCGTGACCGATTGCGGCTCGCTGACGTTCAACAACGGCGTCACCAACAACGGCATCATGCACGCTGAGAACGGCAGCGTCCTCGAATCCTACGGCCCCGTCGTCAACAACGGCATCATCGATATCATGGACGGCACGACCAACTTCCACTCCACGTTCATCAACAACGGCACCATCGTGGACGCCTCCTACTTCCGGGTTGTCAGCCTCACGAAGCAAAGCAACAACATCAATATCGCGTGGACCACCGTCGGCGGCCGCAGCTACGTCGTCCAGACCAACGCCCCGCCACCGGGCGGCAGCTACACGAACAACTTCTCCGACCTCAGCCCGACGAACTCCGTTCCCGGCACAAGCCTCGGCACAACCAACTACCTCGACCTCGGCGGTGCCGCAAACGCACCCACGCACTTCTACCGCATCCACCTCGTGCCATAGCGGCGAATTGGCTGGACTTCGAGGCCTGTATTTGCTTGGATGTGGGGGTAGAGAAGCGTGGGTCGCAATCGCCGGGAACCACTCTCGGCTCGGAAGGAATCGGTATGAAATGGGACCGGTTGCTCTGTGTGTTTGTCACCGTTCACCTGACGTGCATTCTTGCCGCTTCTGCGCAAACGACCAACAGTTGGACTCCCGGCGCTGACGGCAAATGGGAGATCGGAGACAACTGGTCAACAGGCACACCGACCAATTCCAACGGGGCCAACCTCATCACCAACGCCACGACCAAGGCGGTCACCGTTGACGCTACGACCGTTGCCAGCAACGGTCTCAACGGCTGCATGACCATCAGCAATCTCGTTGTGTCGGGTCTGGTCGGCACGATCAACATGTTGCAGCTCACCAATGCCGGCGTCGCCACACCTCTGACCGTCCTCAGCAGCGCCACGATCAGCAGCGGGGGGGCCTTGCTGGTGACCAACGCCTCGCTGCAACTGAAGGTGGGCACCGGACACAATTTGCTCATCAATGGAACGGCCGATTTGCGCGACGGCGGCGAGATCGTCGTGACCAACGCGGCCGATGTGCTGTCCATCGCCAGCGCGACAGGCACCACCGGCTCTCTCGCGATGGTCAACGGCTCGCTACGAGCCGCGTCGTTTTACGTGGGGCGGAACGGACTCGGCACGTTCAACATGTCCGGCAGCGCAACCACCACGTGCAGCGGTGTGGTCATTAGTAGTGGAACTACGTCGACGGGGACAGTGGTTGTAGCGGGCGGCAAAATGAGCGTCAGTCAGGATCTCTTCGTCGGCGGTGATGCAGGGTCGGGTCAGATGGTGGTAAGCAACGGGACAGTGGAGACGCTGCGGACAACCGTGGGCGACAATGTCGTCGGCTCGAGCACGGCTGCCGGGACGCTGACCATTGGCGGCGGCGGCAAATTGACCGCCCAAGGCTCACTGAGAATGTGCCCGAGCGGCGCCTCCTCGCGGACGAGCACCGTGTGGATCGTCGGCGGTGAATTGGATGTGGCCACCAATATTGCGGAGTTTTTGACCATCGGCGAATTCAGTCGTGCCGCCATGATCGTTTCCAACGGCACGGTTCTCGTGGGCACGGGTTCGCCCGCCAGCGGGGTGATCGTCGAACCTCTGGGCCAACTGACGTTGCTGGGAGGCACGACTAGGGTGGCCGGCAACCTGGAAGTGGGAGGCGGTTCCGGCAGAACCGGTACGGTGCTCGTCGCCGGCGGCACTCTGATTAACACGAACGCCTCGGCTACGCTCTCGCTCGGCCCATTCTTTGGTGTCGCCCGCATGACCGTCAGTAACGCGACAGTGCTCGCCCGCCGGGTTCAGCTGGGAACTGATAATAACTTCCAAGGGATAAGCCTTCTCACCATTGGTAGTGGCGGCACACTCGCGGCGGTTGGACCTCTGGTGCTGGGGACGCTCAACGACACCGGCCAAGTGGTTGTGGCGGGTGGTCAACTCGTGATCACCAACACGCCCGCCTCGGTCGGTGCCGGCAGTGGGTTCATCGTGGACGGCACCGTCACGCTGACCAACGGAAGCTCGATCGTTGTCAGCAACCTCCCCACCGTCATCGGCAATCGCGGCAGCGGCAGCCTGACGAATCTCGGCGGCTCGCTGCTCTTCGCTAATCTCACCATCGGCAACTTTGCTGGTTCGCAAGGGACCTTGACGGTGGCCGGCGGCACGAACACGGTCTCAACCCTGATGGCCCTTGGTAACGATGACAACACGACCGGTGTCGTATGGATGACAGGCGGTCAATTGCTGATGACAAATGCCTTCGACACTATCGAGATCGGCTTAAGTGGCGTCGGCCAGATGACGATGTCCAGCGGCACGGTGCAAGTCGCTGTCCTGGAAGTCGGCCTCGGCCTCGGCGCCGGCCTTGGCCAGGGAACATTCACGATGGCGGGCGGCACCAACACCGTGCTGAACGACTTCGAGGTCGGTGTTTTCACCGGCGCGACGGGCGCGGTGTGGGTCACAGGCGGCCAATTGGTGATGACCAACGCTCAAGCCGGTATCGGCAGTAGTGGCATCGGTCAAATGACAGTTTCCAATGTAACGGTTCTGGCCAGCAATGTCGTCGTCGGCTTCAGTTTCCTCTCCCAAGGGACGCTGACCGTAGCCGGGGGAGGCATCACGCTTTCCAGTTTCTTGCGGGCCGGTGAACTCGGAACGGGCACGGTGTGGCTCACGACGGGCGGTCAGTTGGTAGTGACAAACGACACCACGTATATCGGCGACGACGGCATTGGCCGGATGACAGTGTCCAATGGTACGCTGCTGACGCGAAACATGATTGTCGGCAATCTGACCGACAGCCGTGGCACCTTCACAGTGGCCGGCGGCACCGCGGCCGTGTCCTCCAATCTGGTTCTCGGGCTCTCCGCCTGCAATGCGACCGGTACAGTCGTAGTCGCCGGCGGCAGTCTGTTTGTGACCAACGCAGGCGTCAACGCCGTGCTCGAAGTCCGCAGCGGCACGCTCCAGTTGAACTCCGGCATCCTGACGATTGACCGACTCGTCATCACCAACGCCTGCGGTCACTTCGTCAAGACCGGCGGCACTCTTTCGATCACCTCGACCAATCTCGACCCGAATCTGAGCGCGGTGGGCGACGGCATCCCGAATAGTTGGAAGCAACAGTACGGCTTCGATCCGTTCGATCCAAACGTTGCCGGCGCCGATCCCGACGGCGACGGGATGAGCAACCTGCAAGAGTATCTGGCCGGCAGCAATCCGCTCGCCGACATCAAGGCGATTAAGAGGGAAGGCGACGACATCCGTGTCAGGTGGCAGGCCGCCGCGAGCAAGACCAACGCCCTTCAACGCTCGCCGGGTTCAAACGGCAGCTACTCGAACAATTTCACCGACATCTTCATCGTCACCAACAACGTCGGCTCTGTCACCAACTACCTCGACGTTGGCGGCGCGACGAACTGGACAACGCGCTACTACCGCGTTAGGCTGGTGCCTTAAGCTGTGAAGGTAGAAGGGAATTGATCTGTGAGAAACACACGGACCTATCACGTCGTAGGCCGTATCGCCGTCTTGATTGCTTGTGGCATTACGGCGGTCGCTTCCGCTCAAACGAGAACCATCCGCATCGTTACCTACAACATCATGGCCGACATTGATGGCTTCACCACTCCGCTGGCCGGGTTGATCACTCCCTTTAGCGGAACGGGAACATTCACCGAAAACAGCAGCGGAACGGTGACCAATGGTGGGGTCCTCGAAGGCATTGGGGAAGAGATTCTGGCTGGCAATTTCCAGCCGATCGACATTCTCGCGTTGCAAGAGCCGACCAATAACGCGGTCACTGTCCAACCGATCGTCAATGGGTTGAATGCTTTCTATTCTTCGCGCGGCATACAGGCTGGCTATGCGATGAGTCCTCTCCAGCTTACGTCCACCGGCGGGGGTGGGGGCGGCCCCAATGCTTTGGTATATAACACCAATACGGTGCAGCTTGTCGCCTCGGTGGGAGTCGGCACCCCGAGTGGAACGAATATATCCCGGCAGGTCGGTCGCTACTTGTTTGCCCCCGCCGGTGTGGCAACCAACGCGTCGAACATTTTCTACGTTTACGTAAGCCACTACAAATCGGGCACGACTTCCACCGATTTGGCCAGACGCGGTATCGAAGCCGGCGTCATTCGGACGAACTCGGCCACGCTGCCCGCCAATTCCCGAGTTCTCTACGTGGGCGATTACAACGTCAGCTCCAGCACGGAAACATCGTACCAAGCAATCGTTGGCAACACGATCGTCCCGATCGGAATTCGGGGTATTGACCCATTCAACACGAACGGTGCCACCGGCGTCGATTGGACCCTGAATTCCCTGTTGTCGAACAAGACCTTCTCATGCCGGTCTCTCCAATTCCGGGATGATTTTCAGATCATGTCGAGCAACGTATATTACGGAGTCGCGGGCGGGTTGGCTTACATTTCCGGCACGTACCATACGTTCGGCAACAATGGTTCGATCCCTTACACAGGTTCTACCATTAACAACGCCAATACAGCGCTCAACGGGAATCTTCAGTCGAATCCGCCCATCAGCGCCGCGCAGTGCCGCACGAACCTTTACGGGGCCACCGATCACCTGCCCGTAGTCGCCGATTACACCATCCCACTCGGCGCGTCGGCGCCGTCCGCCATTTTCAGCGGCAGTCCGACCAACGGGACGGCGCCTTTACTGGTGACGTTCACGGACACATCCACCGGCAGCATCACCAACCGATTCTGGGATTTCGGCGGCGGCGCCACGACCAATGTAACGACCAACGGCGTGAGCCATACGTACTCCGCCGGCACGTATTCCGTGAAGTTGATCGTCACAGGTCTCGGCGGTGCCAGTACCAATACACAGTCGAATTACATCACGGTGACACCGCCCCCGCCGGTGGCCCTTTTCACCGGCAGTCCGACCAATGGAACGGTGCCTCTGATGGTGAACTTCGCCGACAACTCGACCGGTACGATCACCAGCAACTTCTGGAGCTTCGGTGATGGCGGCACCACCAACTTCACGGCGGCCACTAACGTCGCATACACGTACAGCACCGCCGGCGTCTATACGGTCACGTTGATCGTGACCGGTTCCGGTGGCGCGGGCACTAATCAGCAGGCGAAGCTGGTCACCGTCTTGGATCGATTCTCGGCGTGGCAGTTGCAGTACTTCGGTTGCACGAATTGCCCGCAGGCTCTGGCCGGCGCCGATCCGTTCGGCAAAGGGATGAGTAATACCAACCAATTCCTCGCCGGTCTCAATCCAACCAACCCGGCCTCGCTGTTCGTGATCACCTCGATTGTCGCGGACAGCAACAACAACGTGCTCATCACGTGGTCCACGGCCGGCGTGCGGACCAACGTGGTGCAGGCGACGTCCGGCGATGTCAATGGCAGTGGCAACTACAGCAATAATTTCCAGGACCTCACCAACGCGACGTTCATTATCAACGTCAACGACGACACCAGTACCAACGACACCGATGTTGGAGGCGCGACGAATGCGCCCGCGCGGTACTATCGTATCCGTCTGGTGCCGTAACGCAGAAGTTTCCTGCGCCGTCAGTTCTTGCCGGCGCCGTCGCGCATGCGCTGAACGGTTAGACTGGTTGCCATAAATCATTTCCAGATCGGAACCCACCCCTAACCCCTCCAAGGAGGGGAATCCGGAGCAAACTCCCCTCCCTTGGAGGGGCTGGGGGTGGGTCGGGTGATGCTCGAAACCGGAAATTACTTTTGGCAACCGCTCGAGGATATACTGGTGGATGCGCTCCACGTGATCGGTGATGTGATTGGTGGCGAACATCGCATGCACACGAATCAGTAGCTCTTCGACGCGGAACGGTTTGCCGAGGAAATCATCGGCGCCGGCTTCCATGCATTCTTCGACGCGTCCCTTTGCCGTCAGGCCGGTCAGAATGATGACCGGGATGTTTGATTCACGCGATTACCTGCGACCGCTGCGCTAATAACGCGTCGCTGCAAATGACGCCAGTGTATTGTTGGGTGACACGCGTTTTGGTCGGAAGTGGCGGCGACGCGGCGCGGCTTTGGTCTGAAATGAATTGCCGGGCAAGGACTTGGCTTGGCATGCGGGTTGCATTTGAATTTTCCAATGAGCAGGACGCCGCAGAAACGGAGCGTGTTTGAGCAAGTCGAAGATTACGTCGTCGCGGTCTATGAAGCTTTCGACGCTGTTATCCTGAATCATGCCCCCACGGAGGAAGCTGTTTCGGACCGGTCTCCCGCACCCGTCAAGGTTGAGGAATACCCGGTCACGGTATTGGCCATCGACGATGATGCCGTGTTTTTGAACTCCATCAGCGAAATGCTGCAAGAGAAAGGCTGGAAAGTGTTGTCGGCCACCAACCCGGCAAAAGGCCTGGAAATTCTGCGTCATGCCAGTAATGAGATCGACGTCGTGCTCCTCGACTACGATATGCAGAAGCTGCACGGCGACGTATCGCTGGAGCATGTGCGGAAGCTTTGCCCCAACGTCAAGGTCATTGCCGCCACCGGCATGGATGTGCAGAGCTTGCCGGTCAGCTTCCGCGAGGGGGTTGATGATATTCTGTTGAAACCCTTCGGCACTCTTCACCTCATCGGCTGTATTTGTAACCTTGTAGGCCAGCCTGACGCCCGCCTTATGCCGGTAGGGTGTGATTCAACGAAACTTGAGTGACGGGTGTCTCTGTGTTATGTAGAGAAGGTCGCAGTTCGCCTCGTGGCGGGGCAAGCGGATCAAACAACATTCAACCCAAGGCAGGATAGATAGTATGAAGAAGTTTCTCGGATTTCTCACAATGGTTCTCCTCGCGGTCACAGTGCGCGCGGGTGAAGCGCCGAACATCAGCATCCCGGATCTCAAGGCGGCCATCGCCTCCGGTAAGGTTGTGCTGCTCGACGCGAACGGCACGAAGTCATGGCAAAAGGGCCATATCCCGGGCGCGATTGATTTCACGGCCAACACGGACAAGCTGGCCAGTTTGTTGCCGGCGGACAAGGGTGCGCTGGTGGTCGCGTATTGCGGCGGGCCGAAGTGCAAGGCGTACAAGAAAGCGGTCTCGGCAGTCGAGAAGCTTGGTTACACCAACGTGAAGCATCTCTCGGCCGGTATCAGCGGCTGGGAGAAAGCCGGGGAGCAGATGGAGAAGGGCAGCTAAAGCATCAACAGTTCAAACGGCGAGCGCCTCGTGCGACAAGCGTGAGGCGCTCGTTTTGTCTGCATCAAGGCAGTGACTTGATCTTGTAGAATCGCTGAGAAGCAGCGGCTGCAGTAGTGTCGGTGTAGATGATGCTGAACTGGCCTTGGGTGGCGGTAAGCGAGCCGGAGAGAGGCTGGAATTGTTCGGCCAAGTTACCGGTGAACAACACTTGGTAGCTGTGAGTGGGAACCGACGGCCACGTGATGACGCAGTTGCTGACCGTGGGCGTGATGCGGCCGACGAAATCCCGGGTTGGATCGAGAATGTCGAAGACGCCGTCGAGATTCTCATCGCGGATCGCGCTCACCGGCACAGCGAGGAACTCGTTGCTTTCGATGTTGCCGTTGCCATTCCCGCCGGGCACTTGAGAAGATGAGACCAGCGCGCCGCCATCGGCGGTAGCATACGGCGCGGCAACGATGTACAGCGTTGCCGGCATCTGACCGAACGCTTCGATGAGATTGAGCGTGCCTTCCATCTGACCGGCGTTGGTTGAGAACTTCACCGCTTTGCATGTCGCGGTTGTCTGTTGCCACCCGACATAATCTTTGATGCTCTCGCCGCCAAGGAAAGGCTTGTTTGTGGAGACGGCGTTCATGCCGGCTTTGTGCCACGCGGGGAAGGCCGGTTGGGAAGCGGTCGGCAACAGTTGGTCGGCGACGATGATGAAATGGTCGCTCGGGCCGTTGGTGCCCGGCGACCAGGTGGCCACGTACAGATTCGAGCCGTTGACGGCGGCCCAGATTTTCATGCCGTTGTTGTTGGCGATCTCCCAGCCGGTATTGTCCACGATGCCGTCCATGAGGAAGTTCGTTGGTGGAATCACGACTGGCACCAACTCGATGCCGTTGCCGGTGCCGAGATTGCGCGTGTATTGCCGGTGCGTCGCGTCGTTCCAATGTTCGTGAACGCCGAGGCTCGACAAGCGGACGCCGTCGCCGTTCGGCGCGTAGTAGGAGCCGGACGGAGGATTGTTGGCAAGCGCGGCCTCATGCAGATAATTGTCGCTCTTGGCCATGAACCCCTGCGAACCGAATTCGCTGTTCAGGAAATCGAGGCCAACCGAATCGATGGCAACCGGGTCTTGCGAGACGAACAAACTCGAAGACCACCGGTTTCGGAACGGCGGCAACTGAAAGCGCGACGGCGGATTGTTCACATCGTTCGCTCCGTACAGACCGTCAATCATGAACAAGAGCGTCTTACCGCCAAGGTCTTTGTGGCCGACGAGATCGACCAGCGGATTGTAGAGCGGCATGGTACGGTTGGACACGTTGATGTACCAGTGCTCGCGGCCGTTGATGCTGCCGTAGTGGTTCTTGGCCGTGAGGGTCACGCCGGCGGAATTGTGGCCTTTGAGCAGCGACATATTAATGAGGTAGGTTGCTTGGAGCGTACAGGTCGGAATACTCGTTCCGC
Organism: Verrucomicrobiia bacterium; assembly: GCA_041495285.1. Classification (GTDB taxonomy): domain Bacteria; phylum Verrucomicrobiota; class Verrucomicrobiia; order Palsa-1439; family Palsa-1439; genus JBGQCJ01. The sequence continues at coordinate 11,449 of JBGQCJ010000083.1, forward strand.
ACGGGCTGCCATCCGGCCAGTTACTCACCGCGTAGGTAATCGTGGTCGTCCATTGGGCGGCAATTCGACCGTTGGTACCGGTGCTGTCCACGAAGATCACGTTGGGGAACTCGGCGTGACACTTGTTGTAGACCTTGTCCGGCAGCGGACGGACGGCGTCGTACACGGTGATCATCGCCTGTGGGACTTGAGCTTGATAGACGAGCTGACGCAACAACGATAAGACCTGATGCGGGGAAGCGTCCAGTTGGTTGTCGGCTTCGCTGTAGCCGCCGCTGTTATTGAGGTTGATCTTGACCGCGATTTTCTCGCCGGACTGATACCCGACATTTCCGCGTCCGTGCGTCTGGTTGAACTGCCGGAACAATGCGTCCCAAGCGGCGACATCATTGGTGGCACCGGTCAACGAGCGCAGCGAACGCGACTGCATCTGGTCCACGACCGGCTGGCTGGTGCCGTTGTCGTCCCACCAATAGCCGCTCGAACCATTCCACGGCGTCGCTTCGGGCGCATACACCCAGACGACACGCCCGGGATTGATTCCTCGCGCGACGCCCATCGGCGTGTTCGGCGGATCGGATGGCGTGAAAGCGCCCGCGTCTTGAGAAGCAGACTTGTGACCGATCAAAGCCACGATGATCGCGAAAAGACCGCAGGCCGTCGCCAGCACGTACCGGGATTGCCACACGTAGCGCCGAGCTTTTCGAAATGCAGCAACCGCCACAAAGAAGCTCAGAACATAGCCGATGAATCCCCAAGCGATGGGGGCGACAACTTTTTGGCACGGGTAGGTGGCGCGGCTCGGTTTCGGGACGACGCGGAGGAGATACCAGACCAACGCGAGAAAACCAACAACGGGAAATATCCAACGCAAGACGAGTGACGCCGACTTGAAGCCGACGATCCTTCCCGTCTTGGGGCAGACCAGAAACGGGCCTCTCACCTTGGGCGAGGGCATGTCGAATAGGATGTTTAGCAGCACCAATGCCGTCGGCGCCGCTTTCGGTCTAACCTTCAGCAAGACAAACAGATTCTGTTGAGCGTGCCTCCCGAAACCCCACGCCAACCGCTGACAATCCGTCAGCATCGCCGGTAAAGACAGACACGCTGTCACCGCGACGACAGCGGCACCGTGTGCGGTCGCTGCAAGTTTCTTGACACGCCAAGGGCGCGAGAAATAGAGTGGACGGCATGAAGACGATCTCTCGTTCCCTCTCAATTTCGACGGTTCTATTGTTGCTCACCGGCGCGGCAGCACATGCGCACGTGTTGCCGGGCGACGTTCACGGATTCGGAAGCGGATTCGCGCATCCATTGCATGGGCTCGATCACTTGCTGGCGATGATTGCGGTGGGTTTGTGGGCGGCGCAACTTGGCGGACGGGCGCGTTGGGCGGTGCCGGTAAGTTTCGTCGGCGTGATGACGGTCGGTGCCGCTATCGCGATGGCCGGCGTGCAGGTGCCGTTCGTGGAGCCGGGGATCGTGGCGAGCGTGATGGCGCTCGGATTGTTGATCGCGTTGGCAGCACGGTTGCCGTTGGTGGCGAGCATGGCAATCGTCGGCGTGTTCGCGCTGTTTCACGGTCATTCGCACGGCACGGAGATGCCGGTCAATGCGATCGGATTCGCGTACGGTGCCGGGTTTGCGTTGGCGACGGCGGCATTGCATGCGACCGGGATTGGATTGGCATACGCCGTCAGGTCGGTAAGGTTGCCGGTCATTCGCTGGACGGGTGCGGCGATTGCCGTCGCCGGTGTGGCACTGGCGTTTGCGTGAGCAGTCAGTTTCGACGGATTTCAAGAACCAGAATACGAAAGGTGAGGTATGCAAACATTACTACGCGGTAAGGACTACATTGAGACGCCGGATTGGACAAAGGAAGAACTGGAAACCGTGTTGGATGTGGCCGGCGATTTGAAGAAGCGGTTCGCACTCGGCGAGGCGCACCGGCTGTTACAGGACAAGACGCTGTTCATGATGTTCTTCGAGCAAAGCACGCGCACGCGCAATTCCACCGAAGCTGCGATGACACAGCTCGGCGGTCACGCGCACGATCTCACACCGGACAAGATGCAGATTTCGCATGGTGAGACGCCGAAGGACACCGGCAAGGTGTTGTCCCGGTACGGTCACGGCATCGCCATCCGCAATTGCTTTTACGGCATTGGCAACAAATACCTGCGCGAAGTCGCCGGGTACTCGAGCATTCCCGTCGTCAGCTTGCAGGACGACGTGGATCACCCGCTCCAAGCCATCGCCGACCTGATGACGATGCGCGAGAAGTACGGCACGAACTTGCGCGGGATGAAATGTCTCGTATCGTGGACGTACGCGCCCGCGTATGCCCGGCCACTCAGCGTACCGCAAGGATTGATCTGGCTCTTGCCGCGCTTCGGCATCGATGTCACGCTGTCGCACCCGAAGGAATTCAACCTGATGCCGCGCACGGTCGAGGCCGCGAAGAAATTCGCGAAAGAACACAAGACGAAGTTCGAGATCATCCACAACATGGATCAGGGCTTCAAGGATGCGATCGTGTGCTACCCGAAGTCGTGGGGTTGCCACCAGTATCTTGCCGATCAAGGCGTGCCCGAAGCCGACCGGAAAGAGAAGGGCATGGCGATTCTCAACAAGTACAAGAGCTGGGTCTGCACCGAGAAGCGAATGAAGCTGGCGAAGAAGGAAGCCTGCTACATGCATCCGTTGCCCGCCGACCGCGGCGCGGAAGTTGAGGACGCCGTCATCGACGGTCCGCAATCGATCGTGTTCGACCAGGCCGAGAACCGTCTGCACACGGTGAAAGCAATCTTGTCGTTGGTGATGGGCGGAAGACC
>JBGQCJ010000084.1:0-14227 GCA_041495285.1 Verrucomicrobiia bacterium
GGCGACGGCGTCTTTGAAGTTCTCGCGACCAACGGCGACACGCACCTCGGTGGGGATGATTTCGACGAACGTGTGATGAATTGGATCATTGACGATTTCAGGAACGAGACCGGCGTTGACCTCAAGAAACAGCCCGACGCCCTTCAGCGCATCAAGGAGGAGGCTGAAAAGGCGAAGATCGCGCTGTCCAGCGCGATGGAGTACGAGATCAACCTGCCGTTTATCACCGCCGATGCGACCGGCCCGAAGCACATCGTCAAGAAACTCACGCGCGCCAAGCTCGAACAACTTTGCGACGAGTTGATTGATCGCACCGTCAAGCCGGTTGAAGCGTGTCTGCGCGACGGCCAGCTCGACATGTCGAAGGTGAACGAACTCGTGCTCGTTGGCGGGATGACGCGCATGCCGAAGGTGATCGAGACCGCCGGCAAACTTATCGGCAAAGCGCCGCATCAGGGCGTGAATCCCGACGAAGTTGTCGCGGTCGGCGCCGGTATTCAGGGCGGCGTCCTGACCGGTCAGGTCAAACAAGACATTGTGTTGCTCGACGTGACGCCGCTCTCGCTTGGCATCGAAACGCTGGGCAATGTGTTCACCCAGTTGATCCCGCGCAACACGACGATCCCGACGCGCAAGAGCGAGATTTTCTCGACGGCGGCGGATAGTCAGACCAACGTGGAAGTTCACGTGCTGCAGGGCGAACGTCCGATGGCGCGCGACAACAAGACGATCGGCCGGTTTCATCTGACCGACATTCCGCCGGCCCCGCGCGGCGTGCCGCAAATCGAAGTCACATTCGACATCGACGCCAACGGCATTCTGCACGTTTCGGCGAAAGACCTCGGCACCGGTAAAGAGCAGAAGATTACCATCACGGCGTCGAGCGGCCTGTCGAAAGACGAGGTCGAAAAGATGAAGAAGGAAGCCGAAGCGCACGCCGAGGAAGACAAGAAACTGCGCGAGCAGGTCGAATTGAAGAACCGCGCCGACGCCCGCATGTACGAGACCGAGAAGTTGATGAAGGAACACAAGGACATCATCACCGGCGACCAGAAATCGAAACTCGATGCGGCGCTTGAGAAGGTGAAGGACGCGCTCAAACGCGAGGACTTCGACGCGATGAAGAGCGCCGAGGAACAGTTGACCGAGGTGTGGCACGCGGTTTCTTCGGAGATTTACTCGAAAGTCCGCGAGAAGGCCGGTACGACGCCGGGCGGCGAGTCTCAGCCCGGCACGGAAGCCGGGCCGAGCGAGAAGAAGGCCGGCCAAGAAGGCGAAGTGGTGGACGCCGACTTCGAAATGGTGGACGACGACAAGAAGAAGTAAGTTCGGTGTTGTTTGAATCTTAAACCATAAACCAAACAGGAGTGTGGAGAACCATGAGCGTAAAACCGTTGGGCGACCGGGTGCTGGTGCAACCGGTCGAGGAACAAGAAGTGAAGAAGGGCGGGATTATTATTCCGGATACCGCCAAGGAAAAACCCCAGGAAGGCAAAGTCGTGGCACTGGGCACCGGTAAGCGTGACGAGGACGGCAAGCTCGTCCCGTTCACGGTGAAGAAGGGTGATCGCGTGCTGATCAGCAAGTATGGCGGCACGGAGATCAAAATTGATGGCAAAGAGTATCTGATCATGCGCGAGGAAGACATCCTCGGCGTGATCGAATAGCGAAACTGGAGGAGTGATTTAACATGGCTGCAAAACAATTGTTGTTTGACGAGGACGCGCGCAAGGCGTTGCTGCGCGGCATCGAGAAGCTGAGCCGCGCGGTCAAGGTCACGCTCGGCCCGAAGGGCCGTAACGTGGTGCTCGACAAGAAATTTGGTTCGCCCACGATCACCAAAGACGGCGTGACGGTGGCGAAGGAGATCGAACTGGAAGATCCGTGGGAGAACATGGGCGCGCAGATGGTCCGCGAAGTCGCCAGTAAAACCAGCGACGTGGCCGGCGATGGCACGACCACCGCTACCGTGTTGGCCGAGTCCATCTACAGGGAAGGACTTCGCAACGTGACCGCGGGCGCCAACCCGATGGCGCTGCAGCGGGGGATCAGCAAGGCCGTCGAGGCGGTTGTCGAGCAACTGGCGAAGATGAGCAAGAAGGTCAAAGACCGCAGCGAAATCAGCCAGGTCGCGACCATCTCGGCCAACGGCGACAAAACCATCGGCGGCATCATTGCCGATGCGATGGACAAAGTCGGCAAGGACGGCACGATCACGGTCGAGGAAGCCAAGAGCATCGAGACCACGATGGACGTCGTCGAAGGTATGCAATTCGACAAGGGCTATCTCTCGCCCTACTTCGTCACCAGCGCGGAGACAATGGAGTGCGTGCTCGAAGACGCCTACATCCTGATTAATGAGAAGAAGATCAGCAGTCTCAAGGACATGCTGCCGCTGCTCGAAAAGGTAGCCAAACTCAGCAAGCCGTTGTTGATCATCGCCGAGGACATCGAAGGCGAAGCGTTGGCGACCCTCGTCGTCAACAAGCTGCGCGGCACCATCCATGTCGCGGCCGTCAAGGCTCCCGGCTTCGGCGATCGCCGCAAGGCGATGATGGAAGACATTGCGACTCTGACCGGCGGCAAGTTCCTCAGCGAAGACCTCGGCATCAAACTCGAGAAGGTGGAATTGGACGACCTTGGTCGCGCCAAGAAGATCGTCATCGACAAGGAAAACACCACCATCGTCGAGGGCGCCGGCAAGCAGAGCGACGTGCAGGGCCGCATCAACCAGATTCGCAAACAGATCGAAGAAACCACCAGCGACTACGACCGCGAGAAGTTGCAGGAGCGGTTGGCGAAGCTGGCCGGTGGCGTGGCCGTGGTGCACGTTGGCGCGGCGACGGAGACCGAAATGAAGGAAAAGAAGGCGCGCGTCGAAGACGCGTTGCACGCGACCCGCGCGGCTGTCGAGGAAGGTATTGTTCCCGGCGGCGGCACAGCGTTGCTGCGCTGCCTCGAAGTGTTGGAAGGGCTCCGGCTCAAAGGCGACGAAGCCATCGGCGCGCAGATCGTGATTCGCGCGTTGGAAGAACCGGTGCGGCAGCTTGCTGCCAACGCCGGCGCGGAAGGCTCGCTCGTCGTGCAGGAAGTCAAAAGCCGGAAGGGCTGGGAAGGCTTCGACTGCGAGAAGATGGAGTACACCGACATGGGCAAGGCGGGCATCATTGACCCGACCAAAGTCACTCGGTACGCCCTGCAAAACGCCGCCAGCATCGCGGGCTTGCTGTTGACGACCGAGGCCTGCGTGACCGACGCGCCTGAGAAGGAAAGGCCGGCAGCCGGCGGCCCTCCGGGTGGCGGCATGGGCGGGATGGACTACTAAGTCCGCGCCCGATACGGTAAACGTTTGGGCGGAAGCGGGTTCAAGTCCCGCTTCCGCCCGCAAAAATAGAGCTTGTACCGGGAGCCGGTTTCGCCTAAAGTCTCACCCCTTTCACGAATGAAGAGTACATACTTGGATGCTGCATTACAACGCGTTCCGAACATCGAGCTTCTGGTCAACATCGTCTCGAGACGCGTGCGCCAGCTCACGCAGGGACATCGGCCCCTGACGCAGATCGACTCCAAGATGGAGCCGGGCGACATTGCGCTGAAAGAAATCAGCGAAGGCAAACTCGGGTTTGAAGTGATGCCCGGTGAAGAATCCGGCGACGGCCAACGGCCGGTCAGCTAACAAAGTTTTCTGGTGGGCGACTACGCCGTGGGCCGATATACTCAGCGGCAATGGTGCCGACAATCCATAACCACAAAGCCCGGCGCGACTACTTCATCACCGAAACCTACGAAGCCGGCATCGAACTCAAGGGCACCGAGGTCAAATCGCTGCGCAACGCCCGCGCTTCCATTGACGACGCCTTCGCCCGCGTCGAGCGCGGCCAAGTCTGGCTGTACAACGCGCACATCAATCCCTACGAATTCGGCAATCGCTACAACGTCGATCCGCTCCGTCCCCGCCGGTTGCTGCTGCACAAGAAGGAAATCAACCGTCTCACCGGCCATCTCATCGCCAAAGGCATGGCGCTCGTCCCGCTGAAAATCTACTTCACCAAAAGTTTCGCCAAAGTCCAACTCGGCCTCGGCAAAGGCAAGAGCCAGATCGACAAACGCGAGACATTGAAACGCAAAACCGCCGAGCGGGAAATCGAGCGTGCCGTTCGCGACAGCCGCAAACGCGGCTAGAATAACCTGAGGACGGTGTCCGGCTGGCCGGGGATGTCGAGCGTGACGCGGTCGCGCTCAATCTTCTTCACCGTGGCGCCATCCACGGAGTAGCCTTCGTATACTGTGCGCCCGTTCAGCACGGCGATGAAACCCTCATTGACCGGGTCCTTCATAATGCCGGTGAGCTTGAAGCCGGCAGGCTCGGTCGCGGCTATTGCGACCGGCGCGGGTGTTACCGCTGTCCTTGGAGGGCCTTGCTCCGTCAAGGCCGCAGGCTGACTGGCGGGGACGGCGGGGGCGGTCGCGACGGAGCGCGACCCTCCATCAGCCGACGCTCTGGTCGTCGTGCTGGCGGTCACCACTTCCTTCGATTCGCGCAGCGTGGAGGTGGCGCGGCTAACCAGATAGACAATGGCGACGATGGCCACCACGGCCACACAGGCGAACAGCACGCTGAGCAAGGCGTACTGCGATTTTGGCGGCGGAACCGGGCGCGCGACAGGAACGGGTCTTGCCGGAGCGAGGTGTGGTGCCGGCGGATTCACGTGCATGGCCTCGACCACCAGCGGTTCAACGGGAGCGGTCTTCGGCACCGGACCGGGCGGCACAGCCGGCGCCGCGCCGGTCTTGCGCAGTTTTTCGCGCTCGGCTTTCTGCAACGCTTCGTGGACGAGACTCATGAGATCGTTACCTCCGAGGGAATTCTGCACTCGGTATCGCTGATGGCGCGTTTGATGATCGTGGCGTCCATCACGAACGATTCGGCCACGTAGCCGGCGATCAGCGCTTTGTCGGAGATCACGTTGATGAGCCGCGGCACGCCGCGCGAGTAGGAATAAATCAACGTCAGCGCTTCGGGTGCCCAGCGGACGCGGTCATCGCCCCCGGCCACTTGCCAACGATGATGGATGTATTCGCTGACCTCTTCAGGCGCGAGAGGTGGAATGTGGTGGCGTAGGGAAATCCGTTGTTTGAGCTGGCGCAGATCTTCGCGCGCGAGCAGCTTGGCCAGTTCCGGTTGGCCAACCAGCACGATTTGGAGCAGCTTTTCCTTTTCGGTTTCGAGGTTGGAGAGCAACCGGATTTGCTCGAGCACCGATGGTTCGAGGGTTTGCGCCTCGTCGATGATGAGCACGACGTTGTGGGCCGCCGCCAACTCGCGCAGCAGGAAGCTGTTGATGGTGTCGTACAGCCCTTTCTTCGTTGTGTCGGCCGGGCCGAGCCGGAATTCATCGCAGATCGCGTGCAGCACTTGCGTGTCCGACAAACACGGGTTCAGGATGAGCGCGGTCTTGGTGGTCTTGGCGTCGAGAGAATTGAGCAACGTGCGGCACAGCGTCGTCTTGCCGGCGCCGACTTCGCCCGTGATGGCGACGAATCCTTTGCGTTCGCGGATGCCGTAGCGCAGCACGTCGAGGGCGATGCGGTGATTGCGGCTGAGAAACAGGAACTGCGGGTCCGGCGTCATGTTGAACGGATATTCGCGCAGTCCGTAAAATTCTTTGTACATCGGCCCGATGCTCCTCAGTTGGCGCACATGCTAGCACGCGGCGACCATTGGTGCAAGCGCCGAGCCAGATTTGGGAAAAAACGCCCGGTGGCTGGCATCTGGCCTGCTCAAGAACGGTTCATTGTGGCCAAAATCGACGAGTACCTCCATTTAATGGTCGAACGCAAGGCCTCCGACTGTCACCTCAGCAGCGACACGCCGCCGATGTTTCGTGTGGGCGGCGAAATGACAGCGATCAGCAACCAGCCTCTCGCGGGTGAGACGCTCAAGTCGCTTTTGCAGGAGATCATGCCCGAGCGCAACCGCGCGGAATGGGAGCAATGCCACGACACCGATTTCGCCTACGAACTGAACGATCAAGCCCGGTTCCGCTGCAACGTGTTTGCCGACCGGCGCGGCATGGGCGCCGTGTTTCGCCTCATCCCCACGAAAATCTCCAGCTTCCAGGAACTCGGCTTGCCGGACTGCGTGAAGAAATTTTGTTTTCTCACCAAAGGCCTCGTGCTGGTGACCGGGCCGACCGGCAGCGGCAAGTCCACCACGCTGGCGACGATGATCAATTTCATCAACCAAAACCGCACCGATCACATCATCACCATCGAAGACCCGATCGAGTTCGTGCACCAGAACAAGAAGTGCGTCATCAACCAGCGCGAGGTGCACACGCACACCGAGAGTTACCGGCGGGCGTTGCGCGCCGCGTTGCGCGAAGACCCGGACATCGTGATGGTTGGCGAAATGCGCGACTTGGAAACGGTGATGATCGCATTGGAAACCGCCGAGACCGGCCACCTCGTGTTCGGCACCCTGCACACAACAACCTCGCACGGCACCGTCGAGCGGCTCATCAATCAATTCCCCACCGATCAGCAAGCGCAGGTGCGCGTCGGGCTGGCCGAAGGTTTGAAGGGCGTGGTCTCGCAAACATTGTGCAAAAAGAAAGGCGGCGGACGCGTCGCGGCTTTGGAAATCCTGATGGGCAGCCACGCACTCAGTGCCAACATCCGGGAGGGCAAGATTCACCAAATTCCCATGCTCATCCAGACCGGCAAGAACCAGGGTATGTGCACCCTCAACGATTCGTTGCTCAGCCTGCTCGCCGCCGACGTGATTGGTCCTGTCGAAGCCTACCAAAAGGCCGTCATCAAGGATGATCTCATCAAACGCATGGGCGCGCTGCCCAACTGCCGCTCCCCGCGCTTGCAGCCATGGACCGAAGACGAATTGATCAAGGCCGCCGAGGAGTTCGGCAACGGTTCGAACGGCAACGATCATGGCCGCGCGATGCCTCCGCCGGTCCTCTCTCTCGCCTAGCGCAGAAACAGCCAGGACACGACCGCAAACAGCGGGATGAGAATCGGCAGGCTGTACTTGAAGACGTAGCCGAAGAAACTCGGGCATTTCACACCGGCCGACTCGGCGATGCTCTTGACCATGAAGTTCGGGCCGTTGCCGATGTAGGTGTTTGCCCCGAAAAACACGGCCCCCAGCGACACCGCGACGATGTACCTCGACGCGGCCGGATCCGTCAACATCATCTGAACGTGCGCCGGGCTTTCCAGCGACATGTGCTGCAGACCAAACGCGGCGGTGAGAAAGTTTAGGTACGTCGGCGCGTTGTCAAGCACGCTGGAGAGAATGCCCGAGCCCCAGTAGAACTGCCGGACCGTGGTGATGCCGAGATCACCGGCATGCTTCTCCAGCAAATCCAAGGCCGGCACCATTGTGGCAAAGATGCCAACAAACAAGAAACCGACCTCCCGGATCGGCGCAAACGTGAATTCGTTCTCCTTCAGCGCATCCTTGTTTGCAAACTTGTGGGCGAGGCCGGCCACTCCGATCATGAGCGCCGCGATCATCACGGTCGTGACGTGATCGTGCCCGAACGCCTGTAGCCAGTCCGCCTTCTGCACCAGCACCAGTCCGATGATGACGACCAGCCACACGAAGTTGTGCGAGCCTTCGAGTTCGATGCGGTCTTTCGCGGCCGGGCGTGCTTCCGTCTTGTGTTTGCGGAAGTTCAGCGAGTCGATCACAAAGAACAGCGTCAGCAACGCGCCCACGCACAGCAACCACGACAAGACGACTTGGGGCACCTTCAACAACCAGAAAAACGGCACGCCTTTCAGGTAGCCCAGAAACAGCGGCGGGTCGCCGATGGGCGTCAAGGCGCCGCCGATGTTGCTGACGATGAAAATAAAAAACACCACGTGATACGGCCCGACCCGGTACTTGTTGATCCGCAGAAACGGCCGGATGAGCAGCATCGACGCGCCGGTCGTGCCGATGAGATTGGCGAGGATCGCGCCGAGAGCGAGCAGGCCGGTATTGACCGCCGGCGTGGAGCGGCCGGTCATGTTGACATGGATGCCGCCCGAAATGACGAAGAGCGATCCGATCAGCGCCATGAACCCGGCGTATTCGACCATGCTGGTCAACATCCGCGGCCCGTTGCGCAGCACCACTAAATAATAAATTACCGTAGTCAGTCCCAAGCCGATAGAGACTTTCGGATAGTGATTCTCCCAGTGGTGCTTGTGGATAAACGGCATCAACGCGATCGCCAGCAGCAGGATCACAAAGGGCGCGACCATCGCGACATGGGGTTCAGTCATTCGTCAGATCCTCGATTGGCAACTTCCCGTTCCACATCCGCACATCCAACGCATTCGGGTCCGGCGTGGGCCGCGAAACGGTGCGCCCGCCGGCATTCTCCAGAATCAACTGCCCGGCGCAGATGTCCCACAGCTTGATGCCGTACTCAATGTACGCGTCGTACCGGCCGCAGGCCACGTACACCACGTCCAACGCCGCCGCGCCCATCAGCCGCAGCTTGCGCACCTTGTGAATCATCTGGCTGAAATTCTGCAAACTTTGGTTGATTGTCTCCACGCTCTTGAAAAAGCCGATCGCCACGATCGCGTCCGACACCTTGGCCCGGTCACTCACGTGAATCGGATGCCCGTGCAGCATCGCCGGTTGGCCGCGCTCCGTGGCGAACAATTCGTCCAACTCAGGATCGAGCACGACGCCGGCAACCGTCTCCCACGTCTGAACCCCGGTACGCTGCTGTGCCGCGATGCTTACCGCGTAGTGCGGGATGCCGTAGAAATAGTTCACGGTGCCGTCGAGCGGGTCAACGACCCACCGGACATCGGCGTCAGGACTGCCGGTCACGCCTTCTTCGCCGAGGATGCAGTGATCGGGATAATCGGCGAGAACGATCTTGGTGATGAGCCGCTGCGCCTCTTCGTCAATCTCCAGCTTGATGTCATGCTGGGTCGCCTGGTTGACGGTGAGGTGTGAGCCGAAATTCTTCCGCAACAACTTACCGGCTTCCGAGGCGGCTTCAATCGCTGTCTCCAACATGACAGCGGTTGTAGCGAGTCAGTCGAATCCCGGCAAGTAGATTAGCCCGGTGAGATGGAGGGGGCCGGGGTCTCGGATACCGGCGCAACGGTCTTTTCTTTCTGTTCGAGCAGTTCGTTGTGGAGCGGTTCTTCTTGCTGCAACGCGGTGATCGCGGCGCCGTCGATGCGGTCTTCCTGCAGTTCGCGGGCTTTTTCCTGCGCCTTGCGTTCGGTTTCTTCCTTCGGGCTGAATTTCACGCTGACAACCTTCGACACGCCGTGCTCTTCCATCGTGATGCCGTAGAGCGCGTCGGCCATGCCGATGGTGCGTTTGTTGTGCGTAATGATGACGAACTGCGACTGCGCGACAAACAGTTGCAGAATGCGGATGAAGCGGTTGATGTTGGACTCGTCGAGCGGGGCGTCCAACTCGTCGAGCACGCAGAACGGCGACGGCTTGACCATGTAGATGGCAAACAACAACGCGGTTGCGGTGAGTGTCTTCTCACCGCCGGAGAGCAGCGTGATGCTCTGCAGTTGCTTGCCGGGCGGCTTGGCGACGATCTCGATGCCGCTTTCCAACGGGTCGCTCTCGTCCACCAACAGCAGGTTCGCCTTGCCGCCGCCGAACAGCTCGGTGAACATCGACTGAAAATTCTCGCGCACCTTCTCGAAGGTTTCCTGGAAAAGCTGTTTGGTCGTGGTGTTGATCTTGGCGATGACCTGCAGAAGCTGATCCTTCGCTTTGACGAGGTCTTCGTGTTGTTGCGTGAGGAACTTGTAGCGCTGTTCCAACTCATCGTACTCGTTGATCGCCTCAACATTCACCGGCCCCATCGCGTCGAGGCGCGACTGCATCTCGGCCACCTGCGCTTCGATGGCTTCCCAATCGGTGGGCAGCGGCACCTGCTCGCTGACGGCCGGGCCTTGATCGGCGACGGTGATCGTGATGCTGTCGCTCGGCACCTCTTCGATATTGACCTGATACTTCTGCGAGACGCGATCCTTCAGATTCTGAATCTCCATCCGCTTCTGCGCCCGTTGCAGATCAAGACCGGACTTCTGCTCCTGCGCTTCCGACGCCAGCTTACGCACCCCTCTTAGTTCTGTCTCGGCGTGCTCGATGCCGGTCGCCACCTCGGCGCGCTGGTGCTGCAATCCGTCAAGTTGCTGCTGCGATTTCTCCCGCGCGCCGCTCAGATCGAGAATCTTCTGTTCCGACTCGACGATTTCGTGCCGGAACAGCTCGATCTTGCCGGTGTAGCTGGCGATTTCGTCCGTGCAAGTCTGCATCCGCTCGCGCAGGTCGCGCAACCGGGCCGCGATGGGTTCGCGTTGCGCCTCGATCGCCTGCCGCTTGTGTTGAACGCCGCCGACGGCGACGCGCAACTCGGTGATCTGCGCCGTCAACTGCTCCTTTTGCGCCAGAAGATCGTCCACCTGCTTTTGCCCCGCGGCCATTTGATCGCGCAACTGGAGTTCGCGTTGCTCCAGAGCAAGCACCGCCGCGACGAGCGCGGAACGTTGCTGACGCTCTTGAGAATCCTGCTCCTCGATGGTGCCGAGTTCGTACACGACCGTGTGAACTTTGCTTTCGAGTTCGCGCTGCTCCGTGGCCATCGCGCTGAGCTCGCCTTCTTTGGTGGCGAGTTCGACTTCCTTCGCATGAAGCTCAGCGCGCAGCGCCGCGACCGCACGTTCCGTCTCGGTAGTCTTCTGTTCGAGTTCGGATTTGCGTTCGGTCAGCTCCGCTGTCCGGCTGTGCAGTTGAGTGACTTCGTCGGAAAGCGTGGCGATCTCGGCGATGTGGCTCGTCGAGACTGCGCTGAGGATGCCGTGTTCGTCCACGAACTCGCCGTGGCGCGTGGCCACGGAAAGTTGCGGGTTGGCTTGCCGGATGAACAGGGCGGCATCGAGGTCGCTGGCGATGACGACGTTGTGCAGGAGCGACCGGACCAAAGGCTCGAACCGGGCGTCCCGGGTGCGAACGACGGACGAGGCCCAAGCGACTGCGCCGCCGGGAAGTTCGCCGGTGGCGCGCTCGCCGTTGGCGCGCGGCATTTCCGGCGCGGCGACGGACGGATTGTTGGGCGTGCCGGTCAGCAACGCGCGCGCCGCGTTGAGGTCGTCGGCGAGAATCGTGCGGACGGCGTGGTGGAGCGCGGCTTCGACGGCTTTGCCGCACCGGGGTTCGACTTCGAGGATGTTCCCCAATGTTGTGCTTCCGTCGGGCGCGGCGAAGACCTGCCGGAGCACTTCCAGGCGCGCACTGCGCTGCGATACATCGGATACCGATGCCTGATGTGCTTCGATAACTTCGGCAAGTTGGGGAGACATCTCGGCCAATTCGGTTTCGCGCGCCGCGAGCACCGCGCGAAGCGTTTGGACACCGGCACGCAACTCGAAGAGGCTGTTGTTGAAATTTTCCCAGCGCTCTTCCAGTGCGCGACGTTGGTCTTCGAGTTGGAGTTTCTCGGTGGAGAGCCGCTCGGCGCGGACGACGTCGTGTTTCTTCTTGTGGTCGAGGGCGGAAAGCTCGTTACGGTTTTGCGCGATCTCGCTCTCCAGGCCGATGACCGTGGCCTTTGTTTCCTGCAACGCGGCGTTTTTCTGCGAGAGTTCCGCTTCAAGTTTCTTGAGCGCGTCCTGCTCGGCGTGAAGCTTCGTCTGTTCGGCGGCCAGCGCGGCGTCGATCTGTTTGAACTCGATGTTGAGCGTGGCGAGGAGTTCCTCCTGAACACGGATTTTTTCCTCGGAGCCGGCAATCTCGCGATGGTGATTGGCGATCAGTTGTTCAAACTCGGTGATGCGCTCGGTGTTCGAACCGATGCGTTGCTGGTGCCGGTCGCGCTCGCTTTTCAGCTCGTGGTCGCGGTTGACGGCGTGGCTGATGGTGCGTTCGATTTCGTTAAGTGACCGGCGCAGATCGGTGACTTGTTGCTCCTTCTCGTTGACGTGGGAGGCGAACTCCTGCGCTTTGGCGGAGAAATTGGCGATCTTAGATTCGAGGTTCGTGATGTCGGCCTGCAGCAAGTCGTACTTGTGCCGGGCCAGTCGCGTGTCGAGCGTCTTGAGCTGATCGAACAATTCCTTGTAGCGACGCGCTTTGCCGGCCTGGCGCTGGAGCGAAATGATCTGGCGTTTGATTTCCTTGATGATGTCGGTGATGCGGACGAGGTTCGCTTCCGTGTATTCGAGCTTGCGGAGCGCTTCCTTCTTTTGATGCTTGTACTTGTTGATGCCGGCCGCTTCTTCGAAAATCGTCCGGCGATCTTCGGGGTGGGCGCTGAGAATCTGATCGATCTGGCCCTGCGCCATCAACGAGTAACTGTTGCGGCCGATGCCGGTATCCATGAACAGACCCTGAATGTCGCGCAGCCGGCAAGGCGTTTTGTTAATGAGATACTCGCCGGTGCCGTCACGAAAAACGCGGCGGCTGATCGTGATCTCCGAGAAATCGAGATTGACGCCGGGAAGCGAGAGAACTTTTGGGTCGACGTCGGCGAACGTCATGCTGACCTCGGCCATGCTGATGGGGCGGCGCCCGTCGGTGCCGTTGAAGATGACGTCGGCCATTTCGCTGCCGCGCAAGGCCTTGGCGGATTGCTCGCCAAGCACCCAGCGGATGGCATCGGAGATATTGGATTTGCCACAGCCGTTCGGGCCGACGATGGCCGTCACGCCCGGCAAAAACTGTAGTTCAGTCTTCTCGGCAAACGACTTAAAGCCGATGAGCTGAATGCTCTTCAGATACATAGGGTCCCCACCCCTTTCGTTTGGGCCAACAATAGCGGTCGGAAAAATCAAGGCAAGCAAAAAATCAAGCACTTATGCGGGCGGCCGGGCTGTGAACAAATTGTGAAGAACCGAGACAAATCTACTTCACCACGCTCTTTGCCGCGCTCGCTCCGTTGCCTTCATCGAAATACGTCGCGCCGGCAAATTCCGTCACTCGAAGATACTGATGCCAGACGAAGCGCTCGTGGTCGCCGGAGATTTCCAGCACGCGCGTTTCGATCGCTGGAAGTTTCGGCGGGAGAACGACAAACGCTTCCTGCAGCACGCGGCCATCCATGGGTTGAGGAGGGCGGACGCCGAGGAGATGCAGGATCGTTGGCGCGAGATCGGCGTTGCCGGAGGGAAGCTGGTCAATCATGCCCTGCCGGAAATCCGGCCCGGCGGCGACCAACGTGGCGCGCATGTCGAACGGACTGAGGCTTGAGTGAATGCCTTGGCCGGCGGTGTACCAACCATCGCTCGCGACCGAACCCGGGATGCCGGCCGCGTTCTTGTCCTCCGTCCACCGCAGCGACACGACGATGTCCGGCGCATCCGGCGTGTTGAGGCGAGCCTGATCGAGCGTGAACGTCCCCTCCATGCGCTCACGCGTGAAAAGGACGCCAACAAAATCCTGTTGCTGCAGGACGTCCACGACCGCGCGCGCGAGCTTCGGATCGTGGCCGATGATGTATATCAGCGCCGACCCGCCGTTGCCGATCACCATCATGTCGCCGTTGGCCGGTGGCTCTTGGAACTCGCGTACGGCGCGAAATCCTGCCTGCTTCAAAACTTTGGCGACATCCGCACTGCGCGAGATCGTTGAGAACCCGTGATCCGAGACGACGAAGACATCGGTCTTGTCGCGGATGCCCTTGGCCGTCAACTCATCGAGCACGCGGGAAAGATTCTGGTCGGAACCCTTCAGCGCGGCCCGCGCGGTTTTCGAGCCGAGACCGGTCTCGTGCTGCGACAGGTCCGGCTCGCTGAGCCACAACAGCGAGAATTTCGGTACGCCATTGTCCCAGAGCGCGCCGATCAGCGCTTCGGTTGTTTGTGAGTCCCGCCGGGTATTGGGTTTGTCCGGCGGCGTGAAGGTGAGTTTGAGACGATTGATGGCGGCGGCCGGGACGGTGCGGTCCGCAAAGAGTGTGACGCAATCGGGACAAGCGCGGTTTTGCTCGGAGCGGTCGTATAGCATCGCGACAGCCTTCGTGCCCGCGATGGCTGTCTTGAAGCCGGCACGCTGGAGAATCTCCGCGACGGTCGGCATTTGGAGGTAATGACCGCCGGTGACTTCGTCGCCTTTGCGCACGGCGTCGTACGATTCAATTTGAATGCGCTTTAGCGGATCAATGGCGGGCCGGTACTCGCGGTTGCCGAGGATGCCGCTGCGTGCCGGGTACGCGCCGGTGGCCATCGCAAC
>JBGQCJ010000085.1:0-13780 GCA_041495285.1 Verrucomicrobiia bacterium
CTTATGAGTCCCCTGCTCTACCACTGAGCTACCCTGGCAAAAGCGCCGTAAGATGGGCCACCTCAAAAAGTTTTTCAACCGCTTTTTCCACCCTCGCCGGACAACTCCCGGCTGCGCTGAGCTGCGGCCGCCACGGCTTCCACGAAAATCCCCGCCAGCTTCCGGTCGCTCATCACCTTCAACGCCGCCTCCGTGGTGCCGCCCGGCGATGTGACCTTCTGCCGCAACGCTGCCGGCGACTCGTCGCTTTCCGCCAACAACTTCGCCGCGCCAAAAACGGTCTGCGTCGCCAGCTTCTTCGCCAATTCCTCGTTCAAGCCGGCCCGCACACCGGCCTTGATCATGGCTTCCGTCACATAAAAAATGTAGGCAGGACCGCTCCCGCTCAAGGCCGTGACGGCGTCCATCAATTTCTCTTCCACGCGCACCGTGGTGCCGACCGCGCTGAGAATCGCTTCCGCCGTCGTCAGATCGTCGTCGCTTGCGTACCGGCCTTTGCACAACGCCGCGGCACCGGCGCCGACCAATGCCGGCGTGTTCGGCATCACCCGCACCACGCGCGGTTTGCCGCCTATCTCCTTCTCAATCCGGGAGGTCGCGATACCGGCCGCGATGCTAATGAGCAGATGTTTGCCGGCAACCTGTGCGAGGGCGTCGCTCATCTGCTGCGGTTTGACGGCTAGGACAATGATGTCCGCTTCGCCAGCGGGACCGATGCGGATACCGAACTGGCCGGCCAGCAACTCGAGCCGGTCGGCGCGAATGTCGGTCGCGATGATTTGCTTCGGCGCCACCGTCTTGCCGGCCAGCAAACCACGGATCAGCGCTTCGGCCATGTTACCGGCGCCGATGAACGCGATCGCTTTATTCTTCAGCGTCATGTTTTCTGCGTGCTCCAAAAATCGCGGTACCGAGGCGCACTATGGTCGCGCCTTCTTCGACGGCGACTTCGAAATCGTGCGTCATGCCCATCGAAAGATGCGTCAGTGCCAGCCGGTCGCGCAGTTCGCGCAGCTTGCGAAAATACGGCCGGGCTTTCTCCGCTTCCTCTGCGAACGGCGCGACGGTCATCAGGCCTTGCACTTCGAGGCGCGGCATCGCGTTGATTTCTTCCAGTGCGGCTTCGAGCGCATCCGGTTTCAGTCCGAACTTGCTGGCTTCACCGGAGACGTTGACCTCCAGCAAAATCGGCTGTGTCTTGCCGGCGCGCTCGGCCCACTTGTCCAGTTCGGCGGCCAGTTTTACGCTGTCCACGGAGTGAATCAACTCAAATAACGCCACCGCGTCGCGTGCTTTGTTGGTTTGCAGGTGGCCAATCATGTGCCAGCGGGCGCGGCTCGAGACGACCGGGATTTTCGCCTTCGCTTCCTGCACTTTGCTCTCGCCAAACACTGTCAAGCCGGTGGCGAGCGCTTGCTCGACGCGTTCCGGCTCGACGGTTTTCGTCACGGCGACGAGCGCAATCTCACCGGGGTTGCGTCCGGCACGTTGTGCGGCGGCGGTGATGCGTGCACGGACGTTCTGAATGTTCACTACTAGATCGCTCACAAGCGGAGTGTATTCCGAAAACGGCGGAGGCGGCAAGGGCGAGTTGGAAAATCCGTTGGCAATCCGCCGGCGCAGCCGGTAGCATGCGTGCGAATGAGAATCGCCTCGTTGGTCCTGATCGTCGCGTTGGGTTTTCTGTTGCGGTGGGTCGGACTTTGGTGGGGACAAGGTTACAGTTACTTTGAGATCGGCGATCAGATTGACGCGTACCGGGTGGCGCGCAACTTCCTGAACGGCGAGGCGACGGCGCAGTACATCGGTCAGCCCAGTTTCAAGGCCGGGCGCGTGCCCGGTCCGTTGTGGGCGATTTTTTGGTCCACACCGTTGCGTTGGGGCGGGTCGCCGAACGCAGTCACGCTCTTAATCATTCTGCTGAATACCGCGTCGATTCCTCTCGTGTACATTCTGGCTGACCGGCTCTTTGGCGCGAAATACTCGTTGTGGGCCGCGCTGTTTTACGCGACGGCGCCGTGGCCGGTTTATTATTCGGTCGGGGCATCGAATCATTTAGTGCTGGCGCCGCTGGGGGCGCTGTTGTTTCTGACGTTGTGGAATGTTTCTCAGCGGCCGGACTCGCCACACATTTTCTGGGTGTGCGTGCTGCTGGCCGCGATACCGCAATTTCATATGATTGGTGTGTTCTACGTGCCGGCAGTTGTCTTGATCATCGCGCTCAGTCCATCGCGCATCAGCCGGAAGTGGCTGGTTGCCGGGCTTGCGGCCGCCGCGGCCATTTACCTGCCCTACGTTTTTGGTGAAATGAGAAGCAACTGGGCGAACACGCGCGCCATCTTCAGCGGCGAATCGGGAGCGACGGCCGGCGTCCTCAAGGTGTTTTCGGCATCGGTCAACGCTTTGTCGAGCGTCGTCAGTCGCTGGACGGGCTATCATTTTTCCGACTACCGGCAGTTTGGGGATGCGATGTTCGGCTCATTTTACGTGTTGGCGTTCTTCAACGCTCTCTCGATCATTTATTGCATCCTGTTCTTCGGCAGCTTCCTCATGGAATTGGTCGCCGCGATGCGCGGCCAATGGCTCTCGCCGCGCGCCGCCTACCGGGCCGCGCCCGCAGTTCTGTTTGTCGCCATCATTTTGTTCCTGCCGCCGTTCCTTTTCATTCCGACCGGCCACGGCTACAACACGCGATACGCGATCATCCAGTTCCCGTGTCTGTTCCTGTTACCGGCGTTGTTCATTGTGAATCGGCTCTCGGCCGGCCCGTGGCGAAAACCGTTGTTGGCCGGAGTGGTGGTGACAATCATTTTCAACTGCCTGCTCAGCGCGCTGTTCTTTTTCCATCAAGGCCGGCAGATCGAAACGGCCGACTACTTCATTCCCAGCTTCCGCAAGATGGACGCGGTTTATCACCGGCTGCAAGCCCAAGCCGGTCCATCCCGCCGCATTCGCATTGAGGCGGAATCCTACACGACCGGGCGCGAAGGCGAGCCGGCACGCGGCGCGCGCACGCTGGCGGATTACGTCAATCTGCGGGAAGAACTTGATCGCCGGCACGCCGGGTCCGTGTCGGAGCAATTGTACCGGGTTGTGCCGCGCGCCGCCGTTACCGGCCCGTCGGATCGCATCGCCTACGAAGGCAACGGCATCGCGCTGGTGGCGGCCCCGTGATTTCAGGATGCGCAATGTCTTGCGCCCGAAAAAGAATTCGTTAGAATGGGGCGATGCCACTGAACTCGAAGCTCGGACACTTCAACCTGCTGGAGGAAATTGGACGCGGCGGGATGGGCGCGGTGTTCCGCGCGTTCGACCCGACGCTGAACCGCGAGGTGGCCATCAAGGTGTTGCGCGAGGACTTGGCGCGCGACCCGAGATTTCTGAACGACTTCCTGCGCGAAGCACGCAGCGCGGCAGCGATCAGTCATCCGCACATTGTGCAGGTGTACTTCGTCGGCGAGGAAGAGGGTCAGTATTACCTGGTGATGGAGCTTCTCAAGGGCCGCTCGTTGCGCGAGGTGATCGAGAAGGACGGCCCGATGCCCGAAGAGCGCGCGCTGGAAATCGCCATTGAAGTCACCGAGGGGCTGCGCGCCGCCTACAAGAGCCAGATGATTCACGGCGACATCAAGCCCGCCAACATTTTCATCAGCGACGACGTGGGCGCGAAGATTCTCGATTTCGGTCTGGCGAAACTGGCCAACGTCGAAGTTGCTCCGGGCGATGGCGTCTGGGGTTCGCCGCATTACATTTCGCCCGAGCGCGTCGGCCAGCGGGCGGAAGATTTCCGCAGCGACGTTTACAGTTTGGGGGCCACGCTGTTTCATGCGTTGACGGGCCGGCCGCCGTTCGACGCTGAGAAACCCGAGGAACTGGCGTTGAAACGACTCAACGAGAAGCCGCCCCTGCTCCGCGAACACACTCCCGACATCACCAAAAAAACCGAGCAGGTCGTCAACAAGATGCTCAACAAAAGCATTCTGTTGCGGTACCGCGACTACGATGCGCTGCTGGAAGATTTGCGCGACGCCAAGACGGAAGCTACCGCCAAGCGGCTCGGTGTGGATTTGCATCCTGAACTGCATCCGCCCGAACGGCGAGGCGGTGGTCAAAAGAAATCACCGCTGCCGCTGATCCTGACCGCCGTGGTCGTCGTGCTGGTTATTGTCGGCGCGCTGTTCATTGCTCTGCGTCCGCGCGAGACGCAACCGCCGCCATCACAACAACCGCCGCCGACCACCACCACGCGGCCGCCTGCTCCTGGTCACGCCGCGCAGAAGTGGGACGTGGAATTCACCTACAAAGCGCCGACCGCCCGGGCCGTGTTCCTAGCCGGAGAGTTCAACCAGTGGAGTGCGACGGCGACGCCGATGCGCAAGACTGCCGGCGGCGAGTGGAACGTCACGCTTCAGTTTCCTGCAGGCCGGTATCAATACAAGTTTGTCGTGGACGGCACATGGTTCACCGACCCAGACAACCCGGACAAAGCCACGACAAAAGAAGGCATCCAGAACTCCGTGGTCACGATTGGCAAGTAGCTGGCTGGTCTGACCTTGTGGCCACGGACGATGCCCTCCGAATCCTCCAGCACCGAATCCAAATTCGATCCCCGGTACGTGGACTTCTTTCGACGCTTCAACGAGCAGCAGTACTTTGAAGCGCACGAGGTGCTGGAAGAACTGTGGCAGGAGATCGACGGCGCCCCGCGTGATTTTTACAAGGGATTGATCCAGACGGCGGCCGCGTTTCTGAAATTGCAGCAAGACAAACCGCAACCCGCCGCCCGGCTCGCCGAACGCGCCGGTTCTCATCTGGAAAAATACCGGCCGGCGTGCGAAGATCTCGACGTGGACTTCGTGCTCGATCTATTGCAGGACGTCCGGCAGGGACGCAATCTTTTGGCGGAAGGTCAGCCGCCGCAGTTGGAGCTGGGCCCGGCATGAGGGTCCTTTCGATTGTCCTGACGCAATTGAGCATCGGCAGCCTGCTGCTGACCGGCTTGCTGCCGCCGCGCCAGATTCGCCTCAATTTTTTCACGCTCAACAGCCTCATCTGCGCGCTGGCCGCCGCGCTGGCGCTGGTGCTCGCCAAGTTCGTATTGGGCAGCGCGTGGGGCGACGTCCGGTTTCTCGGTCTCACCGTCGTCGGCGCGACGATTGCCTTCGGTTGTTTCCGATTGGAAAAACCCCAAGCGGGCCGGTTGTTTCTGATTCTGTCCGGCCTGCTTGGTTTGCTCTTCGGCTTGATGCCGCTGGCCGGTCGGATGATGGCCCTGCGGGACGTTCATACCACGGCGCCGGGGCTGTTCGACGCCGGTGTGATGGCCGGCGCGCTGCTGCTTGGTGCCACCAACGTCGGCATGATCCTCGGCCACTGGTATCTGCTCATGCGCCGGTTATCCTTCGAATACCTGGAGCGTTTCTCGCTCATCCTGCTCGGTGCCGTCGCGCTGCGCATCTTCACCGTCGTCACCACGCTGACCATGCTCCGCACCTTCGATCCGAACCTGGCCGACACATTCATCCCGGCGTTGTGGTCGTGGCACGGCAACCTGTTCTTCTTCCTTATGCGCATCCTGTGGGGACTGGCGTTACCGGCGGTGCTCGGCGTGCTCGTGTTCCGCTGCGTGAAAGCGAAGGCCAATCAAGCCGCTACCGGCATGCTCTACGTTATCGAAGTCAGCGTGCTGTTCGGCGAACTCTTCGCCGCCTATCTGATGATCTGAGAAATGGTCGGGACGGCGAGATTCGAACTCGCGACCCCTTGCACCCCATGCAAGTGCGCTACCAGGCTGCGCTACGTCCCGAGGCTTGTCCGCCCCCGGCGGGCAGACCGACGCGCGGACACTAGCACACCGGTTTCACGCCCGGCAACAGATTTGAACCTTGAACTTTGAACGCTGAACCTTACACTGACCGCATGGATCAACTGCTCAAACTTCTCGAAGAACACGCCTTGCGCGCACCCGAAGAACTTTCCCGGATGCTCAACCTCCCGGTCGACGAGGTCAAACGCCGCATCAAACAATACGAGGATGACAAGGTCATACTCGGCTACAAAGCCGTCATCAACGACGACAAAGTGGACACCGACCTCGTCAAAGCCGTCATCGAAGTCAAAATCCAGCCGGAGCGCGAAGGCGGCTTCGACCGCATCGCCAAACGCATCGCCAAATTCGACGAAGTCACTTCCCTCTTCCTCATGTCCGGCGGCTACGACCTGTTGATTTTCGTTGAAGGCCACTCGCTCCGCGAAGTCGCCCAATTCGTCGCCGAAAAACTCGCCACCCTCGAAGGCGTCACCTCCACCGGCACCCACTTCATGCTCAAGACCTACAAAGAACAAGGCGTCATGATGGAAGGCGGCGAAGAATTCGAACGACTCAAGGTGAGTCCGTAGGTAGGGACGGACCGCCGGGCCGTCCGTTGTGAGTGTTGTCATGCTGAGCTTGTCGAAGCATCTCTGTCGTTCAATCAGTACCTGCAATTTATGGATAGTGCTATCCATAACTCACGAAGCAAATTGCCGGGGCCGCTGTGGCACACGGTACGCGGTGGCGGAGTTTTGGTGCGATGCGTCAAGAGTCGAGAGTTGACCCGTTCAACCCTACGATATAACCTGAAGCTCGAAGGGAAACCATGAAAGACTATCACATCAACATCTTTTACAGCACCGAAGACGAGGGATATGTCGCCGACATCCCTGATTTGGAATCCTGCTCGGCATTTGGCGACAGGCCCGAAGAAGCGCTCCGACAGGTTGCGATGGCGAAACAAGCCTGGCTTGAAGCCGCCCGCAAGGAAGGCAAGCCGATTCCCCCACCGAAATACCGGCCGGCCATATACCAGTTGACATCTTAGAAACAACCGGCACCCACTTCATGCTCAAGACCTACAAAGAGCAAGGCGTTATGATGGAAGGCGGCGAAGAATTCGAACGGCTCAAGGTGAGTCCGTAACGCAACCTGTAAAGTGGAAAGAGGCGACCCCGTCCGACAAGAAAGCCTAACCGCTCCTGTCTTCTATAAAAACCTCGCATGACCGCCCTTGATTCATCTTCGCTCGAGTTTTGGGAATTGGTAGGACTCTGGGGATTTATTTTTGTTTGGGTTGGCGTGGCAGGAGAAGGAGCGGAGATATTCACCAAGCTTCTGCTTCCAAAAGTGTATAGGGCGAGACACCGTTGTTTCGATGTAATTGGCGCGTTTTTTTGGATAGTGCTTGTTGTGGCTTTGGCCGTTGAATTCATAGGAAACGTCAAAGCCATGCAAATCACAGATCGTGAGAACGCCAGACTGAATTCTGAAGCCGGACAGGCACGGAAAGATGCAGGTGAAGCTATCGAGCAGGCAGCGCTGGCAAGCTTACGTACCGCTTCGGTAGAAGCAACCAATTTAGTGCTCCGAGCGAAAGTTGTGGAACTTGAGCTTAAGCTACAGCCAAGAAGAATCACAATGGAGCAAGTGCGAAAGTTCATGTTCTTAACTGAGAAAGTTGAGAAGGTGCCGATCAAGATTTTGATTACCGCAGAGGGCAGGGATACAGAAACCTTTGCACACGATCTTAGGGAAATGTTCACCTATGCAGGTTTCAGAACCAATTCCGATGTGGGCGTTTTTGGAGTCAACAGGAGACCAGAAGTCGTCTCCGGAATGAAGTTTGGCATCACGAACGAACTGCCCGATGTCTTCTTTGTTATGTATGACACCGGTGGAGTGTCGAGAATTAAAGGGAGTTGGAGGTTGGAGCGAACAAACGGGCTTGTTCGACCAATTATCTCTGAAACCAACGAGCTTGCAGTCTTTATTGGTCTCTCTCAGTGTTTTGACCAAATCGGAGTAAGATCGGAGTGGCATGGTGATGATAAAATGGTAACGCCCGGCGAATGCCTGATCTGGGTTCCCGTAAAATGAATTGCAGTTCATGCCGTTCGTGAGCGTTGCAGAAAAATCCCACTTGTAAACAGATTGAGGCAAATTAGGGGACTGCCTTAAATCCTCCCCGCTTGCTTAAGCGTTAATCGCTGGTAAGATTCTCGACCATGGCTTCCGAACGGAAAACGAAACGCGACTTTGTCGCCGAGCATGTGCGGAACATTCCGCGCTCGGGGATTCGCGATTTCTTCGACATCGTGCAGTCGATGGACAACGTCGTGTCGCTCGGCATCGGCGAGCCGGGCTTTGTCACCCCATGGCACATCCGGGAAGCGGCCATCTACGCACTCGAACGCGGCAAGACCGGTTACACGTCCAACTTTGGCTTGCTGAAGTTGCGGCGCGAGATCAACAAGTACGTTCGCGAGAATTTCCAGATCGAGTACGATCCGAACACGGAAATCCTCGTCACGGTCGGCGTCAGCGAGGGGCTCGACATCGCGTTGCGCGCGATCATCAATCCCGGCGACGAGATTCTTTATCACGAACCGTGCTACGTGTCATATCATCCATCAATCAAGCTGGTGCACGGTGTCGGCAAAGCCGTTCGCACATCGGAGGAAGCGAACTTCTCGCTGCATGCCGAGGACATCGAAGCGGCGATCACCGAGCGCTCGAAAGCTATCATCCTGAATTTCCCGACGAATCCGACCGGCGCGACGCTCGACGCCGCAGAGTTGGAAAAGATCGCCAAGGTCTGCATCGAGAACGATCTGCTCGTGTTGACCGATGAAATCTACAGCGAGTTGACGTTCGAGGGCCAGCACCACTCCATCGCCGCCATCCCCGGCATGAAGGAGCGCACGATCTTCCTGCACGGATTCTCCAAGGCGTTTGCGATGACCGGCTTTCGCATCGGCTACGCGTGCGCCCCACCGGCGTTGACCGAAGCGATGGTGCGCGTGCATCAGTATTCGATACTGTGCGCGTCCATTATCAGTCAGGAAGCGGCGATCGAAGCGTTGGTGAAGGGGAAGGATGATATGCTGGCAATGCGTGAGCAATACCGGCTGCGCCGCAATTTCATTGTGAAATCGTTCAACGAAATCGGGCTGACCTGTCACACGCCGGAGGGCGCGTTCTACGCGTTCCCTTCGATTCGCAGCACCGGCCTGACTTCGCGCGAGTTTTCCGTGCAGTTGCTCGAACAGCAGCGCGTCGCAGTCGTGCCGGGCGACGCGTTCGGGCCCGGCGGTGAAGGATTCGTGCGCGCCAGCTATTGCACCACGATGAGCGACCTCGAAAAGGCCGTCGAACGCATTGCGAAATTCGTCCGACACGGATAGCTACTTCGTACTGCCTTCTCCGAGTTTCTTCTCGTACTTCCGGCCCGAATACCCCGAGGCACGCTCCGTTTTCTCCCATTCGTACTGTACGCGCTGGTAGGCTTCGTCGGTGAGCTTGTCGGCTTTCAAGTTCGGATACGTCTGCTTCACCTTGACCCAGGTTGCGATCAGCGCCTCGTAACGATCGCTCACATTGTCGTCGGACAGCCAGCGCGACGCGGCGCGCGCAAATTCCTCCGCTTCCCGGTGGAAGTCGACGATGGCCCGGGCCGCTTCCTCCTCCGCGCCCTCGGTGCGATTTCGATGGACCGCATCCTCGAAGTTACGCGCGGCGACCGCCAAGACCTTCGACTGTCCGCTCAAATCTTCGCGATGCACCGACATCACCGACACGTGCGTCGCACAGCCCGCACCGAACAGCATGCCTAACAAGGTCGCTACCACTCTGCGATTCTTCATCCTCAGCCTCCTTTCTGCGTAAATATCACAAGCCGCCGCGACAGTCTAGACAAAGCCGCAACCTGGGGCTACACTGGCCGCCTGATTTGTAGGAGCGCCCTTCCGGGCGCGATCCGGTCGGGCCAGGAATGGCCCTCCTACGAAAGCCCGGGACATGACAAACGTGAAACAAATCAACATCGGCCTGATCGGCGCAGGCGTCGTCGGTGGCGGCGTGGTGAAGAACCTCACCCGCAACGCCGACCTCATCGCCCAGCGGCTCGGGATGCGTTTGAACCTCAAGTGGGTCTGCGACAAGGACGAATCGCGGCTGAAAGCATTGCCGGTCAGCAAGAGCCTCCTTTCTTTCGACGCCCAGCACGTCATCGGCGATCCAAACGTCGATGTCGTCGTCGAACTCGTCGGCGGCACCGGCTTCGCCAAGCAAGTCATCCTCGACGCACTCACCCACCGGAAAGTCGTGGTCACGGCGAACAAGGCGTTGCTCGCTCATCACGGCGAAGAAATCTTCGAGGCGGCTGCGAAGAACGCGACCAACGTTTTCTACGAAGCGAGCGTCTGCGGCGGCATCCCGATCATCAAGGCGCTCCGGGAAGGTTTTGTTGCCAACCGGTTTCCGCTCATCTACGGCATCGTCAACGGCACCTGCAACTACATCCTCTCGCGCATGACCGCCGAGGGCAAAGATTTTAACGATGTGCTTGCCGAAGCGCAGAAACTCGGCTACGCCGAAGCCGATCCGTCGCTCGACGTGGACGGCGGCGACTCCGCGCACAAAGCGACCATCCTCGCCTCGCTGGCGCACGGATTCTGGACCGGGTTCGACAACACCTACGTCGAAGGCATCCGGCACGTCTCGCAGTTCGACATCCAAATCGCGCGCGAACTCGGCTACGTCATCAAACTTCTCGCCATCATCAAAAGCGCCGACGACTCGGACTCTGCGCCGGTCGAAGTGCGCGTGCATCCGACGCTCATCCCGCACAATCACGTGCTCGCCAGCGTCAACGGTGTGTTCAACGGCGTCGTCGTGCGTGGCGATATTGTCGGCGACACGATGTTTTACGGACGCGGTGCCGGCGCGGACGCTACTTCGAGCGCGGTCATCGCTGACCTCGCCGACGCGGCATTGAATCTGAAGTTCGGCAGCCCCCAGCGCGTGCCGGCATTCGTGTCGCACCGGCTCAATGCCCGGGTGCGGACGATTGACGAGGTTGAGTCGCGCTACTACCTGCGGCTGACCGTCGCGGATCGGTCCGGCGTCGTTGCGAAGGTGTCGAAGGTCCTTGGCGACGCCGACATCAGCATCGCTTCGGTGCTGCAGCGCGAAGCACCGGAGCCGAAGCCCGCCACGGCGGGCAAGCCCGGCCAGCCGCTGAGCGATCATGTACCGCTGATCTTCATGCTGCACACCGCGAAGGACCGGGCCGTGCGCAACGCCGTCGCCGAGATAGACCGGCTCGACGTGATCAAGGACAAGACCGTCGTCATCCGTGTGGAGAGTTTTGACTGAGCGATGAACGCCTGGCACGGAGTCATCGCGCAGTACCGGAAGTTTCTTCCCGTCTCGGAGAAAACGCCGGTCGTCTCGCTCTGCGAAGGCAACACGCCGCTGATCCGTGCGCACAACCTCGAGAAACAACTCGACGCGGCGTTCGAGATTTGGCTGAAGTTCGAGGGGTTGAACCCGACCGCATCGTTCAAAGATCGCGGCATGACTGTCGCCGTGTCACTTGCGGTCGAGCGCGGCGCGAAAGCCGTGATCTGTGCGAGCACCGGCAATACCTCCGCATCGGCGGCAGCTTACGCGGCGCGTGCCGGCATCAAGTGCGTGGTCATTCTGCCCGAAGGCGCCATCGCCAAGGGCAAACTCATGCAGGCGCTCATCGAAGGGGCAAAGGTCGTGGCGGTGCGCGGCAACTTCGACGATTCATTGCGCATCGTGCGCGAGATCGGCGAGAAGACGGACATCCAAATCGTCAACTCGATCAATCCCGACCGGATCGAAGGCCAGAAGACAGCCGCCTTCGAGGTATGCGACGCGCTCGGACGCGCGCCCGATTATCATCTGCTGCCGGTCGGCAACGCCGGCAACATCACCGCGTATTGGAAAGGCTACCGCGAATATCGGGACCACAAGATCACGAAAAACGTGCCGAAGATGCTCGGCTTTCAAGCGGCAGGCGCGGCACCAATCGTACACGGTCATTCCATTGAGAATCCGCAGACTGTCGCCACGGCAATTCGCATCGGCAACCCGGCAAGCTGGAAAGCAGCGGTGGCCGCGCGCGACGAATCCGGCGGGCTGATTGACATGGTCACCGATGCCGAGATCATCAGTGCGTACAAGCAATTGGCGGCGACCGACGGTATCTTCGTCGAGCCGGCTAGCGCGGCGGGCATTGCCGGGCTGCGCAAGCTCGCGGCAAAAAGCTATTTCGCCAAAGGTTCGACCGTTGTGGTCACACTCACCGGCCATGGCTTGAAGGATCCGGATACCGGCTTGGCCAACGCCCCCTCGCCTATCGCGTGCGAGGCGAAGACGGACGCCGTGTTGAAGGCGATTGGAATTTAGATGGCCGTCATCGTCCAAAAATATGGCGGAACATCCGTCGGCAACGCTGAGCGCATCAAGAGCGTTGCGCGGCGCGTGCTGGCGACCCAGCAGACCGGCAATCAAGTCGTCGTCGTTGTGTCCGCGATGAGCGGCGTGACGGACAACCTCATCAAACTGGCGAAAGACGTTCATCCCGAGCCGAACGAACGCGAGATGGACGTGTTGTTGGCGACCGGCGAGCAGACCACCATCGCATTACTCGCGATGGCGTTGCAAGCACTCGGCGCGAAAGCCGTGTCGCTGACCGGCGCGCAAGCGGGAATCGTCACGGACGGTCTGCACACGAAGGCGAAGATTGCGAACATCACTCCGAAACGCGTCCACGAACTTCTCGACGCCGGTAACATCGTGACCATTGCCGGCTTTCAAGGCACGACGCCGGACGGCCAGATCACCACGCTCGGACGCGGCGGTAGCGATCTCACGGCGATCGCCATCGCGGCGGCGATCAAAGCCGATCTTTGTCAGATTTTCACCGACGTGGACGGCGTGTACACTTCCGACCCGCGCATCGTGCCGAACGCGCGCAAGCTTACCGAGATTTCCTACGACGAAATGCTTGAACTGGCCGCGCTCGGCTCGAAGGTCATGCAGGCGCGTTCGGTCGAGTTCGCCAAAAAGTTCGGCGTCGTGTTCGAAGTGCGCAGCAGTTTCAACGACAACCCGGGGACTATTGTGAAAGAAGAAACAGCCAAGATGGAAGATGTCGTCATCCGCGGCGTCGCGGTTGACAAGAACCAAGCCAAAGTGACCATTGCCGGCGTGCCCGACAAGCCGGGCGTCGCCGCCAAGGTGTTCAAGACGGTTGCCGACGCAAATGTCAACATTGACGTGATCGTGCAGAACGTCAGCGAGAAAGGGTTCACGGACATCTCGTTCACCGTGCCGTCCAACGAAGCCGGCAAGGCGGCCAAGGCGTTGCAGCCGGTGGTCAAAGAAATCGGCGCGCGCGACGCCTCGTCCACCACGGAGATCGCCAAGCTCTCCGTCGTCGGCATCGGCATGCGCTCGCATCCCGGCGTCGCCGCCAAGATGTTCGAGACACTGGCGACCAACGGCGTCAACATTGATATGATTTCCACCAGCGAGATCAAAATCAGCGTGATCATCAAGCTCGCCGATGCCGACAAAGCCGCCCGCGCCATCCACGACGCCTTCGGGCTTGCCGAAAAGTAGACCGCGAATTGACGCGAATGGACGCCAATGCTTCCCATGCGTTTGCGGGCACCGCCCCAGCATTGTCCCTAATGTCTTAGTGCCTTCGTGGTAAGCGATTGCGTGTCCCCGGAACGTCTCGCGGGGGTGACGGAACGCATCGGCCCTTGCAGGGATGCGAGCGCGGTGTATGGGGACTGGGTCGCCGGTAACAGGGATGAGAGCGCCGCGTCGCCGGAACGCATCGGGCGTTGCAGGGATGCGAGCACGGTGTGTCGGGATTGCATCGCCGGTTGCAGGGATGAGACCGCCGCGTCGACGGAACGTGTC
>JBGQCJ010000086.1:0-13601 GCA_041495285.1 Verrucomicrobiia bacterium
GTCAAAAGCCAGATCACCAGGAACGGCGGCACCACGTACAACCAAAACGTGTCACCGCTGTAACGATAAGCGTCGCGCACCATTCGCACGCAGAATCTCACCGCCCCGGCAATCAGAATCACGGAAAGGATGTACCAACTGAGCGACGCCCAAAATACCGGTAGTAACGCGAACGGCACCATCACAATCGCGAACGGCGGCGGATAAATGTAGTACCAACCCCGGATGTTCTGCGCCTCGTAAATATCCTCCCCATTCAAGACCGCCCGGCCCGCTGCCAGACAGACGGTGAGATCGCACCGGTGCACTTTCGATCCCCACGTCTTCCCGCGCCACGTGTGCGGCCCCGCCCGGTAAACGGTGCTGTAACCAATAAGAATGACCAGCACCACCGCGACGACTACGACAATTCGTTTCAGCGTCTTCACAATCCCAACTCCTCGCGCACAAGCCGCCGGTACGCCTCGCACAATCGTTCGGTCATGCGCGAGCTGTTGCCCCAACTCGTCACGAGCGCGATCTCGATCAGACTGTTGGTGGCAAACACCTCATCGGCGGTCTCTAGGAATTCAGGTCCAAAGCTTTTCTCTCGCACCGGTAGGCGCGCTTCTTCAGCCAGCGCAATCACCGCATGACGGGTAATCCCGGGCAATGGGCCATCGGACAGCGGCGGCGTCAATAATTCTTCGTCTTTCACGACAAACAGATTGCTCGTGGCGAATTCGACGACGTGCCCCGCACCATTCAACACTACCGCCTCGTCCGTTCCCTCGTTCTTCGCCTGTAGCTGCGCCAAGATATATGGCAGCCGGTTTGCCGTCTTGTACTGCGACAGGTGTGCGTCCACATGCACGGTGGACACGATGGCGCTCAACGGCACCGTCTTCAAAACGCCTGTTCGAACTGTCACGACTGTGGAATCGCGTGTGACGTAAATGCGCGCCACGCCGTCGGTCACGCGGTTGCGCTCGATCAACACCCGGCACACAGCGCGGAATTCTTCGGACGTGAAGATTGTTTCCATCGCCAGCGCTGCCAACCCGTTGTACAGCCGGTCAAGGTGTTCCAGTGCACGGAAAATTCTTCCGCCGTACACGCGCATCGTCTCGAAGACGCCGTCGCCGTAGAGAAAGCCGCGGTCGAAGATGGAAACGGTCGCTTCGTCTTCAGGCACGAACCGGCCGTTGACGTAGGCGTAGTTGGTCGATGGCATTGAAGATTCCCTGCGCTTTGGCGAGCGTCTCGTCGTACTCGGCGTCCGGCTCGCTGTCGGCCACGATGCCGCCGCCGGCATGAAACGTCAAGCGTCCGCCGCTAGGTTGTTGTGGGAGGGGCATTCCTGCCCCGACCGGTCGCGACAAGAATGTCGCTCCCACAGCACTTAGAGGCTGGTAAACCGCCGTGCGGATGGCGATGTTGAACTGCGATTCGCCGTTCGGGCCGAAATATCCGATCGCACCGCAATACACGCCGCGCGCGTGCGGTTCGAGTTCGTCAATGATCTCCATCGCGCGAATCTTGGGCGCGCCGGTAATCGAACCGCCCGGGAAACAGGCTCGGACGCAATCGACGTGATGCACCTCCGGACGAAGCGTGCCTTCAACGGTCGAAACCAGATGATGCACCGTCGTGTAACTCTCGACGCACTTCATCTCGCTCACGCGCACGCTGCCGAATTCGCACACCTTGCCGAGATCGTTGCGTTCAAGGTCGGTGATCATCAGCAACTCCGCGTTGTCCTTTGGCGACGCGAGCAACTCGGCGGGGTCGACCGACCGGGGTCGCGTGCCCTTGATCGGGCGGGTGACGACGTGCCGGCCATTGATTTTGAGAAAACATTCCGGTGACGAGGACAGAATCTGCGCGACGCCGATGTCGAGATAGGCGCAGTAGGGTGCCGGGTTTGTTTCCCGCAAGGCCAAGTACACTTCCGGTGCGCTGGCCGTCACATCGCACTGAAACCGCTGCGAGAGATTCACCTGGTAGATGTCGCCGGCCGCGATGTACTCTTTGGCGCGTTGGACGGCATCGCAAAACTGCTGTCGTTGGTAGGGCGCGACCGCCGGGCGCGCCGAGACCGTCGGGGACACAACGCGGCGCGGTGGGACACCGCGCCCTACTACAACATCTTCATAAAAGCCAAACCAGCAATCCGGCAAACCCAAATCATCCATCGCGCGCGCCGGCAATCGTTCAATCTCGTTCTTGAGGTCGTACGCGAAGTAGCCGATCGCGTAGCCGGGCCAGCCGGCCAACTCGGCGCGGAGTCGGTCGAAGACGCCACGTTCGCCTTTGGCGCGGAAGATTTTCGCCGGTGCGGCGGCAAGTAGTGACACGCCGTTGCCGGTGGCGGTGTCGAGCCAGACGCAGTGACGCAACCGGCTGAGTGAATGAAATTGATTAAGCGGCGACAGCATGACGTTGCGTGAATTATAGCGTGAGGTATTATCGTTGGCGATGATTCAACGTCCCACAGACGCTGCGCCCGGTGGCATGGGCGGCGCGACGCGGATGCACGACCCAAGCGAATCCGCGCACGACCGGACGCGGCGCCGCGCGATGAATGTGGCGTTCGTCGTCATCGTCGCGTTGAACTTCGCGCAATGGCGCTGGATCGGCGTGCACGGTTGGGATTGGTTGTCGGTGTTGCTGCTCATGGTTGCCGCCATGCCGCTGGGCATGGTTGTGAAAGTGTTCGAGCTTCGTTTCAAGATGGCCACCGAAGAACGTCAGCGCGCGCTGCGGGAGCTGCCGCTGCGCAAGAAGGCCGAGTTCGGTGCCTACGCGTTGCTGGCCATCGCCGCGTTGACGCTGAACATCGAACGCGTCTCGTGGGCGCTGCTCGGAATCTGGCTTTACGACTTTGTCACGTACTACCACGACCGGCCCGAGCGCATCCGGCATTTGTATGCAGTCACCAAGACGCTCGATGAGCTGCGTGAGTTCCCGGTGCCGTGGGCGTGGACGTTGCCGGCAGTGGCGTTTGAGGTTGTGCGCCGACTACTCGAACGTCAGTAACTCGGCCACGGCGCGCTCGTCCTTGCTGGGCGTGATCACGGCCGCGTTCAATCGCTTGTCGCGGAAAAGTTCGGCGGCAACTTGCTGCACGTCCGCGGTGCTTACCGCTTCGATTTGGCGTTCGATTTCGTCGGGCGTTTGGATAAACCCGTACGCGAGCAAGTGGTCGCCCAGCCACATCATTTGGTTGCTGGTGCTCTCCAAGCCGAGTCGCATCTGGCCGATGCCGTAATCCTTCGCGCGGCGCAGTTCCAACGCGGCGGGCGGCCGGCGGGCGATTTTTCTGAGTTCGTTCATCGCGAGCTTGAGCGCCTTTTGCAATCGGCGCGTGTCGAGTCCTGCCGAGATGAGAAATGCACCAGTGTCGGCAAAATACGACGTGGACGATTGAATCGAGTAGGCCAGACCATGCTGTTCGCGAATGGTTTGAAACAAGCGCGAGCTCATGTTCTCGCCGAGAATCACGCTCAACAATTTCATCGCGTACCGGCGCGGGTCGTGCCGCGACACGCCGCGAATGCCGATGGCCAAATGCGATTGCTCGACGGGCTTGCTGAGAAAATGCAGGCGGGGCGCGCGTTGTCCATCCCGGGCGGGTTGAAACTGTGGCGTACGACCATTGCTGCCGACGCGCACCGCGCGCGCGATGCGGGTGACGATGTCATCGTGCCGGCAGCGGCCCGCGACGGCGACGACCGTGTTGGCGCCGATGTATTTTTTCTGTTTGTAGTCGAAGAGCGCGGCGCGGTCGATCGCGTCCAGCGATTCGGGCGTGCCGGTCAGCGACAAACCGAGCGGCTGGCCGGGCCAGAGCGTTTCGCTCAACAGTTCGTGGACGTAGTGGTCGGGCTGATCGCGGTACATAAGCAACTCTTCTTTGATCACCTGACGCTCTTTCCGGATGTCCGCCGCGGCGAAACGCGGATGCAGATACATGTCGGCCAGCACTTCGAGCAACGTGTCAAGATGCCGGTGGCTGGCCTTGGCGTAATAACAGGTGGTTTCCTCGCCGGTGAACGCGTTGAGATAGCCGCCGATGCCTTCCACGGTTTGGCTGATTTCCTTGGCGCTGCGCCGGCGCGTGCCTTTGAACAACAGGTGCTCGATGAAATGCGAGATGCCGGCCATCCGTTTCGTCTCGTACCGGCCGCCGACACCGACCCAAATGCCCACCGACACGCTCTCCATGTGCGGCATCTCCGCCGTCGCGATGCGCACGCCGCTGGAAAGTTGAGTGACGTTGTACACGTGTTTACCAGGAGCGCCGGTCGGTCGTCATCGCACTCCACTAATAGTCTTTCGCCGCGCGCAGGTCAAACACTTGCCGGCAGCCGCGAATAGACACGCAGTCGTAGTGTCCGAATTTGAATCGAGAGAGGGGAAAAGACGGCGTCCGCCTCGCCGAATTGCTCGATCAGGCGATGATGTGAAGGAAGCGAGCGGCCGGTATGTCGCCCGCCTCAAAAGGAACTACGCTTTGCGGAGTTGACCACGACCGCGCCTCTTGGTGTCATGCTGAGCTTGTCGAAGCATCTGTTCCGCGTTAGAATCGACAGCCATGAACCGGCTACTCTTCGGCGACGACCTTTCGCTACATCGAGCGTGGTGAGTTTAGCTCAGGAGGTTTAGATGATAAGGAACACTTTGCTCTTTTCGGTGATCAGCCTAGCTCTTACCGGTTGCGCAACCCCAAACAAGATGAACAGCCTCAGCGTCGGAATGACCAAGCAAGAAGTCATCTCGGTGATGGGACAGCCGGACCGCACCAGTGCCACCGAAGGTGCCGAATACATGATCTACCACTTCCGCAACAATGGTCCGGCGGCGGTGTCAACGTTCGGTATCATCCCCTTCCGGGAGGGTGCTGACTATTACGTGCGACTGAGAGATGGGCGCGTGAATACCTACGGCCAAGTCGGAGATTTCGATTCGACTAAGATTCCCGAAACCAAACGCACAGTTGACTTGAACATCCGAGATGCTAATGAGTCACGCGAGCCCGCCGAAGCCGCTGTGCAATCATATAATCGCGGCGTGATATTGGGTCAGCAGGACAAATTCAAAGAGGCAGCGGAGGCCTACCGCCAAGCAATCGCCGTCAGCCCGGATTTCGTGGATGCTTGGTGCAACCTAGGCATGGCATACGCGCAGCTTGGAAAATACGAGGAAGCACTCACCAGCTTTCAGGAAGCGATCAAACTTAAACCCGATCTCGCCCAAGCTTACGCTGGTCAGGCAATCACCTATAAGTCGTTGGGAAAGGACAAGGAAGCTGCGGCATCGCTGGAGCACCTTCGTACACTCGATCCAAAGTTGGCTGAACAAGTCGAGGACGCGTTCCTGAAAAAGTAACATAAGGGATGGCGATTATCTAGTTGACTCATGTAAGGCGTTTCCGTTATTCCGCGTAGGTCAGCAGTATCTCAATGGCTTCCATCAGATCAGCTCTTGCCTTGTCCGTTACCTGACCAAAAACATTACCGTTCTTCACGGTTTCACGACAGTCGCGGTATGTCTTGCAGTCAATGTCGAAGCTCAAACGCCGTTCGTTCGGAAGATGCTGCCGGAACTCTGCGATGGCCGTATCGTGGGCGCCGATGGATTGACCGACAAACGAGTAATTGCCGGTCGGACGTTTCAGGGCGTTGTGCACTTCGGCAAGGGCGGCAACGAATTTAGATCGGGCAGCCAACAACACCAATTGGGTCGCCTGCAACTGCTGTCTCTTTGCCCTTCTTCCGCTGTGCCAATGAATACCTATGGCAACACAGGCCGAAATAACTATACCGATAGCCGTGATGATGGCAGCAACCAATGGGAAGTATTTTGGGTCTATGGTGGTCAAAGTTTGGTCGTGCTATTGGCTGTGAGCATTATGTTTTACGCTGCTCTTAAGCAATCCAATCGGGAGTTAACTACGAACACCAACACTCAACCACGCAAGGCCGAGGCCGTACGCCTCGGCCTTCGTGTTTCCACATAGTTACACCGAAGAGTCACATCAGCCCCAGTTCCTTCAGGCTCACAAAGTCGTGGTCGCGACCGGTGGTGCGATGGCCGAGGATGATGTGATCGAGGACGGAGATGTTGAGAAGCTCACCGGCTTTGACGAGGCGTTTAGTAATCGAGATGTCCTCGCTGCTCGGCGTCGGGTCGCCGCTCGGATGATTGTGAACGAGAATCATCGAGGCGGCAGAGGCAGCGATCGCGTCTTTGAACACTTCGCGTGGCTCAACGATGCTCGCATTGAGCGAGCCGCGCGAGACCGGGCATTTCTTGATCAGTCCGTTCTTCGTGTTGAGCAACAGGACGCCGAATTCCTCCCGGTCCAGTGTGCGCATATCTTCACGCACAACCGCGGCGGCGTCCTCCGGTGAACTGATGATCGCCTGCTTGTCGCGCGATGATTGACTGAGCCGGCGCGCCAGTTCGAACGCCGCCTTGATTTGAATCGCCTTGATTTCCCCGATGCCCTTCTCTTTCGCCAGCGTTTCCAGCGGCAGACGCGCCAGTGCATCCAGCGTTCCGAATTTCTTCAGAAGCTGTTGCGCGAGCTGGACGGCGGATTGACCTTTCATGCCGGTACGCAGCAGAATCGCGATCAACTCCGCGTCGCCCAGCGCCATCGCGCCGCGTTCTTTCAGCCGTTCGCGCGGGCGGTCACCCTCGGGCATCTCGCGAATGAGGTAAGTCGTCACGGCGATTTGTCGTGCAGCCGCTGGTGCAATTCCTCCCACGGAAAGTTCTTGCCGGGGCATTCGCTGAATTCGCCGATGACCTCGCCGTGGCCGAGCACGCGGTCATCGGCAATGTGAAACTGTTCCTGCAACCCGCGCACGAGCAATACGAGCGAATCCATCTGCTTCACAGTCGGCTCGCCGCCCGAAAAATTGCCAACGAGACAGATGCCGATGCCGTGCTCGTTGATGTACGCCTGCCGGCAGTGGCCGCCGTGCATCTGCTTGACCCAGCGCGGGCCAGTCTCGATAAACCCGTCGGGCTTGCCGTCGGTGCCGTTATCAATGACGAAGTGGTACGCGAGCCCGTTGATCATGCCGCGCGCCCGGTGCGCCGCGTCGAACGCCTCCGCCGAACCTGCCCGGGTGGCGCTGTGATGAATGACGATGAACTGCCAGTCGCGCAACGGTGCTACTTCAGCAGACAACAACCGACTCACCACCAAGACACCAAGACACAAAGGAAGAACAAACCGGGCCGTTCTTGGTGCCTTGGTGTCTTGGTGGTTCATTCTTCGTTCGCCACGACGTACGGTGTGAGCTCACCGGCCAACACTTTGGGGATTTGCGCGGTCAACACCACGTTGCCGTCGTCCATGCTGCGCGCGGTGACGTAACCGCTCCGGTACACCAACGCAATGGTCTTGGCCCGGTCGTGTGGAATGGAGAGCGTGACGTTGACGCGCCGGTCGCGAAGCCGGTTCGTGATTTCGTCGAGCAGCCCGGCAAGGTTCTCGCCGGTCTTCGCAGAAATCGGCACGGCGTCGTGAAACTCACGTTGGAACTTTTCCAGCATGTTGCTACCGGCTTCGAGACGGTCAATCTTGTTCAGTGCCACGACGGTGGGTTTACCCCAAGCGCTAATTTCGTGCAACACAACTTCGACGGCTTTGATCTGCTCGGACGCCTGCGGATGGCTCACGTCCACGACATGCAACAGCAAATCGGCCTCGGTCACCTCTTCGAGCGTCGCCTGAAACGACTCGACGAGATGGTGCGGCAGTTTGCGCAGGAAACCGACCGTGTCGGACAGCAAAATATTCTGATTGTTCGACAGCCGGACTTTGCGCGTCGTTGGGTCAAGCGTCGCGAACAATTTGTCTTCCGCGAGCACATCCGCGCCGGTCAGCGCGTTCAGCAGCGTGCTCTTGCCGGTGTTGGTGTAACCGATGATCGAAACCAACGGCCAGTGCAGTTTCTGCCGACCGCCGCGCTCGATGCGCCGGTTCTTCCGTACGTCTTCGAGGTCACGGCGCAAGCGCGCGATTTTTTCCTGAATGCGGCGGCGGTCAACTTCGAGCTGTTGCTCGCCGGGGCCGCGCGTGCCAACGCCACCGCGTTGCCGGGACAAGTGCGTCCACAACCCGGTCAGACGCGGCAGCATGTACTGAAGCTGCGCGAGTTCAACTTGAATCTTGGCTTCTTTGGTGTGCGCGCGCTGCGCGAAGATGTCGAGCACGAGTTCGGTGCGGTCGAGCACCTTCACGTCCTTGCCGAGAATATCACCAAGGTTGCGGCCCTGCGCGGGCGAGAGATCGTCGTCGAAGATCACCGTGTTTGCGGATTTCTCCCGGCAGAGCGCGGAGAGTTCTTCAACCTTCCCTTTGCCGACGAATGTCGGCGCGGATGGCGCGTCGCGTTTTTGGGTAATCGTGTCGAGAACTTCCGTGCCCGCCGACTCGGCGAGTTCCCGGAGTTCAATGAGGGAATCCTGCACGGCCCACTTATCGTGGCCCGTTCTCTCCAATCCTACGAGCAGGGCGCGCTCGCGAAGCGCAGCCTGCGTGTCATACATCTTCAAGCGTGTGTGACTGTCCCCTTTCCCAATGTCTGCAGGACGCGCCGCGCTGTTTGCGTCGGCAACTCGTCCTGCCCAATCTCCAACCACACCAGATTAGGTTCACGTCGAAACCAAGTCAACTGCCGCTTTGCCAACTGCCGGGTGCGCGTCCTGATCAGCGCGACCGCCTCATCGAGAGATAACTTGCCGGCCACATGCTCGGCCAACTCCCGGTAGCCTGCCGCCTGCATTGCCGTTGCATTCTTCTCCAATCCGCGTTTGAGAAGCTCACGAACCTCCTCCACCCACCCCGCCGCAATCTGCTCATCAATCCGCCGCTCAATCCGCGCGTGCAGGTCACCCCGGTCGCGATCCAAACAAAAGCCGGTCGCGACAGGAATGTCGCTCCCACGAGTTTGGGGAGCACTCTCGGCTGATTCTGTGGGAGCGGCATTCTTGCCGCGATGATCCGTTTCCCATTCCTTCTGCAACTCGCTGATCGGCTTTCCCGTCGTGTAAAACACTTCCAGCGCGCGCACGAGCCGACGCGGATTGTGCCGGTCAATTCGCGACGCCGTACCGGGATCAACTCGCTGCAATTCGGCAAATAAATCCTTTACCGGTCTCGCCTCCAACTTCACGCGCAGTTTCGGGTCGCGTGCCGGACCTTCAAACAATCCTTGCCGGAGCGCGCGCACGTAGAGACCGGTGCCGCCACATACAATGATGGGCGATGGGTGATGGGCGATGAGTGGACCGGCCAGACTCACGTACCGTTTTACGTCGAACGGTTCGTCCATTTCGCATACGTCGATCAAATGATGCCGTACAGCTTTCCGTTCTTGCACTGTCGGCTTCGCCGTGCCGATGTCCATGCCCCGGTACACCTGCATCGAATCGGCGGAGACGATTTCCGCGCCGGTGAGCTTGGCGAGTTCAAGGGCGACGGCACTCTTGCCGACAGCAGTCGGGCCGACCAGGAAGATAGGTTGCATCGCTCGACATCATACACGAAGTCTGTCATTCTGAGCGAAGCTCATTGTAGCCGCGAGCCTGCTCGCGGTGGTAAACGGGATGTACGGACGAAGAGCCGCGAGCAGGCTCGCGGCTACAAACATCGTCGGATTGAAGGTTGTCGGCGCACCAAATGACCGCTCCGCTGGACTCAACAACGTTTACCATCCGCGTCACACCGCGTGCGAAACGAAACGCCGTCACGAAAACCCCGGACGGCAGCCTCAAGGTTTACGTCACGGCACCGCCCGAGGACGGTCGCGCCAACGAAGCAGTCGTCGAAGTGCTGGCGAATTGGCTCGGCGTCAAACGCCGGCAAGTTGAGATCATTCGCGGCGCAACAAGCCGCAACAAAATCGTACGCGTCACCGGCGGGAAAGTTCGGTAACGACAGAGTTCACTCGCCGGTTGCCGAGTGGACAGCGGTTGGTTGAAGCGGCTCGTCAGATCTCCGGTGCATCTGTCGTTTCGTGAACTCCGCCTCGCGTTGCCACCCAAGTGCCAAGTCACCAAGTCGGGGAGTTCCCTCAGTAATCCAGCACATGTACGTCCGATCCCTCTCGCCAAACCCTGACTTAACTTTCGCCACTATGGCGTTGTTGCGCACGATGATGAACTTTGCGAATCTGGGAGGGAGTGGAGCTTGCTCGAAGGTCACATCCACAACACCAGCCACACGGGTCACAACCCCAGTGCCGTAGTATGGCTTGCGAGCCTGAGCCTCGACCTGCCGTTGCTGATGTTGCATGTCATAAGCAACTTTCCCTAGTGGGTCGATGTAACACCCTGCACTCAAGAACAAGCTAAGCGTCACCAGCGGAATCAGAGCGGCAAACATCTTAGTTTGTATCACTCGCTTCATTGCGGCGACGGCATGTTACTTGCCAGTACTACTAGCACAAACTCATCTTGCGAACGACAAAGTTCTTTGAGGCTACCGGGCGGCGCAGGCGGGACAGTTCGGGTCGCGGCGGAGTTTGAGGACGCGGAGGTCTGGTCACGACCGAACTGGAACGGCTTCACCCTTTTCGTCAATGGCCACGTACACGACTTCGGCTTGCGTCACGCGAACCTCCTCGTGAGGCGCGACGTAACGCCGGGCGTCCACGGTCACGCGCACGGTGACCGACTTGGTGCCGACCTTGACGGTCTCCGTGTAGAAGCTGACCAAATCCCCGACAAATACCGGCGCGAGGAATTTCACCTCGTGCATCGCCACGGTCACCAGTTTCTTGTCGGAATGTCGCCGCGCCTCGACCACCCCGGCCAAGTCCACATGATTCAAGATGATGCCACCAAAAATCGTTCCAAGCGCGTTGGTGTCCTTCGGCATCATCACCACGCGAATGGCCGGCTGCAGATCACCTTGTGTCGTCATGGACTCAGTATGCCTGCACAGAGCGACAACTGCGAGCATTTGCTCTTAGCACAGGCGCGCCAAATCCTCGGCGGTGTCCACATCAAACGTCGGTGGCAACTCGGCAAAACCCACTTGCAGTTTGTCCAACCGGCGCCGGGTTTGCGCCATCACCTTGTCCGTACTCCATGCGATACCGGAGAACACGTCGAGCATCGCCGACAATCCGACAAGCGCGTAGCCGCCGTCGCGCGTCGGCTGAAAAACGGCGGCGTTTGTCCTGAGTAACCGGAACGCGCGGCGTACCGTCGGCTTACTCATTTCGGGCGCATCAGTGCCGATCATCACGACGCGCCGGTAACCGCGCGCGAAGCTTTCCTCGAAGATGTGTTGCATCCGCTCGCCGAGATCGCCGGTCGGCTGGGGTCGCAGGAGTGGGACAGGCGTCTCGCCTGTTCGCTTCCGCATCTTATCGATTGACAGGCGGGACGCCTGTCCCACTAGAAACAACCTCCGAAACGGTGCCCGCGCGGGTGTGTAACGCCATTCGATGTCGAACGGGGCTTGCCGGAACTCGCGTCGGTGATGGTCGAGCAGTTGCCGGTACACGCGCAGCGCGGCGGCCTTACCGATGTCGCGTGCGAGTCGCGTCTTCACTTTGCCCAGCGTGGGATACCGGGCCATGATGATCGCGAAATCACGGCTCATTTTTTGTAGGCCACGTCCCCTGACGTGGCGCGGGTCTTACCGCCGCGTGAGGGCACGCGGCCTACAACAGCGTGGTAAAGAATCGTACCGAGAATCTTCCAGCCGGCGCGTATTGTGCCGGTGACCGTGCCGGATATCTTCGACTTACCGGCGATGCGATGGCCATACGGCACATCCACTTGCCGGATCCGCAGTCCGCACTCAATGGCTTTGATCTGCATTTCCACATTCCAGCCCCACGTTGTGTCGCGCATTTGCAGACGCTCCAGTGCCTCACGTCGAATCACGCGCAACGGGCCGAGGTCACGAAACCGGTAACCCCAAAGCCAGTGGA
Organism: Verrucomicrobiia bacterium; assembly: GCA_041495285.1. Taxonomy (GTDB): domain Bacteria; phylum Verrucomicrobiota; class Verrucomicrobiia; order Palsa-1439; family Palsa-1439; genus JBGQCJ01. Next base: position 11,949 of record JBGQCJ010000086.1, read on the forward strand.
TGAGAAAACACGCGAGCCAATTCCCGAAGCGCTGTTGCGGTGAAAGGTTCTCTCTCGCCAAACCGAGAGTCCGGGCAGTGACGATGAGATCGTCATCACTGAGAAGTTTTGGAAGCAGTTGGGGATCATCACTGCCATCGGCATCGAGGAAGGCAATCGTGTCGATGTCCGGCTGAAGATGCGCAAGACCGGTTAGACACGCCTGTCCGTAACCGCGTCGTGGTTCGAAAACGACTTGCGCGCCGGCATGACTCGCGATGGCGGTGGTGCCGTCAGTGCTGCCGTTGTCCACGACGATGATTTGCTGGGCGAGTCCTTGCGGGATGCGCTGGAGTACCGCGCCGATGCAACCGGCTTCGTTGCGGGCTGGGATGATTATGGCGAGGGGCATGGACTCTTCACAATCGCGCCGCCACAACTGCTGCCGGCACCGGCGGTGCAGCCGAAGCAATGGTCGCCGGTCAGGATCGGGCGATTCTCGATCTCGGCGGGGTCAATGTCCCACAGGAACAACGGCTTGCCGTTTTGCCATTGCATGTCGAGCATCTGGTTGAAGTCACAGTCGTAAATTTCGCCGCGCCAGCCGATGCTCAAAGTGTTTCGGCACATCAAGCCGTCCACAGACGCGGGGTTGAAGTTCTCGATGAGCAACTGCATGTATTTTTCGTGTTCGCCGTTGCTGTGTAGCCATGCCGCGAAGCGTTCGATGGGCATGTTGGTGATCGTGTAGAGCCGGTTGAAGACAATGCCGAAGTGCTCCTTCAACTCGCGATGGTAATCGGCCTCCAGTTCGGTTTGCGCTCCCGGCAAGTATGGGCCGACTGGATTGTAAATGAGATGCAATGGCAATCTCGAATCCGTGCCGTAGCCGAGTTTGTTCAACCACTGCAGAGCCTTGATGCTTTTCTCGAAGGCGCCGGTGCCGCGCTGCATGTCCACGTTCTTGACGGTGTAACATGGTAGCGAAGCGATGACTTCGATTTGGTTCGCCGCCAAGAACTCCGGCAGGTCTTCGTGACCGGGCTCGAAGAATATTGTGAGATTGCACCGATCCATGATGTGACGAGCGGGCGACAGCGCTTTCACGCGCTCCACGAGATACCGGAAGTCGGGGATGATTTCCGGCGCGCCGCCGGTAATGTCTACTTTCAAGATGCCAGTGCGCGCGAGCCAATCCACCACGCGGTCGATCGTCTCACGCGTCATCACTTCCTTGCGACCGGGACCGGCGTTGACATGACAATGGACGCACGTCTGGTTGCAGAGCTTGCCGACGTTGATCTGGAAGATCTCCACCTTGCCGCGACGAAGCTCGCCCAAACCGTGTTCCTGCAGTTGATGATCAAAGGAGTTCACTGCCATCTGAGGATAAGATGCCGTCGCCACTGCCGGAGATTCTGGCGATTTCAGCCCGTAATGCAAGCCCAAGAAAACTAGCTGGCCGGCAAGGGCTGCGTGACGCGATCAGGCTTCGGCGAGTTCGCGAAGTACCGGCGCTGAAAGAAGATGGCAACGTTGACGAGGCCGATCAAGACCGGCACTTCGACCAGCGGGCCAATGACAGCGGCGAAGGCGGCACCGGAGTTGATGCCGAACACCGCCACCGCGACGGCGATGGCCAGCTCGAAGTTGTTGCTCGCCGCAGTGAACGAC
>JBGQCJ010000087.1:0-13595 GCA_041495285.1 Verrucomicrobiia bacterium
ATCCTTGTGTCCGAGCAGCTCCTGGATCGTGCGGATGTCGTAGCCATCTTCCAGCAGGTGCGTGGCGAAGGAATGCCGGAAGGTGTGGCAAGGAAGGGCGATCAGCAATCAGCGGTCAGCTTTCAGCTTCAGGATGAGCGAGGACAGCATCCGTTTCACCTCAATGACGCCATCGTTGAGTCGCTGGTGATCCGCCGCGCTCATGAACTTCAAATCACGAGCGAGCAAGAGGTGGGACTCCAATTCGCTGGCAGAGCCGAAGGCGATGTAGAGAAAGCGGCCAAACTCCGCGTCCCCGTTTCGTCCACAGCCCTCGGCAATGTTGGCCGATATGGAAGCTGACGCCCGCCGGATCTGACTTGTCAGCGCGTATTGCTCCTCTTTGGGGAAAGCCACAGTGACCCGGTAAACATCGAGCGTGAGTGCGTGCGCTTTCTGCCAGACTTTCAGTTCCTTGAAATCCTTCATCCTATCGGAGCTTACCAGCTTGCAGTCTTAAGTCACTAGCTGAAAGCTGAGGGCTGATAGCTGACGGCTAGTTCTTTGAAGAGTTTCGGCTTGCCGGTTGAGGTGTAAACGGCCATGCTACTCACCAAACCCGATTCTAAAGACACTTACAGAATATGGCAACCGAATTAGACCTCAAAAGTGACGCAATCCACCGCGCCACATTGAGGTCTACTATATGTTAGGCGGCTTCCGCGCACATTCAGGAAACAAAATATGAACTCAATTGAATTCACGGCCCGCTGCATACTATTGCGGACGGCTGTTTTAATCTGCGGCATGGTTTCCTTGTCGAGCGGGGCGATCCCGATCACGACGTCCAACGCCCCCTTCGCCGGATCAGATTGGCGGTGGTCAATGGATTTTCCGCCGATCGAGTTCACGATCACCGCCGCTGCCTCGGGACCGTATTTGTTCGTCATCCAGAATGCCTATGGGGCATCTGTGCCGCTCCAATCCATTGCCACCGATCAAGGCGGCGCGGCCATTTGGAGCATCAGCGGTGATTCGCAATTCCAATACGTCTTCACCTGGCTGCAAGGTGCCGCGAATCAAGATGTGACCAGCCGCGATGCGACTCTTTTCGCCAACGACAACAATCCCAATCTGAATATCGGCGACGTGGTTCTGTTCGCCAGGGACAACGATCCGTTCACCCTGTATGCAGGAGGAAATACCATGTGGGGGATTAGGCCCAGCCAACCAACGCTCTTCCAAAGCGGGACCTACGAGATGTTCATGGCGGACGGGAATGGCAACCGCATTTCAACCGACGCCGTAATTATTCCGGAACCAGGCGTGATGTCGTTGATCGGAATAGGCGCCATTTCGCTGCTCGCGGTGCGACGGGCGTGCCGGACAGCCATTTATCGTGCTACGGCGAAATTCGAGCAGCCAACCGCTGGCCGCTCCGCGCCCAGCGGTGGCTGACCTTTATCGTTAGGCCACAGAGAATCATGCTGACTCCACTTGAGAAAGCAGTCCTCGACATGTTGCTCGATAGACCCGGCGAGCCTTACGCCACGATTCGCCAGCAGTTGGCGCACGCCACAGTAGCCAAGCGAGAGTTCTCCGGCGTCGGTTTCTTCACGGACTTTGCGCTGCCTGCTGATGCTCCGGTGCGGCGTGACTTGGCAGACACGACGATTGGCGATGTCGGGGCAGAGATTCCGAGTCTGAAGCACGGCGCAGGATTTGTGTTGTTCATCCGCAGCGGCGCTATCACCATGTTGGAGGGCTTCACGTATGATGAGCCTTGGCCGTCGAGCACAGATGGATTTACACTTATCAGATTACAGAGGGCCTAACAATCCGGTCTGAGGTAGTCCGCAAGTAGGAAGTTTGATCGGTAAGTTCCTTCATTTCAGGCCATTTGCTGCGCAGGTCTCGCGGACTCGGCTTTCTCGGCCGGTTCGGCGATCAACTTCAGCAGCTTTGAGCGCTACTTCTTGGCTTCTTCGGTCGGCGGCCAGACTTCGCGGGGGAGTTGCCAGACTTTGACGGTGCCGTCTTTGCCGCCGGTAACGGCGAGGTGCCCGTCGGGACTGATCGCGACGCCGGTGATCGCGCCGGTGTGACCGGCGAATGTGCGAACTTCCTTACCGGTGGCGATGCTCCAAACTTTCAGGGTGCCGTCGGCGCTGCCGCTCAACACAAACTGTCCGGTCGGACTGAACGCGACGGCGTTCACGGGTTGCGCGTGTCCCTTGAACGCGACCGCTTCCTTGCCGGTGTTCAGATCCCAAATCTTGACCAACTTGTCCGTACCGCCGCTGACTGCGAACCGGCCATCGGTACTGATCGCAACCGCATTCACATGCGCCAAATTGTTGCGGAACGTGCGCAGTTCCGCGCCGGTCGTCACATCCCAAATCTTCAGCGAGTCGTCTTCACTGCCGCTGGCCGCGAGCCGGTCATCGGCACTGAACGCCACGCTCGTGACCTTCCAGCCGTGCCCCGTGAACGTGCGGACTTCCCGGCCGGTGGCTGCGTTCCAGAGCTTCACTTTATTATCGTCGCTGCCGCTCAACACAAACCGGCCGTCGGCGCTGAGCGCCACGCTCGTAATTTTCCAGCCGAGTCCGTCAATCGCACGAACCTCCCGGCCGGTCGCCACGTCCCAGAGTCTCATCGTGCCGTCGTCGCCGCCGCTCAGGACGAATCGGCCGTCCGCACTGAACGCGACGCCGCGCACGGCTCGATAATGACCGGTAAATGTGCGCACCTCCTTGCCGGCGTTCACGTCCCACAATTTCAATGTCTTGTCGTCGCTTCCGCTCAGAACGAAGTTGCCATCGGGCGCAAAGGCGACGCCGGTCACGGCGCCGTTGTGGCCGGTCAGACTGAGAAGTTCGCCGCCCTGGTCTTCGAGAATTTTCTGCAGGACGAGTTGTGCCTGCTTGCGTTCGGACTCCGGCAACAGTGCGCGCGCTTGCTCAGCCAGTTGACGCGCCGAATCGAAATCCTTTTTGCCGATCGCGTCTTGCGCGGCGTGGAGCAATTCGGTCGCTTGCTTGCGGTTGATGGCCGGCAACAAGACGGCGGCTTTGTCCGTCCCGCCAAACGCGCGGGCACTGAGGGCGAGATTGCGGGCGGCGTCAAACTGATTGCGGTGAAGCGCGTGCTCGGCTTCCGTGAGAAATCGCGACGCGACCACCGTGCTGAACTCCGGGCGGGAAAGCAACGCTTGCAACGCGCGCTTGCCGCCTTCGTCTTGGCCGGTCAGCGACAAACGGTGTTCGTGGACATCTCCGGCGGATGCAATCCACAGATGGTGCGCGGACTGCACGACGACGAATTGTTGCGGCTGCAACTGGGCCAGTGAAGCGGCGCCGTTGCCGTCGGTTGTGACCGGCGCGGGTTTGAGCACTTCGAAAAAGTTGGCGTAAGCGGCGGCAGGAATCCCGTCGCTCAAGCTGGCGTGCGCGGCGACGGACAGGAGTGCTTCGGTGAGCGCCGGTTCGTCCACGACTTTGACCGGCGCAGAAGCGAGGCCAGTTGAATTCACGGAAACTTCCAGAGTAACGCCGGAATCCTTGGCTTTACGGGAGCAACCGAGGGCAACGGCAAGGCAAACAAGGCCGGTGAGCACAAATCCGAAACGCTTCATGGCTCACCATAAAGCACCGCAAATGCCAGTGCGCCGGTAAATTCACCGTGATTTCAGGGAGACGGGAACGTTCTGTTGAAACGTGACGTTTCTCTGGCGTTCACTAATGAACACAACTATGCTCACCGTGTCGCCCGATTTCATATCGGCGAGTTGCTCGGCTGGCCGATCCAACGACTGAATTCCCTCACCGCCGAAGTGCGTGATGACGATGCCCCGTTGGAAATCCGCCTCCGCAGCAGGGCTGCCCTTCTCCACGTCGGCGAGAGTCACGTTGATTTTGTTGCGCGCTGCACGACGTGCCAGTTGGTGACGATCCAACCGTCCTCGTCCACGATGACGCCCGAGCCGAGACTTTGGACGCCTTCGCGCGGCGGGCTGAAGAATTGCCGGAACAAATCGTCGAATGGATCGGAAAACCGCCGTTGCACCAGCCGCTCGGTGCTGATGTTGACGACCGCCGGCAACACCTTTTGCACGGCGCGCACGACCGGGTCGTTGACAGCATCGGACGTGTCTGCTCCAAACGCTGCAAACGTCAGAGCAAGCACTGTGATCATAAGAACGCCCGTAGGAGCGGCCTCCCGGCCGCGACCGGTTCGTCCAATCCGTCGGTGAGCAAATCGCGGCCGGGAGGCCGCTCCTACGAATCGACGACGGTGAATTCCGCTTCGTGATTTCATGCAGCCGTAGTATATTCGACTCGCATCTTGCGAGGCAAGTGATGGCTCTGACTCTCTACGGCGAACTGCGCAACCAACTCATGCGCCAGAGTTTTCCCAGCGTGTTTGCGCCCGCCGTGTTGCGCGATGCCGACAGTAACTACGTTCCCATCCCGGTCAGCGAACGGCTCGTCCAATGCATCTGGTACGACCAGCGCCTCCAGCCCGACGAACTCCGCACGACGGATGGCCGGCGCGTGCGGGTCGTTTTCCCCGGCTGGTGGAACTTGGAGGCCGGACCGGATTTCCGGCACGCCACCGTCCAAATCGGCGACGAACCGGAGCGTACCGGCGACGTTGAACTTCACTTGCGCGCCGACGACTGGTTTCATCACGGTCACCAGCGCGATCCGCTCTACGACAACGTGATCCTGCACGTCGTGCTTTGGGAAGCCGGCAGCGAAACGCGCACCCAGACGCGCCACGGCGAAACGCTGCCCCAACTCGTGTTGCAGCATCAACTCGTCGCGCCGCTGGAATCGCTCTACGACGAGATTGATCTCGACGCGTATCCGCACGGTGCCGGTAATCACGCCGGTCGCTGCGCGCAAGTGCTGGCCGCGTTACCGGCCGAGTCGGTCGGCGCGTTGCTCGACGACGCCGGTGACGAACGGTTCGCGGCGAAGGCGCGCAAGTTTTCCCGCTGGATTCATCGCATCGGCCCGGAGCAGTCATTTTACGAAGGTTGGGTGGAAGCACTCGGCTACAAAGCGAACAAAGCTGCGTTCCGCACGCTCGCGCAGCGATTGCCGATATCTGAATGTAGGAGCGCCCTCCTGGGCGCGACCGGCGGGGAATCGCGGCCCGAAGGCCGCTCCTACAAAGCTGATTTGGCCGCAATCTTCTTCGGCGTGGCCAATTTCCTGCCGACCGGCGCACCGCGTGGCCGGGATGTCATGGCGAAGCGTTTGTGGAGCCGGTGGTGGAAACTGCGACCGGACTTCGAGGACCGAATCCTACCGGCGGAATCGTGGCGGTTCAACGGCATCCGACCGGCCAATCATCCGCACCGGCGGCTCGGTGCGGCAGTCGCTCTGTTGAAGAAGCACGGAGAAAAACTGATGGAGAAAGTCGTCGGCGCCATCGAGAGCGACGGCGAACCGGCAAAGCTGTTCGCGGAGATTCGCGACGACTATTGGAGCTATCACTTCACGCTTGGCGGCAAGACGCAAACGCGCGCGTCGGAGTTGATCGGCGAAGCCCGCGCGGAGGAAATCGTCACCAACATCGTGCTGCCGTTCGTCGCGGCGTACGCGCAGGATACCAGCGATGACAAACTGCTGAAACGCTCGCAGCGGCGTTTCGCCGCGTTGCGGGCGGCGCCGTCCAACAGCATCGTGCGGCTGGCCGGTCACCAACTGTTCGGCGCCGGCTCAAGCGCCGGTAAATTCGTGAAGACCGCGCGGCGTCAGCAAGGCTTGATGCAAGTGTTTCAGGATTTCTGCCTCAACGACAAATCCGCCTGCCATCAATGCCAGTTCCCCGAACTGGCCCGACGGTGGTTCGTGGCCGGTTCGGCGAAGGTCTCCTGACCTCGTCGAACGTTACGCGCGGTCGGGAAACCGGCGCACAACAGAGCGCCACGACACGCCTGACTCGACGGATTGTCTGGAGGGACGCGCTTCGTCGCGTGCGTCTCTCGTCGGCGGCCACGACGGAGCGTGGCCCTCCAATGAAGTGTGTCGAAGGACTACTTGCCGGGGACGACGATGGTTTGGGAGCCGCGAATGATGGTGCGGCGTCCGCCTTGGCCGAGTTGGATGATGCCGGCGCGTTGGAGTTTGTTGAAACGGTCGTCGCCGAGGGTACGACGGAGTTCTTGTTCGGTCTGGTCGGTCAGCTTGGTGGTTTCCTGTTGGACTTGCTGCCAGTCAACCGGCTGGCCTTGTTTGGCGACGGCTTGATTCTGCTTTTGATAGTCCTGCACAGATTCCTGATAGTCGTGCATGGTTTCCCAGACGTTGTCGATGTCAGTCTGGCTCAATTGCCACACGGGCGCGTATTGTTTCATCTGCCGGTACTTGTAGTCCTGCGCCTTCAGGTAACCGAGATAACCTTGGTCGCCGAGCGCGGTCTTCAAATCTTGTTCGAGCGCGGATTGTGAGGCTTGGAATTGTTGCTGGTACTCGTCGCCTTGAAACGTGCCTTGCTGTTGCTGTTTCTGGAGTTCCTGCTGTTTCTCGTTGTATGTTTGGCGCGCACGAAACGCGGCGTCAATCTGTGTGTCGGTGAAGTTCTGGTCGCGCAACTCGCTGCGGATGCGGCGGAAGTCGTAGTCGTAGTTCTGCTGGTTGCGCAACAGAGCGTCCGGCCCGATCGCGTCCTTCAACTGACGGTTCTGCTCATCCTGCAATTGCTTCTGCTGGTCCTGATAGTCCTGCGGATCGATCTCGCCGGCTTGGTTCAACTGGTTCAGCTCATTCTGTCGTTCGTTGAATTGCATCATGACGCGCCCGGCGGCCAGGCGCTGTTGGTCGGTGAGTTGGAGTCCGCCGAGTTGGCTGCCGTAGCCGTAATACCCGCCGTACTGACCTAGCCGGTACAAGGCGTACCGGTCCCCGCCGAGGATTTCCTTCAATTTGCGTTCGTAGTCTAGTTGTTGTCTCTGCCACTCGCGCTGCTGCTTCTCCGGGTCGAAATCACCGCTCTGATACGCCGCCGAGCGGTCCTGGCTTTTTTTCTGCCAGTCCTTTTGAGCCGCGTACAACTTGTCGGCCGTTGCAGCATCCAGTCCCTGACCTTCCTCCTCGAACGTTTGCATCAGGGTTGTCTTTTCCCAACGCTCGTAGGCGCCGGGGCCGAGAAAACCATCCACCGCCGCCTTCATCTCGTCCTGCCAGTGCTCGTACATATCGGCCATCGCCTTCGGGTTAGCCTCGCCGCGCCGGATCTTGCGCGCGAGTTCGCGTTGTTCCTTCTGGCGTTTCCAATAGAAATCGCTGGAGATGAATTGGATCACCTGCTCTTCCGGCCAGCCGGCCTTGCGCAACTGCGCCACGAGTTCCTTCAGGTCCCGCCGCCGTGACGAGCCGTCGCGTGCCGTGGCTGCGGCGGATTGTTGCTCGATGGACTCCGGCGAGAGGGGTTCCGCCACGGATTCTTCCGTTGAGGCAGGCGAACCGGTTTGGCTCGCGGGCGATGACCGGGTCGGCGGCGGCTCGCGGCGGGTGACAATGAGCGCGGCCACCGCGCCCAAGAGGACGACGTTACCGATGGCGGAAACAATTAGCCACAGTTACTTCACAACCATCACCTCCCGGTTGCGTCAATGCGGTTCGTTCAGTTGCTTCTTCAATTCCTCGTTGCCGGCGGCGGTGAACGGACGGATCTGGCGATCCTTGATGGGCGCTTTGGTCACCGGGAACTGCTTTTCGTCGTGCGCTTTCTCCGCGACAGTGGCGCGTTTGGCGGTGAAGTTCTGTTGCGGCACGATCTGTGTCGAATACCCGGAGAGTTGCAGCTGCTGCAAATCAACGTTCTTCAGCTCGATTTGTGAAAACGATTGGCGTTCGTCGGAACGAGGTGACCGCGAGAAATTTACGGTGGGTTGCGCGACACCCTTCAGATTCAAGGTGCTGGGACTGATGATCTTGCCGTTGACGTCGGCTTGTTTGGTTGGGTCAATGGTACGCACCACCTGCGCGGGGGCAGGCCTCGCCACGATCACGGAGAGTACGCCACACAACCCGAGTAGATAGAGCCATTTCATGCGCATTGAACTCTTTGGTGCGGACGAGAGGAGTTGAACCTCCACGTCTTTTCCTGCCCTCAATTCACACTGGTTCCCTCGCAAGGCAGTATTTTCGGACATTGCTGGACATCCCAAAACATCTGTGTATATTGTCACAATCATTGTCACAAGAATTGAGGGGCGAAAAATATGGCAAGTGTGCACAAGAGAAAACGTAGTCCATACTGGTACGGAGCGTACCGCACAGCGGACGGTAAGGTCAAGTTCAAGAGCACTGGCATCAAGTTGACCGAACGCAAGAGCGTTGCGCTCAACGTCTGCACGGGCTGGGAAGCTGACGAGATCGAAAGGGTCAAACGAGCCTTGCCCGAAAAACGGGAGCAAGCGAAAGAAGTGCTGGCCCAATTAGAGAGGGCGGCAACTGCGGGGCGCAAGGGCCGGCTTGACGAAACCCTCGCACTTGAATTGCAGGAGTCTATAGGGAAGCTGTACGGGCGGGGCGAAATAACCAAGGTTACGGTAAGAGAGTGGTTCAAGCGTTGGCTTGATAACAAGCCCAAAGAGGGCGAAAAGTACGGTATCACGGAGCCCACCCGCACTCTGTACCGGCGGGCCACAGATGCTTTCTTGACACATTTAGAGAGCAAGGCTGACGAATGGATAGGCTATGTGACCACAGACCACACCGGGGACTTCCGACGCGCGCAGATCACCCGGTCGCAGACAACCGATAAGGTCATGCGGATTCTGCGGGATGCATTCCAATGCGCCGTTGACTGTAACAAGCTCCGAACCAACCCGGTAGCCAGACCCAAAACCGACAATAGCAAAAGTAAGAAGAAGGATAAAACAACATCCAAGCGCCGAGCCTTCACGACAGACGAAATCGAGCGAATACTGGGCGCGTGCGATGGTGAGTGGCGCGGCTTGGTGCTTATGGGCTTGTACACCGGCCAACGCTTGAACGACATCCGACTTTTGAAGTGGAGCGCCGTTGACCTTGTGAAGCGGCGAGTTAAGTTTATCACACAAAAAAGCGGGGAAGAGATAGACCAGATGCTACACCCGATTTTGTACGGCTACTTGGAAAAGTGGCTTCCGTCCAGTGACAACGCGGAGGCGTTTGTGTTCCCCCGCGCTGCGGCCATCAAGCACGTTGGCACGGTGAGCAACTACTTTGCCGACATACTCACAAAGGCGGGGCTGCGCGACGCGAGAGAGCATCCGAAATTCAAGGTGGAAGGCAGCCCCGGAAAGAACGGAAAGCACAAAACCGGGTCGCCCTGCTACCATATGCTGCGCCACACCTTTTCGACATACGGGGCTAAAACCGGCGCGTCAGATCAGACGGTTGCCGACGCTGCGGGGCACTCTGTAAAAATCTCTCAAAGCGTGTACGTCCACAGCGATGTTGACGACATGGTAGCGAGATTGCCGGATTTTACGCGAAGGGCCGTCGGTGGTTAATCGGTTGCCGGCCATATGACGCCGGCTCATAGACTAAGTGCTTCCGCCCATGACACATAAGGCCAACGATGCCGCTGCCGCGCGGTTATAGCCACAAATACCATCTCGCAGACCCCGCATACTTTGCATACCCTTGGACAGGTGTTCTTATAAGAGATGTTTTTCAAGCTATGATTGGTTTAGGGTCTGCGAAGTATGCGAGGTCTGCTACGACAATGCGCCGCGATCTTTCCGGCTCTTAGCTCTTAGCTCTTTGTGTCAAAGTATCCTTAACGCCGCATAGAGTCCCCCGCCCCAACAGCCTTTTAGCTCCCTTTAGCGCTCCGTAACACACTCCGCCGCACGCACTTGTAGCACATTTGCTATGTAGTATTTACATTGTACATACAATATACATACACACTCACTTGTCGTCGGCTGGCTCCCCGTCCAACGAGCGCGAGCGCTGGCGGCCAAGGTTGTCTCTTTTTGACCATATGCGCCAAACTGTCTCTTTTTGACCGCCTAGGGAGGACGGAACTTGCGACCGGGCACGGTGTCTAACTGATACCGCGCATCGTCCTGTGAGGCTGATAAAATAAAGGCGCGTGAACCGATAGATCGCCGCCGAAAGAAAAGTAAAGATTGTTCTGTACAAGCGCCGCTTGGTGTGTTAAACTTGTTGCTGACATGAAGAACAGTGTTGCACAGTCCGACAAGCCCTCTGCTTCCGCCGAGCAACTACGCGCGCAGTTTGACTACGCGGTGGGGAAAGCGGCGTCGCGCAAGAAAGAGAAATTGGCGAAGTTGGATCGTGACTACACCGACAAGGAGTCGGCGCGCCTAGGGCAAGAGCGCGCCGCCAAGCTCGCCGACAACGAACTGGAGGGCGTGGACATGCCCGTCAGTTTGCAAGACGACATACGGCGGCACTACGAAGAAAAGCTGAAACAGATGAATGTCCCGTCCACGTTGACGGGCGATCTGGCGTCTGGGTACGCGGCGGCGCGGAGCTTGATTCACTCCACCCACCGCGTCTGTATCTGCCAACTGAGAAAGGAATTCACAGCGAAGTATCGCGCCGCCGGTTTTGGCGTGCCGCTGGACATCATCCCCCCAAGGCTCGCGCCGATGGAGTTGCCGGTTGATAAAGTCCGCCAAGCCCTTCTCCGCTGCGTCGAGACGTGCGGCGAGAGCAAAGCGCGAGAGATACTGAAATTGATCGGCGAAACGGACAGACTCCACGAGCTTTGCCCCACCAAGTATCAAGCGGTAATTGACGCCTGTAAGATCGCGCAACTTCCCGATTGGCTCCAATGATTCACGCAAGCACACAATTTTTTGTCGGTAGCAACAACGGAGAGTTCGGCCAACTCCCCGTTCTTACCAACGAGCAAGTGTCGGCTGACACGGGTAGCTCTCTTCTGCTAAACGCGGGCGCAATCGCGCCGGCGGGAAGAGACAACCGTGGCCGCCAGCACAGCTAAACCAACTCACCAGCCGGTAGCCGCGCCCGTTGCGCAATCCGATCCGCTGTGGATTCGATTGCCGCGTAGCGGGGAGCGCTGTTCTCGTACCGGACTTTCCCGCTCCGCACTCAACGCGCTAACGTTGCCCTCCGCCGCGAACGGATTCCAGCCGCAGGTAAAGTCCATGTCGCTGAAACCGCCCGGCGCGAAGCGCGGCACACGCCTTATAAGTTGGCCGTCTCTCCGGGATTATCTTCAGCAACAAATGGAAGCGCAAACGTCGTGATTGGCGCTCCGACATTCAACTCGCCGTTGGACGGTGCGCTGTACTGCGCCGCCCGTGGTTGGAAAGTTTTTCCTCTGTGCCCGCGCTCCAAAATTCCTTTGGTCAAGTGGTTGGCCGCTGCCACAAACGACGCAGAGAAGACCAAAGCCTTCGCCGCAAAATATCCGGGTTGTAATTTCGGCGTGAACGCGGGGGCCAGTGGACTTGTGATTGTGGATTTGGATTGCAAGCCGGGCAAGCCTGACGGGTTTGAAACGATAAAGGCGCTGAAAGCGAAGCACGGCCCGCTGCCCCTCACGTTGTCGGTGCATTCACCTTCGGGCGGCCAACATCTCTACTACCTGCAACCGGGTGCCGGCAAAACACGGAGCAAAAACAACTTCGCGCCCGGCGTGGACTTGAAATCCGCGTCTGGCTACGTGGTCGCTCCCGGCAGCGTGAACGCGGACGGTGCTCCCTACACGATTGTCGAGCCGGTTGCCGAATTGGTGGATTGCCCAAAGTGGATTTGCGATTCCGCCGGCGCTGCCGTTGTCAAAGACCCCACAAAAGCGCAGATCAAAGAGGGCTTGGCACCTGACGCGCCCGAATGGATTGCGTTGGTGACGCAGTGTCTCCAATCCGATGCGTGTGAGTGCGCCATTCAAGGGGAAGGTGGACGCGATACGACGATGCGCGTAGCGCGATCCTGCGGGGACAAAGGTGTTACTCCCGGCAAAACTTGCGAGCTAATGCTTGAATTTTGGAACGACGACAAGGCGTCGCCGCCGTGGGCTGCCGATGAATTGGCTTTCGTAGTTACTGAGGCGTTCAAGGGGCGCGTAGAACCTGTCGGCTCCAAGGTGCCGATGACGGAGCAGGACGCGCGCGTCGTGTACGGGACAATAGACACGACGAGCGGCGTGCCGATAACGCGCGGGGCGGGTGTGGACGCCTATCGCGCTTTTCTGGACGATCCGCGTCCAAAAATTCAACTGCCTTGCGATGATCGTTTGGTGGGGGAGTTTGCCAAGGAAGTAGCTGAACATCTGGCGGCAACGGACGTGTACCTTTTGAACGATCACGTCGTTCTCGTGACGGACGGGATTTCCAAAGAGGTCACACCGCAGGAAATACGCACCTTGGTTGAGAAACATTTCGCGTGTTACAAACTGCGGAGCTTTAAGAGCCAGACGTTCGATGTTCACGCGACCATGCCCATTGACACGGCGCACTGCCTTTTAGCGTCGCCGTTTTTGAAGGAAGGCTTGCGACGGATTGTCCGCGTCAATCGTTGCCAGTTACCCGTGCTGCGCGACAACGGCGCGATTGAACTGCTGCCCGATGGTTACGACAGCGCGTCGAAAACTCTCACCGTGCTAACCACCGACTACCCGAAGGACGTACCACTCACGGAGGCCGTCGCAACGATAGAGGATTTACTTGGTGAGTTTATTTTTGCCGATGGAGAAAGGTCAAGGTCTGTCGCCGTCGCCATGCTGCTGTCACTGTACGCGGGGCACCTGATTCCACAAAGCGCGCACAGACCGTGTTTTATCGTGACGAAGAATGCAGAGGGCGCGGGCGCGGGCACACTCGTTTCTCTTTCCGTCGCTCCCGTTATGGGTGTCGTGTCAATGGACACGCTCTCGAACGAAGAAGCCGAGATCAAGAAGGCTCTGCTAACCGCCATTCTTGTAGCTAGGCAAGTCATCATATTGGACAACCAGAAGGGGCGGCTGGACTCCAAACCCTTGGAGTCGTTTCTGTCGGCGGCGCACTACGGGGGCAGAAAACTTGGAAGCAACACTGATATTGAGGGGCCAAACCTTGCAACGGTTTTCGCCACGATGAACGGCTGCGAAGTCTCGCCCGACATACGACGCCGAAGTTTGTTTGTCGAGTTGTTGCTAGACGTGGAGCGCGCTGAAGACAAGATATTCAAGCGCCTACTCACTGACACAACCATATCGGCTCTTCGCCCGAAGGTTCTAGGCGCGCTGTGGGCGCTCGTGCGTCATTGGGAATCCAAGGGGAGGCCCACACCTAGGAGAAGTAATTCCGCGTTTCCAGAATGGGCGGGTGTGGCTGGCGGAATTGTTGAAGCGGCGGGCTTTGGCTGCTGTCTCGAAACTGCTCGCATCGCGTTGACCGCAGACACAGACGGTGACGACATGCGGAATCTGGTCGCTGCGATGGCCGAAAAAGGGAAGCCGTTGACGTTCGATGAATTGACAGCCTTGGCGCGGGAATTGGGCGGCTTTGAAAACATCATCGGCGCGGGCGTGGAGTTCAAAAGGACTGAGCAAACTCGTTTTGGCATCTTGTTGAAACGATACGACAAACGGCTGGTTGGTAACTGCCGTTTCTTAATCGAGGGCAAGGG
>JBGQCJ010000088.1:0-12583 GCA_041495285.1 Verrucomicrobiia bacterium
CACCAAGTTCAGGTTAAATCTGTTCCCGCCCCGGTCGGAACGCAAGAAGCAGACGACAACCGTCCCGACCCCGTCACACTCGTAACCTTGTCCCGGTAGGGCGCGACCGCCGGGCGCGCCGCGACCAAACGGACGGCCCGGCGGTCCGTCCCTACCAAAGCTGATTGAACCAAACGCAACGGGCGGCTCCACGGAGCCGCCCGTTGTCGTTCAGAAGAATGGCCGGATATCTTAGGACATCACTTGCAAGAGGAAACCTTTCAGGTATTCGGTCTCGGGTATCGCGGGCAGGATCGGGTGGTCGGGAGATTGGGTGAGGACTTTCACGAGACGCACGGTTCGTTTCGCGTCGGCGGCGGCGGCGAGGACCACATCCATAAATAGATCCCGGTCGATGTGGTGCGAACAGGAGAACGTGGCGAGGATGCCTTCGGCCGGTAACATCTTCAGCGCGCGCAAATTGATTTCCTTGTAGCCGCGCAACGCGTCGCCGACGTTCTGTTTCGTACGCGTGAACGACGGCGGGTCGAGCACAATGAGATCGAACTGGCGCTTCTCCGAGTCAAACTTCTTCAGCACGTCGAACGCGTTGGCGCAGATGAACTCAATCTTGCCGGTCAGACCGTTGAGTTCGGTGTTCTTCCGGGCGCGAGCGACTGCCGGCTCGGAAATCTCAACCGCCTCGACGCTCGCCGCACCGGCCTTCGCCGCGGCGAGGGCAAAGCCGCCGTGATAGCTGAAGCAATCGAGCACGCGCGCGCCAGCGCAGAGTTGGCCGACTTCGGCGTAGTTGATTCGCTGGTCGAGAAAGAAACCGGTCTTCTGATCCTCCAGCAGATTCACTTCAATCGAAAACTCCGGCAACTGCACCCGCACCCAGCCGTCCGTCTCGCCGAACAGAACGCCTTTCGTCTCCGCCAATCCTTCCAACTTCCGACTCGGCACGTCGCTGCGTTCAATGATCGCCTTCGGTTGAAACATCTCACGCAGAATCTCAACGATCTGCGATTTGCGCCGGTCAATGCCGAGCGTGAGCGCCTGCAACACGAGGTAGTCGCCGTACTTGTCCACGATCAGGCCCGGCAACAGGTCGGCCTCCGAGAAGACAACGCGAAACGCATCGCCGACGCCGCGTTCGCGCCGGTATTCGAGCGCGGCTTCGAGGCGTTGCCGGAGAAACGCCTTGTCGAATTCCTCCTTCTGCATCGTGAACCGGCGCACGGTAATCTGCGAATGCCGATTCAGCAGTCCGCGACCGAGGAAACGCTCTTTGTGGTCCCGGATGTCCACGGCGTCGCCGTCAGCGGGTTCGCCGGTAATCTTCGCGATCTCACCGGCATAGACCCAGCAGTGGCCGGCGATGAGGCGGTGTTCCCTACTCTTTTTTAGAATGACGGACGGCATGCTTGGTGACGCTAACAGAATTCTGTTATGCTGCGCAACATCGCATGGAAGTTTACTGGCTCAGCATTCTAGCAGCCTTCGGTGCCGGCTTCGTCAACGCGATTGCCGGTGGCGGCACGCTGCTGACGTTCCCCGCCCTGCTCTACAGCGGCATGCCGTCAATTACCGCCAACGCGACGAGCACTTGCGCGGTCTGGCCGGGGTCGGTGATGAGTTCGTGGACGTACCGGCGCGAGCTTGGTGCGAACCGTGTTCGCATCGCGGTGCTTGCGCTGCCTTCACTACTGGGCGGACTGGAGGGTGCGATCCTGCTGCTGAGCACCCCTGAGCGACTATTCCGCTTCATCGTGCCGTTCCTGATACTGCTCGCGTGCGCGCTGCTCGTCGCGCAAGAGCCGATTGGCCGTTGGATGACTGAACGCGCGATATCACATCCACGTCGGCACGCGACCGCGTTGTGGCTCAGCCAGTTTTTCATCGCCGTGTATGGCGGCTACTTCGGTGCCGGCATCGGAATCCTTATGCTGGCGGCGATGGCGATTTTCTTACCGGAAGATTTGCAGTCCGCCAACGCGATGAAAAATTTCTTCGCTGTGCTGATCAACGGCATCGCGGCGGTTTACTTCATCGGTGTCGGCGCGGCGGTGCTGAAAGTCGCGCTCGCGATGGCGATGGCGGCAATCGCCGGCGGGTTCGTGGGCGCGCGCACGGCGCAACGGATGTCACCACGGTTGCTCCGCGGGGCGGTTGTCGCGTTCGGCGTGTTCGTGGCAATCCGCTTGATGATGGAGAAATGACTTACGGCCACCAGCGCGCTTCTTCGTCGGTGGGCGGCGTGGCGTGGTTGCACTGCTGTTTGAGGTGACCGGTGATGCAGTCCACAATCATGCGAACAATCGTATCCGGTACGCCATCGAAATGTTTGCTCTGCGGCCGCATGTCGCACGGGTCGTTGACGTAGTCCACCACAACGTACCGGCCATCCTTATCAAGCGCGATCTCCGCGCTGAAGAAATCCAGTTGCGACACCTCGGCGATGACGCGGACGATGCGGACCAGTTCGTCCACGCTGACGTGACTGGCATCGGCGGGCGTGACGACGCCGTACTTGTGAGTGGTGTCGTCCCACCAACACGGAATGATCTGGCCGCACACGTTGTACACGCGAAACCAAGCGCGCCGGCCACCGATGATTTGCGGCTCGATGCGTTGCTGGACGAGAAAACGCTGGTTGCGAAACTTCGCGCGCGTCTGGATGACTTCATCCGGCCGCGTCGCGCCGACCACGACACCGAAGCCGCCGCCGCCTTTGGCGGGCTTGACGACGAATGGTTTGGCAAGCGCCTCGATGAGGCGCGGGTCAAAGTTCGGCTCGGTTTCGTATGGCGGCAGGATGATGGTCAACGGCAGTTGCAGACCATGCGCGAGGAGTTCGCCGTGGATGTTGGCCTTGTCGATGGAACGTTTGTAGTGATGGTGCGCGTTGATGAACTTCGTGCCTTTGGTTTGCAGCAGTTGATTGAATTGCAGAAAGCGCGGGTCGTCGTCGCTGGCCCGGTCGAGGAAATAGGCGAACCGGCGTTCGTCGTTTTGGACTTCGAGGTGGGTCTGCTGGAGATTATGGCCGCCGACGAGGTAACAGGTCAGGCCGGACTGCAGGCAGGAACGATCAAGCTGATTGACGAAGTCGCGGTCGTGTTCCCAGTTCCAGGCGATTCCAAAATGTATTTCAGTCGAGCGTCGTGCGATGGCATCCATTTCCCGTCTCCGCAGTGTTGGTGCTTGAAATAGCAGGCTCTGCACCAGTTTCGCCGGGTGAGGGAGGGACACCGTGCGGTTCGACAGAATCGGGGTATTCGAACACTTTGCCTTCGTAATTGCGAAGGATGACGCGTTCTTTATCGTGCGCCAACACGTACTCAGGCCCGATGGGCACCTTGCCGCCACCGCCCGGGGCATCGATCACGTATTGCGGCACCGCGTAGCCCGTCGTGTGGCCGCGCAATGCTTCGATGATCTCGAGGCCTTTCTTCACTGACGCGCGCAGGTGGTGCGTGCCCTTCACGAGGTCGCACTGATAAATATAATAAGGCCGCACCCGCATCATCAACAGCTTGTGCATAAGCTCTTTCATCACCGACACATCGTCGTTGACCCCACTCAACAACACGGTCTGATTCCCCAGCGGAACACCGGCATCAGCCAGCCGACCGCACGCCTCCTTGACTTCGGCGGTCGCCTCCCGCGGGTGATTGGTGTGAATGCTCATCCACAACGGATGAAACTTCCGCAGCATCGCGCACAACTCCGGCGTGATCCGCTGCGGCAAAAAGATCGGGATACGCGTCCCGATCCGCAAAAACTCCACGTGCTTGATCGCGCGCAACTCGCCGAGCAAATGCTCCAGCCGTTCATCACTGAACAGCAATGGGTCCCCACCGCTCAACAACACGTCGCGCACTTCGGCATGCTCGCGGATATACTGAATCGCTTCCTTGAAATTGGTTTCTAAATGCTGCTCCCCGGCCCCACTGACCACCCGGCTGCGCGTGCAATACCGGCAATACGCCGCGCACCGGTCGGTCACCAAAAACAACACACGGTCAGGATACCGATGCACCAACCCCGGCGCCACCATGTGTTCATCCTCGCCGCATGGATCAATCATCTCCCACGGTGCCGGAATCGTTTCCTCGACGCGCGGCACGACCTGCCGGCGAATCGGACAGCCGGGATCGTTCACATCAATGAGATTGAAAAAGTACGGCGTAATCGCCAACGCCAAATGCGTGCCCGCCAACGCGACGCCTTCGCGCTCCTCGGGCGTCAACGGCATCAACGCCTCCAGTTGCTCCAACGTCGTGATGCGGTGGCGCAACTGCCACCGCCAATCGTTCCACTCCGCTTCCGGCACGTTCGCCCACGGCCCGCGTCCGGCAGACGGAAAGCAGTCGCTCGGCTGGCTTTGCCGATTCGTAGGTAGGGCGCGACCGCTGGGCGCGCCATCTCCAAAGAAGTGCATGCCGGTGTGATGCTCGTTGCCGGAAGAAGGTTTCGCGCTCAACGCTGAACGCTTAACGCCTGTAAACTGTCCCCCCGGCTCGTCAGATTCCATTCCAAGCCGAGTATAAGTCATGACTGCAACGTGTCAAGCATGTGACCTTCGCAGGCGGTGGCTTTAATAAGTCTCTCGAAGAGCGTCCTCGACGCGCTGCCGGAAATTGCCGCAGCACGTGAAGACTTCGACGTGCAGGTCATCAAAGTTCTCGCCTTCGATTTCGAGCCGGGCGGCTCGTTGATGGAGGGGACAGCGCATCTGTGAAGCGGTGAGCACGTAGCTCCGCTTGATCCGGTCGATCTTGGTCTCGAATCGCTCGCTCAATCCGATCCCGCTTCTCCAAGGCGTCGAGTACCAAAGACCGGTATGAAAGTCCAGACATATCAAGACGAACGTTCACGGCGAGGTCTCGCGCGTGCTGCCGTACCACTTCCGAACGACGGCTTCGGCGGGAAGGCCGCGGAACGTGAAATCTACTCCATCGCCACGAGCATCGGCGAGTTTCGGGTCGGTGAACGCCTTCCAGAAATACGTCCCCTTCCACCACGGCGCACCGACGAACGCGCGGAACACCGCTTCGTACGCACGAGCCTGCGCTTCCGGGTCGGGCTGGCCGCCCTCGTACGCCCACGGCTTCCGGTACGCGTCCGCCACCGCCCGGTAACCGATTTCGAGAACCAGTACCGGCTTGTTGAACCGTGCCTGCAACCTTTCGATGCGCTGCCGGTGCGGTTTCCACGCCGCAACGAGTTGCTCGATACTCGCTCCTTCGGGCGCATCGAGCGGGAAGTACGCTGTGATGCCGATGAAATCGAGCACGTCCCAAAATGCAATCGCGTCGAACTCACGCTCAAAGTGCGCCGCATACGTCACCGGGCCGTGATACACTTTCCGCACCTCGTCAACCAGCTCGCGCCACTCGTCCGGATGTTGCGTCGTCATCCCGACCAGTTCCGTCCCGATGCAGTACTGATCCACACCGGCGCTCTCCGCGATCTGCGCGTAGTGCAACGCAAACTCCCGGTAACACGTCCACCACCGCGCGTGTGCTTCGGGCGACTCCTGCCGGACTGACCCATTCCACTCTTTGCCGTCCCAGAAATCGCGCGACCAAATGTGCGGCTTGAGCGTCACGCGGATGCCGAGCTTGTGTGCAGAGACAATTTCGCGCATCAGGTCGTCATCCTTCAACGACCGGTCGCCACTGAAGACGATCGTGTCCGCCGTCGCACCCGGTTGATACCCGAACGGCGTGACCGCAATCCAGTTCACGCCGAGCTTCTTCAACGCCGCCAACTCTGCCGCGGATGCGTCTGACCCGTACCCGTGTCCGCGCCGGTGAATATGCGCATAATTCACCCCGCGCTGAAAGTCTGCGGGGAGTTGAGTGGATCGACCGCAACTCGAGGTCGCGAGCAAAACGCAGGATGCGAACACACTGCGTATCGGGCTGGCCAGCGGACTTGTCACGGCGTGTTGTTTTGTTACACTGCGAGCCGATGAAGATCAAGACACTTGGCGTGATTCCCGCCCGGTACGCGGCGCAGCGCTTTCCCGGCAAGCCGCTGGCGTTGATTGCCGGCAAGTCGCTCGTGCAACGCGTGTACGAGCAGGCCGCGAAGGCGAAGCGTCTCGATAAGATCGTCGTCGCGACCGAAGACACGCGCATCCTCGAAGCAGTGGAAAAATTCGGTGGCGACGCGATGCTCACCTCGCCCGACTGCGCGACCGGCACGGATCGCGTCGCGGAAATCGCGCGGGCCGTCGATGCGGAACTCGTGCTCAACATTCAGGGTGACGAACCGTTGATGCGGCCGGAGATGATTGACCAGCTCGTCGAAGGGATGCAGAAAGACACCGGCTGCGTGATGGGCACGTTGGCGCGCAAAATCAACGCCGCGGAACAACTCACGAACCCGAACGTGGTAAAGGTGGTCGTCGGGCGTAACGGCAACGCGTTGTATTTCTCACGCAGCCAAATACCTTACGTCCGGGACGCGACGGATCAGTTCCGGGGCGGCACGTTTTACAAGCACCTCGGCATCTATGCGTTCCGGCGCGAGTTCCTGCTGAAGTTTGTCGCGTTGCCGGCAAGTGAGTTGGAGAAGACGGAAAAACTGGAGCAGTTGCGCGCGCTGGAGAATGGTTACGCGATCAAAGTGCTCATCACGCCGCACGATTCGATCGGCGTGGATCGGCCCGAGGACGTGAATCTCGTCGAGGAAATTTTGGCGGCAAGCAAATGAAATTCATTTTTGTCACCGGCGGTGTGATCAGTTCGCTCGGGAAGGGTCTGACGGCGGCGTCGCTCGGCACCTTGCTGGAGAATCGCGGCCTGAAGGTCACGCTGGCGAAGTTCGATCCGTACCTCAACGTCGATCCCGGCACGATGAATCCGTTCCAGCACGGCGAAGTGTATGTGACCGACGACGGAGCCGAAACCGACCTCGACCTCGGTCACTACGAACGATTTACACACGCGAAGTTGTCTCGGTTGAACAATCTCACGTCCGGTCAAGTTTACGCGCGGATCATCGAGAAGGAACGGCGTGGCGATTATCTCGGCAAGACGGTGCAGGTCATCCCGCACGTGACTGACGAGATCAAAGGTCGCATTAGCGAAATCGCCAAGAAGAGCGGCGCCGATGTCGTTATCATCGAGATCGGCGGTACGATTGGCGACATCGAGGGATTGCCGTTCCTCGAAGCGATCCGGCAATTCGCGCTCGAAGCGGGTGCCGGTAATTCACTTTTTATCCACGTCACGCTCGTGCCATTTATCCGCGTGGCCGGTGAGATTAAAACGAAGCCAACGCAGCAGAGCGTGGCCAAGCTGCGCGAGATCGGCATCATGCCGCAAATTCTGATCTGCCGGAGCGAGAAACCGCTCGGCAAGGAGGTACGCCAAAAGATTTCGATGTTCTGCAACGTGCCGGTCGAGGGCGTGATCGAAGAACTCGACGTTGAGCATTCCATCTACGAAGTACCGGTCGCGTTGCGCAAAGAGAATGTGGACGAGCTTGTGTGCCGGTATCTGGCGCTCGACGCGCCGGCGAAAAGCATGGGCGAATGGGAAGCGATGCTGGCGCGGCTGATCAATCCGTCGAAGAAAGTGACGATTGCCGTCGTCGGCAAATACATTCAATTGCAGGATGCGTACAAAAGTTTGTACGAAGCGCTTAAACATGCCGGCGGCGCCAACGATGCGGCGGTGGAGATTGTGCGCGTGGACGCCGAGAAGATCGAGAAGGACGGTGCGGAGAAACATCTTAAGGGCGTGGGCGGCGTCCTCGTGCCCGGTGGCTTTGGCAATCGCGGCATCGAAGGCAAGATTGCCGCCGCGCAATATGCCCGGGAGAACAAGATTCCCTACTTCGGCATTTGTCTCGGCATGCAGATCGCCGTCATTGAGTTTGCACGCAAAGTCTGTGGACTTACCGGCGCGAACTCCACCGAGTTCGAACCGAAATCGCCGCACCCGGTCATCTGTCTGCTCGAAGAACAGAAAGGCGTCGAAGCGAAAGGCGGTACGATGCGTCTCGGCGCGCAAACCTCGAAGCTCGTCGCCGGCACGAAGACGCGCGAGTTGTTCGGCACCGACGAAATCAGTGAGCGGCACCGGCACCGGTACGAATTCAACAATGCCTACCGGGATCAGTTGATGAAAGCCGGACTGACCGTCTCCGGCATCTACGCAAAGCACGATCTCGTCGAGTTGATCGAACTGCGCGACCATCCGTGGTTCATCGCGTGCCAGTTCCATCCCGAATTTCTCTCCAAACCGAACAAACCCCACCCGCTCTTCCGCGGCTTCATCGAAGCGGCGTTGAAGCGGCAGTGATTGACATTGCGGTTTTTGAGTGGAGGTGTTAACCTCCTTGCGAGGCCAAGGAATGCAAGGCTTGCGACGAATGTTGTGGGGAGGGTTTCTAATCTGCGCCCTTGTCATACCTGCGCGCATAAGAGCTGACTCGGACGAGTGGTTCAGGATTCAAAGCATCCAGCCAACAGTGGACGGAGGTTTCAACATCACTTGGTCCACGGCACCGGGCTGGACCAACCGAGTGATGTACACCGATTCTCTGGATCAGCCTTGGCAGGAGCTACCGGGTGCAGTGTTGGTGGCCGGCGCTAACGAACACAGCCTGTCTTATGCCGACCAAACTGCCAGCGTCACCTCGCAGCGCTTCTATCGTATCAAAGGTAGTCGCGACATGTTGGTGATGAGTCTCGTCCTCGACCGCTCCGGCTCGATGAGCGCCAATGGCGGTGCCGTCGTCCTTGGCCCTGCAACCTCCAACTTTGTCGGTTTCTTTGATGATCAGAACGACCGCATGTCCATGGTCAGTTTCTCGTCCGCGGCAAGCACCGATGTCACCATGCGCCAGCCATTCAAAGCGGCGATCAAGAGCGCCGTCAGTAATCTGGTCTTCAACGGTTGGACCTGTACGGAGCGCGGATTAACGAACGCCTTGGTGCAGAATCAGAGCGTGCCCACCTTGCCCGGCGAGAACGTGGTCAAGGTCATCGTGTTATTTACGGACGGCATGGCAAACACGTGGTACTACCCGAACTTCAACTGCGGGCCGCGAAACATCGGACCGGATAAAAGCCTCTATAATCCTAACACGGGCGCCAACGCGAGCGCCGGTTGCACGGTATCCAACACGATTCCTTCTATTGATGGGAGCAGTACTGTCAACACCTCTGACCAGTGTGGCTCGATGTATGACGAGGCGCAGAAGCGCGCGGAGGCGATTGCTCGTCTGGCGCGCTCCCAAGGGAATTACATCTTTGCAATTGGAATGGGCAATCCGGGCGGGCCTTTGGAATGCGGACGACCACCGTTGAATGTGGGTTTCCTGAAGAACCTCGCCAACACTCCGGACAGCGCAACTTATGACCCAAGCCAGCCGGTAGGTGATATTGCGATCGCCGAAAACGCGGCAGCTCTGCAACGAGTGTTTCAAGAAATCGCGGCGATGATACTTCTGCACTAGCCGTGACCTGAGCGGCACGCTTGCCAGCGACATCTGTTCTGCTACACTCCGCCTCAATGAAGACGATTCGTGTCGGCAAACTCACACTCGGCGGCAAGCGCGCGCCTTTGTTCGTCATTGCCGGGCCGTGCGTCATTGAGAACGAAGCGATGGTAATGAAGACGGCCGAGACGCTCGCGGAAATCTGCGACGACCTCGCGTTGCCGTTCATCTTCAAGTGCAGTTACGACAAGGCCAACCGGACTGCTGGTGACAGTTTTCGCGGGCCGGGACTCAAGCGCGGTCTTGCCGTGCTCGCGAAGGTGAAGAAGAAACTCGGCGTACCGGTATTGACCGACGTGCACGAGATCGAACACTGCAAGCCGGCGGCCGAGGTTGCCGACGTGCTGCAGATACCGGCATTTCTCTCGCGACAAACCGACCTCATCCAAGCCGCGGCGCGGACGAAACGATGCGTGAACGTGAAGAAGGGCCAGTTCCTTGCGCCGTGGGACATGCGCAACGCAATTGAGAAGATTCAGGCTGCCGGCGGCAAGAACATCATGCTCACCGAACGCGGTTCGTCGTTCGGGTACAACAATCTCGTGGCCGACATGCGTTCGCTGGCGATCATGCGCGAGTTCGGTTGGCCGGTCGTATTCGACGCCACGCACAGTGTGCAAATGCCGGGCGGTGGACGCGGTGGCAAGGAGACCGGTGGCGACCGGCACATGGCACCGGTATTGGCGCGTGCTGCAGTCGCTGCCGGTTGCGACGGCATCTTCCTCGAAGCGCATCCAAACCCCGGCAAGGCCAAGAGCGACGCCGCAAATCAGCTGTCGCTCGCGCAAGTGAAACCGCTGCTCACGATGCTGCGCGAGATTCACGCGTTGGTGACATGAACAAAACGCTCCGCTCGCTGTTTAACGCGCAGCAGTCGGGGCTGATCCTAGTCATTCTGCTGCTCGGCACGATTCTCACCATCTTTGCCGGCTCGCACG
This sequence comes from Verrucomicrobiia bacterium, assembly GCA_041495285.1. GTDB lineage: Bacteria > Verrucomicrobiota > Verrucomicrobiia > Palsa-1439 > Palsa-1439 > JBGQCJ01. The sequence continues at coordinate 10,443 of JBGQCJ010000088.1, forward strand.
TGGATCGTCTCACCGGCCACACGGTCAACAACTTCCTGAACTCGCACACGTTGATGCAGACGGCGACCGACGCGAGTTTCTTCGCGATCATGGCCATCGGCGCGACACTGGTGATTATCTCGGGCGGTGTGGACTTGTCGGTCGGTTCGACGTACGCGCTGGCGGGCGTGACGATGGCGATGGTGCTGCGCGATTCGACGTGGAGTTCGCCGGCAACCGTTGCGACCGGGCTCACGCTCTCACTCGGCATCGGGCTGGCGTGCGGACTCATCAACGGCGCGATGGTTGTCGGGTTGCGGGTGCATCCATTCATCATCACACTCGGTACGATGTGGGTGTTTCGCGGCATCGCGTTCGTGTCGAGCAAAGCGGAAAGCATTCTCGTGCCGACCGCGCTGACGGATGTCGTGAAGGCGCAATTCGGCGGCAGCAGCGCTCTGTACCCGGTGCCGATGCTCGTGATGTTGGCGATGACAGCGCTCGGTGCGATGTATCTCACGAAGATGGTGCCGGGCCGGCACATCTACGCCGTCGGCGGCAACGTTGAGGCCAGCCGGTACTCGGGGCTGCGCATCGGACGAATCCTGATCGGCGTGTATGCGTTGTCGGGACTGGCGGCCGGCATCGCGGCGTTTGTCGGAACGAGTTACTACGGTTCGGCGTCGTGCGCCGACGCGACCGGTTACGAGTTGTACGTCATCGCGTCGGCGGTCGTCGGCGGCGCGAGTCTCAGTGGCGGTAAATGTAGTGCGATCAGTGCGATGCTCGGCGCGATTTTGATCGTGCTCATCCGTCAATCCATTCGCACGCTTCATTTTGACACGAACTACGAATCCATTATCATCGGCTGCGCGATTATCATTGCGGTGGTGCTCGATCAACTGAGCGCGCGGCTGACGACGCAGCGATTAACCAACGCTAAATAGGAGGCAGATGGCATGAAACTAAGAACGGTATTGCTCGTGGTGGCCGCTCTCTTGAGCGGCGGTGCAACGCAACAACAGACCATCAAGATCGCGATGATCGCGAAGAGTTCAACGAATCCGGTATTCCTCGCGGCGCGGACCGGTGCCGAAGCCGCGGCGAAGGAACTCTCCCAGAAGCTTGGCGTCAACATCATCATTGATTGGCGGACGCCGCCGACCGAGGACGGTCAGGTGCAAGCGCAACGCATCGCGCAGGCCGTCAATGAAGGTGCGGACGCAATTCTGATTTCGTGTTCCGATGCCGGCAAGGTCACCGGCGCAATCAACGATGCTGTCGCGCGCGGTGTGGCGGTGATGACGTTCGACAGCGACGCGCCGCAATCGAAACGGTTCGCGTATTATGGCGTGGACGACGTCGAAGTTGGCCAGCAAGTGATGCACGAATTGGCGACGCAACTCGGCTTCAAAGGCAAGGTCGCGATTCTTGCCGGCAACCAGAACGCGCCGAATCTCCGCAAGCGCGCCGAGGGCGTGAAAAAGGAAGCCGCGAAATACCAGCCGTCAACACCTGACCTTGCCGCAAAGAATCCCGGCATCCAGATCGTCGGCACGTTCTATCACGCCGAAACGCCGCAGGACGGCGCGGCGGAAGTGTTGCGCGTGATGAACGCGTACCCGGACATCAACGGCTGGGCGATGGTCGGCGCGTGGCCATTGTTCACGAAGACGTTGCTCACTGATCTCGACCCGAACAAAGTGAAAGTCGTCGCTGTGGATGCGTTGCCGGCAGAGCTGCCGTACGTCCAAAAAGGAATCGCCCCGGTCTTGCTCGCGCAACCGACGTACAAGTGGGGCTACGTCTCGGTCGAAAAGATCGTGGACAAACTTCACTTCAAGAAAGACGTGCCGGCCATCAATAAGATGGAACTCGTGCGCGTCACGAAAGAAAACCTCGGCGCGTGGGCGCGTCAGTTGAAAGATTGGGGTTTCACCGATGTGCCTGACGAATACTTGAAGCTGCCGTGAGCGAGCCGGTCATCGAATTCAAGGCGATTGGCAAACGCTTTCCCGGCGTGCAAGCGTTGCGCGACGTGACGCTCAGCGTCGCGCGCGGTTCATGTCACGCGCTTTGCGGCGAGAACGGCGCCGGCAAGAGCACGCTCGGTAAAATCCTTGCCGGCATTTACACGCCCGATGACGGCGAACTGCGCGTCG
>JBGQCJ010000089.1:0-12271 GCA_041495285.1 Verrucomicrobiia bacterium
CCCGAATAAAAAACGTGGGCTCGCTTCCGCATAAATCAAGTCGCGTGAGACTACCGACAAACCCCGGTCAGGTCAAGCGACGCCAACCTGTTGGAGGGACGCGCTCCGTCGCGTCCGTTGGCGGAATGTGGCCACGACAGAGCGTGGCCCTCCAAATCAAGACACTGCAGAATTTGCTGGACACGAAGCGAATGTTGTGAAAACATTCACTTGGCGTTCGGCGGGTGCAACGCCCGCTGGTTCTGAATCGGGTCGCGGGAGGGGCTATGAGAGTCACATCTCAAGTCATCGCGAGCCGATCGCGCCACGTTCGCACGACCAAGCTTGAACTCTGTCCCTTTAAGACGTTCCATCCACGGCCGCGAGCACTGGGTCAAAGGTATTCAGTGAACAAGCTTGGGCGGAGATCGCCCGTGCATTGAAACTGTCCGGGCGTGAACTGCAGATCGTGCGAGGCGTGTTCAATGACCGCACTGAATTTTCCATCGCTGCCGATCTCGGCATTTCTCCACACACCGTCCACACCCATTTCGAGCGACTCCACCGTAAATTGGCCGTGGGCGACCGCGTTGAAATGGTCTTGCGCCTCACGGAAGAATTCCTTGCCCTGACAACAGCGCCGGGAAGCCAACTGCCAGCGATATGCTCTCGACGAGCCGCAGGACGCTGTCCCTTCGCGAAGCTAATATCCAATCCGGCCCCTCCTGTCGGCTGAACAGCCGACTTCTCGTATTCGTCCGACGGGCCTTATAAGTCGTGCATCCAAATTCCTCACCACCCTTAAAACAGAGGAGACAGTTGTTATGAAACGTCTCTGCCAGCAACCAACAGCGGCGACCCACCTCGCGGTCGTTACCGTCCTCCTGCGACGTTACGTCGTCACTTCTTTTGCACTACTGCTCTTGGCGTCCACGGTCTTATGTTCGGTCTGCCATGCCACAACTTTTGTGTCTGGCAACGTCTCAGGCACTTGGGTCAAGAGCGGCAGCCCCTACGCCGCTACCGGCAATTGCACAGTGCCGAGCGGCCAGACTCTTGTGATTCAACCCGGCGTAACGGTCATAATCGGCCAAAATTTGAGGATGTATGTGCTGGGACAGATTCTGGCCATCGGCTCCCCGTCAGAGAGGATCATAATCAGGGGGGCAACGCCGTCGCTCTATTGGGACACCATTGCCATCCAGAATGGAGGTGGTGCTGATAGCCGTTTCGTCAATTGCAGTATCAGCGATTCAATCAACGGACTATTCCTTCAGAATACCGTAACGTCGAGCACCATGGCTCCCGAAATCTCGACCTGCTTGTTTTCCAATTGCGTCAGCTCCTGCATTCACGGCGACGTGGCATCCGCCTTCGATCATGCAGACCTGAACGCCATGATAGTCGCGTGCCGGTTTCAGGCTGCCGGCACCGGGATTCACCTGAGGATTTTGCCAGGATGCTGCGGCGGCCACGGGACAGCGAGTCCCACAATCGTTAATAACCTTTTCAGCATGATATCGGGAACAGCCATATGGCTGGAAAACGATCCGTCAGGTTTTTCAAGTAGGCCCATACTGGATAACAACATTTTCCAGCAATGTGCTACCGCTGTGGTGAAGTCTGGAGCGTACCCGACGTTCTACGATGAGGTATCGTACAATTGCTTTTACAACAACCAAACGAATTTCGTCGGATATCCAGCAGGTGTTTACGGTGTGATCTGTTGCCAAAACAACAATGGCACGCCTTGCGACTTGGCCTACAATATTTTCCAGAACCCGCTCTTCGCCGAAACCACGAATTACACATTGTCCGCTGGCTCGCCGTGCATTGATGCAGGAAATCCAATTGGAGAGTATCTCGACGGCTGCTTTCCACCATCACAAGGGACGACAGCCAACGACATCGGGTTGTACGGCGGGCCTTACGCTTGCAGTTGGATAGCTTCTACAAACACAGCCTTCGATCTCGGTATCCGCTTATACGCTGGAGTCACCATCATTCCAGGTGTACCGGGTCACTATCGGATAGAGTATACGGGCGATCTCGTCGCTGGGCCTTGGCTCCAGGCCACCAACCTAACGCTAGGGACCACACCTTTCACTTACATTGACCTTGACTCCCCGGATGTCCACCAGCGGTTCTACCGGGGTGTCCTGCTTCCGTGAACGCTTTCGTGCAGCGAGCCTTAGAAAAGGTCAACGGTCTGGGAAGGCGATGAAGAAAGCGGCCAATACGCAAGGAGCGCAGCCGTGTAGGAACAGTTGGAGGACAAATCAGAAAGCCGTGTTCACAACTGGGTGAAGCACCGCATGGCTGCGCTCCTCTTCGCAAAGACTTATCGCCCTCGTCCGCCAGCTTTCGTCCCGCAATTCCCGGTCTTGAAAGGCTTGCGTGAAGCTGCTTGCCGGCGTTAGACTTCAATCGTCACCCCGGAAAGGAAGTCATGTCTCTGTTTGGCGGCAAGAAGAATCCGAACTTGGAGCAGATCTCACACGCGCTGCACGACAGCCTGGGACTGACGTTGATCCAGCCCGCCGAGGACGTGTTGCGGGTGCTCGAAGGCATCACCCCGCGCGAGTTGGTCAATTTCAATAACGCGCACAGCGTCGAGGGCATGCAGGAACTGTTCAGGGCGAAATCCATCCACGCGGTAGTTGACCCCAACATTATGGCGGTGTCGCTGTTCCTGCTGGCGTCCAGTGAAATTGAGAAGGAACTGAAGGCCGAGCACACGCAGGTGAAAGTGATGCACATCGCCGAACGTCATGCCACCCAACACATCGTCAAACCGCCGGCCAACGTCGAGCCGGTCAAAGCGACCACGCCAACGCCGGTATTGCCGGCGGTTGAGCTTGCGCCGGTGCCGCCGGCCTTTGAACATCTGGAAGCGGTGGAACGACTCTGTCCATCCATCGTCGATCTATTTGTGAAGAATGGACAGTTGAATACCGGCGACAAAGAAGTGCTGAAGAAACTCCTGCCGCTCGATTCGTCTCTGCAAGCGCGTATCGTGGCGCTGGAACGCTGGCAAATGGAAGTCACGCGGCGCGTCCGGGCGCTCAGCATTCCGAAAGCTACGCAGCATCTCGTGCTCGGCGGTGAAGAGGCACAGAAAAAAGAAAAGCCCGAGGAAGCGCTGGCCCGGCGCTTTGATTCGCTAATAATCTGGCTCGGAAAACTGATCAAGGCCTTCGAGTCTACCGGCGTGAAGTTCCACAACAAGCCGATGTGGTTGCCGCACTAGGTGACTCGCTACTTCGTCAAACCTTCCACGCGCAATTCATCCACGAGCAATTCGCCGGTCTCCGCGTTGTACTCCAGATAACCGACCCAACTTTCGCGACTCGGTTTTTGCGGTGGACGAGCGCGCACTTTAATTCTCCACACGGGCGGCACATCGCCGTCGCTGGATTTGCGGAGCAGCAAGACGACATCCGTGACCTGCAGGCTGGTCAGTTTCGGATGCGCCTGTGCGGTCCGAACGATTTGGTCGGAGTCCAGCTTCCAGCGCTTGAGCTTGATCACCTCGTCGGGATAGTAACCGGCAAAGTTGCGGCCAAACCGGCTCCAGCGCGGATCGTCAAACATGCGAAGTGAACCCGACTTGTTGACGACCGCGCCGTCTTTCACGCGGACCATGAGGCCGTCGTTAACCCGGTTCGTGTCGAAGAACGTGATGTCCCATTGACGCGGGCTGAGACTGCTATCGGAGCGAGTGCCTTCCATCATGATGACTTGATTTTGCGCGTTGGTGGCGATTTGAAGATTGGCCACTTCCAAGGCCTGCTTGGCCGTCGGCACCGTCACGGCCAGCGCCCCGGTCGCCCTCAGAACCACCAGAACGAAGCCCGCCATCATATATATGCCACGTCTGCTCATAAATACCTCCTGAACATCACATCGAAGAAGTTGGCCGGGGCGGCCGGAATTGCCGTTACACGACGAACGGCTTCCCCCGACCACTTCATCAGAAGTGGTCGGGACGGCGGGATTTGAACCCGCGACCTCTTGGTCCCGAACCAAGCGCGCTACCAAACTGCGCTACGTCCCGTGCCCGAATCCGACCGGGCTACTTAATCACACTTTCTTACGCGCACGCAAGAACTCAATCACCATCGGCAGAATCGACAGGATGATGATTGCCAACTCCACAATCGCAAAGTGTTCCTTCACGAACTTCAGCCCGCCGAACCAGTACCCGCCATACAAGAGCAACCCCACCCACAGCACGCCGCCGGCAACGTTATACACGGTGAATTTCAGATACTTCATGTGCCCCACCCCGGCCACGAACGGCGCGAACGTCCGCACGATCGGCACGAACCGCGTGATGATGATCGTTTCGCCGCCGTACTTCTCGTAGAACGCGTGCGTCTTCTCCAGATACTTCGGCTTGATGATCCGCGGAAACTTCGCCGCCAGCTTGTCCCCGAACAGCCGACCCACCGAGTAGTTCACCGTGTTACCGCCGACCGCGGCCGCGACCAACAACAGAAACAACCAGCCCACGCGCAACGGACTGTCCGGCGTCGCCGCCAACGCGCCGGCCGCGAACAACAGCGAATCTCCCGGCAAGAATGGTGTGACCACAAACCCGGTTTCCGAAAATATGATCGCAAACAAGAGCGTATACGTCCATGTCGTGCCGTGCGCCTGCATCGCATCGTTCAGATGCCGGTCCAGATGCAGGAACAAATCGATCGCGTTGTGAATCCATTCCATGAAGGGCCGCCCTGTCTATCACGGCCAATACTTTTTGGCCAGCTTGAAGAAACGGATGGTGTCGCGCACCGGATGGATATGGCTGGCGCGGGCCGCGTTGCCGTAGATGGTGCGGACCGGAACGTTGGCGATCTTGTGCCCGGCACGACCGGCCTGAATCAGCATCTCGGTCTCGGTCTCGAACCGGCTGCTGCTCAATTGCAGATCCTTCAATACGCAGCGGCGCACCAGCCGGTAGCCGCATTGGCTGTCGGGAATCGTCTGTCCCGCAAGCTTGCTCGTGACCCACGAGGTAAACTGGTTGGTGAGCTTGCGCACCACGGGCATATCCCGCGTCTCGGTCATGCGCGTGCCGACCACGACATCGGCGCTCAAGGCGCGTGCCGCTTCGACAAACTTCGGAATCTCGCCGGGGTCGTGCTGACCGTCGGCATCGAGAAACACGCCGAACTCGGCACCTGATTTCCCGAAGAACTCCAGCGCGGTCGCAATCGCGGCACCCTTGCCGCGATTTTTGGGGTGCCGCAACACGGTCGCACCGGCTTGTCCGGCGAGTTGGGCGGTCGCGTCGGCTGAGCCATCATCAATGACGACAACCTGCGCGACGTATGGCCGGGTTTGCTTGGTTACCTCTGCGATTTTCGCAGCCTCGTTATAGGCAGGGATAAGGGCGACGACCCGGTCGTTCATGCTGTTGTAGTGGCGTCCGTCCCGGACGCTTCGCCGCGAGCCTTCGCCGCCGAGACGGCGGCCTCGACACCGGCCGGCTCGCCGAACGCGGCCGCGGTGGCCAGCGCGCGGTCTTCTTCAATGTCCCAGAGGTTGTGGAACAAGAACCATTGCTCACTGTGCTGGCGGATGACCCGCTCAAGGGCCGCGGCGATGCGGCGCATCACGTCGGCCACGGTTTCGCGGGAGTTGTCCGCCCAGATCGGTTCTTCCGTGACGTAGGTGAACGTGTCGTCGGGCCGGCGAATCATGAAGATCGGCAGGATCGGCGCGCCCGTGGCCAACGCGAGTTTGGCCGGGCCGTTGGGCAGACGCGCGGGTTGCCCGAAAAATTCCACAGTGTCGCGCGAGGCCGTGAAATCCCGGTCGCCGACGAGGGCGATCATTTCGTTGCGACGCAGCGCGGTGAGACATTCGCGCGCGGCCCGGCCCCACGGAATCGCCCGCAGTCCCCGGGCGGTGCGCTGATTCCAGTACAAGTCGTTGACCTTCTGGTTGGGATGCTGCAAGGCGACGGCGTGAATCGGATAGCCCTGCATGGCGAGTGCGGCGGCGCCGAGTTCCCAGTTGCCCAGATGCGCGCTGAGAAAGATGACACCCCGGCCATGCGCCCGCAAACCATCGAGCAGTGCGGGGACGTGGCCGAACTCAATGAGCCGGTTGACTCGCTCTTGTTCGAGCCGCAGGAAGTGGAAAAAATCCACGAGGTACTTCGCGAAGTTCAGAAAATTTTCGCGCGCCAACGAGTGCAACGCGCGCGGCGAGAGTTTCACGCCGCCTTGTTGGTGAATGCGCTGCAGGTTGCCCATGACACTTTCGCGGCCACGCCGGTCAAATATCAGGTAGAGGTCCGCGATGCGCCGCGCAAGGCCGTAACCGACTTTTCGCGGACACCAGCGCGCCAGAAACTCCGCGAGTTTGAGCTGCAGATATTTCACAGGTCACCTCGAACTACTTCGAGGCTTTCCGCGTGATTCGCTCCCAGCAGGCTCAGGATTCCGCAGGCGGCATGATCGGCGGCCTGTGGACGGCCCAGCGCCGCCGCCGCCTGGCGCATGCGCCGCAGCTTTTCGGGATTGCGCAGAAACTCGTCCACGTACAGCATCACGTCGTTGGCGTCTTCGGCCTCCACGGCGACGCCCTGGGAGAGCAGGAATTCCGTGTTCTTGGCTTCTTGCCCGGGAATGGGATTGATGATGATCATCGGCAATCGTCTAACCAGCGCTTCGGCGGTGGTGATGCCCCCGGGCTTGGTGACAATCACCTCGGCGATCTCCATCAATTCATGCACGTTCTCGACGAAACCGAAGATTTTTGTGTGGTGCCGCAGTTTCACACCCCGACGCATCAGCCGTTCCTTGAGTTCCTCGTTCTTGCCGGTCACGGCGATGATGTCGAACGGCTGCGGCAACTTGTTGAGTTTGCGAATCACGGATTTCATCGGGCCGAGTCCGAGGCTCCCGCCCATGACGAGAATCTTCGGGATGTCCGCTTTCAATCCAAGATTCTTCAGCGCGGCTGCTTTATCCACCGGTCGGAGGAAGCGATCGCTGATGGGGATGCCCTCGACCTTCACCCGTTCGGGGCGCACGCCTTGCGAAACGAGCGTCTGTTTCGTCTCCTCGTTCGGCGCGATGTACAAGTCCACCTGATCGTCCGCCCAATACCGGTGCGCCACAAAATCGGTCAGCACTCCGACCAGTGCCGGCGTTTGGCGACCCGTGGCGCGCTTCCACGAAGCGATCACTCCGCAGGCAAACGCTTGCGTGCACACGATCACGTCGGGCCGGAACTCCGCCAACAACCGTTGCAGTTTTCTGGAGTTTCCGCGATTGAGCAACCCCCGGATCATTTTCGTGCGTTCCTTGAACTCCGGGTTGTCATACATCCATTCCCAGATTTCGGGCGCGGCCTTCAGCGCGGCGAGGTAGGCCTTGAGCGTGACCTTGGACAGGACCGGGTTGGTGTGACTAAACGAGTCCAGCAACATCGTCTCCAAGTGGCCATCGAGCCGGTGAACGGCGTTCTCGATCGCCACCGCCGCCGCGAAATGGCCTGAATGTTTGGTGAGATATAAAAAGAGAATTCGCCTCGTCATCCCCGACCGCCTTGCCTGAGCATACAAGACCGCCAAATCCCCGGTCAACCAATCTATTTGGCCTCACATGCGCCCAGCAACTGTGTCACCCACGGCAACATCCAGGCGCGCAGCGAGTAGTTCTGCTCCACGAACCGCCGTCCCCACGCGCCCATCGCGCGGCGCTCGTCACTGTGTTGCATCAACCAGCGAATCTTCTCACGCCATTCGTCGAGCGAACTCGCCAGCACACCGCCGCCGCTGCGCTCGATCATTTCGCGTTGCACCCCCACCGGCGACGCGATGACCGGAATTCCGCACGCCATGTACTGCAAAACTTTCAGCCCACATTTGCCTCGTTCCCACGTCGAGTCCGCCAACGGCGCCAGTCCGATGTCGAACGATTGCACCTGCTCCACCTCCCGCTCCAAACTCCACGGCTCAAAATCGCACCGCCAACGCGGCCGGCGCGCCGCAATCACCTTCACATGAAACTCGCCCAGCCCCGACCGCAAACTCTCCAAATACTTCAGCGTTGTTCTCGATCCGATCCAACCCACAACTGTAGCGGCGCTCTGTGAGCGCCGATCTGCCGGCTTGAACCGCTCCGTGTCCACCACCGTCGGGATCACAACCACGCGTGACGCAAACTTTCGCGCGTAGTCGGCTAGAAACTCATTACCGGCCAAGACCAGCGAACTCCTCCGCAAAACCCGCTCTGTTGCTGGGCCGAACACCGCATCATCGAAATCGTAAATGATGCGCCCCGGTAACCGCCACGCCATCGGGAACACCTGTTTCTGGATGAACACGGCGCCAAATTCAGGGAACCGCAGCACGTCCCGGCGCCGACGCGAGTAGATGCGGGGCAGATGGCGCAATTTGATCAGCTTCGAGCCACCGAAGTAGTCGGCGTACTCGTCGGCCAACACCGCCGGCGAGACTTCATACTGCACCCCCGCTTTTGCCAGCGCCGGCAGGAATTGATACACCCGGTGCCGGCTTGCCGGACCCAACTCCGTCGTCTGGGTCAGAAACAAAATCTTCATTGTTTTGCGGCCTTCCGGTAAACCTCCAATGTGCGCTCAGCGGTTTGCTCCCAGGAAAATAGCTGGGCGCGCGCGATCGCCCTTTGCCGAAGCTCCCGGCGTTTCTCCTTGTTGCCGAGCAACTCGCGCATCGCCTCCGCCCACGCATCCGGTTCGTTGGGATCGAGCAACATCGCCGCATCACCGGCCACTTCGGGAAATGATGACACGTTCGAAGCGATGACCGGCGCGCCGCACGCCATTGCTTCCAACAACGGCAATCCGAAACCTTCGTACAACGACGGCATCGCCACCAATGTTGCGCACGTGTAGAGCGGCGGCAACATCTCGTCGCTGACATAGCCGAGCAGATGAATCCGGGATGCAAACGGACTCTTCTTCGCCTCCGCCTCGATCTCCTCGTACATCCAGCCGCGCTGTCCGGCAATCAGCAACTCAATCTCCTTACACCGGCCTTCACACAACCGATTGAACGCGCGAATGAGCATCACGTAATTTTTCCGCGGCTGCAGCGTCCCCACGCTGAGGACGTATGGCACCGGACGGGTTGCCGGGGAGACGTCAGCGTGAAAGACTTCGTGATCAACACCGAGATGCACGACATCGATCTTCTCAGCCGGTGTGCCGAACTGTTCGCATAGGTCCCGCTTTGTCGATTCCGAAATCGCAATCAGCCGGTCCGCACGGCGCGCCGCGTTGCGCGTAAACCAAAGCAAGCGCTGCCGATGCAATGGACGAAAGGTTTCAGGAAACCTCAGCACCGCCAAGTCGAGGATCGTGGCCACGCTCCGGCACGGACAGAACGCCGGCAATTTGTGTCCCGGCACATGCAGCAAGTCGTACCGGTTGGCCAACAGATGCAGAGGCAACCGGACCTGCGACCACACGGTTCGATAACGCGGACTGCGCAGCAACCGCAAGAAGTCGCGCGAGATGAAACTCGTGTCAATATTCGCCGCGCGGATGCCCAGCACAACGAACTGTTCCGGCACGCTCAACGCCTGAAACTGGCGAAGAAGTTGGCGCGTGTACACACCCGTGCCGGTCAACTGCGGCCAGAAACTTTCCGTTGCATCAATGGCAATTCTCATGTGTGTTGACGCGTCGCCGCGTGCCCGCATCGTATGCACGTCACTCCTGGAATGCTGACTCGGCTTGCGCCGTCTCCACCGTTGCGGCGGGAAGTTCGTCCTTCGTCCACGCGACGTAGGCGACGACGGCGAGTCCCGTCGCCCAGACGACGGCCGCGTGGGCGATCGCGGCACCGATCACGCCCCAGCGCATCGCGCTCGCCCACACCACCACCGCGAACACCACCGACGCCGCGAGGAACACGCGCGTAAAAAACGTCCGCATCCGCCGGAAGCACATCGCGTAGGCCAGATACGGACTGGTCGCGCAGAAGCCGGTCGCGCCGGTCAGCAACAAAGCAAACACAATCAACGTGCCTTCCACCTCCGGCACGCGCAGCGCCCGCAAGACTTCGCGCCCAAGCAGCAACCCGCCGACCAATTGGACGAGCGACAACCCGACCACGAGCGCCACGAACCTTTTCAGATTCCGCGCGCGTTGCTCGGGATGATGCGCGAACGAAACAGCGGCAACGTTCTCAATCACGCCCGGCAAAATCAGTGAGAAGCCGACGAGGTTCACCGCGACGGTGTATTGGCCGAGCATCGCCAACGAAATCCCGAGTCCGCCGAGAATCGCGAGATCGCCGCGCATCAGAAACACCCGCGCCCGACCGGCCAGATGCAGCCAGAGCGTGAAGTCCAGCGCCGCCGCGCGCACGTTGCGCCACGCGGCGGCGGCGTTGAACCGGAAGCTGACGCCCAACCGCTGCCGCAGGAGCCACGCGCTGAGCGCCGCCGTGATCCCGGCATAGGCCGCCAACGCAACGAGGTAGTAGGCGAGCGAGCGCATCCAAAAGTTCGCGGCCAGCAACGCGAGCCACAGCACGCGCACGCCGAGCACAAACGCCGCGCCGCGTTGTTGCTGCAAGCCCGCGAACAGCGGCACCTCCACCAATGTGGAAAGGCTCAGGAGTTGCAGGAGCATAGTGATTGCGAACGCGCTGAGCGCGACGTTCCGGGAATGATGCGTGACCCCGTACAGCGTGCAGAAAATCGCGGCCACAACCGCAACGACGACGAATTTAACGAACCAGAACCAGACATAAGCAGAAAGATGTTCGCTGAGCCGGTCGCGCAGCTTCGGCAGATCGCGCCAGAGAATGTCCTCAGGCGTGAGGTTGACGAAACCGATGACCGCCATCAGACCCAAAGCGGTGCCGATGACACCGTAGTCGGCCGCCGACAGCGTCCTGATCGCGATGACGACGCCGAGCGCGTCTGCGATCTTTCCGCCGAGTGAACTGAGCAGGCGGTAACGCGCGTACGACCCGGTCTGGTTTTGACTTGGCGATTCCATGCGTGCAGTATCGGCGGCGTGACCTACGATCGCGACTACGCGCTCAGCCACAGCGTACCGGCTGACAACTGGCTGTTCGACGCGCTGATCGCGCTGCTGGCGCCGCAGCCGGGCTGGCGCGTCCTCGACGTCGGCTGCAACACGGGCGAGCTTACGTCACGGCTCGCCGCGTTGCAATGCCGGACACTCGGCCTCGACATCAACGCCAACGCCATCGCCTTGGCGCGTGAACGATTCCCGGACTTGGAGTTTCGCGCTGGTACACTGCCGGAACTCGACGAACGCGGCTTCGACGCCATCGTCGCCAGCCACATCATTGAACACCTTCGCGACGCCCACGCATTTCTGAACGCCGCGCGCCAACGGCTGAAGCCCGGTGGCCGGCTCGTGCTCGCGACGCCGAATCGTCGCGCGTGGCTCCGGCGCGTCGCGCACCGGCTTTGGGGCGTGTCGTTCTTCGACGATCCGACGCACGTGCGGTTCTACACACCCCCGGAGCTGCGCGAATTGCTGACGCAGTGCGGTTTCGAGCACATCGTCACCAGTACGAAACGATTGTACTTTCCATTGGCGGCGAGGCTGCCGCAGCGCGTCCATCTCGCGATTCCGTGCTTCGGACTGGGCGATCATCTCTTCGCCAGCGCCGCCGCGCCGAGCACGCAGACGAACGGCATTACCGGCAAGCTGAATCGTAAATCGGCGTAGCTGAACGCGTGAATCAACATCACGTAGCCGATCAGCGCCAGCATCAACCACACTACCCTGCTCCACGGACGCAGGCGCCACAGGCCGATACATAGCAGTGCCATGTATGTTCCTTGAACCGCGAAGCTCGCCACTTGCTCCCGGCGCGCCGCGCTGAGAAACCAGAAACGGCCACACTTGCGGACAAACAGCTCACCGGCTTTCAGCGGATTCGTTGTCACCTGCTGCCAGGCGGCCCGGTAAAGCGTCCAGTCCAGTTGCACGACGGACGCGCCGCCGCTTTGCGCCCGGATTTCGGCCGCTGCCGCGAGCCAACGCACTTTGCTCGGGCCTTCCCACAGCCCGAGTGTCGGTTGATAGTTGCCAACGAAGGTGCTCAGACCACCGGCTTCCGTCGCGACCGGCAGGAATTCGTCGCCGGTGACGCGATAATTCCGGTACGTCCACGGCGCAACGACGAGAATCATGGCGGCCAGCGACAACGCGGCGCGACGCGGTGCGAACGCGAACAAAAGCAGCGGCCACAGAAGAAATGTCGGCTTGCACAAATTGACGATGCCGAGGAGCGCACCCG
>JBGQCJ010000090.1:0-11413 GCA_041495285.1 Verrucomicrobiia bacterium
ATGCCGAACACGGCGACCGCCACCGCGATGGCCAACTCGAAGTTGTTGCTGGCCGCAGTGAATGACAGCGTCGCCGTCTTCGAGTAATCCGCCCCCACTTTGCGCCCCAACCAGAAGCTGACCAGAAACATCACCACGAAATAAATCAGCAACGGCACCGCGATGCGCAGCACGTCGAGCGGGATGCGGACGATCCGGTCGCCCTTGAGGCTGAACATCACCAGAATCGTGAACAGCAGCGCAACGAGCGTGATCGGACTGATGCGCGGGATGAACTGCCGCTCGTACCATTCCCGGCCTTTGGTTTTCAGTCCCACGAACCGGCTGACGATGCCCGCCAGAAACGGGATGCCGAGATAGACGAAGACGCTCTTCGCGATTTGGGCCATGCTCACGTTCACCACGCTGCCGGCCAGGCCGAACAGCGGCGGCAGTTTCGTGATAAAAATCCACGCGAATAGACTGTAGAAGAGCACCTGAAACACACTGTTGAACGCCACCAGCCCGGCGCAGTACTCGGTGTCGCCCTTGGCCAGTTCGTTCCACACGATCACCATCGCGATGCAGCGCGCCAGCCCGATCATGATCAGCCCGACCATGTATTCGGGATAATTACGCAGAAAGACGATCGCGAGCGCGAACATCAAGACCGGCCCGATCACCCAGTTCTGCAGCAACGAGAGCCCAAGCACTTTCCAGTTGCGGAACACATCGCCCATTTCCTCGTACCGGACTTTGGCGAGCGGTGGATACATCATCAGGATCAGTCCGATGGCAATCGGGATGTTGGTCGTGCCGGCGTTGAACTGATTGATGAAGCCCTCGACCGACGGAACGAAGTAGCCGGTCGCGACGCCCACGCCCATTGCGAGGAAAATCCACAGCGTCAGATACCGGTCCAGAAACGACAGTCTGCGAGTGATGTGTTCGCTCATGAGATCAGTCGCAAATAATGGGTTTGGTTTTCTTGCCCCGTTCGATGTCGCGCTTCAGAAAGTCAATCTCCTGAAAACAACCGTTGACGCAACGGATCAGCGCGGCATGAACCGCACCGTTTGGTTCGGCCAACGAGTACATGATCATCTTGCCGTGCCGCTCTTCCTCGACCAACCCGGTACGGCGCAAGTACGCCAGATGCCGGGAGATGGTCGGTTGCGGCACACGCAGGATGCACTCGAACTCGCACACGCAATGATCGCGCTGCGCGAGCAGATTCAGAATCCGCAACCGCGTCTCGTCGGCGAACGCCTTGAAGAGTTGATCAAGTTTATCCATCGAGGAATTCCCGGATGCGCTCCTTGATCTCGTCGCGTACGCGACGGAACATCGCCATTTTCTCTGCTTCAGTACCGGTTGCGTGCGCAGGGTCGTCGAAGCTCCAGTGGATCATCCTCTTCGCGCCGGCAAAGGTCGGGCAGGACTCCCGCGCGTTGTCGCACACTGTGATCAAGACATCGAGCGATTGGCCGTCAAATTCATCAATGGACTTCGACCGGTGCTTCGAGATGTCCACGCCAACCTCCGCTATCGCCTTGATCGCCAGCGGGTGAACGTAGCCGGCGGGCTTCGCGCCGGCGCTCAACGACTCATACCGGTCACCGCCGAGCTTGCGTAGCCAGCCTTCGGCCATGTGGCTGCGGCAGGAGTTGCCGGTGCAAAGAAACAGAATGCGTTGCTTGCTCACCGTCTTCATGTCTTACACGCCGTGACTTCGAGGCTCGTGATGTAATCGCCGGGCTTCGTGCCTGCCGGCAATTGTTCCACGATTTGCCGGTAAAGCGGGTCATCCCAATTGGCCATCGCATCCACGTAATCGCTCTTCGACTTGAGTTGAACGTCCACCAGCCCGGTTGCCCGCGCCATGCGTTCGGTTTCCTCGACCAATACCGCACCGGCCACGCAACCCACCAACGCCTCGACCGACTCGCGGATCGCTGTCGGCAGCGGTTTGAGCAATGCGAGATCGGATACGGCCACGCGACCGCCCGGCTTGAGCACGCGCGCGATGTCACGCCACACTTGCGGTTTGTCCGGTGAAAGATTGATGACGCAGTTGGAGATCACCACATCTACGCTCGCGTCCGCGACCGGCAAGTGTTCGATCTCACCGAGCCGGAACTCAACGTTATCTAACCCGGTCTGTTGCCGGTAACTGGCAATGTTGCGCCGCGCTTTCGCCAGCATTTCCGTCGTCATATCCACGCCGATGCAGCGGCCGGTCGGACCGACTTTGCGTCCCGCGATGAACACGTCGAATCCGCCGCCGCTGCCGAGGTCGAGCACGGTCTCACCGGGCTTCAACGATGCGAGCGCCGTCGGATTGCCGCACGACAGTCCCATGTTCGCGCCTTCCGGCAACGCGGCGAGTTCTTCGGCGGAATAGCCGATGTGGTTGGCCAGTTGTTCCGCCGTGACCGGCGCTGACCCGCAGCAGGACACGCCGCCGCAACAGCCGGCATCCGTCACCGCAATTTTCCCGTACCCCTCGCGCACTTTCTCGCGAACGCTTTCGGCATCAGTGGTGTGTTTCATGGCCGGTATCATATTCGCATAAGCGCATATGTCAAGCCGCCGCTAATTTGTTGACGGCAGTCCGGGCAGGCGGTATCTACGGGGTGGCGGGCTGAATCATGCATGTGCGTAACCGACTTCGGCGCAGGTCTCCTGACCGCGCCGTTTTGTACATGGAGGGCCACGCTTCGTCGTGGCCGAATCCCGGACGGTCGCGACGGAGCGCGACCCTCCACAGCCGTATCTTCCTCAGTGCTCTATGCTTGCTTTGCGTCGGCTCTCCCCCGGCACGCGCATGGGGACCGGACGGTCACATCATCGTCGCGCGCATTGCCGAGCTGCGGCTCACCCCGGAAGCGAGCAAGAAGATTGGCGCCCTGTTAAATGGCGAGAAAAGCAGCGGCAAGGCGATCCGCATCTCCGACGAGAATTTTTGCAACTGGGCCGACTACGTCCGCCGCGACCGCTCCGAGACGGCGCCATGGCATTTCGTGGACATTCCATTCGACGCCAAGAGCTACGATCCTGTCCGCGATTGCGCCAACCATCAAGGTTGCGTCGTCGAAGCCGTCCGTGATTTCAGCCGGTTGATTGCCGACCCGGACACGAGCCAAACCGAACGCCTCGAGGGACTAAAATTCCTCGTCCATTTTGTCGGCGACATGCACCAACCGCTACACTGCGCAGAGCGCAATGGCGACCGGGGTGGCAATGAGTGCTGGGTGACTTTTCCCGGCATCGCGAAGGCCCAAAAACTCCACGTCGTCTGGGACGTTCACCTCGTGAAAAAGAACATGGAGTTTCACCGCATGGACGCGCTCGCGTTCGCCGCGCTCCTGAACTCGCGCATCACCAAGGAGCAGGAAGCACTTTGGAAGCAAGGTTCGTCAGCGGACTGGGCTTGGGAATCGCACATGGTCGCCGTCACCAAAACCTACGCCACCATTCCGGTCGGCGGCGGCAAAATCCTCAGTCACGACTACGTCGAGACCAACCAAAGCGTCGTGGACGAACAACTCAAACGAGGTGGCGTCCGCCTTGCCGAGTTGCTCAACGAAGCGTTTAAGTAAGTTAACCGGTAGGGCGCGACCGCCGGGCGCGCCGAGTTCTCATCAAATCACAGACGGCCAGCCCAGCGGTCTGGCCCTACCAACGGCCGGCGTTCCGCGAGCAGCCGGTATCTCGCCCACCCGAAATGGAACTACGCTTTACGGAGTTGACCCGAAGCCCGGTTCATAGCCTCGGCCACCATCGCCTGACTTGGCGGCAGTAGGCTTCGTACTCTTGCCCGAAGGTTCGCCGCAGAGTGGGCTCCTCGTAGCACACGACGAAGAGGTGAGTCGCGAGAAAGAAGAGGCCCGCATAACCCAGCAGCGGCAACGACTCGTAGAAGAGCGCGGCGCTGGCGAGGGCCAGACCGGCACCAATGTACATGGGATTCCGCACGAACCGGTACGGACCCCGAATCACCAGTCGGCGCGGCGGATCGAAGGGCGCCGGAGTGCCTCTTCCGATTGAGGCGAAGGTGACGATGCACCACAGAGCGACCGCCGCACCCGCGGCCCCGGTCACCATCCCGGCAACCTGCTGAACTTCAATCGCCGCCGGACGGACAATGCCCGACCAAGACAAGACGCGGGCCGGTACATAGATGAGCAGAAGGCCGATAAAGAGTGCTGCGTAAGTGACCGCACGGACAAAAACAAACATGTTTTCCTCCAGAGCTTAGTGCCGCCTGATGCCCGGCACGCTAGTGCAATGTTCCCACCCCGGCAAGCCGAACCGCTGGGAGCGGTGAGCCGAATGCGACATTGGTCGCATGAGACGCCGCGATGCTGTATTCGCGGCAATCGCACAAGCCGAAACGAGCGGGCGCGAGCGAGTGCAACTGAAAGTCCGCGCGAGCGGCCGGTATGTCGCCCGCCCCAAAAAGAACTACGCTTTTCGGAGTTAACACTGACCACGCGTTACGCGGTCGTGTACTAACGGATTGTTGCCATTTTGCTGGCATGAGCCTTGCAACGAAGGGGCGATATGAGTAAGGGCGGGTTTCTATTGGGAAAAATAATCGAAAGGTTGGGACTGCCGGGCTTGGTTCAGCCTGTGCAGTTGATTGACCCAGAGATCGGAACTATCACCATCAAAACGTCTCAGTTCTACACGACGATTTCAATTGAAGGTACAGACTTCTTCTTTGACCGCGAATCTGGCAGATATGACGGATGGGGGAGGGGACTCAAAAAGCCTACCCAACCCGCCGATTGCACGGGGGATCGTATTCAAGAATCATCTCCCGTTCTCGTCTATCGCGGTCGGCCTGTGCAGGAATGACCTCGGCATAGGCATAGGCCGGCCCATATCTGTGCATACAATGGGTCGTATCGTTGGCGTGCTCTAAGAAGCGCCTTCTGAAGTTGTCGGTTTGACCGATGTATATCATTTGACGTTGTGAGTTCAGCACGCCGTACACACCAGCCACTTCATTCCAACTCGCATTGAAATTCAGCACCTCGCTATTGAATGGCATCGCGCACCTCCAAGTTCATTGTAAGTGTTATCACTCGCTTGACGTTTCCTCAAGAGTATTGATTGTCGCGCCGTCTTGGGTATAATGCTTGCTGATAGAAGTGGTCGCAGGGGGTAGATGGGTTAGCCCGATAGCATTTGGAGACCCGATGACGGCCTCCAGTTTCCCCATCGCCCCCTGCGTAATCACCCCTTGCTGTAAGTGGCCCCCTTCTTGCCGCTTCTTGGGGAAACCTCTTTCAAAAGCCCCTTCTCTGTCTTCAGGATAAACAGCACGGAAGGAATCTTGGTCTTGCGGAGTTCCTTTGATGGAAACTTTGCCCTTATCGCGGCCTCAATATCACTCGCCTGAAATTCACCTTGCTGCGCCAAGACCACATCTCTGATTTCCTTGTTCGTCACTAAAGCGGCACCACTGGTGGCGATTGTTCTTTCAATCCCGTGCTTCAATTTCCCCCCTTTCGACTTCGCCTTTCCTGTTTTGCCGGTCGCGTTTCCATCGGGCAGTTCCTTCGCGTTCGGATACCACGCCAACAGACCATATGAGCCATTTGGCAACCGGTGAAAAATGGAACTGCTTTTGCGCAGCGCGTTTCCCAAGCTGATTTTGGCGTTATCTTCGTTGTTGGTGCCGAATTTATAGCCACCGTCTTTAATCGCCCCGAAAATCTCTCCCGACGATGCAGCACCAAGGTTTGCGGCCTTACGAAGCTCCAAGTAGTTGCGAATCGCTGCCGTCAACGTTTGTCCGTAAAACTGGTCAGAGCGGATTCCCGAAATCGCGGCTCCCCCCTCAGAAATGTGTGGATAACGAACCGGGATTTCAACCTCTTCGCACAATTCGTTCACCAACTTCTTGAGCTTGTTGGCCTCTTCTTCTTTCGCCCTGACTTTACTGGTCAGAACCTCAATCGTATTGAGTATGTCGTTGCTCATGTACCAACGTTAAACCAACCCTCCATGCTCTGTCAAATCATTTTAGCATGTAAGATTTCCCCCATGCTTTATGGCATGTGAAACGCCGCTGAATCAGCGATACCACATCTTTTTTGCTTGCGCTGAGATTGAATGGGCGTAGAATGGCATCAGTTCTTTCACGATAAGCTCTAGGGAGTGGGCAGGGAGGCTGAACAGGCCCGATAAAAAACCGCTCAACTCCGTCTCATTAGCGGCAGGACACCCCGCCCGCCCCAGGCAAAAAAACAACTAAAAATTGCTCCGTGATGCGCTAACACCACGGAGCGCAACCCGTAGGCCGAAACCTAACGGACTGCATACCTGTCGGTACAGTCTCACGTTACGTGCTCGGCCTCAGAAAGTCGAGCCGAAAAGTGAACTGCCTTTGTTGTAGTAGCCCCGCCAAGAGGTTCGGAAGTTTCAAGAATCGGAACCGCACCGTACAACGCTACCGCTGTATCCGGTGCGGCAAGACCTTCTCAGAGGAACAGCCGCTAGGACACCTGCGCGTTGACCATGACAAGGTAATCCAAATCTGCAAGCTCCTGACGGAAGGCATCGGCATCCGGGCAACCGCACGTCTCACAGGTTGCCATACGCATACGATTTTGGAAGTGCTACGCGTCGTTGGTGAGAAATGCGACCAGCTTCACGATAAACTTGTCCGCAACGTGCAGACTGGCTCACTGCAAATTGACGAGCTATGGAGCAAGGTCGGGCGGCGTCAATCGCGCACACAACCGGGCGATACAGAGCGCGGCGATCAATACACCTTTCTGGCGGTGACAGCCCGCGAGAAGTTGATTGTATCCTACCACACCGGCAAGCGCGATGCCGGGAACACTGAGGCGTTCATCGCAGATGTGGAGCAGCGAATTTCAGGCCGAATCCAAATCACAACAGATGGCTTCTCGCCATATCCAGAGATTGTCCGGCGCTACTTGCTCCCCCGGTTGGACTATGCGGTTATGCAAAAGATTTACGATGCAGACCAGACCGAAGGCAAGGAAGCCAAGCGCCGCTATTCTCCGCCTGCTTGTACAGGCGTTCGCGTGGAGATAGTGGCCGGTGTGCCGCGTGAGGACAGGATATGCACAAGCTTTGTGGAGCGCACAAACCTATCTGTGCGCCATTTCAACAAGCGGTTTGCCCGTCTTGGCTTGGGATGGTCACGGAAGCTAGAGAATCACCGTGCCGCAATCAGCCTGTTTGTGGCCGCGTATAACTTCTGCAAGGTACACAACACACTGGGAACAACACCGGCGCACGGGGCTAAACTCACCGACCGGCCTTGGACAATCGAGGAATTGATTGAGAAAGCAACGACCTGCCGTTAGTGCTTACTTGCCGGGTACGGCAGGGGTTGGTTGCTGCTTTTCTAGCTTCAGGGTTGGTATTTGCAACAACGGCAAGAGTATGGCCGGATAACCGCCTTGGTTTGTAATGGTATATAATCGTTCCCTCAGATACGGGAAGATCACGAAGGGAGCGTTTCTTGAGGCCCACAGTTGGATTTTCTCTCTTGGGAAACTGTCCTCAATAACAAACTCTCCGACCATTGACAGCTTCACAGCGAAAGGCGGAGGTTCTACATCGGGCGTGTTTTCAAAACCAAACTCAGCCGTAAGCGTCACTTGTACTCGGTTGGTTTCCTCGTTGAACTGAGAAGCAGTTTGGGTAATCCGAACAGAGGATTCGTCAATACGGTCGTTTTCGCTAGGAGGTCGCAACGCAATAAAATGTACTTCCCGGACGGTGATAAATGTGGGCTGAACCGGGTATAAGGACTCTTTTGACGGCTCTGGCATAGCGGTTACGCCGCTAACGCTAGTTCTTCGTTCGCTGGCGTGTGGGGCGAAAACTTCGTGGACAACTCAGTGGTTAGCGATTCTTGTTCCGCGAATTCGCCCTGAAAAAAGGAAACCGAAGCTGGCAGACAAAGTTCTGATTCGGGTATCAGGACAGCATCGTCAATCGTTTGGTAAAAAGGCCGATTTCCCTTTTCCAGTTCAGCGCGTAATTGTTCTGGTGTCGAGTTCTCCAGAAAGCCCTGCAATACTTCCCTCATGTTCATCGCCTGTACCCCGCTAGGCCATTCCAGACCATTTCCTTTGACAATATATTCGATATATCACGCACCGCCAGTATGATTTCTACATCAGATGAGAACGCGGTGTTCATAATCCAATCGGGATTTTTAGGTATTCGCATTGCCTTCACGACATGTACGCGGAGTTTTTCTGCTGCAATATCAATAATGGCTGCAAGCGTTACCCTTGCCCTCGCTTTCATTTGATATTCACAGGCAAACAATTTCAAATAATCGCTCTGTTCCTTATCTGTCAAGTTCAGGACTCGGCCATAACGAATATCCGACTTGATAACAGCAAT
This sequence comes from Verrucomicrobiia bacterium, assembly GCA_041495285.1. Lineage (GTDB taxonomy): Bacteria > Verrucomicrobiota > Verrucomicrobiia > Palsa-1439 > Palsa-1439 > JBGQCJ01. The sequence continues at coordinate 8,386 of JBGQCJ010000090.1, forward strand.
TTTGTCGCCAGTCTGCGCTCTATGCTCGCTCGCCCATCTCTTCGCCTGAGAGGGTTGACCATCAAAAAAGTACACCCCCTCACCTAAAAACGAATGTGTATCTGGTGGGGGTAGCTCAAAACTGTTCTCAAGTATTTGTGTTGCGGCGTCCAATGTTGTCCCATGGTATCCTGTGGTTGTCTGGTTCGACACCTCGATCCGTGGTTCCATGGGGATGCTGGAGTTGAACAAATTGCCCCAAGCGAGTCAACAAGAAATCGGATGCCCCCTTTCAGCAACAATCCGTTAGTACACGACCCGTTACGCTACTTCGCCCGAATCAAGCTTGACAGGCCGCCAATCCAAGGATTACAAGCGTTCACCCGTTTGTGCATTGCTTGGGTGCGAGACTGAAGCAGTCCTTACGATAGGGGGGTCTATCTCAGGTTTGCAGCAGCGTAGAACAACAACCACAAAGGAGAGCAACATGAAAAAGCTCAGTGATGTGTTCTTCGTTCTATTTAGCGTCGGGTTGATAGTTCCGTGTTCGGTAACCAAAGCCAGCGTTCTTGGTGGCCCGGTAACCAACTCCGCAAACGGTCATGTATACATGTTTTTGTCGTCACAGACTTGGCTGGATGCCGAAGCTGAGGCAATTACTCTTGGGGGACATCTCACGACAGTAAACGACGCGGCGGAAGATACTTGGTTGTGGTCAACGTTTGGCCCTTCTAGCTCTTTTATGGCAGGTTTCGACTACACGAAACAGAATTTCTGGATTGGGCTAAGTGACTACGCTTCAAGGCCGCCCGGTTCGCTAACACCCGGAACTTTTGTTTGGGCCGATGGAGAACCCTTTACAGCCCAATCGTACACCAACTGGTCTCTCGGTAATCCCAGCGGTGAATCGAGCGGAGTCCCAGAGATGTTCGTCCTTAAGTGGGGGAACCATGAGAATGTCTGGAATACACCAGGTGAGTGGAACGACGCGGTTGGCGTCAATAATCTTGTTCCCGAAAACGCATACCAAGTAGGTGTAATGGAGCTTATTCCCGAACCCTCTACGTTCGTGTTAGTCGGTTTGAGCGGGTTGGCAATGCTGGGCGGAGTCCGGCGGATGCGAAAGTAAAAAGGTCGGTAAGCAAGCAGCCGGTATGTCGCCCGCCCCAAAAGGAACTACGCTTTACGGAGTTGACCCGAACCCCCGGGATGTCATTCCGAGCTAGCCGAGTCTGACGAGACGCCGCTGTCGTATGCGGCAATCGAGGAATCCCAGACGCTCAGCACCTTAGTGATCTCCCCTTGCAGTGGGCGATACGGAAGCTTGAAAGACAACCATGTTGTCCGTCAACTGAATGTTCCGCTTCCGCAAGAATTCTTTCTGCGCTGAGATTGCCGCCTGCATTTCTTGGGGGTCTAAGTCATGGTCAGCGGTTGCAATCCACCAAATTTCCGTTTGAGGGTCTTGCCACTTGGTGACTTTCACAGAGCACATTCCTTTCGGCTAGGGGCACATTAATCTAAAGTTTGGAATTAGCGAACGCAGACAATCGGCTTCTTTACTCTAGCGCACTAATGACCCTGTTTCCGCCGCCATTCGTCGTCCTTGTCCTTTTCAATCTGCTCCTTGAGCCATTCCTCGTTGCGCTTTTCCTCTTCGAGTCGCATCTCCCGCACTTTCTCTGGAGACATCACTGTCGAGCTAGGTTCAGATGGACCATGAAGAACAGCAACGAGGATCAGCAACAAGACAACCCCCACACAGACCGCTAGAATCGGGTAGTCACTACACCAGCTTTTCAACCCTGCAAGGGCATCCTCCTTACGAATTTCCCCAGTGTCTACTACAATGTCTTGTTTCACTACAGCCCTGTGGCTTGTTTCGTCCAGACGAGCTTTGTGCTGACGTACCTCCTGTCCTCCAACATGAATCAGAATCATACTTTGGCAATCAGGGCACCGAACGCGCGATTGAGATATGTCGCTACGGTAGCGAACTAGCTTGTCGCAGCGAGGGCATTCGACGCTTAAGTAAACAACGTTCTCAATCCCGCTCGGAGCGTTTGGGACGGACAGTGACGCTTTACACTTGGGACATTCGACTTCGCATCCGGCACCTGCTTGGTCAATGGTGAGCTGTTGACCGCATCTCCCGCAAGAGAAGGAAATATCCATGCCAGCGTCTTCTTTCGCCAGTAGGGAGAATACGCCCGGCATGGATTCCTCGACAAGCTCGGAATGACAGTGGCACCGAATCGGGGAATTGGCTGACGGCTGAAAGCTGACCGCTGACAGCTTTTCCACTAGACAATTCGCTGCTTGACGGTGTGGGCGGCAAACGGTAAAAGTTGCAAATTGAAACCCCGTGAAACGGGGTAAACTTCGGCTGAGGTCGGAGTCGATGAGTTGCTGCACGGAGCCTCAGGAGGACGCGTTGGGGGGATCGACGATTTTTGATGTTTGGTAAATTTCTAAACTATTTTTCCACCGATATCGGCATCGATTTGGGAACCGCGAACACGCTGGTGTATGTGCGTGATCGCGGTATTGTTTTGCGAGAGCCAAGCGTGGTCGCGATCCAGGCGGGGACAAGCCACGTGCTGGCGGTAGGAGAAGAGGCGAAACGGATGTTGGGTCGCACGCCAGGTAACATCCAGGCCATTCGCCCCATGAAGGACGGCGTCATCGCGGATTTCGAGATCACCGAGGCGATGCTGCGCTATTTCATCCAGAAGGTGCACAACCGCCGATACGGCATTAAACCGCGGGTGATTGTGGCGGTGCCGAGCGGGATCACCGAGGTGGAAAAGCGCGCCGTCAAAGACAGCGCCACCCATGCGGGGGCGCGGGACGTTTATCTGATTGAAGAACCGATGGCGGCCGCCATCGGCGTTGGGCTGCCGGTGCAAGAGCCGGCGGGCAACATGATTGTGGATATTGGCGGCGGCACGACGGAAGTGGCCCTGATCAGCCTGGCGGGCATCGTGTTGAGCCGCAGCGTGCGTGTAGCAGGCGATGAACTGGATGAGGCCATCATCCAGTACATGAA
>JBGQCJ010000091.1:0-11190 GCA_041495285.1 Verrucomicrobiia bacterium
GCCATCCAAATCGCTCTGCAACAAGCACAGCAACGGCAGACGGTTCTAGAAACGCAACGGCGCAGCCGGTTGTTGGAGTTGAACAAGCTGATGGGCCAGTCCGCCGAGCAGGAATTTGTAATCGCTGGCGAGCTTCAACTGCAAGTACTCGCCGACATGAGCACGTTCACGTTGGAAAAGGCGTTGGCGCGCCGGCCTGATTTCGCGGTGGCACAACTGGATGTGATTGCGGCCCGGTCGGAACAACGGCTGGTGAAAGCCGAACGATTTGAGGACTGGCGCATCGGCGCAGCGTATCAGCAGGAGAAGAATGTCGTGGATGGCGCGCCGCCACAGAACGTGGGTCAATTTATCGGACTGAAACTCTCGATCCCGTTGCCATTGTTTGACCGGAAACAAGGGCGCATTCGCGAGACTGTGGCGCTCGAAGACCGCACGCAGGAAACAGTCGAGGCGCTCAAACTACAGATCAGTCAAGAACTCGCCGACGCGCAGCAGCGCGTGAAGGCGTTCGCACCGTTGCTGGAGTCGTACACGCCGGAAATCCTGAAGCGCGCGGAAGATAATGTGAAACTTGTCGAGAATGGTTACCGGCAAGGGCAAGCTAGCATCGTTGAAGTGATCCAATCCCGCCAGCAATTTGCCGAACTAAAGTCCTCCTACATCGAAACGCTGGTGGAGTATCAACGTGCGGTGATCGACTTGGACATCGCGACCGGAATCCCCCCCGGCAACGTGAAAACAGAACAACCAACCAAGGCGCAGACGCTTCGGCTCAGCGAGCAAGAGTCAATGAACATTGGCCTCAAGGTCGAGGTCGTGAAGAAGCGCCCCATTGACGGCAAAGAAACCATCACCGTGCCGGTGAGCGCCGTGGTCGTTGAAGGGACGAACTCGTTTGTCTTCATCAACTATGGAGACCGTTACCGGAAGCAACGGGTCGTGACCGGCAAGCGGGACGACCGGTACGTCGAACTGCTCAAGGGATTGAATGTAGGTGACGGAGTAGTCTCTGAAGGCACTCAGCACCTGCTAGCCACACTAACCGAGGTGAACAAACCATGAAACATATCGCAACCATTCTCACCGCAGTAGCTCTGCTTACCGCCGGGGTGCAGCGCAGTTTTGCCCACGGCGCGGCCGTCGAGGTCGGCGGCGGCGGGGGCGGCGGGCCGGTGAAACTTACCAAGGAACAGCAGGCGGCCATCGGCTTGAAGACTGCGAAGACCGAATCGCGGGACATCGACACCGTGCTGGTTCTCAACGGCAAGGTGCAGCTCGACCCGAACCTGCACGCGCACGTCACCTCGCGCATCGAAGGCCGCATCGAAAGTCTTTTTGCTAAGGTCGGCGACAAGGTCGAGAAGGGACAGAAACTCGCCGAAATCCAGTCGCGCCAGATCGGCGACCCGCCGCCCATCGTAAAGATCGAGGCCATCGTCGGCGGCGTCATCAACGACCGCCCGGTCACGCTCGGCGAGTCGGTTGACCCGACCAAGGAATTGTTTCACATCATTGATCTGTCGCAGGTGATCGTCGTGGCGGAAGTCTACGAGGAGGACGTGGGCAAGGTGAAGCTCGACCAGCCGGCGCGCATCCGCGTGCTCGGCTATCCCGCCGAATCGTTCGAGGGGACGAACACGTTCATCGGTTCGGAACTCGATCCCGATAAGCGCACGCTGCCGGTATGGGTCACGGTCAAAAACCCCGACGGCAAGCTCAAACCGGAGATGTTCGCCAAGGTCGCGGTCGTGCTCGGGCGCAACGAAGGCATTCTCACTGTGCCGAAGGAAGCGATCTTGGAAGCGGGCGGCGAGAAGTTTGTCTTCGTGCAAACGGGCGACTCGTTCAACCGCGTGGACGTACAGACCGGCGCGGAGAACGACCGCTTCGTCGAGATCAAAGACGGTCTCGTGCCCGATGATGTCGTGGTGACCGATGGCAGGCGCGAGATTTACACCAAGTCGCTCATGGGTCAGGGCGTGAAACCGCCAACCGATACGGATTAGCATGTTCAACAAACTCATACACTGGTCGCTAAAGAATCGGCTGCTGGTCGTGGTCGGGCTCGTCATCTTTCTCGTCGCCTCCAGTTACGTCACGATGCGGATGCCCGTGGATGTTTTCCCCGAGTTCGCGCCGCCGGAAGTCGTTGTGCAAACCGAGTCACCCGGTCTTGCGCCCGAAGACGTCGAGTCGTTGATCACGTTTCCCGTCGAGAGCGCCGTCAACGGCACGCCGGGCGTGGAGAAAGTTCGCTCGCAGTCCTCGGTTGGACTCTCGACCGTGATCATCGTGTTTCGCTGGGGCTCAGACGTGTATGTGGCGCGGCAGTTGGTCAACGAACGCATCCAATCCGTGCGCGAGCGGTTTCCCGCCGGCACGCACGCACCCGTGATGTTGCCCGTCACATCAACCGTCGGCTGGATGATCAAGTACAGCCTCGAAAGCGACACGAAATCGCCGATGGACTTGCGCACGATCTCCGACTGGCAAATCCGTCCGCGCATTCTCGCACTCGGCGGAGTCGCGTCGGTCGTCAGCATCGGCGGCGAGGTGAAGCAGTACCAAGTGTTGCTCGATCCCGACCGGCTGAGCGCGTATCACGTCAGCGTCGCCGAGGTACACGAGGCTCTGGAGAAATCAAACGTGAACGTGCCGGGCGCATTCCTGCAAGCGCCGAGTCAGGAATACATCGTCACCGGCGTCGCACGCATCCAATCGCTCGACGACGTGCGCGACGCGATCGTCAAGTACGCCAAGGGCACGCCGATCTACGTCCGCAATGTCGCCGAGGTGAAATTCGGCGGCGAGATCAAGCGCGGCGACGGCGCGATCAACCTCAAGAACGCTGTCATCGGCACGATCTCGAAAACGTACGGCGCGGACACGTTGGCCACAACCTACAAAGCCGAGCAGGCACTTCGCGACATTCAGAAACAGTTGCCGGCCGATGTGAAGATGAACGTGCAGATTTTCCGTCAGGCCGATTTTATCGAAGGCTCGATCCGCAACCTCAAACGAGCACTTATCGAAGGCGGCATCATCGTGACCATCGTGCTGCTCATCTTTCTGATGAATGTCCGCGCGTCGTTCATCAGCTTTCTCGCGATGCCCACGTCGTTGCTTGCCGGTGTCATGGTGCTGAAAGCGTTCGGCGTCAGCCTCAACTCGATGACCATCGGCGGTCTGGCCATCGCCATCGGCGAAGTCGTGGACGATGCCATCATCGACGTGGAAAATGTTTTTCGCCGGCTTCGTCTCAACCGCGAGTCGCCCAACCCCGAACCCACGATCGACGTCGTCTTCAAAGCGAGCAGCGAAATCCGTAATTCGGTGATCTACGCAACGCTCATCGTGGGGATTGTGTTCCTGCCGATCTTTTTCCTCTCCGGCTTGGAGGGACGCATCTTCACGCCGCTCGGCCTCGCGTATCTTGGCTCGTTGATGTGCTCACTGATCGTCGCCATGACGGTCACGCCCGCGCTCTGCTACCTGCTCATCGGCAACACCAAGAAGGAACTGCGCGAGAGCTTCGTGGCCCACTGGCTCAAGAAATACTACGAGCGCCTGCTGCATTTCACGCTACGCCACGTCTGGCCGGTCGTGATTCTTGTCGTGGTTCTGATCGGCGTTGCCGTGGCAGTGATCCCGTTCTTTGGGCGTTCGTTCCTGCCGGAGTTTCATGAGGGCAACTTCATCCTCGTGCAGAGCACCTTGCCGGGCACGTCGCTCGACGAGTCCATGCGGCTGGGCTACCTCGTGCGGCAGAAACTGCTCAAGTATCCGCAGGTCGTCTCCATCTCACAACGCGCGGGCCGCAGCGAACTTGACGAGGACGCCCAGCCGCCGAACTTCAGCGAGTTCGACGTGAAGTTGGATTACGACCGCGACAAGAGCATGCCGCCCGACGAGTTGCTCCGCCGCATTCGCGCCGACCTAGCGGAGATTCCGGGCGCGGTCTACGGCGTCGGCCAGTTCATCTCACACCGCATGGACGAAATCCTTTCGGGCGTGCGCGCGCAGGTCGCTATCAAGATTTTCGGCGACGATTTGGCGAAGCTGCGACAGGCTGGCCAACAGGTGGTCGGCGTCATGCAGACCGTCAAAGGAGTCGAAGACCTCGCGCTGGAGCAGCAGATCGATGTGCCGCAGTTGATCATCAAAGCCGACCGCGAACGGGCGAGCCGGTACGGAATCAATGCCGGCGATCTAGCGACATCGGTCGAGACGCTGCTGAACGGTGTGACCGTCTCTCAAGTGCTCGAAGGTCAGAAATCATTCGACCTGTATCTGCGGCTACAAGACTCCGCGCGCAACGATGTGAACTCGATCCGCAATATTCTGATTGATGCGCCTGCGTTGTCCGAACATGGCCACGGGAAGATTCCGTTGCGACAAGTGGCGAGCGTCGAATTTGAGGACAAACCGTATTTCATCAACCGGGAAGACGTGCAGCGGCGCATCGTCGTTTCGTGCAACGTGGCCGGGCGCGACCTCAACAGCCTGATCGCCGAAGCGCAGAAGAAGATCAACGAGCAGGTCACGCCGAAGCTGCCAGGTGGTTACTTCATCCAGTACGGCGGCCAGTTCGAGAGCCAGCAACAGGCGCAACGCATCCTGATCCTGTTTGGCATCGGCGCAGTCGTGGGCATCTTCCTGATGCTGTTCCAAGCCTTCGGCACGGCGCGCGAAGCGTTGTTGGTGATGCTCAACCTGCCGCTGGCGTTGATCGGCGGCGCGATTGCGATTTTCCTCACGGGCCGCGATATGAGCGTGCCGGCCATGATTGGGTTCATCAGCCTCTTCGGCATCGCCTCGCGCAACGGCATCATTTTGATCAGCCATTACAACCAGCTTCGCAAAGAAGGCCAATCGCTCGCCGACACGGTCATTCACGGTTCGCTCGACCGGCTCAACCCGGTATTGATGACTGCCGCCACTGCCGCGCTCGGCCTTGTGCCGTTACTCTGGGGCGACGCGACTGGCAAAGAATTGGAGCGCCCGCTGGCGCACGTGATTCTCGGCGGCCTGTTCACCTCCACGTTTCTAAATATGGTCGTCATCCCGACGCTGTACAACAAGATTGAAGAACGGCGCGAACAACGTGCCGCAAAAGCGAAGGGCGAAGCTGTCGCGGTTCAGCTTCTCGCTTCGGAAATGAAACCCTAACCGCAAGAGGAAACGAAAATGAAGAATCGAATACTCATCGCCGCACTGCTCAGCGTAGCAATCGGCATGGCGAGATTGCCCGTTGCTTGGGCCGCCGAGGAAGAACACGAACACAAAGCGAGCGAGGCCAAGATACCGGACACCGTTGCCGGCATTTGGTCGGAAGTGAAGGAGCACGAGGAACAACTCGGCAAGATTATCGCCGACAAGAAGCTCGACAAGGTGCATGAAGTTGCCTTCGAGATTCGGGACATGGTGAACGCGCTTTCCGACAAGTCGAAAGACCTACCGGCTGATAAATTGGCGAAGGTAAAATCCAACGCCAAGTTCGTTGCCGACATGGCCAAGCGTCTCGACGAATCCGGTGACGCCACCGATCAAGCCGGCACGGAAACGAACTTCAAGAAGCTGCAAGGCATCTTGAAAACCATCGAGGCTCAATACCCACCCCAGACGCTCAAGGCAAGCGCGGACGAGAAAGCGCAGGTTTACACCTGCACCATGTGTGGTGGCAGCTTCGACAAAGCCGGCAAATGTCCCAAGTGCGGCATGAATTTGGTAGCCAAATAGCCCAGAGATCAGCCATGAAAACTCTTATCACATTGATGTCAGTTATCGCCGCAATCAGCGTAGTGACGCTGTCAGTCGCGGCAGCAGAACAGGACAAGGAGGTTGTTACGATCAAGGGCGAGGTGCTGGACATGGTCTGCTACCTCGATCACGGCGCATCGGGTGAGAAACATGCCCAGTGCGCCCGCACCTGCATCGAAGGCGGCACGCCTGTTGGCCTCAAGGGTGAAGACGGCAAGACCTATATTGTCATCGGCGCGCACCAGCCCGCCAACAAAGAACTCGCACCGTTTGCCGGCAAGACGGTCACGCTGCGCGGTAAGGTCATCACTCGCGACGGGATGAACCTGCTCGAAAACGCTGAGCTTGTTAAATAAGCGCAGTGCATGCGGTGCAACGGCGGGGGGAATCCCCGCCGTTGTGCGCGGTTGAGCTAGTCGCTGGATCAGCCACACGGGGGTACGAGTCAGAACAAGCGCAGACGCATGAACATTGGGAAGAGGGACTGATTTATGGCCAGAGACCCGATTTGTGGCATGAAGGTGGACGAATCCTCGCCGCTGCGTGTGGAGCGTGACGGTCAAATGTTTTACTTTTGCGGCGAGCACTGCCGGCAAAAGTTTCTGTCAGCGCCCGTCACCGCAAAGCACGATAAAGAAGCTCACGCCTGCTGTCAGCATTCTACCCCCGAACAAGAGCACGGCGACCTGCGGAAGCCACCGGGCCAAGTCATCTACACCTGCCCGATGCACCCGGAAGTCCAGCAGGACAAACCGGGTGAGTGTCCCAAGTGCGGCATGGCTTTAGAAGCACATACGGTGTCGGCAATCGAGGAGGACAATCCAGAACTCGCCGATATGTCGCGACGGTTCTGGGTTGGCGCGGCACTGTCACTGCCGGTGTTCGTGCTAGCGATGGCACACATACTTCCGGCTCTTGGTCACGAAAGCTGGGTGATGAGTGATGCGTCACGGTGGCTTCAATTCATTCTCTCGACGCCGGTGGTGCTGTGGGCAGGCTGGCCGTTTTTCAAACGCGGTTGGCGTTCCCTTGTCACCCGGCAGTTGAATATGTTTACGCTCATCGCCATCGGTGTCGGCACGGCTTACCTGTTCAGCGCAGCGGTGATGCTCGCGCCCGGTGCGTTTCCGGTATCGTCCGTGCAGGGTGGCAAGGTCGGAATCTATTTCGAGGCGGCGGCGGTGATTGTCGTGCTCGTGCTGCTCGGCCAAGTGCTCGAACTGCGGGCGCGGAGCAAGACCGGAAATGCCATCCGCGCCTTGCTGAATCTTGCGCCTAAAACTGCGCGGGTCGTTCAGAACGGCGAGGAACGCGACGTGCCGTTGGAAAGCGTGCAGGCCGGCACGCAATTGCGCGTTCGTCCCGGCGAGAAAGTTCCGGTGGACGGCAGCGTGCTCGACGGAAAAACCTCCATTGACGAATCCATGATTACCGGCGAGCCGATTCCAGTCGAGAAAAACCTCGGCGACAAAGTAACCGGCGGCACGCTCAACACCACCGGCAGTTTCCTCATGAAAGCCGAGCGCGTCGGCAGCGACACCTTGCTGGCGCGTATCGTCCAGATGGTCGCCGAAGCGCAGCGCAGCCGCGCACCGATTCAAGCGTTGGCCGATAAAGTTTCCGGCTACTTCGTTCCGGCGGTGCTGGCTGTGGCGCTCATTACGTTTCTTCTGTGGGCGTGGCTTGGCCCAGAGCCGCGCTTCGCTCACGCTATCGTCAACGCGGTTGCCGTTCTCATCATCGCATGTCCGTGTGCTCTCGGACTCGCCACGCCGATGTCCGTCATGGTCGGCATTGGATGCGGTGCGCAGGCAGGAGTGCTCATTCGCAACGCGGAAGCCATCGAAGTCATGGAGAAAGTCACCACCGTCGTCGTGGACAAAACCGGGACGCTCACCGAGGGCAAGCCGCGACTCACCGAGGTTCTCCCGGCGAATGGGACGAGCGAAGACGAATTGCTCCTCGCCGCCGCATCCATCGAGCAAAACAGCGAACACGCACTGGCGGCTGCGATTGTTCGCGGCGCTAAGGAGCGTGGCGTCAAGTTGCAACCCGTCACTGAATTCAATTCCGTCACGGGCGGCGGAGTGATTGGCAAAATTGGGGAGCGAGAAGTGATTGTTGGCAAACTCAAGTTTCTACAGGAGCGCGGCGACGGCGGACTCGAAACCGTCGAACCCCGCGCGGCGGCGTTGCAGGCCGAAGGACAAACCGTCATGTTCGTCGGCATCAACGGAAAGGCTGCTGGAATCCTCGCTGTCTCCGATCCGATCAAGGCGTCCACGCTCGAAGCCATCGCGCAACTTCACGAGCTCGGTTTGAAAATCATCATGCTGACCGACGACAACGAGCGCACCGCCAACGCTGTCGCCAAAACACTTGGACTTGATCAAGTGGAAGCGGGCGTCGAGCCGCAGCACAAACACGAGCGCGTCCGGCAACTTCGGGAGCAGGGCCACATCGTGGCGATGGCTGGCGACGGGATCAACGACGCCCCGGCGTTGGCGCAAGCACATGTCGGCATCGCGATGGGCACTGGCACGGATGTGGCGATGGAAAGCGCGGGGATCACATTGGTCAAAGGCGACCTGCGCGGGATCGCCAAGGCGCGTCGGCTCAGCCACGCGACGATGCGCAACATTCGGCAAAACCTGTTCTTTGCATTTATCTACAACTCGCTGGGTGTACCGATTGCGGCCGGTGTGTTTTATCCAATCTTCGGTCTACTGCTTAGCCCGATGATCGCCGCCGCCGCGATGAGTTGCAGTTCCGTTTCGGTGGTCAGCAACGCACTGCGGCTGCGCAAACTGCGCCTCTAAAGCTTCTCGGGGGCGCTGCCGATGTTGGATATGAATCGCCGCTTCAAGTAGTTCAACCAGCGCCTTGTACTATGTAACAAATCATACGCTCCAGTATTGACGCGAGTTTCGTCTTTGGAGCCACGCACCCATGACAACCTGCGACAATCCGGGACAATTCAGAGACCAAATCTTGTGAGCCCAGTTGTGAGCCTGCTCGCTCCCTGATCCCAACTGAAACCCGCCCGCCGAATCTCAACTGATACCAAAACTGATACCAATTTTCGTTCAGGGTTACCGGCGTTTTGCGATGTTTACACCGGTTGTCAAAAATCGCTAATTTTTCAGGCGCAATACATTGTGCAAACTTCGGTAAACATTGCTGAACATCGCAGAACGCCTTCAGAAAACTGCAAAACTCCTATACGTGAGTTCGATTCTCACACCCGCCTCCAACCTCTATCCCAATGTTTTCAAAGGCTTGCGGCAGATTGCTCCTTCGATGCACAACAGGCGAAAAGGGCCTGTATATACCAATGGTGATACCAGTGCATTTTAAGGAAGACTCCTATATGCTGACGTCTCGGTATTCGCAAGCGGAACGGCGGCAAAAAGAGAGAGTCGAGATTGTGACCTGCAACTACTCTACGCTGCAACTTCAACCGCCCTCGACTCTCCACTACAAGGTAAGCCTGATTGCGGGGATAGCAACTGGTTGTTGTCATTCGAGCAGGGTTTTCCCGCAGGCTGGATCGGACAGTTGCCCGGCGCGAGTTGAGCGGACACGACCTTGTAGCCGTGATTTTGGAGGAGCATGCCCGCAGCGGTAGCGTCGATGATGTTCTCAACGTCGTGAATAACGCAATACTGCATGGTGGTAACCGAGACTCAGCGCATCATGCGCTCTTCGCTGACCGGTTCAAGTCAATTCTCCGGGTAGCGATCAAATGCGGCGGGTGAGAGACTACGTTCGACGGTTGAAGTATAGTTCCCGGATGTTATGAACCCGAAATCCCATTGGGAACAAGTCTATCAGACCAAATCTCCTGCCGACGTAAGCTGGTATCAGACGCTGCCGTCATTATCGCTGAAGTTGATCGGGGCAACCGGGATTGAGAAAGGCGATGGTATCATCGACGTGGGCGGAGGGGCATCGGTCTTAGTCGATTGCCTCCTCAATGCCGGGTATCAGAATGTCGCCGTCTTGGATATATCGGCAGCGGCAATTCAGCTCGCCAAAAATCGAGTGGGTCAACGAGCATCAGCAGTCGAATGGTATGAAGCCGACATTACGACATTTCGTTCTCCACGCCGATTCGCCGTCTGGCATGACCGCGCCGTTTTCCATTTTCTGACGAGTGCAGCGGATCGCCGGAACTACGTCGGTGTCTTGAAGGAGACCTTGGTTCCCAGCGGTCATCTGATTATTGCTACCTTCGCCGTCACCGGCCCCCCGAAATGTAGCGGGCTGGATGTAATGCGGTATGATGCGAAGCTGTTGGGCGCTGAAATCGGCGATGAATTTGCGTTGTTGGAGACGCATGACGAAACGCATACAACGCCGTGGGATACAGAACAGAAATTCATTTATTGCCGGTTCCAGAGACGCTCAAATGCTAGTGGCAAAAGCCCCATACGGTGAGTGTCGGGGTGATGGTTGTTGGGGCGGGGTTGGGGGCGGTTCGACGGGGAACTGGCGGCGAGATGTGCGCGGGGAAAAGCGGCCATGATGATGGTTGAAGGTGTCCTAGAAAATAGTTGAGGTGTCTCAAGTAATGAGACACCTCAACCAAGTGCAACCTCACCGTGTCATTTCACGAAGCCACAGAAGGATTGACGCCATTGCCGGTCAAGCCGGTCTTTCGATACCTCAAGACCGCTGGTAAGAAATCAGTTATCGCCCGATAGCCCGACCGACTTCGGACAGTCCGAAGAGCGGCGCGACGGCTACATCGGGAGCGTTTGCGAATTCGGTAAACCTCCCTTTCAAAGAAATACCAGCGAAGCGTCAGGTCGTAGGCGATCCCCCCGGCAAGAATCAAGCACAGTCGCGACCAATGACCTCCGAGGTTCAGCAAGAGGAAGCAACCCGCGAGTAAGCAGAAAAGTGCAAGACCCCCGATGACTTGCAATGGTTCGTTGGACTGTAGAATCTGCGGGCGGCGTTCAACTCGCTGGACAATCCAGTAGCGGGCAAACCCGCTGGCGGGAAAGAAGAGCAAACAAAATAAAACAGCTAAGTTCCGCACAACCCCTCACCTCACCGAAAACGTTTGCACTATGCAAAATTCCAGGTCGGGGGTCAAGCCAATTAGGCAAGCCAGGTGGGAACTAGGCGGCGGAAACAAAGGGAGAGTCGAGGCTCAACTCCCAATTTTTAAGTCCCCCGAACTTGGGGGCTGGCTTACCGCCCATCGGGCGTTGTTGCTGGGAGGGTCGCTCGACTCGTCGTTTCAATCCGCGCCGCGCCCTTGCGAGCGCGGCGACGCAATGCTGATACGGTTTGAAACAGCGCGGCTTTGTTTCAATCCGCGCCGCGCCCTTGCGAGCGCGGCGACTTCTCGACACCGCCTCGCAAATCCCGAATACGCTGTTTCAATCCGCGCCGCGCCCTTGCGAGCGCGGCGAC
>JBGQCJ010000092.1:0-10962 GCA_041495285.1 Verrucomicrobiia bacterium
CTCGTGTTTGCGGTTCAGGGCGGGTTGTTTGCGGAGGGGGTTGATTACCCCGGTGAGCTGTTGTGCGGGGTGATTGTGGTCAGCCCGGCGCTGCCGCAGGTGAGTTTTGAGCGGGAGTTGATGCGCCAGTATTATGAGCAAGAAAAGGGCATGGGGTTTGAATTCGCGTATATTTACCCCGGCATGAACCGGGTCATCCAATCGGTGGGTCGTTTGATCCGCTCGGAAACGGATCGGGGTGTGGCAGTGCTTGTGTGTCAGCGATTTACGCAACCACAGTATTCAGCGCTTTTCCCGTCTGATTGGTCAGAATCCATCGGTAGAGAGTTGATTTGCAGGGATTTGGAAAAAGAGCTGCGCCGATTTTGGTCGGCGGTCGGGATGGTTTACGGGAATGTTAAATCCCCTTTACAATGAAGGATGGGCTATTATAATAGTGGCCTGTTCGAGAAGGAGGGGAGGCTGGCCGGGCAATCAGATATGATGCACGCACAGGAAGATTACACTCTGGATACGATTGGACGCTTGGAAGCTGCCATTTCCACCGCGCAGGATTGGCTGCTGGACCGGCAAGCGGCGGATGGCCATTGGTGTGCCGAGTTGGAAGGCGACACGATCCTTGAGTCGGAATACCTGATCTATCTTCATTTCATTGACAAGCTCGATCCTGTCAGAGTCCGAAAAGCGGCGAATTATATCCGATCGAAGCTGCTTCCTAGCGGTGGCGTGGCCACTTACCCCGGCGGCCCGATGGAACTCAGCGGCTCGGTCAAAGCCTATCTCGCACTGAAAATGGCCGGGGATCCTGTGACCGCTCCTCACATGCTCAACACGCGGGACGCGATCCTCGGTGCGGGCGGCTTGACGCGCTGCAACACGTTCACGAAGATTTATCTGGCGATGGTCGGTCTCTACCCGTGGGGTGGCTGCCCGGCCATACCTCCCGAACTGATTCTGCTCCCCAAGTGGTTCAGCTTCAGTATCTACAACATGTCGGCTTGGTCGCGCGCGATGCTTGTCCCGCTCTCTATCATTCGGTCACGTGAGCCGGTCAAACCGATGGCGACCGTGTGTCAGATTGACGAACTCTGGGTTGGCGGACGCGAGAACGCGGACATTCGGTTGGCGCGGGACCAAAAAACATTTACCTGGCACAACTTTTTTCTCGTCGTCGACGCCCTGCTGAAGTTTGTTCATCGGCACCATCCCCTGCCCCCGCTTCGCAAGCGGGCGTTGCGCAGCGCGGAGCGCTGGGTCATTGAACACGGACGCGCCCCCGGCGGGCTGGGCGCGATCTTCCCGGCGATGGCCAATTATGTCATGTCGCTGCACGCGCTGGGCTACACCAACGAGAGTTATCTGGTGGCCCACGGGATACGTGAGATGGAGCAGTTGGAGATTGAGGAACGCGACACGCTCCGTCTGCAACCGTGCTTCTCCCCGGTCTGGGACACGGCCATCACCATCAATGCGCTCAACGAGTCCGGTCTGCCCGCCGATCACGCGGCCCTTGCGCAGGCCTCGCGCTGGCTGCTGGACAAAGAGGTGCGTCGTCCTGGCGACTGGATCATCAAACATTCTGAAAGCCATCGCTACACCGAACCGAACAAGCCGGTCGGTGGCTGGTTCTTCGAGTATCACAACGAATTTTATCCCGACGTGGACGACACCATCATGGTGCTGATGGCGTTGAATCGCGTCACCACGCCGTTTGAACGAGAGAAGTCGGCGGCCATTCGCCGCGGCATCCGCTGGGTGCTCGGGATGCAAGGCAAGGACGGTGGTTGGGCCAGCTTCGACAAGGACAACGACAAGAAGCTCTTTACGCAGGTGCCGTTTGCCGACCACAACGCGATGATCGACCCGAGCACGGCCGACATCACGGCGCGTACGCTGGAAAGCCTCGGCCATTTCGGATTCACTCTCGAAGACGAATGCGTGGAGCGAGCGATTGGATTTTTGAAGCGCGACCAATGCCCGGATGGTTCGTGGTTCGGACGTTGGGGGACAAATTATGTCTACGGCACGTGGCAGGTGTTGCGCGGGTTGCGCACGATCGGCGAAGACATGCGCCTGCCCTACATCCGCCGCGCCGTCGCCTGGCTCAAGACGGTGCAAAACGCCGACGGCGGCTGGGGCGAATCGCTGCGCAGCTACGACGACCCGCAGTTCAAGGGCATCGGGCAGAGCGCGGCATCGCAAACGGCGTGGGCCATCATGGGTCTCATCTCGGCCGGCGAGGTGCATTCCCCCGAAGTCGCGCGCGGCATTCAGTACTTGCTTAATCATCAGGAAGTGGACGGCACCTGGGACGAACAGTTGTTTACCGGCACCGGCTTTCCGCGCGTGTTCTATCTGCAATACCATTTCTACGGACACTATTTCCCGCTCATGGCGCTGGGCATGTATGCGCGCCACAAACTGCACGGCTTCCCGCCCGTGCCCCGCGAACACGAAAAGTCGCGCGTCATCCAGTTGTTTTTCAAGCAACCCCGGATTTTCCGCAAGGTGGCGCGGCTGCGGGCACTGGCACAGCTCGACGAAGTCTAGAGAGACAATCGAAGCACAGGAGAAAAACGTCAATGAGGTTTCCATTCGCGCTTAGCGCAAGAATCGCCAAGCACATCATCACCAACCAGATGAAGAAGGTGGAGAAATTCGCTCTCGTGCTGCAGCTTGAGCCGTTGCACACTTGCAACCTTACCTGCACCGGCTGCGGTCGCATCCGCGAATACTCGACCTCGCTCAAAGACATGATGAGCCTCGAAGACTGCCTCGGCGCGGCGCAGGAGTGCAACGCGCCGATGGTTTCCATCTGCGGCGGCGAACCGACGATCTATCCGAAGATTGAAGAACTCGTGGCCGGCCTGCTCGAACAAAAGCGCATCGTGTACATCTGCACGAACGGCATGTTCATGCGCAAGAAAATGCGCGAATGGCTCGCCCGCACGTACAACGCCGGCAAGACCGAGCGCTGGCTTACCGAACTACTCGCGAAAAAACTGATCACCGACAAAGAAGCCGCCGAAATCCGCAAGGGCAAGAACGATGGCCGTCCGAGCATCGTGCCGTCCAAATGGATGTATTGGAACGTGCACGTGGACGGACTCGAATACATCCACGACCTCATCGTCGAGCGCGAAGGCGTGTTCAAGGAATGCATCGAGTCCATCAAGATGGCCAAGATCCTCGGCTATCAGGTCGCCACCAACGCCACGATCTACAAAGAGACCGACATGAACGAAATCGAAAAGATGTTCGATTTCCTCTCCAACCTCGGCGTCGACGGCCACACCATCACGCCCGGCTATGAGTACGATGCCGCCAAGAAAGACATGATCAAACGGCTCAACAAGCAGCCCGAAGATTTCTTCCTCACCCGCAAAGTCACACGCGAGAAGTTCAAGAACATTGTCGACTGGGGACAGAAGTACACATTCTTCGGCAGTCCGATTTACCTGGAGTTCCTCGCCGGCAAACGCGACTTGCACTGCACCGCGTGGGCGATCCCGACGCGCAACGTCAAAGGCTGGAAAGCCCCCTGCTATCTCATGACCGACGGCCACTATGCCGGCTACCAAGAGATGCTCGCCAAAGTGGACTGGGACAAATACGGCGTGGTCAACGGCGTCGCTCGCGACCCGCGCTGCGAGAACTGCATGGTGCATTGCGGCTACGAGCCCACGCCCTCGCTCGGCATCGACAAGCAACCCGGTGACACTTGGAAACTTATCCGGTACAACTTCGGCATCAAACCCAAGCCCATCGCCAACGCCTCGCACGTCGACGCCTACAACGGCGTGACGACCGGCCGCGGCCATCTGACCGGCAAGAGAGATTCTGTCCAGTCGAACATTCAACAGGTGCTGGCGGAGAAAGAAGTCAACGCCGCCGTCGCCGCTGCGAACAACGACGACGGTTGCTGCTCGTAAGAGCGGCGTCCTCGCCGCGATGATTGCCATCCTTGTCGCCGTTAAACAGGAGTTGCGTCCCATCCTGCGTCGCGCCAACGCCACCCACGTCGTTCGCCAAGCGCACCTCGATTTCTTCGAGGGCACACTGGCCGGCCAGCCCGTTGCCCTGCTGGCACTCGGCATCGGCAAGGAATGCGCCCGCATCGCGGCGGAGATGACCATTAAATGTTACCGGCCCGACCTCATCATCAGTGCCGGCTTCGGTGGCGCACTGCAACCCGAGGTGAAGGATGGTGATATCGTCATTGGCACCGAGGTCCTCGATCTTCTCGCGGATCAGGGCAACGAGGTCCGATGGAAGACACAGCACAAACCCAAACGATTGCCGGAACTGGAAACCACGACTGGCGACTTCCGCATCCACTTCGGCAAGATCATCACCACTGATGATATGATTCTGAAAGCGACGACGAAAGGGCGCGTGGGCAAGGCGACCGGCGCGCTCTCGGTGGATATGGAGACCAGCGCGGTGGCCGGTGTCACCGCCGCGCACGAAACGGATTTCATGGCGGTCCGCTGCATCACCGATAACGACCATGAAGACCTGCCGGAGCAGTTCAACGATTTTTTCGTGCTGGGCCAGCTTCGTCCCGCGCGCGTGTTCTCGACGTGCATGCGACATCCCGGCGTTCTGACGGACTTGGCGCGCCTCGGCCACCGGGCTAGAGCTTCCGGACAAAATCTCGCGCGTTTCCTCGAATCCGCCGTCGGCCAGCTACACCTTCCAGCCCTTGCGGCGCGCGACCTCTAACAAGGCGGGCAGCAACGCCAACGCCGCCACCAGACACGAGGTGATGCCGATGATCATCACCAACCCCAGACTCCGGATCCCGCGATGCGCGCCGATGATCATGCTGCCAAACGCCATGATCGTCGTCAGCGCCGACAAGATGACCGCCCGTCCCGTGCTCTTGCCGTAGAACGTTGCTTCGCCATCCTCCCGGTATCGTTGCACAACATAAATTCCGTACGCCACGCCGATGCCCACCATCAAGGGCAGTACCATGATGTTGGCCGGGTTGAACGGGATGCCGAACAACGCCATCGCCCCCACCATCCAGATCATGCCCACGACCAGCGGCAACAAGGTGAGCACCATGGCGTAGCCGCCCCGGAAATCAATGAACACCAGCACGGCGATCACCAGAAAGGCCCAACACGCCGCGCGGATGTAGCCCCGTTGCAGAATGTCCACAAACTCGTAAATGCCCAGTGGCGTGCCGGTCACTTGGGGAGCGACGGTTTGGACGTCGCGCACGAATTCGACCAGCGGCTCGCGCTCCCAAATGTTTTCCTTGGGAAACACGCGCAACAGAATCTTGCCGGTCTTGCCGATCAGCATCCGGCGGACTTCGGGCGGCACCTCCTCCATCGTCATCGGCTTGCTCACTTCCTGGTCGGCCATCAGGTCCAACTGCGCCTGCAAATCAGCGAAAAACCGGCGCTGATAGTCCGCCAGCCGCTTGGCCAAATTCTCTTGATTGCCGGTGCTCAGTTTCTCGCGTGTCTGGCTCAGGGCATTGGTCAGCGGCGTCAAGACCGCCCCGTCACTCTTGCCGTCTTTCTCGAGTTGACTCGCCCGCAACCGCATTCCCCCCAGCGTCCGCGACAATTTCTCCACGTCGCCCGACTCGAACTCCGCTTGATCAAAATGCACCTTACCGAGTTCCCGCTGGATGTCGCGGATCAGCTTGGTCTTCTCTTCCTGATGTTCCGGGATCAGTGGACCAATGCTCTCCACGCTGACGACGGTCGGTAACGCCTCCAGTTTCTTGTGCAGCACGCGCGCCTCGTCCAATGTGTCGCACACCACCGCCGCGAAGATCGTGGACTCCGCGTCGGCCTCCAACAGCCGCAACTCCGTCTGCACGGATTCGAGGTCCCGCGATTGCAGGTTCAACACGTTGTAATCGAAACGCACCCGCCAGCCGGCCAGCAGCGCGATCACCGTGACCGCACCGCACACCGCCAGCGTCCCGGTGGGCCGACGCAAGAGCAATTGCTCGAACTTCGTCGCGACGGCGCGTGCCGGAATGTGTGTGGATTCGTTCTTGCGACGCGCCAGCAACAGCAACGCCGGTAACACCGTCATCATTACCGCCATCGCCACCAACATACCGCCGCCGGCAATGACGCCCAGCTCGTTGACGCCGCGAAACCCGCTCAGGCCCATCGCAAAGAACGCGGCGGCATTGGTCACGGCAGCGGTGATGATGCTGGGGCCGGTATGTTCGATTGCCGTGCGCACGGCGTCCACGCGCGACGCGCCTTTGCTGAGTTCCTCCTCGTAGCGCGCGATGAACTGAATGCCGAGGTCAATGCCCAGTCCGACGATCATGACCGCGAACGTGATGGTAATGATATTGAGGTGACCGATGCTGAGCGTGGCGTATCCCATACTCAGGGCGACGACGAGCACGATGCATCCGAGTGCCAGCAGCGGACGTTGCACCTCGCGGAAACTAGAGCCGAACAGTAGCCCGACCAGCGCCAACGTCAGCAGCAACGCTTTCTTGGCGTCACTTTCCGAGACCGCCATCTCGTCATGGTCCAGCACCGGCTCGCCGGTCAGACCGATCTTCAGATCGGGAAACTGCTCGTGCATCCCGGCCATGATGCGGCGCATTTTGCCAATCGTGGCGGCGTGTGGCGCCGGGCCGTTGGCCTCGGACTCGGCGCGGGGGTGGACGAGAATGATGAACATGCGGCCATTGCGAAACGCGTGGTAGCCTTTCCATTTCAACTGCTGTTGCGCCTCGTCGAGCATCTGTTGGCTGAAAAACGCACTGGCCCAGGGCGTGAGCAACTCGCCGTCGTCTTCGGGGCCGGGCAATTCTGACATTTGGTTGAGAATCGCGGTAATCGTCGGCAGGAACGCCTCCATCTTGCGCCGGTCGGGTTCGGATGCGCTGGCCATCTGATCGAGCATCTGGTTCATCGTGCCAAAGAACGTGTCCAGCCGGGGGTTGTGCTCGAGGATCGCCAGCAACTGCTTGAAGTCCTTCAGCGAATCGCGGATTTCCTTGAGTTCGTCGACTTCCAGAAAAAAAAGAAACCGGCGTTTCAGCGCGTCGAAGTCTACCCGGTAGAAGACGTCTTCCGGCAGGAAGTGCTGGGCGTGAGGGTCGTCTTCCGTGTTGGGGTTGTTCTCGGAAGCTAAGAGTTTCTGAACAAGCGTGCCGATGGCCGCTTGGTTGCGTCGCGGTTGGTCGCCCTCGACGACGACAATGTAATCCTCCTCGGCCCGAAACTCCTTGGCGTACTCGCTGAACAGCCGCCAGTATTCGCTGTCGCGACCGATGAGATCGTTGCGGTTGGTTTTGAACTCCAGCGCGCGCGACGTGTAGTAACCGGCGGCGATGGCGAGGACAACGCCGGCCACAACAATCCACCATGGCCGGCGAACAATCAGATTGGCCAGTCCGCTGAGAGTTTGTTGTCGCATGCGAAAGACGGCACGCCTTGCCGGGCGGCCCGGTTCAACGCGCGGAAGCTGCCGTGGGTTCTGCCTGCTTCTCGCGGCGGTTGCGCATCGCGGCCGTGACCAGGTTCTTGCCCAAATCCCACATCGGACCCGGCAGCTTGTGACAATCAGTGAGCACGTCGTCCAGTGCGCTCACGAAGTATTGAATGTCCTCGTCGGTGATCACAAACGACGGCAGGATGCGGATGATGTCGCCGTGGTTGCCGCTGACCTGCGTGAGCACGCGGTGCTTTGCCAGCAGCGGCATCACCACCATCTGCGCAAACAATCCGTCGTGCGCCGCGTGGACCATCTTCCAAGCCATCTTCAATTTGAGGCTCTTGGGTTCGTGAAACTCGATGGCGATCATGCAGCCTTTGCCGCGGGCTTCCATCAGAACTTCGTGTTTTTCCTTCAGCTTGTTGATCGAGTCGAGAAGTTTCTTGCCCTGCACGGCGCTGCGCTCGATGAGCTTCTCGTCATCGAGGATGTGCAGCGTAGCGAGACCGACCGCCATGCCGAGGTTGTTGCGACCGAAGCTGGATGAATGCACCCAGCACCGGTCCATCCGGTGAAACACTTTTTGGTAAATCCAGCGGCGCGTGATCATCGCACCGACCGGCACGTAACCCCCGCTGAGCGCCTTGCTGGTGGAGATGATGTCGGGCTCGAGATTCCAATGTTGGAATGCGAAAAGTTTGCCGGTACGACCGTAGCCGGTTTGCACTTCATCGCATACGAACAAGGTGCCGTACTTGCGACACAGCGCCTGCGCGCCCGGCAGGAAATCGTCCTTCGGGATGCGCACGCCCTTGCCTTGAACGCACTCGACGACGAACGCGGCAATGTCCTTCTTCGACAGCACGCGTTCCAGAGCATCGAGATCGCCGTATGGCACCATTTCGCCGGGCAGCAAATCGCCGAAGCCTTCGCGGAACTCGTCGTTGCCCATGATCGAGAGCGAACCCATCGACAAACCGTGCCAGCCGTGATCGAGATAAGCGAACTTGCTACGTCCCGTCGCCGCGCGAGCGAATTTCAGCGACGCTTCGACTGCTTCGGTGCCGGAGTTGCAGAAAAATACTGCTTCGAAATGTGGCGGGCAGCGCTTGATGAGTTCCTCGGCCAACAGGCCGGCAAGAAACGCGCAGTCCATCTGCACCATGTTCGGTAGGTCAAGATCGAGTACGTCCCGGATGGCTTGAGCAACTTTCGGGTGGTTTCGTCCGATGGAGTACACGCCAAAGCCGCTCAGCATGTCGAGGTACCGGTTGCCCTCCTTGTCCCAAAGGTATTGACCCTTGGCCTTGGCGTATACCTTGTCGAACCCAATGGTCCGAAAAACCTTTACCAAGGTCGGGTTGATATACTTCTCGTGGAGCTCGTAGTTCTCGCCCAGTCTTTCTGTTACAACTCGCTTAATATCAAGTGACGACATCAAATCCCCCTGCCGCTTGATGGCGGCCTGCCTTATATGGCATTTTGGGCTGATTCTGGCAAGCTGGAATGCGACGAACAGGAAAAAGCAGACTGTTTGCTAAAACGCTTTACAAGAACCGGGCCTTCAGCTATACATGGGTTCAATTCTAGCTCATGACGGGCTCGAAATGCGAACCGTAAGAAGTTTTTTGAAGGGTATTGCCACGATGCAAAAACCTAGTTCCTCCTCCAGGAGAATAGCGCAACTTCTGCTGCTATCCATCACACTAATCTTCACAGCGTATTCCGCTCGTGCTGCCGACACTCAAGTCGGCAGCGTCACGAACGTTACGACTTCGGTCGACCCGACTAACGGAAGCACGGTTGTTCTGTTTTGGATCAACGACGGCGGCACCGCTCTCAACTCCAAGGCCGCGGTCACAGCTTACGCAGACGATGTCATCCGCGTGCGTTATTTTTTCTATAACATCGACGGAAATTTGTGGCCCAAAGAAGAGCCGATGGTCGCCAAGCCGCTCGGCCAATGGCCGACGAAGACTCTAACGGTCGTTGATCAAGGAAGCACTTATCTCCTCTCGACTCCGCAACTCGATGTCGTTGTCACCAAGAGTCCGTTCAAGGTCGATTTCAAAGACAAGAGCGGCTTCTACCTTTCGCAGGACAACACTAACTTCTTTAATTCCGCGTACATTTACCAAGCGCAGAGCGGATGGACTTCCGGTGACTACAAACTTAAAGCGGCGAGGGTTTTGCCCTCCAATCAAGCGATTTTCGGATTAGGCGAATACGGTGGCCCACTGAACCGGCACGGAAGGGAGATGGAAGTTTGGACACAAGGCACCGGCACGTATCACTGGGGCGAGTTTCAAAACCCGGTGTACATGAACATGCCATTCTTCTACGGCGTGCAGCCTGCCGGCGGCGGTGTGCCGGCGTTTGTCTACGGGATTTTCTTCAACAATCCTTGCCGGCCGTTGTTCTCGTTCGGCTCCACAAAATCCGGGGCCGGCAATCTGTCCTATGAAGCGGGCGACGGACAGATGGACTATTTCTTTTTCGGTGGCGGCACGAATCACACGATGGCAGGCGTCATGGACCGGTATTCGGAACTAACCGGCCGCCCAACGATGCTGCCGAAGTGGGCGTTTGGTTACCAGATTAGCCGGTTCAGCTACCTCGACCAGAATACGGTCACAAATCGCGCCAATGAGGCGACCGCAGCGAACATCCCGCTCGATGCGATTCATCTAGACATTGACTACATGGATCAGAACCACGATCAAAACATTAGCGATGGCCAACTTCATCAACTTTCCTTCAACTCCAACTATCCGAACCCCGGTCAAATGGCCGCCAACTGCGCCGCCAAAGGCGTGAAGATTGTGCCACTAATCGAGCCGTGGCTCGAACCGGGCGACCCGATGTACGGAGAGGCCAACGGCCTGAACCATTTTATTAAGGACAACAGCAGCGTTACGGTCACACGCAGCATTTACGTCGGTAATGTCTCATGGTTCGATTTCAGCAGCACGCCCATGCGGCAATGGTGGGGTGGCAAAATCGGCAACTGGCTCAACTCCTTCCCGTTCGCCGGTATCTGGAACGATCTGACCGAACCCGAAGGTGGCGACTCTATTCCCTATGACGGATTGCTTTGGTGTGATGGTCACTATGGTCTTTCGACGACGGACTCGCGCCGGCAAATGTCGAATGAGCGCAACTACTTTGGGCTGCGCTCGTCCCAGTGCAGCTACGAAGCCATGTTGACGAAGTATCCCAACAAACGTCCGTTCGTGCTGAGCCGTTCCGGCAACACCGGTTTACAGCGTTATGCGGTCAGTTGGAGCGGAGATACCACGACCGATCCGTTCTACCGGAGAGTGACCATACCGTTTGGCTTGAGTTCGATGATATCGGGTGCCGCTTGGTACGGCCACGATTTAGGCGGATTTGACGGCAACCCCACCGGTGAGCAGATCACGCGGTGGCATGAGTTTGGCTCGTTCCTACCATATTTCCGCGAGCACGCCAGTGGCCGCAACGGCGACATTGACCGCGAACCATGGAAATACGGCGAGCCCTACC
>JBGQCJ010000093.1:0-10810 GCA_041495285.1 Verrucomicrobiia bacterium
ATTGGACAAACCATCACCAACGCCGTTGCACTGGCGGCCGGTGGGGAGGACTTCACTGTAGTGGCAGATACCGACGGCCGGGTGTGGACGTGGGGTTCTTCCGTCGATAACGGCACGGTCGGAGTGCTCGGAGACGGGGGATCGCGCCCTGTTAATTCGGAAGGTAACGTGCTTGTACCTTCGCCGATCAGTGGCGTGAGCAATGTTGTCAGCGTGGCCGCCGGGCATCAGCACGGACTGGCGTTGCGCGCGGACGGAAAAGTATGGGCTTGGGGAAGTGACACAAACGGACAATTGGGCGTCGGAGGTCTTACCTCGAATTGCCACTGCACCAACTCTCCCATTCAGACATTGGTACTGACGCAGATTGTCGCCGTCGCTGCCGGCTTTGGACATAGCGTAGCCTTAGATCAGTCTGGAGCGATCTGGACATGGGGTCGCGGTACGGAGGGGCAGTTGGGCAATGGTGGGCGCACGAACGTTACCGTTCCTACAATGCTGACAAGCATCTCGAATGTCATTGCGATTGCGGCCGGCTACGACCACACGATTGCATTGACAGCGGACAAAACCGTGTGGACCTGGGGCACCAACAGCGTCGGACAATTGGGGCGCAGCGGGACAGCGACGGCGCCGGGGCAGGTGCTCCCCTCTGTCCTGTCCAACGTCGTGGCGATTGCGGGCGGGTATCAATTCAGCTTGGCAGTGGCCAGCAACGGTCAGGTGTACGCGTGGGGGAATAACAGTCACGCGCAATTGGGCACCCTTACCAGCGCGTTAGCGTCCACCAACAGGCCCAAGTTGGTGGCCGGCCTCAGCAACGCCGTCTTAGTTAGCGCGCACTCGCCCTTTGATCCTGTCTTTGATCCACTCGGAGGTGGTTCTCACAGCCTCGCCGTCACGGTCGATCAGGGAACGAATCAGTTTTGGGGCTGGGGTCTTAATGACCGAGGACAGGTCGGCAACGGGGCGAGCCGGTTCTTCAATGTGGACTATGGGAGCAATCCGGATGTGTCCACGCCGACGCCGGTACAGTTCTGCACCCGCTGTCAACGTTGCGTCCAGTTGGGAACCAGCGGGAGCTTTACGGCGCACTGCACCGGCCGGTTGGTGCTTTATTTCAATGATCAGCAGGGTGCCATGAGCGACAATTCCGGATCGTTCACGGTGTCGATCAGCACGCTCCCGACAAACATTAACGTCCAAGCCTACGCGGATTATCCCTACGGCGAAGCTCTTCCCGGTGTGATGGTTGGCACGGTCACCAATGGGAATACGTACACGTTCACCGCAAGTGGGACGTGCTTTCACAGCGGAAGTCCGCTTAGTGGAAGTGACGCGGATGGCAACGACACGAATAACGCACAGTGGGCCTGCTCTTCAGTCAACATCACGAATTCAATCTGTCCTGCTGCGCACTGCTTCTCATTGGTGGGTAAGATCCAATGAACGGAGAACAAAGACCGCGAGTGGAAAGTCGTACGGTAGGGCGCGACCGCCGGTCGCGCCGCGCCTTGAATTATCTGGATTCGCGCGCGATTCCCTGTTATGATTCTCATCGAGAGAAGGGAAGGAGTTTTGCTGTGAACGTGAGGCTGCTGCCGCTGTGCGTTGTGTGTTTCACACTGCTCATTTTCCTGATGGTTTCCCCGTCTTGGGCTGCCGTCATCACATTCGACGATCTCTCCGAGACGGGTTCTGGCTCGTACTTTACTGCTCCCTACCAAGGGCTCGTTTGGAGTAACTTTCTTCCTCTTAACGCCATCCTTTCTCCTTCTGTCTTCGGCACGAACGGCTATTACTACGGAATGGTGTCAGCCTCGAATGTTGTTGTAAACGGCATTGGTAATCCCGCTGTAATTGATTCCCTCGGCACCAATTTCAGCTTCCTGAGCGCTTACTTGACAGGTTCGTACAACAGCAACTTAAGCGTCGAAGTGAAGGGGTTCAGCGGTGGCAACTTGCTGTATGACCAGACAGTGGTGGTGGCGAGCGCGACCGCGCCAACGCTGTTTACTTTCGGCTACACGAACATTGACCGACTCTATTTCAGCAATTTTGGCGGTCAGCCAGCTTTCGGCACTCCGTCTGCCCCGCAGTTTGTAATGGACAATTTCGCATTCGAGTTCGTGCCTGAGCCGTCCTCGCTTCTGCTCATCACACTCGCCGCGCTACTGCTGTGGCCGCTTCACAAACGCAAGCGCGTTCACGTCTTGGTGTAATACGCGTAGAACGGGAAGCCGGCGAGGTCGGTGGTGGGAGCGTGTTTCCAACGTTTGTAGCTCCAGAGCCAGTACTCCGGTCGCTCGCGCACGAGGTTCTCGCAGAAGTCGAGGCACTTCTGACTGAGCGCCCGCACATCGTCCTCGTAATGGCCGGTCGGTGTGAACTCGATCTCCGCGCCGTACACAATGTGCGCGCGTCCGCCCGGCAACGGAGTCGCCACGGCGCACACGATGGTTGCGCCGGTATGCAATGAGAGCGCGGCCGCCGCGGAATTGTTGAACACCGGCATCCCGAAGAACTTCAGCCACACGCCGCCGCGCGTGACCGGCGCGTTCAGGTCAATCAGCAGCGCAATGTTGCCGCCGCGCTTGAGCGTCTTCAGCAACGCCGGTGCGGCGTTGTGCTCGGTGATGATGCGATGACCGGACTGGCCGCGCAACCGTTTGAGCACGTTTTCGAGCGCCACGTTGCGCATGTTGTCCATCACCACCGTCAGCGGCACGCCGTAGAAGCCGGTCGCCAAGCCCAGCAATTCCCAGTCGCCATAATGAAACGTCAGAAAGACGATCCCCTTGCCGCGCGCTTGAATTTCGTGGACGCGCTCGATGTGCTTCGGATTGCAATCCACCAGACGGTCAACGACTTCGCGATTCAACCGGGGCGACCAGAACAAGCCGAGCATCGTCCCGCCGAAATTCTGGAACGACGCACGGGCGATGCGTGCCTTCTCCGCGCGCGTTTTGGTTTCGTGAAACGCGATGTCGAGATTCGTCAACGCGTAGCGGCGCTGTTTCGGGCTGAGATGATAGGCGAGCCAGCCCAACGCCCGGCCAAGCGCGACGACCGGTCGGCGCGGAAATTTTGGAATGAGCCACGCGATGAAGCCAACGCCCGCGACTTCGAGCCGGTAGCGAAACTGTTTCCACCGGGACGGGGCTTTGGCGTTGGCATTCACGGGCGCGGCGATTATAGTGGCGCTCCGATGGAACGCAAGAAACTGCTCCGTTTGGCGGAGAGCGTGTTGACATTGCCGACGGCGCCGTATCACGAGCATCGCGTCCGCGAGTTCGTGACCGGCTACTGTCGCTCGCTTGGTCTGCGCGTAGGGTGGGACCGGGTGGGCAACGTGATTGCCCGGCATCAACGCAGCACGCGCCGGTCACCGCTGGTGTTCGTGGCGCACATGGACCATCCCGGTTTCGAGATTCTCGATGGCCGGCACGCGGAATTTCTCGGCGGTGTGCCGAAGGAATTGTTTGTCGGCGCCCGCGTGCGCGTGTTCGGCACCGGCCGCACCGCGCGGGCGACGGTGGTGCATTTGGACGAGACGGCGTGGCCGCAGCGCAAACGAGTGGTGCTGCGCGCTGACCAACCGTTGCATGCCGGCGAGTTCGGCATGTGGGACGTGCCGGCGTTTCGGGTGCAACGCAACCGGCTCCATGCAGCGGCGATTGACGATGTATTGAGCGTCGCGGTTGTGTTGGCGACGCTGACCGAGGTGGCGCGCAAGAAACTCAGGACGCATGTGTGGGGCGTGTTCACGCGCGCCGAAGAAGTCTGGTTTCACGGTGCGATTGAAGCGGCACGGTCCGGGAAGATTCCGAAAGACGCGCTCGTCGTTTCAATGGAGATGAGCAGTGCGCGACCGTGGGCAAAAATCGGCGACGGTCCGGTCGTGCGCATGGGCGATCGGATGACGACGTTTGACGCGAACGGGACGCTTTTTCTTCGGGAGGTTGCGGAGCACTGCCGGCGGCGGGACTCAGCGTTCCGTTACCAGCGCTGTCTCATGGACGGCGGCACTTGTGAGGCCACGGCGTTCGGTGCCTTCGGGTACCGGGCGGCAGGACTGTGTCTGGCGCTGGGCAACTACCACAACATTGGAAAACATGGTAAGGTACGCGCGGAGTTTGTGAGCGTGAACGATTTGGAGCAACTGGTGGAGCTGACCGTCGCCGCGGCGGCCGCTTGGAAGGGTGTCGGCCCGGTGGCGCGCGCGTTGCGGGCGCAGGTGCAACGCATCCGGCAGGGCGCTCCCCGCGTGTTGAAACGGGAATGAACCGGGTACTTCTCAGTGTGTTGCTGGTGACGACGTTTGCCGTGGCTTCGAGCGCGCAGCAGGATGCCTCTCCGCCGCCGGCTCCGCAACAGCTTCTGCAGCCCGAGCAACTTGCGCAATCGCAATTCGATTTGGGCGTGCAATTCCTGCGCGACAAGAAGTACGCCAGCGCGTGCGAGGCGTTCGAGCGCGCCATCACCGCGAAAAACGATTTCGCCGAAGCGTACAGTAATTGGGGCATCGCGCTGGTGCAGTTGGGCAAGAGGAGTTCCAGCCCGGAACAGCAGGCACAGTTCTACCAAACCGCCACCGAGAAATTCGGCAAGGCCGCGGCGTTGAAGCCGAACGTGGCCCTCACGTACGTGTTGTGGAGCGAGACGCTGGTGTTACTGGGCGACCTGCCGCTGGAAGGACGATTGCGGCTGGCGTGTTATCAGGGCGCGGTGGAGAAGTGCCGCAAAGCGGTCGCGCTTTCGCCCGATCAGTGGGAAAGCTACAACAAATGGGCGGTGATCTTGTCCTCGAAGCTGCCGGAGTTTTCGGTGGACGACAAGGCGCGGTTTCAGTTGTTGACGGAAGCGGCCGGACTATTTCAGAAGGCGGCTGAGCGCGCGCGATTCAGCGGCGAGATCGGTCCCGTGTACGCGAACTGGGCCAGCGCGCTGGTGCAGGCGGCACGTATCACGTCCGACCAGCAGAAGAAGCAGACGTTGTTCCGCGAGGCGCTGGAGAAATTTGACCGGTCGGCGCGCGCCATTCCCAACTCCGCCGGCACGTACGCCATGTGGGGTTCGGCGTTGGTCGAAGTGGCCAAGCTGTCGCGCGCGCGCAACGATTTTCGAGATGGCATCGACAAGCTCAACATCAGCCTGGGGTTGAACCCGACGGACGCGGCGGCGCTGTACAACCTGGCGTGCGCCTACGCTTTGATGGACAACCAGATGATGGCCGTGCAGAACCTCAAAAAATGTTTCGAACTCGACAAGGCCTCCACCTATCGCAATGGCGCGCCGCGCGACCCCGACTTGGCGAGCTTGCGCGGCTATCCGGAGTTCGACGAATTGTACGCGCCGAGCGGGCCGCGCACCCTTCCCACCTTCAATCCTCCGCTGCGCGACAGTCCGCGCTGATTACAGCGTCGGTTTCTCTGCCTCAGCACGGCGGCGTTGTTCGAAGAGGTACCGGTTGAGCGCGTTCAAGTAGGCGAGGGCGCTGGCTTCGATGATGTCAGTCGAAGCGCCTTTGCCGGTCACAATCTTACCGGCATCGCCGTTGAATTGAACGCGCACGCTGACCTCACCGATAGCATCCTTGCCGCGCGTCACGCTGCCGACGCTGTAATCCATGAGACTGCCTTTGATGCCGGTGATGCGGTCAATCGTTTTGAGCATCGCATCAATCGGTCCGTCGCCCGTGCCGGCATCTGAGATCGGCTCGTTCTTGTCGGCACGGATGAGTCGAACGCTGGCCGTGGGAATCGTGCCGGTCATGACGCTGAGGTAGTCGAGTTTCCACACCTGCGGCACCTCGGTGAACTGCCCTTCAACAATCGCCTGAACGTCTTCGTCGTAGACCTGTTTCTTCTTGTCGGCGAGCGTCTTGATCTGTTCGGTGATGCGGCGGATTTCGTCCTCGCTGAGTTTGTAACCCATCTCTTCGAGCTTCTTGCCGACGGCGTGATGGCCCATGTGTTTGCCCCAAGTGAGTTCACTGGAGCGGCCCACGTCCTCGGCGCGCATGATCTCGTAGGTCTCCCGGTAGGCGATGACGCCGTGCTGATGAATACCGGCCTCGTGCGCGAACGCGTTGTCGCCGACGATGGCCTTGTTGCGTTGCACCACCATGCCGGTCATGTGCGAGACGAGTCGGCTGCTGCGATAGATTTGCGAGGTGTCGATGTTCGTCTGATAACCGCCGAACGCGTCCTTGCGGACTTTGAGCGCCATGACGATTTCTTCGAGCGACGCGTTGCCGGCACGTTCGCCGATGCCGTTGATCGTACATTCAACTTGCCGGGCTCCGTTTTGGATCGCAGCGAGCGAGTTGGCGACGGCAAGCCCGAGATCGTTGTGACAGTGAACACTGATGACGGCGTTCTTGATGTTCGGCACGTGCTCGAAAAGATACTTGATCAACGCGCCGAACTGATGCGGTGCCGCGTAGCCGACCGTGTCCGGGATGTTGATCGTTTTCGCACCGGCTTCAATGGCGGCGTGCGTCACCTCGGCCAAGAACTCCGGCTCGGTGCGCGACGCGTCCTCTGGCGAGAACTCCACGTCTTTGCAGTAGCCGAGCGCACGTTTCACGCCTTCGACGCTACGTTTGAGAATCTCGCCCTGCGCCATCTTGAGTTTGAATTCCCGGTGAATCGCACTTGTGGCGAGGAACACGTGAATCCGGGCGCGGTCACCTGCCGGCTTCACGGCTTCGGCGGCGCGATCAATGTCGCCATCCACGCAGCGAGCTAAGCCGGCAATGCGTGCGCCTTGAATCTCGTTGGCAATGGCCTTGACCGCCTCGAAATCGCCGTCGCTGGCGATGGGGAAGCCGGCCTCGATGATGTCCACACGAAGCCTCGCGAGTTGCCGGGCCACTTCGAGTTTCTCGCGGATATTCATCGACGCACCGGGGCATTGCTCGCCATCGCGGAGCGTCGTGTCGAAAATCAAGATTTGCTCACTCATAACGTTGTCCTTTCGATTCTAGCCGTGGACAGAGGGCAAACAACAAAAAACCCACTGTCGCGCGGCGACAGTGGGTTCGATTTCCTTTCGCAGACCTCAACCCGCCGTCTGCCGCGCAAGCAGCAGCGCCAGCAAAGCCAGCAGCAAGTTAAGGCTACGATTCATTGTGTGTTACTTGTAGCAGGTCGTAGGCCGTTCGTCAATAGCTCCGTTTGCTAATTTCCTTGCCCTCATTGCATGGGACGCCGATATTTCCTCGGCGTTGCGAGGTCGAATGTTTGACTCACTTTCAGAGAAACTGCAGTCGGTTTTCAAGAACCTGCGCGGCTACGGCAAGTTGACGGAGAAGAACGTCGCCGATGCGTTGCGCGAGGTTCGTTTGGCGTTGCTGGAAGCCGACGTCAACTACAAGGTCGTCAAAGATTTCATCGAGCGCACCAAGCAACGTGCTCTCGGTCAGGAAGTTCTCTCCAGCGTCACGCCCGGTCAGCAGATCGTCAAAATCGTCCACGACGAACTCGTGGCGTTGATGGGCGGTGTAGTAGCGCCTGTCTCAGGCGCAACCGGGCCGCTGAGGACAGCGGCTACTACAACTTCTTGGATGATGGTGGGTTTGCACGGTTGCGGCAAGACGACGACGTCCGGGAAGTTGGCGAAGTTGCTGACGAAGCAAGGGCGGAAACCGTTGCTTGTTGCTTGCGACGTTAACCGGCCCGCGGCGATTGACCAACTCGAAACTCTCGGCAAGCAACTTCAGATACCGGTATTCGCGGTACGCAACGAGAAGGACGTGACGAAGATATGCCGGCAAGCGTTGTCGGCCGGTCAGACGCAAAGCCGGGACGTCTTGATCTTCGACACGGCTGGCCGGTTGCATATTGATGAGGAGTTGGTGCAGGAGTTGGTGCGGATGAAGGAATTGCTCACGCCGCAGGAAATCTTGCTCGTTGCCGACGCGGCGACCGGGCAGGAGGCCGTGAACATTGCCGAGCATTTCGACAAGGCGCTGAGCATTACCGGCATTGTGCTGACGAAGCTTGACGGGGATGCGCGCGGTGGCGCCGCGCTTTCGATGCGGGCGGTGACCGGCAAGCCAATCAAGTTTGTTGGCGTCGGCGAGAAGTTGGACGATATTGAGGCGTTCTTTCCGGAACGGATGGCGGGCCGGATTCTGGGGATGGGCGATGTGGTCGGGTTGGTGGAGAAAGCGCAGGAGACGTTCGATGCGACGAAGGCCGCGGAATTGCAGGAGAAAATCGCCGACCAGAGCCTGAATTTGGAGGATTTCCTGTCGCAACTCCAGCAGTTGAAGCGACTTGGGCCACTCGAAAATATGCTTGGCATGTTGCCGGGAATGGATAAGATGAAAGGTCTAAGCGGCGGCGAGACGCAACTCAAGCGGACCGAGGCAATTATTCAGTCGATGACGCCCGATGAGCGTCGTCGTCCCGAGATTCTGAATGCGAATCGGCGCATGCGAATTGCGCGCGGCAGCGGTACGAGTGTGGCCGAGGTGAACGATTTGTTGAAACAGTTTGGCATGATGAAGCGAATGATGAAAGACATGGGCAAGATGCAAAAGGCGATGGCGCGCAAGGGTGCGTTGCCGCGGATTGCCCGGTAGCTGTAATGGAACAACCGGAGGAAGAACAGTGGCAGTAAAAATCAGATTGCGGCGGGTGGGAACGAAGAACGTTCCGGCGTTTCGCATTGTGGTGGCGGACGGGCGCAGCCCCCGCGACGGACGTTTCATTGAGAATCTGGGGACGTATCAGCCCCAGAGGGCGACCGACACTTTCAAGGTGGATCTGGAGCGGGCCAAGTTCTGGTTGCAGAAAGGTGCCCAGCCCAGTGACACTGTGCGTAGTATATTGAAGCGGGCCGAACGACAGACGAAAGCGGCTTGAGGAGCGCGCTCGCGGCAGGCGGGCGTAGTGAGACCGGGTGGGGCGGGCTGTTGGATGGGAGCGCAGGCGAGATGAAAGCGTTTATCGAGTACGTCGTCAAAGCACTGGTCGACCACCCGGAGCAGGTCGAAGTCAGCGAAGTGGATGGCGAGCGGGTCGTGGTGTTCGAGTTGCGGCTCAACCAGACCGACATCGGCAAGGTCATCGGCAAGAGCGGACGCACGATTACGGCGATCCGCACGCTGCTGACCAGCGCCGCCGCCAAACACGGCAAGCGCGCCATGCTGGAAATTGTCGAGCCGGAAGGCAGCCGACGACCACCGGTTCAGCAAGCCGTCAATCAGGCGTGACGTTGCCGACGCGCGGACGCACGGATGGAGATCGACATTCTGACGTTGTTCCCTCGGATTTTCGAGGGACCGCTGGACGAAAGCATCCTGAAGCGCGCGCGTGACCGGGGTTTGGTGCGCGTGCGCGTGCACAACCTGCGCGATTTCACCCACGACAAGCACCGGGTCGTGGACGACAAACCGTACGGCGGTGCGCCGGGCATGCTGATGAAGCCCGAACCGATCTTTGAAGCCGTGGAGAAGTTACGACGCGACAACACGTGCGTCGTGTTGATGACGCCGCAAGGCGCGCCGTTCACGCAACGCCGCGCAGGCGAGTTTGCCGGCAAGCCGCACGTGCTGATCATCTGCGGCCATTACGAAGGCGTGGACGAACGCGTGCGCGAGGCGTTGGTGCATGAGGAAGTGAGCATCGGCGACTACGTGTTGACCAACGGCGCGTTGGCCGCCGCGGTCGTCGTGGACGCGGTGGTGCGACTCGTGCCGGGCGTGCTCGGTGACGAGCAGAGTGCCGAAGATGATTCATTTGCCGGTGGGCTGCTCGAAGGGCCGCAGTACACACGGCCACCGGAGTTTCGCGGGATGCGTGTGCCGGAAGTGCTCGTGTCCGGCGATCATGGAGCGATTGCGAAGTGGCGCGCGGAACAAGCGCGCAAGCGGACGAAAGAGCGGCGACCGGATTTGCTGGAAGGAGAAAAGTCATGAATGTGATTGAGAAGATTCAACAGGAACAGATTCGAACAGATTTGACGCCGTTCAAGGTGGGCGATTCCGTGCGCGTGCACACGCGCATCAAAGAAGGCGACCGGGAACGCATTCAGGTGTTCGCCGGTATCGTGATCAACAAACAGGGCCGGGGACTGGCCGAGACATTTACCGTGCGCCGCATCAGCTACGGTGAAGGCGTCGAGCGCGTGTTTCCGCTGCATTCACCGTTCATCCAGAAGGTCGAGATCGAGCGTGCCGGCAACGTCCGTCGCGCCAAGCTCTACTATCTCCGCAAGCGCATCGGCAAAACAGCCACCAAGGTCGAAGAAGCCTGACCGGTGGAGCGATGCCTTCGCTCCGTCATGAGAAGCGCGCGTACGACGACGGAGCAACCATTGTGGCCGGGGTGGACGAAGCGGGCCGCGGCCCGTTGGCCGGCCCGGTCGTTGCCGCCGCCGCCATCCTCCCGCGCGAGTTCCGGCACAAAGTCCTCAACGATTCCAAACAACTCACACCCGGGCAACGCGACGAGTTGTACGCTGAGCTGACCGGCAACCCCGCGATCCACTGGGCGACCGGCATCTCCGATGTCGAGGTGATCGACGCCTACAATATTCTTCGCGCGACGTGGCGGGCGATGGTGCTCGCACTCGACGCATTGCCGGTAAGGCCCGACTTCGTTTTGGTGGATGGCCTCCGCGTGCCGGCGATTCGGCTTCACCAAAAGGCCATTGTCGGCGGTGACGCCAAGAGTTTCTCGATTGCGGCCGCTAGCGTTATCGCTAAGGTCACGCGTGACCGGCTAATGCTGCAAGTTCACGAACAGTATCCACAGTACAACTTCGCTCAACACAAAGGCTACGGCACGCCCGAGCA
>JBGQCJ010000094.1:0-10778 GCA_041495285.1 Verrucomicrobiia bacterium
CCGGCGCGCCAGCCGGACGCTGTGGAATACCGCCTTCACGACGCATCCTTACCGGCACCCTGTGATCGGTTACCCTGAAATCTACAACCGCATCACGCGCGACGACGTTGTCGCCTACTACAAACGCATGTACGTCCCGAACAACATCGTCTTCGTCGTCGTCGGCGACGTCAGCGCCACCGAGGTCGAGGCGAAACTCCGGGAACTGACCAAAGATTTCAAGATGAACGCGATCGAACCCGCATTCGTACCCGCCGAGCCGCCGCAGCTCAGCCCGCGCGAACGCCACGAAGAAATGCCGGTCGAGCTTTCCCGCGTCAATCTCGCCTGGCACATCCCGGCCGTGACCGACCCGGACGTGTATCCGCTCGACGTGCTGGCGATCATTCTCGGTCAGGGCAAGAGTTCCCGGCTCTATCGCGAGCTGCGCCAGAAGCGCGGCCTCGTCCACTCCATCGAGGCGAGCAGTTACACGCCGGCGTATGCCGGTTTGTTCACCGTCGAGGCGATGACCGATGCGGAGAAACGCGACGAAGCGATCACAGCGATCCGCGAAGAGGTCGGCAAACTCATTGACGGATCGGTCAGCGACGCCGAACTGCAAAAGGCGATCAAGTCTTCGATCAGCAGCTATGTCGACCGGCTCAAGACGATGGAAGGACAGGCCTACGACATCGCCAACAACGAAATCCTCGTGGACGACCCGAATTTCTCGGATGTCTATCTCGAGAACCTTCGCAAAGTCACAGTGAAAGATGTACAGCGCGCAGCCCGGCAGTATCTCTCAGACAACAACCTGACGATCACGACACTCGACCCAACCGGCAGTGAGGCAAAAGCAACGGCGCCGCCCCCAGCCAGCGCGGGAGTCAACATTCAAAAGATCGAACTGCCCAACGGCCTGCGGTTGCTCGTGCGCGAAGACCCGAAGCTGCCGCTCGTGGACATCCGGGCCGTGCTCAAAGGCGGCGTGATCGCCGAGTCCGATGCGAACAATGGCGTCACGAAGCTGACCGCGCGCACGTTGCTCAAGGGCACGACGACGCGCACCGCCGAGCAAATCGCCGACAGCATCGAATCAGTCGGCGGCGACATCAGCTACTTCGCCGGTAACAACAGCTTCGGCGTTTCGACGCACGCACTGAGCGAGGACTTCAACCTCGCGCTGGATCTCGTGGCGGACGTGCTGCAGCATCCGACCTTCCCGGAGGAGATGGTCAAGCGCGAGCGCGAGGTGCAGCTTGCCGAGATTAAAGCAGAGCAAGATCAAATCATGCGCGCCGGTCAGCAAGTGCTGCGCGAAGCGATGTATTCACACAGTCCGTACCGGCTTAACATCCTCGGCAAACCCGACAGCGTATCGAAACTAACGCGCGCCGAACTCGCGGATTTTCACCGGCGCTACATCGTGCCGAACAACATTGTGCTCACGGTTTTCGGCAACGTCAAAACCGAGCAAGTGCGCAAGGCGGTCGAGGCGAAATTTGGTGTGATGAAGCCCATCAAGCTGGAATTTCCCAAAGCCGGCCCGGAACGTCTGACTGCCGACGTGCGCAAGGTGGCCAACAAGCCGAAGGAGCAAGCCGTGTTGTTGCTCGGATACAGCGGCACCGATCTTTTCGGCGATGACCGGTATCCATTGGAGCTTCTCGATGAAGCATACTCCGGTCAAGGTTCGCGAGTCTTCCTGCGCATCCGCGATCAACTCGGCCTCGCCTACTACGTCGGCGCGTTTCAATTGCTCGGGCTTGAGCCCGGTTACTTTGTGTTGTACGTCGGCACGACGCCGGAGAAGGTCGAAACCTGTGAGAAGGAGTTTTTTGCGGAATTGGACAAGCTGAAGGCCGATGGCTTGAGCGAGGAAGAATTGACGCGCGCCAAGAACAGTCTTATCGGCCAGCGCAAAGTCCGGATGCAGGACAACGGCGAGTTGAGTCTCATGGTCGCGCTGGACGAACTGTACGGCTTGGGCTACGATTTCTTCAAGAAGCAGGACGACCGGTATCGCGCGGTGACGATGGACGACATCAAACGCATCGCCAAAAAGTATTTCGCAGACAAGCCACACGCGGTCGTCATCGTGAAGCCGGCAACGTCGGAGAAGTAAACATGGCTGAAGTGCAGAAAGACACCATCGGTTCACGGGAGGACACGCTCCGGTTTCTGGACATGGTCGGACTATTCGGCACGCAGGCGATGATTTCGCTGGGCAAGCTTGCGAATCCGATGACCGGCAAAGCCGAGAAGAACCTGCCGGCCGCCCGTCTGTTCATCGACACGTTGGAGATGCTTGAACGCAAGACGCAAGGCAACCTCACCGGCGACGAAACCAAGGTCATCCACGCAACTCTGACCGACCTGCGCCTGATGTTCGTCGAAGAATCGAAGTCGCCCCCTCCTGCAGAGCCGGCCAAGCAGCCCCAAGATCCTCAAGAACCTGCCAAGCCGGAGCAACAGACCGAACAAGTTCCGTAAGAGCTACGACTGACGTGCGGCCCTGCGTCGCTCCATCCACCACGCGATCCAAATGCAGGCTTCGTAGAGCAGGCACATGGGGAGAGCGAGAAGTAACTGGTTGAGCGGGTCAGTCGTCGGCGTAATGATGCCGGCGACGATGAAGATGATCACGATCACGTACGACCGTTTATGGCGTAGGAATTCGTATGTGACAATGCCGAGCTTTGCGAGCGCGAGCACGACGAGCGGCAGTTCGAAGCACAAGCCAAACGCCAGGGCCATGTGCGAGACGAACGAGATGTAGTTGTCGATCACCCATTCCGAGCGGATGCCCAGATACGTGTTGTAGTCGAGGAACCACTTCAGTCCCGCCGGCAGCACCAAGCAATACGCCAGCGCGACTCCGCCCAGAAACAGCCCCACGCCCGCGCCGAGAACGGGTGTCAGGAGTCGCTTTTCCTTCGGTGTCAGCGCCGGCAGGATAAACTCAGCAAGAAAATACAGCAGAAACGGTGACGCGATGATTGTGCCCGCGTAGAACGATAGTTTCATCGCCAGATTCAGACCACCCGTGACCTCTAGCGTGCGCAGGAACGGTTCGGGGTTCTGCGTGGCGTGTTGCAGAGGCCAGATGATGAGTGTGAGAAGCTTTCGCGCAAAGAAGAAACTCAGGATGCTCGCGACGCCCAGCGTGGCCAGCATCTTGATGAGCATCCAGCGCAGGTCTTCGAGATGTTCGAGGAACGGCTTGAGCATCGAGGAGTCCGCTTCCCGGTCCGCGGGCGGCAACACCTCGGGCTCGTGTGAGTCACTCATTTGTGAATCCTCTCACACGACTGGCGCGTTGGCGAGTCTCAGGCGGGCTTCTGGGAATCGTCTTTGGCTGGGGCGGCGGGCGTCTTGGGTGCCGGCGGGGATTCGTCGTCGGACTGAATGTCCTTCGCCGCTTTCTTGAATTCCTTCACGCCCTGCCCCATGGCCTTCATCATCTCGGGAATGCGCTTGGCTCCGAAAAGGATGAGGATGATCAGCAGAACCAGCAGAATCTCTTTGAGACCAAATTCTCCCATACGGGTTCCTTCTTTCTCACGCGCAGTCTAAGCTAGCTGCCCCGCCCTGTCAACGCCGCCGCACCCGTCTATTGACTTACGACAACGAACTCGCATCGACGGTTCTTCGACCAAGCCGCCTCATCGTGGCCCGTATCCAAGGGCCGATCCTTGCCGTAGCTGATCGTCGAGATGCGGTCGGCGGACACGCCGAGTCGCACGAGTTCTTCGCGGACGGCCTGCGCCCGGCGTTCACCCAGCGCCCGATTGTATTCCGCTGTGCCGCGCTCGTCGCAATGACCTTCCACCACCAGCTTGCTCGTGCTTCCCTTCAACTGCGCGGCCACCGCCTCAATCTTCGACACTTCATTCGGGCGCACCTTCGCGCTGTCGTAATCGAAATACACCGGCGCAAATTGCCCGTGCTGCCAGTCCCCTTCCGCTGGCGGTCGCGGGGCGGAATTGATGCCAGTCCCATCGATGCCAATCGGCGGCACCGTCGTTTCAGTCCCAGTGCCCGTGCCACCTATGCCGGACTTCGGCTTCTTCTTGAAAAAGCTACAGCCGGTCACGGCAAACATGGTGACGGCCACTAGCAGCACGGTCTGAATGAAAGTTTTGATCCTCATCTAAAGCATCCTCCTCGTAAAATTTGTCTCCTTCTTGTGCGTCCCAAGCTCAGGGTCCCCACGCTGGTTCGGACGCATCTCCTTCAACGGTGGGCAACTCTACTTGTTCGCCGGTCAACACGTCAAGCAGATACAAGCGCGAGCGCCACCGCCGCGTCTTGCTGAACACCAGATGCCGGCCATCGGACGCCCACGACGGATCCTCGTTATCCGCGTCGTCGGCCACCACCGGGCGCACCTCGCGTGTCGCGCTGTCGTACAAGCCAATCTGGAACTTCCCGCCGACGCGTGACGTGACCGCGATCATCGGCGGCACATTCGAGCCGGTGGGTGGACGCGACCAATCCGGCTCGGTGTTATACGAGGGCGATACCGTCAGACGCGTCGCCTCGCCGCCGTCTTTGCTGATCATATAAATCTGCGGGCTGCCCCGGTCGTCGCTGACGTACGCAATGTTCTGGCCATCACTCGACCACGTCGGAGACGATTCCGCGCCGCGTGTGTGCGTTAGCCTCTTAAAACCGCCACCGGCGGCGTCCATCGTGTACAATTCGGGATTGCCGTCCTTGCTCAACGTCAGCGCAATCGTCTGCCCGTCGGGTGAAAACACTGCGCCGCTGTTCAGTCCGGGAAAGCTGGCGAGCCGGCGCCGCAGTCCGGTGTACAGTTCGACCTCCATCACGTCGGGAAACCGGCTCTTGTAGCTGGTGTAAATCAGTTTGCGTCCGTTGGGCGACCAGCGCGGGCGGACGCTGATACTCCGATCGTTTGTGAGTTGTCGGGGGTTGTGCCCGTCGTAATCCATCACGGCGATTTCCTTCACGCCGCCGCGCGACAACACGAACGCGATCTTGGTTTGCGCAATTCCCTGTTGGCCGATGATGGCCTGTATGATGTCGTTGCTGAGCTGATGCACCATGCGCCGCAAATCCTGCGTGCTGCCTTGATAGGTCTTCGACAGAATCACCTTCCGCGTCGCCTGCAACGTCACCGTGCAGTCAATGAATCCGTTGCCGCGTTCGATGCGCACGCTGCCTTGCTGCACAAACTCCGCGCTCGACGACGGCGCCATCTGGAAATGACCGGACAACTGCAAATCGTTCTTCAATGTGTCCGCCACTTGCCCCGTCACCGACGCGTCCCCCGAAAAGCCGGTCACCGCAAAGGAGCGCTTCGTCACACCGGCAATTTTCTTTACGTCCACCTGTGCCATTGCGGCTGTCGTCACCAGCATCGCCAGAATCGTTAAGCTGCCAAGTTTCGTCATCCTTTAACCCCCCAATTGAAAATTCACCCTGATTTCGGCGTACGATACAGTACCCAGGCCCTCCGGCAATGGGTTGAGTCGCTCGATTCTCCTTACCGCTGTAGTTACCGAGTCGTCCATCAGGTCGTTCCCCGAAGAACTCGTCAAGCGCGTTTCCAAAATCCTGCCGTCGCGCGCAACCCGAATCATGACGGTCGTTAACAGATTCTTGTCCCAATTCAACGCCTTCCCCGGTTGCTCCCAAGCTTCGTACATCTTGTCGTGTACGTGGAGATAGTACGACCAAAACGGCGAACCTTTTCCGACGCCGCCCGGCACCCCGTCAATCGCACCGTCAGGCGAACCCGGTCGGCCATACTTCGATTCGCCGGTACCGCCTCCCGGCGCCTTGTTATCGCCGTACGGTGTCCCCTTCGAACCATCGCCGGCCGCAATCAACGCCTTGGCGAATCGTTTGCGAAATTCATCCGCGCTGGTCGTGGCCGGCGCCGTCGTTGCCACCGTCGTCGTCTTCACTTTCGTGGCCGGCTTGACGTTGGCGGTTTTCTTCTGCGTGATCGTGGCCGTCTTCTGGGGAATCTTGATTTCGCCGGCCACATCCGCTGTCTTCGTCACCGCCTTTGGTTGCGGCGCCGGTGCTGGTCGCTCATCGGCGGCGAGAGCGGAGTCCAGCGGCCCGACGCTCGCTTGCGGCGGCTCGGCGGGCGGCGCAGACGCACCACGCCCCTGACCCGGCCCCTTCGGCAAATCGCCGAGAATGTCCGGTGGCGTGATCAACTCGACAAACGCCAGCGGATTCCTGTCCACGCGAGACAGATAACCCTCGAAAAAAAGAATTCCTCCGAGAAGCGCCAAGTGCATCACCGCGGCGACGATAAAATTCCTGCGTAGCGTTTGCTCCAATGCGCTCATCTCCGTGGCAGGGGTGGAGGAAGACCGGCCCGTGTGGCGCCGGACTTCACCGGGTTTTGCTCCTGCGTCATGAGTGCGATGCGCGTGATCTTCGCCGCGTGCAGTTGCGT
Organism: Verrucomicrobiia bacterium; assembly: GCA_041495285.1. Taxonomy (GTDB): domain Bacteria; phylum Verrucomicrobiota; class Verrucomicrobiia; order Palsa-1439; family Palsa-1439; genus JBGQCJ01. The sequence goes on from JBGQCJ010000094.1 coordinate 6,425, forward strand.
GAGCACTTCCATGACTTTGCCGTAATTGTTCGCCTCGTCGGCCTTGACCAAGATGGTGACCGGAGGATTGATCGCGGCCAGCTTGTCGAATTCGGCGCGCAGTTGCCGCGGTGACATGGGCACGTCGTTCAGCAAGACGCGTCCTTGTTTGTCCACCGAGAGCGTCCGGGTTTGCTCCCGCTTGATCTGGTCGGTCGTGCCTTTCGGCAGGTTGATGTTCATGCCGAACTCGACAACCGGGAAGAAAATGATGACGGCAATGAACAGTTGCATGAACAAATCCACGAGCGGCATGACGTTGATCTCGCCGATCTCCGGCAGGTGACCGTAGCGACGACTTCGATGCGTGGCGCGACTCATAATCTAGTTCGTGACGTAGTTGTGTTCGATGGCGTTGACGAACTCGTCGGCGAAACTTTCCATTTCCATCGTTGCATGCCGGATGCGGGCGGCGAGCCAGTTGTAGGCAAACAACGACGGCACCGCGACGAGCAAACCGACCACCGTCGCGAGTAATGCCGCCGAAATACCGGGCGCAACCGCGCCGAGCCGCACGGTGCCGTAAATGCCCATCTGCGCGAACACGCTCATCACGCCCCACGCGCTGCCGAGCAGCCCGAGGAACGGCCCGCCGGTCACCGCCGTCGAGAGAATGCTGACGTGCGACTCCAGTTTCATCACCTCAGTGTCAATCGCGCGTCCCAACGCGCCGCGCAGTGTGTCGAGATTCACGACCGCGCGCGACGCTACGTCCACGTCCGTCTCGACGGCGGTGAGTGTCGTGCCGCCCGAGTTGAACGTCTTGTAGCCGCCGGCAATTTTGCGCGGATTGTTGCCATTGCCGAATTGGCCGGACACTTCTTCGGCGCCCATGCGGTAGATGTTGTAGAGCGGGCAGTCGGCCGTTTCGTAATTATTGATGAACAGATGCAGCGGATCGCGCTCGCGGCGAAACTGTCCAAGAAATTGCTGGCCGCTCTCTCGCCCCCTGCGCAATTGCTGCCATTTGGTGAGCATGACCGACCACGTCAGGGCAGACCCCAGGAACAAAATGACAACAATCACCTTGCCCTGCACGTCGGCCTGTTGAAAAGCATACAACAGTCCCGTTGCAAGAACGGCATTCATTCCCCAATCCTCCTTGTGTGGCCGTGCAGAACGGCCACGGTGCTACTTATACAGATTTCCCCGTTGGCGTCAAAACTTTTCGTAAGTATGTAGCGAACGCAAACCGGGCGTCAAGCAGGCGGTGGCCGGAGTTGAATCGCGGCGCAGGCTTGCCGGGTTCGTTGGTCTGTCATGCTAGGCTTGCCGGAGCATCTCGCCGCCGCTACACTTCGCGGGCATGAACCGGCTGCTCTTTGGCGACAACCTCAAGTGGCTCACCAACAGGAATGTCTTCTTTGTGAATGCATCGCGCCTGACGCGGATTGCACTAGTAGTACTTGCAGTGAACTGCCAACCATCTGCTCATCGGGAGACTTGCGATTATGAACTGTGTTGACTCATTGAAACACGAGGATTTTCGGTGGCTTATGTGCCACCTGCGGGACCATGAAATGACCGTCAGAAGGCCTCAGGATGTGCCACGCGATGTGATCGCTGACCGTAATTTCTTCGATGCCTAGCCTGCTAGCGAAACTTTTTTGCCTTGTCCGCCCTTCCCCGTGATCCTAGACTCTTGCCGGGCCAATGAACCGGGCAATTCTTCTCTGCGTTCTGCTCACCGCAGGTGTACCGGCCGCGTTGCGCGCCGAGGACAACGCTTCCACGAACCAACCGCCCAAGCGCACCCTGCAAGTCTACTCGTTCAGCTTTTCCGACCCGCAGATCATTGTGGATGAAGCGCGCAGCATCGCCGGCAAAGAAGGCCGCGTCGTCTTCGACAAGGACAACAGCCGCCTCATCGTCATCGCCCTGCCCGACCAACATGCGCAGATCAGCGATCTCGTGAAAAAACTTTCCGTCCCCGCGCGCAACATCCAGATTCAAGTGCGCATAACCGATGCCGGCACGACGGTCGAACGCGGCGCGTCCGGCAAAGTTCGCGGCACCGTGGTCGTCCCGAAGACCGAACGCAGCAGCGTCTCCGGCACGATCCGCGTCCTCGATCAGACCACCCAAACCTCACGCGATTCGACGCAGTTGCTTACCGTGATGAGCGGTGGACGCGCCTCCATCGCCGTCGGCGAAGAGGTGCCCTTTCAGGATTGGTTTCTCGACTACGGTGTCCGGTACGGTTACTTGCAGTCGGCCATCAACTGGCGGCAGGTCGGCTCCCGTCTCACCGTCGAGCCGCGCGTGGTCGGCGACGGCAAGTTCATCCAAGTCAAACTCGTCCCCGAACTTTCCTACGTCGTGGACAACAAGCCGTGCGCGACCGCGTTCGTGAACGCCGCCACCGAAGTCACCGTCGCCAACGGTCAGGAACTGCGCATCGGCGGCAACACCGGCAACCAGGAATTCATGTCAAAGTTCCTCATCGGCTTCGACAGCGCCCGCAACCGCCGCGCCGTGGACATCATCCTCAAGCCGACAATTCTCGAATAACCGGTCCGACTGTTGTTTTCCGCTAGAAATCAGCGCGGCGGTGGGCTACACAAGACGCGCACATGAGTCAGCAACCGAAAACCGAGACAGCCAGCGTGACGCCGCGCGCGCAGGATTACCCCCAATGGTATTTGGACGTGATCAAGCGCGCCGAACTCGCCGAGAACTCCGCCGTGCGCGGCTGCATGGTCATCAAACCGCACGGCTACGCCATCTGGGAAAAGATGCAGCGCGAACTCGACGACCGGTTCAAAGCGACCGGCCACGTCAACGCCTACTTCCCGCTCTTCATCCCGCTGTCGTTTCTGACGCGCGAGGAACAGCACGCCGCCGGCTTCGCCAAAGAATGCGCCGTCGTCACGCATCACCGGCTCAAATCCATCGACGGTAAGGTTGTCGTCGACCCGGAATCAAAGCTCGAAGAGCCGCTCGTCATCCGTCCGACCAGCGAGACGATCATTTGGGACACATATAAGAATTGGATTCAGAGCTACCGGGATTTGCCGTTGTTGATCAACCAGTGGTGCAACGTCGTCCGGTGGGAGATGCGCACCCGGTTATTTCTGCGTACCGCCGAGTTCCTGTGGCAGGAAGGTCATACCGCCCACGCCACCGAAGCCGAGGCGCTCGAAGAGACTTACCGGATGCTCGACGTGTACGCCGACTTCGCCGAGAACGTCATGGCCGTGCCGGTGATTCGCGGGAAGAAAACCCCGGGCGAACGTTTTGCCGGCGCGCTCGAAACGCTCTGTATCGAAGGCATGATGCAAGACGGCAAGGCGCTGCAAATGGGCACAAGTCACTACCTCGGCCAAAACTTCGCCAAGAGCAGCGATGTGACCTTTCTCAACAGAGACGGCAAACGCGAATACGTCTACGCCACGAGTTGGGGTGTCTCCACGCGGCTCGTTGGCGCGCTCATCATGACCCACAGCGACGACAACGGCCTCGTCCTCCCGCCGAAGCTCGCGCCGATTCATGTCGTCATCGTTCCGATCTTTAAGAACGACGCCGAGAAGACGAAGGTGCTTGAAGAAGCCGGCAAGGTTGCGGCGGAATTGAAAGCGCAAGGTCTCGCGGTCAAGCTCGACGACCGGGAAGGCATCATGCCGGGCGCGAAGTATTATGAATGGGAAGCCAAAGGCGTCCCGGTCCGCATCGAGATCGGCCCGAGAGATTTGGAGAAAGGCAGCCTTTGTATTGTCCGGCGCTTCTCGCTGATCGAGGACGACCGAAAAGCCCGCAAACAATTTCTGCCGCGCACCGAGGCTCTGGCCGGCGTCAAACCGTTGCTCGACACGATGCAACGCGAGCTATTCGAGCGCGCCCGGCAATTCCGTGACAAACGCAGCCGCGTCATCAACACGCTCGAAGCGTTCGAAGCGTACTTTGCCGGCAAGGACGCCGGCTTCGCCTGGGTTCACTGGGCCGGCAACCACGAACAAGAAGACGAAATGTCCAAGCGTTTCGAGACCACCGTGCGCTGCATTCCGTTACCGGATCAGCTACCGGCCGATGCTCGCGATGCCGGTAAGTGCATTCTTACCGGCCAGCCATCCTCCCAGCGCGTTCTCATGGCCCGGGCGTACTGAGTTGGCGACCGCGACGCGCCACCACGGCGATCAACGCGGCCCACAGCACAATCGTTCCCCAACACAACATTCCGCGCCATCGCCACGCGGTAGCCGCCGCCGCCGCGAAACAAATCGTGTAAACCGCCAAGGCGCTGCGCACCAACAGCCGGTTTGCGGGAGTGGGATCATGCCCGGCCAGACACACCAGCACAGTCAACGGCAGCAGCAGC
>JBGQCJ010000095.1:0-10424 GCA_041495285.1 Verrucomicrobiia bacterium
CCTTGATTCACCACGAGCTTCTTGATGCAGCCCGCGCCGCTGATCGAACCGGCCGCGCGGGCGAGGTTGGTCAGCGTGTTGCCGGTGAGCGCCCCGCCCGCGGCGATGTTGATCGTGCCGGTGTTCGTCCAATCGGCGCGCACGTCGAGGTTGCCGGCGGCGGCGATGTTGACGGCGCCGCCTTGCACCGGCGCGGTGAGAAGAACCAGCGTGCCGCTATTGGCCGCGAGTGTGCCGGAGGAATTGATCAGCCGGGCGTCGAGCGTGCCGGTGTTGCCCGCAAGATTCTCCACCTGAAAGCCGGTGGTGTTGGTCAGGTCGGCGGTGCTGCGGTACGTGCCGCCGGCGAGCGTCACCGAGCCGCGATTGACGAAGATGCTGGTGTTGGTCAGCGGACCTTCCACGCGGACGGTTGCACCGGTGTTGAACAACGCGCTGATCGAGCCGCCGCCGACAAACGACAACGTCGCCGCCGATGCGCCGGCGACGGCGCGATACGTTCCCGCTCCGCTGGCGACGCCCAGCAACCGCAGTTCGCCGTTGGTCGCCGTCACGGTGCCCGCATTGACCAAGAGCGGCGACAAAGCGCCCTTGCCGCGCAACGTGGCCCCGGCGAGATTCGTGATGTTGCCGCTGAACAGGTTGCCGCCCAGCAGATCGATGGTGGCGTTGTTGTTCACGACCAGATTGCTGGACGTGCCGACGATAAGGTTGCCACCGGCAGCGACGCTCAGCGTGCCGGAGTTGGTGGTGCCGAGCAGACCGAGCGCAAGAATCAGATTGCCGCCCGAAGCGCTCATCGTGCCGAGGTTGCGGACGCCGGCCGTGAACGTGCCGAAGCCGCCGATGAAACCGTTGGCGAGGTTGGTGAGATTGCCGCTGCGGAGCGTGCCGCCGGACATGTTGATCGTGCCGAAGTTGGTGACGATCATGCTACCCACCCCTGCTGTGCCGAACGTCAAGGTGGCCCCCGCGCTTGCTCCAATGGTGGCCACGTTGCCAAAGGTGGCGGTGACCGACAACTGCAGTTCCCGGGACGCGTTGGTGGCGATGATGTTGCCGCCGGATTGGAGCGTTACCGCGTTGGTGATAATGCCGCCGCCCGTCAGGGTGGCATTGTTCGCAATGGTCAGGCCGTTGTTGAAGAAGTTGGTGCCGGTGCCTCCCAGTAGATTCAATGTGGCCGCACTGGTGCCGTCGCCGACAACGAATGCAAGCGCGTTGTTGTTCGTGATCAGCAACGCGTTGAGCACACCGCCGTTGAACGTGAATGTGCTGCGGTTGTTGGCACCGGGTTTGATCAGGATCAGCTTGTCCACCGTGATCGTGCCATCGTTGAACGTCACGGAGGCGCGGCGCAGATCGATGCTGCCGGTTCCACCTGAGTTGGTCACAATCAAGCTCCCGCCATCGACTGTGACAGCACCACTTTTCAACGCGGCAATGGTGACGCCCGCAACTAAATTGCTCGCGACAACCGTCGCGGCGTTACTGACCGTGAGCGCACCGGTGCCGTTATCAGCAACCGTTAGAGTCCTGCTATTGCTCCAAAGCGAATTTGTTCCCGTGACCAGAACGGTGCCGGCCATGCTTACACCCGCGGCGATTGTGCCGTCAGAGTTGAAGACCTGTCCACCGTTCTCAATGGTGAGCTGCGCGGTCCCACTGTTGCCGACAAAAAGCCCGCCACTGATGTTCCACAGTGAGTTGCTGCCCGTAACCAGCGCTTTGTTGCCGGTGGTGCCACTTGTGTCACCGATGCTGGCGCTGGTGCTGGTGACGCTCCCGCCGTTGGTGATCGTCAGTGAATTGTTGTTGGCGCTGCTGCTGGCAAGGATCAGGCTGCCGCTGGTGACCCAGCCGTCCTTGGCCACCGTGAGCGAGTTGTTGTCACCTTGGGAACCGACTACGAGTGTGCCGTTCACGGCCCACAATGAGTTCGAGCCGACCAGCACGGCATTGCCATCGGAGCCGGAATTCTTGCCGATCGTGCCCCCGGTGCTGAACACCCGCCCGCCGTTGGAAACCGTGAGCGAGTTGTTGGCGCCCGAACCACCGATGAACAGCGCCCCCGTGTTGGTGAACAACGAATTGTTACCCGTGACAAGTACCGCATTATTGGCCGCCAAGGAGTTGGCGCCGATCGTGCCGGTGGTATTGGTCAGCGAGCCGCCGTTGATGACCGACAGGAAGTTGAGCGTGCCGGTGCTGCCGACAGTGAGGTTGACGGCGTTGGAAGACACACCGTTGACGATGTTGGTAGTGAAATTTTCCGCCCAAGCCGCGGGCGCCAAAACGATAGCGCCCACGGTCAGCAGAACGATGACAAATAGTTTCCTCACCGTGTGCGCCGTGCCTATGCTCTATTTTCCCTGTGCCCTATAACCCTAGATGCAGAAGCTCAGCTTGTGGACGTGGAGCGTCGCCTGACCAAACCCAGTAAGCCGATACCCATGGCTACTAAGATCGCTGACGACGGCTCGGGGATAAACGGCACCTCATTGATAATCGTGTGCTTCATGCTGATTACTCCGCCGGCCATGACGGCACCATTGATGACCGTGCCGCGATCGATAGTGGCCGGTCCAGAGGGAATTATGAACGTTCCATTCTGAACCCCGCCCTGGTTGATCGACAAGACTCCCCCCAGAATGTTCACCAGCACGTGGTCAGGTGTCACCCCTCCCGCGAGGGAGATGGCGGCGCCGGTCACAAGCGAGACCCCGTTTATGCCAACGTTGAGGATGAAGATGTCGTTGGCATTGCCCTGAAGGGTCAACGCCGCACCCAGCTGAGGCGCGATCTGAGTACAACTGATGACGTTGAGACCGCCGTTGCCGTTGATGGTCAGGCCACTGGTAATGTTTCCGAATGTCTGCGTCGGCGTCAGAGCCGCTGCGGCCGCTGATGCATTTTGAGCATCCGTGACCGCCTGAGTAAGGTTGACGGGCTGATTGGTCCCGCCGTCAATGTGACTCCCGCCTGTGAGAATCTGCAAGACCGAGGTGCCGAGATCCGCTTCGCCAGTTACGAATGCAGGGTTAAAGGTCATTACGCCGCTCACTTGGGCGTAATTGCCGGTCACACTGACGTCGATTAATGAAACCGAGCCACTCCAGCCAAAAAGGGCGTACTGGCTCGCCTGCCCCAAACTGGGCGCTGAATCCGCGAAGGACTGCGCTAACCCACCGCAAAGAAATACAGCCGCTGCGACACAGATAAGACTCGTCCGAAAAGTTCTCATAAAACACTCCTATCGGCTAAATGGGCCGAGTTGTTGACTTGGTCGTAAAGGTGAACAAAACGAGAGCACTGAATATCTGGAGCCGAGATCCGACTGGCTCCTGAGAAGCGTTTTTTCTTCACAGCCCTACATCCTTTTCCCGACTTCGACTATGCGCTGAATTCTGGAGGACAAATGATGGGAAGCGCAGACAGGACGACTCCCAACGCCTTTAACCTCGCCTCTTAACGGCCGTTTATCTCAAGAGCGCTGCAGGAATGCAAGTGAAATCTTTAGCGATATTTGGCCAGAAAGGCTGACAGTTTCAGGCTCCCACGGCTGCGCCCCACCGTTTAAGTTGTCTTGCACGAAGTCTCGCCTTAGAGTTGCGTCGTCACGTGAGCCGAAAGGCATGAATGAACCGATTCCTTCTTGGCGTTCTCTTGATACCGGTTGCTGTGATAGCGGGCCAGCCGGACGTTGGTGACCCGCAGAAATCGCGCGTTGTGCTCGTGCGAGATGCCAGCGCCGTCCGCGGCTTCGACGTGGATGCAGCCAAAGTGCGTGCGATGGTTTCTTCCGGCATCAAGTCGCTGACCGGCCAAAGCGACGACGCAGCCGCGTGGCGCACGTTTGTCTCCAGCAACGACGTGGTCGGCATCAAGATCGCCACGCAAGCCGGACCATTGCAAGCGACACGTCGCGCATTGGTCACGGCGATTGCTCAAGGGTTGACTCGTGCCGGTGTCGTCGCCACCAACATCGTCGTATGGGATCGCGACCCGGCAAAGCTTGCTGCCGCGGGTTATATGGACGCTGACAAGACGTTCTTCCGCGCGTGTGGCGTTATCGGCGACACGGGCTGGGACGCAAACACATTCTACGAAAACAAGCTGGTCGGTGCATTGATCTGGGGTGACTTATACTTTGGTAAGGAAGATACCGGCCTCAGCACGCGCACGCACTTGCCGAAAATCCTGACGCAAACCATCACGAAACTGATCAACGTGCCGGTACTGCTCGACCACGATCCCTGCGGATTGTCCGGTTGCCTGTACAACCTCTCGCTCATGGCGGCGGACAACTCTCGCCGGTTCGAGACGAACAACCAGCGCGGTGATCCCTACATTGCCGAGATTTGTGCGCTGCCGGCAATTCGCGACAAACTCGTGCTCAACGTGATGGACGGGCTCATTGGCGGCTACGCGGGCGGCCCGTCATTCAAACCGCAATACTCGTGGAACTACGGCGGACTTTATTTCAGTCGTGACCCAGTCGCAATTGATTCGCTCTGCCTGCAACTCCTCGAAGTCAAACGCCGGGAAACCAAAATACCGGCCATCGGTTCGCTCGCCAGTCACATCACCACCGCCGCCCGCTTCGGCCTCGGCCAATCCGACACCAACAAGATTGAACTGATCGAGGCGAAACCGTGAATCACACCCAGCCTCTGTTGTGCGGCGGTCTCCCGACCGCGCACATTGACTGACCGTAGGTCTCCAACCGGCGGCGAGGTCGGGAGACCTTCGCCGAACTGAGCTTCGAGACTTTCGCCGAACGGCATGTATTAGCGCCTGTCTCAGGCGCAAACAGCCGCTGAGACAGCGGCTACTACACTCTACTGCTGATACAGAATCATCCCGGACTTGTAGCGGACGCGAACGGTGCCGTCGGCAGTGTGGGATTCGGTGACGGCACCGTTCTGCTCGAAGGCGACGTACCATTGGCCGGGTGGCAAGGTCACCTCTGCGCTGATGAAGTCGGCGGTGTTGGCGATGACGCAGACCTGTTTCCACGACTCGCCGTCGAGTCCGCTGCCGTTAATCGTCCACATCAACACGTTCGGGTCGTCAGTCTCGTGGAATTTGAGCCAGGCGGCGATTTGCTCTTTCGAGCGGATGCGGAATACCGGATGCGCCTTGCGTAATGCGATGATGTCGCGCGTGTAGTTGTAAAGATCGCGATTCTTCTCCTTCAGCGACCAATCCACTTCGTTGATCTCGTCGGGTGCGTTGTAGCTGTTCTCGTGGCCCTTCTTGTTGCGAGCGAACTCTTCGCCGCCGTGCAGGAACGGCACGCCCTGCGACGTGAACAGTAGCAGGTAGCCGAGTTTCATCATCTCTTTCATCTCTTGGTCGCTGGCGCCCGGCTTGGAGAGCTTGAGCTTGTCCCAAACCGTGTAGTTATCGTGGCAACTGAGATAGTTGATCGCTTGCCCGGGCGTCCCGGCCCAAATACGCCACGCGCCCTCGATGCCGCGCTGCAAATCCTCCTTGCTCGAACCATCCTGAATGAAGCCGCCGTGCGCCTTGTCAAACGGCGAACCGACCAGCGCGTTGCGGATGTTGTCGTTGAACGCGCCGATGCGCGTGCCCCGGATGGTCTGCTTGTTGGTTGGCGTCACCTTGGCCGACCTGCCGCCGCCGCCCCACGGTTCGCCGTAGAGCACGATGCTCGGATTGATCGCGCGCAATTCCGCCTCGGCCTGTTTCATCGTGTCGAGATCAATGAGCGCCATCAAGTCGAACCGGAAACCGTCCACGCCATACTCGCGCACCCAGTGTTTCAGCGAATCAATGATGTACTTGCGCGCCATCGGCGCTTCGCTGCGGAAATCGTTCCCGCAACCCGAGCCGTTGGACTGCGAACCGTCCGGCAAGTAGCGGTAGTAGTACCGGGGCACGAAGAAGTTGAACGGCGCACCGGCCGCAGTGTGATTGTAAACCACGTCCATGATCACGCCGATGCCGCGCTGGTGCAGCGCCGCCACGAGTTGCTTGAACTCCCGGATGCGGCTGTCGTCGCTGATGTTCGACGCGAACCAGCCTTCGGGCGAGTCGTACACCGTCGTGACGTAGCCCCAGTTGTAGTTCGTGCTCGTCTCGTCGTTCTCGAAATCCTGCAGCGGCATCAACTGCACGTGCGTCACCCCGAGTTCCTTCAAATGATCCAGGGCTTCGGCGAAGCCCAAATACTTTCCACGATGCTCGGGGCTGGCCGGCGAGTTCGGCGCGATCGTGAAATCACGCACGTGCATTTCGTAGATGACCATGTCCACCGGCGACTCCACGGCCGGGCCCGTCTTCGCGGTGTCCCAGCCCGGCGGGTTCGTCCCCGCGAGGTCGGTGATGCGCGCTCGTTGGCCGCTGTTGACGGAATTGATGCAGGAGATGTCGAGCGCCTCCCGGTCGGAGAAAAAATTCTCGCTATCGAGGGTGAACATGTAGAACTTACCATTCAAACCAGCCGAGACGTTTCCCTCCCAGATGCCCTTGCCGACTGATCCCAGCGGATACATCTCGCGGCCTTTTTCGCCAGCGGGCTCGTCGTACATCACGACCCGCACCGCACGCGCGGTAGGCGCAAACACTCGGAACGTGGTGGCTGTCGGCGAATACGTGGCACCGAGCACGGCGTTCGCGTCATAGAACAACTCCGGGTCGTCGAGGATACCGCGGGGAATCGCGTCGCCACTCCCGGCAAAACCGGCGACGCTTACCTTGTACGAACGATTCGCGAGGTCGAGCGGCGCGCTCGTGACCAATTCGGCTTCCGTGGACTTTGTTCGCCCACGCGCCACGACCAACTGTGCTGTTGCCGGACTCTGTCGCTTGTTCTGGTCGTCCAGGATGCTGAACTTGTCTGGGCTGATTTCATCCGCGCCAACCAACCGCGTCAGTTGCACCACCAGCCGGTTCGGTGCATCAATAAACGCCGCCGCCACTTGCGGACTAGTGTCGGGCTTTCCGGTCCAAATCTTGTTCTTCGTGCCGACGAGGTAAAGCTCGTGGCCCATGCCGGTACGCCAGAATTTGTCGTCACCGTCCCGGAAATCCCAACTCGCGTGCAGGCGCGGCAGCAGTCCGATCTTGTCCGAGTCGCCCTTCTCCCCGTACTCGCCCCGGTCGATCTGATAAATCAAGCCGTAGTCGTCGCGGCCAATCTCGTGAATTTCATTCTGCTCGGGCGTGCGCTTGTAGTGACCGTCCCACGTCCAAATGCCGACATCAACGTAATCCTCGTCGTACCGGTGATAATGAATCGTGAAAAGATTCTCCGGCTTCGACAACCGCTTCTCCTTCCACGCCGCCGGATTGGTGAGTGTTTTCACGCGTGTTCCCTTCCCCAACGCCCATTTTTCGTGCACGTACACGTCGCCGAAACTCGGGTAGCAGGAATGCAGGTTGTCGCGGTCGAGCGTCAGCCACAAATCGTACTCGCCATCCGGCACCATTGTGGCCGCATCCAATGTATTGACGAGCACCTGCACATTGCCGCTGGCCGGCACGGTCGCTTCGCCGCGTCCGACGACACGACCTTCGCGCACCAAGCCGGCGTAGATTTTCTTGTTCGCATTGCCGGGCGGCGGCGTGATCTCAACCGTCGCGACAGCCACGCCGGTCGCTGTCGGCGGCGGCACCGTCTCGCGCGCAGTCGGAGCGCGTTTGCACGAAGTCAGTGCAGCCATAAACACCGAGAGGATGAGGAGTTGAAATCGTCGGTCATACATTAGTTGTTTTCCCAAGATCACACCACGCGCGCGTACACGACGAGAAACAGCAGTGCCAATCCGCACAACAGCACCGCGCCGTTGAGTTGCACGCTCAGCCGATGCAGCGACTTCCATTCGCTCTCCAAAGCCGGCTCGGCTTGCTGACCGGACTCGACGATGGCTGCGCGCTTTTCGCGTAAGTCATTCATATGCGGCACGACCGCTTGCCGGAGCCACAAATCGGTCGCTCCCATCGCCGCCAATAACAGCAAACTCAACACTCCCGGCCATTTCCCAAACGCGCGATCGGCCACCAAAATCCCCACGCACACAATACCGACCACCGCGCACATCATGCCGACGAAGTAGTACTTTGGGAACATCGCGCGCTGCAGTTTCGCCGCGTCTTCGGGTTTGAGCACCTTGAACACCGTCGGTGCGATCGCGAAACTAAAAAACACGATACTGCCCACCCAGACCGCCAACGTCAGCAGATACAACCATCGAATCGCTTGCGTCATCGCCCGCCGAAGCTAGCAACTCCCGGCATCCGAAGTCAAAACAATCTCCTTTTCCAATGTCACCGGCATCGCTACGCTTCCGGCCATGCGAACGACTGGACCACTGCGTTACGGCATTCTCGGCACCGGCCACATTCTTGCCAAGCTGTGTGACGGCATCCGGCTCGCGCGTGGCGTGTCGCTGGTCGCCATCGCCAGCCGGGACCTCGAACGTGCTCGTGCCCGGGCCGCTGAGTTTGAGGTACCCAAAGCGCATGGGAGTTATCAGGCGCTGCTCGACGATCCCAACGTGGACATCGTCATCAACGCGCTCCACAACGGTCTGCATTGCGAGTGGACCGTCCACGCTCTCGAAGCTGGCAAGCATGTGCTTTGCGAAAAACCACTGGCCTGCTCCAGCAATGAAGTGGAACGCATGTTCGCCGCCGCGCACAAGAACAGACGCTGGCTCATGGAAGGGTTCATGTTCCGGTTTCATCCGCAAATCGCCGTCGCCAAACGCCGCATTGCCGCCGGCGACATCGGGCAACCGCTTTACATCCGCTCGACGTACATGGCCCAGCACCTCGACCCGAAGAACGTCCGGTACCGGAAGGAGTTCGGCGGCGGCGCGTTGCTCGACCTTGGCTGCTACTGCGTGGACTTTTCCCGGTGCTTCGCCGACGCCGACCCGACGCAAGTGCTCGCGCAAGCCCACTGGGACAAAGAGACCGGCGTGGATGTTACGGTCAACGGCACGCTGCAGTTTCCCAGCCACCTGACCGGGCACTTCTCGTGCAGCTTGGAGTCGGAAGGAGTTTTTGGAGGTGAGATCGTCGGCACGGAAGGCAAAATCTTCATCCCGCATCCGTGGCTCCCGCAAACGTGGCCGGCTGAATACACGATCACGCGCAACATGATTAGCGAAACCGTTCGCGTTGAAGACCCGGCCGTCCCGCAACACTTCCTCGCACCGTTCGCGCTAGAGATCGAACACCTCACCGCCTGCGTCCGCGAAAACCGCGCCCCGCAATTCCCACCCGGCACCGACACCGAACGCGACTCCCGCGCCAACATGCGCACCATCGAGGTGTTGCTGGAGTCGGCACAAAGCGGTAAAGTTGTTGCGCTAGTCGACAACTCGTGAAGGAATCGAGAATTGCCCGATGCCAGAGATTGACTTAACTGAAGCAGAGCGAAAGCTAATACGCAAACTGGAGAGAGACGAGAAGCGACTGTGGATCAATCTCTTGGTTGTTGTTTTATCGATGGTGTTTTGTTTGGCAATAGTGATATTGGGTTTTGTGCAGCGAAATAAAGTATTCATATACATCGGCTTGCCCAGTTTGGTGGCTGAGGAGTTCGCACTAATCTGCATCAGAAACAATTCGAAGCACTTTCGATTGATAAAAAAGCTAATGGAAGATGAGGAGTCGACTCCAAAGCCGTGAATTGATTTGACGCCTATGCGCAGAAGCTGCGAAACGTTTGGGTCGTGAAGAAGTCGGTGTGGGTTTCACTCGCCGTAGCCTGTCTTGCTACGTTGTGCTTCTTGTCAGTACTCCGCCTGCCCGAGTTCTTCAAAGGTGGTGACCTGCCGGAGCGGGCGGATGTGATTGTGGTGTTGGCGGGCGGGGAGCGGAGTTTGACAAGGCTCGAAGAAGGGTTGCGGCTCGTGCGTACCGGGTATGCGACGAATCTGGTGGTCAGCGGTGTGGAGTTCAATCCGCGCTCGGAGTTTTTCGATGAGCCCACGTGGGAGTTGTTGCAGCGGAATTTGACGACGGCGCACCTGTTCGTTGATCCGCAATCGGATTTTACGCAAAAGACGGCGCGGTTCGTTCGAGGTCTTGCGCAACGGGAGGGCTGGCGCAGCGCGTTGGTCGTGACCTCGGAGTATCATTGGCGGCGGACGCGAATGTTGTTCCGGTACGAGTGCGAGCCGGCGTTGTTGGTGCGTATCGTAACGATCAAAGACCAATCGTTCGACCGCTGGTGGCGCAATTCATACCGGGCGTGGCTGGTGTTCAGCGAATGCCGGGCGCTCGCATCATTCTTGTTGGCCCAATCTTATTATGGCGTCGCGGCTCTGGCGGTGTTGGTGCTGATCGCGGGTGCGTTCATGCTCGGGATCCGAATGACCAAACCCTCACCCTGACCCTCTCCCTTTCAAAAGGGAGAGGGGATCTCCTCTCCCCGCTCGCGGGGA
>JBGQCJ010000096.1:0-10404 GCA_041495285.1 Verrucomicrobiia bacterium
CGTGGCCGAAAACCTCTGCCTCACCCGGTTGCCGAAGCGAGGCCCGTTTGTGTCGAAGCGCGAAATGTTGCGGCGCTCGCGCGAATACCTCGCGGCCATTCAGGCGGACGTCGATCCCACCGCGCGCATCGGCGCGTTGCCGGTCGGGCAGCAACAACAGGTGCAGATTGCCGGCGCGGTCGCGCGAGGCGCGCGCATTTTGATTTTTGACGAACCGACGAGCAGCCTGTCGCAAGTCGAGAGCGACCGGCTGTTCGCGCTGATCAAGCAGTTGCAGTCGCAAGGCGTGACCTCGATCTACGTCTCACATCGGATGGAGGAGATTTACCGGCTGTGCGACACGATCAGCGTGTTGCGCGATGGTCAACTTGTCGGTACGCGCGCGACGAAGGACCTTGGCCACGATGCGCTGGTGCAGATGATGATCGGGCGCACACTCGACGCGTATTTTCCCGGTCATCTCGGCGGCAAGGCCGGAGATGAATTGTTGCGCGTTGAGAATCTCACCAGCCCCGGCAAGTTCGAGAATGTATCGTTCGCGTTGCGCGCGGGCGAAGTGCTTGGGTTCGCCGGGCTTGTCGGCTCCGGCAGGACGGAGGTAGCGGAAGCGATCTTCGGCCTCGATCCGAACGTAACCGGCAAGATTTCGCGCCCGAAGGAATTGGGTCTCGTGCCGGAAGACCGCAAGCGGCACGGCCTCGTGCTGTTGATGAATGCGCGTGAAAACGTGTCGCTGCCGACGTTGAAGCGGTTGTCTGCGCTCGGATGGATTCGGTCGCGCGCGGAACGCCATCTTGCCGGGAAGTACTTTGACCGTCTGCGTGTGAAAGCGCCGAGCGTCGAGTCGGTGGTCGCCGGCCTGTCGGGCGGCAACCAACAGAAGATCGTGCTGGCGAAGTGGCTCGCGGCGGATTGCCGGGTGTTGATGGTGGACGAGCCGACGCGCGGTGTGGACGTGGGCGCGAAGGCGGAGATCCACGCGCTGATTGACGACCTTGCGAATCGCGGCAACGGCGTGCTGATGATCTCCAGCGATCTGCCCGAAGTGTTGAACCTCTCGACGCGCATCCTCGTGTTCCGCGCCGGCCACATCGTCGGCGAAGTGTCCCGCGCCGAAGCGACCCAAGAAAAACTCGTTCGCCTCATGGCCGGTATCGGGGCAAACTGAGGCGGGCTTGTCATGCCGGCGTGTTCTGTTACACTGTCGCGCGATGAAGTCCACCAACGCGTCGCGTCTGAAGAAAATCCGCTGTCTGCTCATGGACGTGGACGGTGTGCTCACCGACGGGAAGCTTTATTTCACGAGCGACGGGCAAGAACTTAAGGCGTTTGACGTGCAGGACGGACACGGTATCTCGATGGCGCAGCGTGCCGGGTTGGTGATCGGTTTCATTTCCGGTCGGCCCTCGAAGGCGACGGCGCGGCGCGCGAAAGATTTACGGGTGAACATTGTGCTGCAGAAGCCGTCCAACAAGATGCAAATGGTGGAACAGGTCAAACGCAAGCACAAGCTTCGCAATGAACAGATCGCATTCATCGGCGATGAGTTGGTGGACTTGCCGGTGTTGCGGCGCGTCGGATTCTCTGTGGCGGTGCCCAACGCGATGAACGAAGTGAAACGCGCGGCGCACTACGTGACTCGCCGACGCGGTGGTGACGGTGCCGTGCGCGAAGTGATCGAAATGATTTTGAAGGCGCAAGGTTCGTGGCAGAAAGTGATCGCAAAATACATGGCGCTGGTCGCTGTGGCGCTGTTGCTTTGCGGAGGAACGACCGCAGGCGAGACGCCTGCGCCACCGACGAATGCGCCGAAGGACAATGCGACGGGTTACATCGAGAAGTTTGAGGTGCCGGAGCGTGACGAGAATGGCAACTTGAAATGGAAACTCAACGGCGACAAGGCGCAAATCCGCCCGGACGGTTTAATGAACGTGATCAATGCGCGCGCGGAGTTTTACACGAGCAACCGGTTAGCCGTCGTCTTCACATCGCCCACGTGCCTTCTGGACCGCTTCAATAATCGCGCCACGACGGACGACCCGGTACGCATCGAGCGCGAGGACGTGATCGTCACCGGCATCGGCGGCGATTGGGACGGCGCAACATCTTCGCTTTCTATTCACAGCAATGTGCAAGTCATCATCGTGAACAAACCGCAGGTGGCGGCACCGGAAAGTAAATCGGAATGAGCAAGAAACCATTTCAAATCGTTCGGCGTGGGTCTCTGACCCCGCCGGTATCGCGACCGAAGGTCTCCGAAACGCTGAGGGAGACCGTGCGGTCAAACTCAGTGCGCGGTCTGGAGACCGGCGCACAACGGCTTGTCATTTCCATTCTTGTCGCAGTAGCAACGCTGACTGCCGCCGCGCGCGCGGAGAATACGAACAAAGTGGTTACCGCTAACTCGTCTACAACTTCAGTTTCCACAGCCACAACCACCGGCACAGTTGCCACAGCTACCGCTGCAGCGACCTCGACCAATGAGCCGACCATCGTGACGGCGGAACGGTCGCAGTTGGATTATCTGAAGAAGGTATGGGTTTTCGAGGGCAACGTGCTCGTGGTTGATCCGCGCATCACGATCCGGGCGGACAAGATGAACGTGTATTTCGGCGGCAGCGGCACGAATCAGTCCGGCTCGATCCAGAAAGCGGTGGCCGAAGGCGGCGTGGTGATCACGCAGGAAGAAAAGAAGGCCACCGGCGACCACGCCGAGTACTTCGCCGATGGCGGCAAAGTCGTGCTCACCGGCAGCCCGCAGGTGAAAACTCCCGACGGGACGGTGACCGGCGAGAAGATCACCTTCTGGCGTGGCAGTCAGAAAATGGATGTCGAAGCCTCAACCAACACCAGCCCCACGCGCCTCATCATCTATCCCGACGATCTGAAGCACAAAGAGCAGTAACCCCGGTGGCAGGACATGTGACTCTCTCCATCCGCTTCGTAAAGTGTAAAGCGTTAACCTCACCTAGTTGGTGTCACGCCCTACTGCACCCGCCCAAGCGTAGTAAACAAGACCATCGTGCAATTGAACGGTAAGCCACTGTCGTATGCCCGGAGCTTCTTCCTCATCCATTGGGCCCAAGTCATACGTGAATGCGCAAGAGCCATAGCTCCACTTCACACGGTCTGGCTTTCCAAGCAGTTCGATCAGCTTGTCTCGATAAAGCCGCGCAGGCAATCCCTCCAAGTAAACGTCCCAATGCACAAAATTGGTGCTAGGTAATAAACCTACAAGCTTATAGCCTTCCTTCTGCCGATTGTTCCGAGGAGCGGCCTTAAACTCTGCAAAAGCTTGTCGAGCATCTTCTGGAAGAGCTTGCACCGAAAACAGCGGTATTCGTGAAAGAGCATCGCGTCTGGAATGCTGGGTCGCGCACCCGCACGCCAACCAAATACAAACAAACATTACCAGTGATGCCACTTGCTGATTCAGCGAGAAGCGAGCGGCCGAGATTCGATGACTCTGAAAGTTAGTATTCATGGCTGTGGTTGCGTGCAGCCAGTTGGCAGCCCGCTGGGACAACTTACGGGCAAGGCAACCGGCAATGTGTTCGTAGCGAAACGCAGTTGACCGCCCGCTGAATATGCCCATGCTTGATATTTTCCGGACGCGACGGTGTTGGGGCAGACGAAACTAAGAAGTACATTAAGCGGGTTATCGCAGTGGAGATACTTCGGAGCGTAGTAGCGTCCTGCAACGACACAAACACCTTCAAAGTTATTCGTCCCGCCATTATAGAAAAGAAGATCACAGTCTCTGGCTTGCCCGTCCACTACCATATTCGTTGTTTCCAGACTGGACACATCGTTGTTTCTAGTCGCATACAGAAGCTGAGTATCCGCACTCACGCCCGCCAAGTTCAACGAAAATTTCATCAGTGTCGCCAAGGAGATGCAGTCGGACTGCCAGATCTTCTTGTTGTCGACCAGTACCCAAGGGTTTGCCACATCGTACTGATTCAGGTCGAACGCAACCTCCCAGCTAAGTCTGTTGAAAGTCTTTTCGGCAGCCTCAGCTTCCGTCTTAGCTCCTTGAGCCGCCACGAAAACGGCATAATTAACTCTCGCTACGGTAGCCGTATTCGCGCCCTCCGCAATCGGATCGGCGAGCGCAATGAAGAAATCATGTTCCGTGCGGGCAAATTCCTGCCAAGCATTGTGCCGGTTCAAGTACAACCACGTCAACGTCGGTCGATACCGGCCGATGGAATTGGTCACGGTAACAGCCCAGTCGAGTGTAATGTTGGTGGTCGGGCTTGAGACGACGTAATCGCACAGCACGCGGTGCTTCTCATCCTCGATTTTGAAGTGATCGTTGGCCTTCAGGATGCCTTGATCAAAAGCCACGACCATTTGCGGCTTCTCCATCGCAGTGAAGTAAGCCGGTTCATTCACGTTTGGAATCGTTCCGTTGCCGGGAGGCCGCTGCCATTCCGGATAGTCGATCACAACAGATCCTGCGTCACCATAATGATCCGCAAAGCCAGACTTTGCTTTCTCCATTTTCCTTAGTGGATGACCGACGAAGTCAATGCTTCGCGGTGACACCAGCACATTATGGAAATTCGTCCAGGAGAGGGAATGAGATCTGGCAATGACGACAAAGGGCGTATCTCCACCCCCGGTGACAATGATCGGCGCAGTCCACGGCGGCCACTCGAAATCATCCTGACTCAGCGTGTATTCCCTGCCGCCGTCCACGGTCAGCAGGTAGCTGACGGTGCGGATCTCGTTGCTCCAAGCGATGGGACTTTGACCGCGAAACTTCACTTGTGCGAGGTCGAGGGGCGTGGTGTCCTCCAGCATGTAGAGATTATCCATTCCCTCAAAGGTGAAGATGACCGTCGTGTTCGTCCCGTACTGACGCGGCGCGCGAAAGGTCAACGCTGTTTGGTGCCGCTCCCGCAACAAGTCCTGCCCGTGCGTGTGCCACAGCCGGTAGCCCGTGCCATCATAGCAGTGCTCGGGGAAATAACCTGAGCCATCGAGAGTGTAGGTCCCGAACCAGAGGTCTTTCGAAAGATTGTCTACCGTGTAGTTACTTTGCCATGTCTGCGATGGTTCCCACGAAAAAGTCTCCGGGTGCGGGTTGGCCACACAGGAACTGCCGACCTTGTGCCAAGTGCTTTCCTCATAGGATTCATTCGTTCCGTTCATGTCATCATCCCACGTGTGCCGTGCCATCGTTGACCACCATTCGCTGCAAACAATCTGGCAGTCATAATAGTCGCGTTCCGGTTGCATGGCATAATCACCGTGCAATGCCCAAACCGTATCTTTGTGCCATTCGCGATGCAGCACCTCGTACTGCTGCGATTGTGTGGGCGGGATAGTCGGCGCTGGATTCGTCGGAATCCCCGGGCCGCCAATCGAGCCGGTGATCGGTTCGTCGAGCGGAATCGCCTGTGCCGACGTGAAGGGCACGTTGCCAACCTCGTCCATATTGTCCCAGTCGAGCACGGCCTCGACCCCGTTGATCGTCACGGTCGTCACATTCGTTTCCGTCGCCAAGCCCTCGTCAAACTTCGCGCTCACGTAGCCGCTGACGACATTAGATGCTGCGGTGGCAAACTCGCCGAAGACCGGTGACGTGATCACCGCGCGGTAGCGATCCGCGCGCACAACCATAAAGAGATTCGACGTGATGTTGCCCGCCGCGTCCTTGGCGCTCACCACTACGGTGTTCGTGCCAACATCCAGAGGTATGAAGCCTTCGACTTGTTGGTCGCACACGCTGAGGGAATTAGTCGAAATGCCATTCACCACGGCGGTCACCAGCGCTTTCTCATCATCTGCCATGGCCTCGATCCACACTTCCGCAATATCCGGCAGCAGCGTGTTGGCGGTGATGTTGAAGTTCGTCAATTGCGGCGCGACAATGTCTCCGCTCGGATCGACTGTCCAAGTGCGGCTCGCGGTGTTGGTGTGCCCGGCCCCGTCCGCCACACGCAGCGCGACCGTGAACGAGTTTGTCCCTGCCGGTACCGGGAAGCGTTTCACGACGATGTTGGTGACAGAGCGATCCCAGTAAGGTTCATTGTTAATCCAAATCGTCAATTGTCGCACGCCGTTCGACGGCACCGGGTCCGGGTCGAAGGCGACACCTTCCAGCGTGATGAACGCTTGATCGAGAACCGCATTGCTGGCCGGAGCGGTGATCATGACCGTCGGCGTCACGCGATCCACCGTCACGGCTTTCGGGATGACCGCACTGTGCGGCGAGCCTTCTTCATCGGCGTATTGAAGATAAAGGTTATGGAGACCTTCTTCATCCGCCAACGTATAATCAATCGGGTCGCCAGTGTTCTCCAGCGTGACAGCGTTGGTCATCGAAGGATCGACGGAAACGAGGATGTTAGGATAATTCGTACTCAACGGTTCGAGCGGGATCGCGAGCGACGCTGTGTACGGGTTGCCGTTGTTGACCAAGATGTCCAGCGGCGCATCGGCCTGCCAGGGGTCGGTGCCGTTCAGGAATTCCGTGAGATTCGAGTAACCATCTTCGTCGAAATCCATGTCTGCGTCAGCGGCGTCCATGGGATCCATACCGTGATCAACCTCCCAAGCGTTCGGCATCCCGTCGCCGTCATAATCGGCCGCAGCATCGGCGGACATCCGCACCACTTTGTAGAATTCACTCGTCACGCCGCTCGTCGTTGTGTCCGTCCAACTCGTTGCCCCATCCTCACCCCACATCGCAACCTGAGCGACCCACTCCGTGTTCCAACTAAGTTCTTCCGCTGAAAACACTCCGTAAATGTGATCGCTGCAACTTTCCCACGTGACGGTCGTCCAGCCGTTGGTGCCTTGCTCGATGGCGATAATGGCGAACGGCTCCGCTTCGTTCGTGATCGTGCAGCCGCCGCCCATCAACATCATCATCCCGCCGCTACCGGATTTGGGCGCGGTAGACTGTTTCTTGGGAGCGGCCTGTTCCTCGATCCATGCCGCTTCCCATGCGGCTTCTTCAGCAGCTAAAGTCTCGTCATAGATGGGTTTCTCGTTTATCAAATCAGCCAATTGGAAGTGAAAGGTAAGAAACGGCCTTGCATCCGAGCCGTACCACTCCTTCCAATCCGGGTCGGCCTGAATCTTTTGCCAGTCCTGCCAGAGCCTTTCGACCACTCGACAATTCGCCGGCCATTTGCCGGCTTCGTAGCCTTTCGGCGCAGCAACGCTTGCCAGTTCTTCCGATGAGCATCCGGGACTGAGAACCAAATCTCCGCTGAGGAGATCGAGCGTTACCGTGACGTGAAGCGGCTGCACGCCATACTGCGATTGGCAGACTACGCATGGATTCGCGCTAAGCGTCGCGTTCGACTTCAGTTTTTGCAGCGATGGGTATTCCGAGAAATCGATCCACAGCGGTTGCCAGTAACCGATCCCATAGACTTCCCAGCCGAGTCCATCCGGCATGTAGAATAGACTCCCGTCATCCTTACCAAGTTCCTCGGTAATTTGGGTGAGGCCGTTGGTAACGATAATCGTCTGGTCTTGCGCGATTGCGCGAGAAAAGCCGGCAAGAGTTAAGCACACCAACAGCGCCATCACTCTGACTCGCATACACTTCTCCTAAACGGGGTGGGACAACAGAAGCAAATTAACCAACGCGCTGCCATGAACGCAAGCAAAATCGCAAACAAATACTAGTTATAGACTGGTGGAGCGTTTAGCGGATTCCTGCTTGTTTACATGGTTTGTGCGAGCCAGACCCAAATTCTGTAAGCCTCTCGGTGAATCCATTCGCAGATACCGCAAGAAAGCGAAACTCACACAAGAGAAACTTGCAGAGCTTGCTGACCTGAATCCCAAGTATCTCGGCGAAATCGAGCGCGGCGAGAATACCATTTCGATAAGCGCGTTGCTGCGCATCGCTAAGGCGGTAGGTGTCCGCCTCCGTGATCTCGTCGCCGACGTATGAGTACCGGCAGCCGCCGTTGATTCACCGGCCTCTGGGTGAGAATCATCGGCGAGAAAATTAGCCTTATCGTTGAGAAAATTCGCTTCTCCGAACTTCGCCGGAGAGGCTGCGAGAGCATCCTTAGGCTCATCGCCGGCGTCGTTGCGTTCTCCGGTTGGTTTCGCTAAGCCTACAATCACGACATTTCGCTATCCGGAAACGACCGGAGAACCAACTTGGTATGGCTTTCGCTTTTTGCCCCGCTGCCATCAAACAAACTGGCAGAAAGAGGTTCATCATGGCAAAGAATCAAACGACGCGTATCAATGGTGATACGCTGCAGGCCGATAAGGATTCCTTCGCAGCGGCGAAGGCGATCCAGAACTATCAGCCTGCCAATGCGGCCTTCAGCATCCAGAACGTCCAAACGGCGTCCGATGAGGTGCAGGCCGCTCAGCAAGCATGGGCACAGGCGGTGGCCGCCCTCGAAGCGGCTCGTGATGCCGCCGTGGCAAAAGAGTGGGCGTTCCACAACGCAGTGCTCGGACTCAAGAGTCAAGTTGTTGCCCAGTTCGGGCAAGACTCTAACGAGGTGCAAGCCGTCGGATTGAAGAAAAAATCCGAATACAAGAGTCGTGCCCGCAACGGCAAGACTGCACCCGCGAACAGCTAATCCCGCTCGCTAGCCAAACTGCGACCTGAGACGCGGGCTACAAGGCCGAGCGCGTCAGTTTTCTGACGCGCTCGGTTCTTTTCATTTCGAGGGCACCAGCATTTACTCCACGAGCCGGTAGGCTTGTCAGACCGTTGCATTCTGGTACACTGCGCCTCGATGAATCGAGGTAAACGCGCGTGAGCGAGCAACAGAATCATCCGCTGCTTCACACGGAAGGGCTTGTCAAAATTTATGGCGGGCGCCGAGTGGTGGATGGTGCCGATATCAATGTGAAACGCGGTGAGGTGGTCGGGTTGCTCGGGCCGAACGGTGCCGGGAAGACGACGACATTTTACATGACGGTCGGCTTGGTGAAGCCGAACGCCGGGAAAGTGTTCTTCGAGGGCAAGGATGTCACGCGGGTGCCGATGCACAAGCGGGCGCGGATGGGGCTGGGTTATCTGTCGCAGGAGCCGAGCGTGTTTCGCAAGTTGACGGTGCGCGAGAATATCATGGCGATTTTGGAGACGTTGCCGCTGAGTGACGAGGAGCGGAAGTTTCGTCTGGATTATTTGTTGGAGGAACTGGATATTAAGGCGTTGGCGGAGAACAAGGCGTACACGCTCAGCGGAGGCGAGCGCAGGAGGCTCGAAATCACAAGGGCCTTGGTGACCGGACCGCAGTTGATGCTGCTGGATGAACCGTTCAGCGGGGTGGACCCGATTGCGGTGTACGAGGTGCAGCAGATCATTTCGGACCTGAAGCGCAAGGGGCTGGGCATTCTGGTGACGGATCACAACGTGCGTGAGACGTTGCGCATCGTGGACCGCGCGTACATCATCAATCACGGCAAGGTCGTGCGTGAGGGCACGAGCGAGTTTCTGATCAATGACCCGCACAGCCGCGAGATTTATTTGGGCCCGGAATTCAGCATGTAGTGTGAAGGAGAAAATCTAAATGGACGTTACCGTAACCGGCCGGCATGTGGCCGTGACACCACCGATCAAAGAGTATGCGGCGAAGAAGCTCGATCACATCGGGATCGATTTCCCGCGCATTCTGAGCGCGCATTTCATTCTTGAGGTCGATAAGTACCGGCAGATCGCGGAACTGATCGTGCAGTGCGGCAACCACATCACCATCGAAGCAAGCGAGGTCAGCGAAGATCTGTATGCGTCCATCGACAAAGTGGTGGACAAGGTCACGCGCCAGATGCGCAAGTACAAGACGAAGATTCAGAGGCACCGGCCACGCAATCTCGAAACGTTTCACGTCGAGGAGAGCGTGCTGACGCATGACCTGCATGAGGACGAAGGGACGCATCGCGTCGTGCACACCGAGAGGTTCGCGATCAAGCCGATGTACGTGGATGAGGCGGTGTTGCAGATGGAGATGTCCGAGAACAATCAGTTCCTCGTTTTTCTCAACGCCGAAACGGAAAAGGTCAATGTCCTCTACCGGCGCAAGAAAGGTGATTTCGGCTTGATTGAGCCGACCCTCGCATGACTTCACCCCGGCCATCCATCCCGACCGTCACCGTCGAGCGGTTCTACCTGAATCACGCGGAAGGCTTGCAGCTCAAGCTCATGGCCGGAGGCGCCGGCTTATCCAAGAAGATTCAGGAAGGTTCGGTCAACCGACCGGGCCTCGCGCTGGCCGGCTTCTACAAATATTTCGCCTACAAACGCGTGCAGGTCATCGGCAATGCCGAGGCTTACTTTCTGAAGTCATTGTCCGCCAGGGGACAGGCCAGACGCCTGGAGATGTTTTTCTCTTTCAAAATCCCGTGCGTCGTCTTCAGCCGCAGTTTGCATCCGGACAAATTATTTTTGAAAATCGCCGAACA
>JBGQCJ010000097.1:0-10318 GCA_041495285.1 Verrucomicrobiia bacterium
GAAGCGCTCGCCGCGAAACTGCAGACCGCCGAGGTGCGCAAACTGCTGGAACAACGGAAACTCACCACCAAACTTCTCGTGGAGTTCAAATCGCAACTGGCCGCCGATGTCGCGCGTCGCCCCTACGACCGCGCCGACCTGCGCACGCGCAACGATACGCAACTGACCGGCCGCCTCGTCCGCGCCACCGACGCCCAGCTCGTGTTCGCCACGCCGTACGGTGAAGTTCTCACCGACTGGCGCGATTTGTCGCCGGCCGCGCTCATCAAACTGGCCGAGTTCTACGCGACGAATCCTGCGCCCTCCGAGAAGCCTGAATCGATCGCCCGCCGGCACCTCACTCTCGCCGCGTTCTGCAAGCAATACGGCCTCGAACGTGCCGCATCAGCCCACCTCCGGCAGGCAACGCAAATGATGCCGGCGCTCCAACCAGAAGTGGAAGCTGCCTTCGGCCAGCCGGGAAGCTGACTGCCGCGTCGCCGTGCCGGGCGACTTCAAGGGCCGGCGTTGGGAACGATGATCTTGTTGTACACTTTCTTCGTGCCCTTCACATCATGGACAGCCGCTTCCGCGCGCCACGCCGCAGCTAACGTCGGCGCCGTGCCGCTCAACGTGACGATGCCATCGCTGACTTCAACGATCACTCCGCTCGTTTCGCCCGGGCCGGCGCGGTTCAGCCGGTTGCGAATCTCGAAGCCGATGTCCTCATCGCTGCGCGCTTCTTCTGCGGTGACGCTTTGCCCCAACGCGCGCAGGGCCGGTTGCGTGTCCTTCTTCGCATCCTGCTGGGCGCAACCGGCGCAAACCAAAACCAAAACAAAGATGATTTCTCGTTTCATGGAAAGAATGGGTTGTGAGCTTTCTCTTCTGCGACCGTCGTGACCGGACCGTGCCCGGGACACAACAACGTGTCGGCCGGCAGCGACAGAATGTGCTCCCGGACGTTTTTCAGCAACGCCTCATACGAAAAGCCGGCCCCGCCGACGGAGCCGGCAAACAATGAATCACCAACGTACGCGACGAGTGGCCGGTCGCCCACTTGCTGGACGACGTACGTGATTCCGTCCGCTGAATGTCCCGGCGTCTTGGCCGCGGTAATTGTGAGTTGACCGACGTTACCGGACTCATGTCGCACCGGCGCTTGCGGGTGTCGCGCGCGAATCTCCGGCAACGCTTCAACATGATCGCCGTGGCTGTGCGTGATGAAGATGGCCGCGAGGTTCAGCTTCTCGCCGGCAATGATGCGCAGTCCGGCCTCGGCGTCCACGCCGGTATCGAACAGCGCGGCGTTGCGAGCGTCGTCCCATTGCAGGTAACAGTTCACGATGCCGCTGCCGTAGTCGGACGAAATCATCTCGATGTCGCCCCATTGCGAGAGGGTCTTCGGAGCCGGCAACCATCCATCCAGCGCAATCGCCGCCAGCTTCGCGCCGTCGAGGTTCAGTCCGGCAGCAATGCGCTCGATTGCCGGGTGCTCAGGCGTGAACCGGTACGCTTCCATCGCGGCCACTTGAGACGCATCCAGCCCGGCAGTATGAGCGAGTTGTTGCGGAGATAGTCCCAGTCCGCGCCGGGCCTTGCCGACAATATCACCGAATTCGTCCTCGAGCTTGCGCGCCGCCATTCAGTTCTCGCCTCGCGCGACAATCTAGCAGCAACTGGCGCGAATGAGAAGGGGCGTCAGGAATTGAAGTTCTGGCGGGTGCTGGTCATGAGCACCGGGATGTGTGCGATGCCGGCATCGCCCTTGAGCGCGGCAAGGATGCGGCGGCCGGCTTCGCCATCCCCCGGCAACCCGCGATCAATGAGGATCATGCACGGCTGGAGTTCTAACGCCAGTTGGCGCGCTTCCTCGGTCGAGCGCGCGGGTTTCACGCGATAGCCGAGCTTTTGCAACCGCTGCGAGGCAACCTGCAGAAACTGAATGTCTTCATCAATCAGCAGGATAGTCGATTGTATTGGCCTCATTCTGTGTTGAGATCCTTTCCTGCAGACTACAGGAGCAGCGCCTATGCCGAATCCGCCACCAAGGCAACCCACCACAAAGTGCTGATTTCAAACTAACCAACTGCTCCTGAAAGACTAGAAAAGAGAAGGCTTGTTGGTTGTGAACTGCCGTCTCGCTGCATTTGACTCAGTAAGAGATGAAACGATTACGCACAACACGGGCCGGCATTGAGGCTTTGCACCCCTCCCGGGCGGCTCCTCGCCTTTGCCCGGTTTGCCCCAAGAAGTTGTCCGCCTACCCTCCCACCCTTATACGGACGACTCCCTATACCAGCTACGTATCGGGCCTTGGCCGGCTTTGTGTTTTGCGCAATCGTGAACCTGAAAGGCTCATTCACTCGTCGGGAGAACCTCTCTCTCCCTCCCGACGAGTGATTTCGAGCTTTCGACAGCCACAGTCAACCTTCAGCACCAAACTCGATCGGGGGTGATACGTGACAGATAACGGTAAACAGTAGTGTTCGCACCAACGCAGATATTAGGAAAAACAAACGTAAGAAACAGTAGTTAAAGGGAAAAGTAGTATCGGAAAGGAGTAGTTATGCAGAAAGGACTAATTGCAGTAATTGCGGCAGTGGTCGTCTGTCTGAGTTTCGGCGGGTCCGCTTGGGCCTCAAATGCCGCGGACGATAACGCCTCGTCGTACGCGTATAATCCGGGCTGGAACAACGGCTCGAACGGCGGGTTCGGGTTTGGCGCGTGGGTGCTCAGCGCAAACGGCGGCAACCACTTCATCTGGGACTCAACGAAGAATGGAGATGCCTTGGACAACGGGATTGTTGGTGGTGTTGCTGGCGACGGCGACATCAATACCACGTTGGGCCCGAGCCCGGACATTGCTCCGTATCCACCGGCGAACGTCACTGTCCCCCGCTCGTGGGGGATGTGGAATGGCGGCGGTGTGACAGACGCCATTCGTCCGTTTACGGGCGGACCGTTGGGACTCGGCCAGCATTTCCAAGTCGATTTCGACAACGGCTTCTTGGGAACCGGCGCAACGGTCGGTATCGGCCTGTACAATGCAGCGAACCAGCCTCTGTGGGAAGTGTACTTCGTCGGCGGCGGAGCGTTTTACGTCAATAATGATCTTGCCGGCCCGGCGCCTACAGCCGTTCCTTACGGCGATGAAGGTCTGCACGTGGACTTCATGCTGACAGGACCGGTTGCCTACACGATGACGCTCACACGGCGTGATGGAAACACCCAGACCATCAACGGCAGCCTGATCAACCCCGGTGGGGCGAACCCTGATCGGAACATCGCCGAGTTCCGCGCGTTCGATGTGAGCAACGTGAACGACGATCCGCATCACTTCTACATCAACAGCCTCGCTGTGCCAGAGCCTTCAAGCTGGATGTTGGCAGTCATAGGTCTGGTTGGTGCGTTGATGATCCGCCGCCGCAAGGTCTAACGACGCTTGCATCGAGCGGATGTCATACGAACGAGCCCCTCAGTAATGCGGGGCTCGTTCTTTTTTCTCTGCTCGCTTGGCGTAATCGACAAAGTGCATCTCCAGACACCGGCCAGTTTGAACCCAACCTCCTTCGGCTGAACAACCAAGAAAGGAAGGTTGGTTGTCGGTTGTGAACTACTGTCTCGCTGCATTCTACTGTGTGGCAGATGAAACGATTGTCAACCTTCAGCACCAAACCCCATCGGCGGTGATCGGTGACAGGAGGCGGTAAGCAGTAACATGCGTACCACCATAGTTGGAAGCACAACGTATATCGAATGAAGTGATGGGAAAACAAACGAAAGTAGTACGGGAAAGGAGTGATAGTATGAGAAGTGTTGGTATCAATCGGCTGTCCCTGACAGCCATCTTGGCAACGGTCGTGTGTCTGCTGTTGCTGATTCCGGGCGCTTATGGGCAAGGGTTCACGTTACAAGTCACGGAAAACCCTTTGGACCCGCTCAACCAGCTCAATGGGGTGTTCCACCCGGGCTTCCTCCAGAATGATCCCGGTCCGGGCGGTCTTCCGAACGCGCTGACGTACACGACGCCGGCCGGACTTGTGGTGGGAGACCTTCTGATTCATGAGCCAAGCGGCCAAGAATCGGACCTGATTCGGTGGAACGACAACGCGACGCTGGTGTTCTACTCGGATCTGCCCCAAGGCGAGCCTCCTGAGATTCCTCCGGATGCGGCCGACATTGGGTTGCCCACCGGATCGTATCCCAATGGCCTCTCGGTTATCGAGACCGGCGTGTTAGGGTATCCGTATTCAGAGACGGGATGGAACGGGTATGTGTACACGCCCCTCGCGGGCCAGCCGGGCTATAACCCGGCAGCCCCGGGATCAACCTACATCATCATCAGCGACGTTCCGGAGCCTACGAGCTTGATGTTGGTAGTCGTGGGTCTGGTTGGTGCGTTGATGATCCGCCGCCGCAAGGTCTAAACGACACTTGCCGCAAGCGGATGTCTTGGTAGCGAGCCCTGCGGCAACGCGGGGCTCGCACCTTCTTCTTGTAGTAACTCTGCCCATCCGCCTCCGAAGTTTGTGAAAGTTTTCACTTGCACTGCGCGCGAGTTCTTGTCATGCTGTAAAGGAGAGAAGCGTTTAGGACACGCTTGGCAACAACGGTAGGTGCGCCAAGCAAGATGGAACGTAGATCACATCTCGGGCAGTGTCTGACTACCGACGCGTCCAGAGTCGGCCCAGTCGTTCCGTACCCTCCTCGCAGGAATCCAACCTCATTTCCGTGGCCACGCTTCTCGAAACCACCAACCACATCAAAACGACTTCGGGAGGCAGAACACTATGAAGTACCCACCTAGCTAACAGGCAGCCACTCTTGGCTGCAAGTATTGGGTCAGTATTCGATCGAGTCCGGCTCACTTTGCGCCTCGTTCGTCGATCTTCGTAGGATCGGTTACAGCCTATCGCGCTGATGCCGGGTCTTTCCCTTGATGGCGGACAGAGGACGCATCGGAGCGCCGGGCCCACTTCAAATCAGTCAACCTAGATAAGGCATCTGCCCACCAGATAGGAGTGGGCAGGAAAGGAGAAGACCCATGGCACCCGAGTACACATCAGTACTGAACAACTGCATCAAACGAATCGCCAGATGGCGCGTGCCGCCAAACTGGTCGCCCGACGATTGGTTCGCCGAGATGCGGGCACATGGAGCAGCGATGATGTGCCAAGCCGAAGGCGAGTACGACCCCAAGCGCCAGGTTCCCCTCCAGGCATTCGAGTATCAGCGAGTCATCGCGGGGGCGCTGACGCGGTACCGGCAGGAATGGCGGTATGCCCTGCGCTTCGGGATCGAGCTCGATGAACAACGGCGGGAAACCGTTGCTGAGGATTCCGCGAGCTTCCCGGCGGACAGTGACGCCGTGAGGATGGCCGTGGAGCAACTCTCAGAAACCGACCGCTGGCTCGTGAAGCAGCTCTTCTGGGAGGAACGCACTGAGGCCGAAGTCGCGCAAGACCTTGGCATCAGCCAGCAAGCGGTCAGCAAGCGCAAACGGGCGATTCTCCAGCAATTGCGGGGGGCAATCGGAGCGGTGTCACCAAGCGCATGAATCTAAGTGCGGTTGGTTGTAGTCACGCCACTCGGCCGCAATACTAGAGATGATGAGGCAAGCGGACGTACCCGCTTGCCATGCGAAAGCAAGGCCGGGGGAGTCCGGCGCCACGAGACTGCCCGCTTGGGGCCTGCCGGTAACCGGCCTCGGAAGGACTGGCGCCAGAGGCGACGATCGTTGCCTCTGGCGTCCGTCGCGTATCTCAATTGAATGGTGCGCGGGACAGGACTTGAACCTGCACGGCTTTCGCCATACGCCCCTCAAGCGTACGTGTCTGCCAATTCCACCACCCGCGCAGCGCGCATAAATTATATGGAAAGGCCGTTTCCAGCAAGCTAAGATTCCATCTGTCATGTCCGGTCATTCCAAATGGTCGAAGATCAAGCACACCAAAGGCGTCGTTGACTCCAAGCGCGGGAAGATTTTTGCCAAACTCGGCAAGGAAATGAGCGTGGCCGCCAAACATGGCGGCGGTGATCCCGGCTTCAACCCGCGCCTGCGTACGATCTTGATGAAAGCGCGCGCCGTGAACATGCCGGCGGATAACATCGACCGCGCCATCAAGAAGGGCACCGGCGAACTTCCCGGCGTTACGTACGAAGAGATCACGTACGAAGGCTACGCCCCGGGTGGTGTCGCGTTGCTGGTCGATTTGCTCACCGACAACAAGAACCGCACTGCCGGTGAGATTCGTGCCATTTTCACCAAGCACGGCGGTAACATGGCCGGCGCAGGCGCGGTGAAACATCTTTTCCACCGCAAAGGCCAGATCCTCATCTCGAAGGACCAGATTTCCGAAGACGATCTGCTGACGGTCGCGCTGGATGCCGGTGCCGAGGATGTCCTGACACACGCGGAGAATTACGAGGTCATTACCGACCCGCATCAGTTCGAGCCTGTGCACAAAGCGATCGAGGCTAAAGGCGTCAAACCGCAGTCCGCCGAAATTGCACAACTGCCCAGCACGTCGGTTCCGGTCTCCGACGAGAAGACCGCGCGTGCCGTGCTCGCGTTGATCGAGGCGCTCGAAGACAACGACGACGTCCAGAATGTTTACTCCAACGAAGACATCCCGGACGCGATTCTGGCCGCATGAAAATTCTTGGCGTTGACCCGAGCCTGCGCTCGACCGGATTTGGCCTCATCGAAGCGGCCGGCAACCAGTTCACGGCCATCGAATATGGCAACATCAAGAACCTCCCGAGCTTGTTGCCCTCACGTTGCCTCGTGCGCATCGGCGACACAATCATGCTGTTGGTGGACAAACACCGGCCTGACGCGGTGGCCATCGAGGGACTCGTTTACGTGCAGAACACGCGCATCGCGTTTACGCTTGGCGAGGTGCGCGGCGTCATCATTGCGGTCGCGGCCAAGAGCAAACTGCCGATTTACGAATACGCCCCGCGCAAAGTGAAACAGTCCGTGACCGGCCTCGGCGGCGCCGGTAAATCGCAAGTCGGTCGCATGGTGAAGATGATGCTGGGCCTGCCGGAAGCGCCGCAAGAAGACGCCGCCGACGCGCTCGCCATCGCCATTTGCCACGCCCAGTGTTGCCGGGGCGTCCAAATCAATCCGCCCAAACAAATCTGACATGATCGCCTTCCTTCACGGCAAACTCGCCGACACCACGCCAACCCACGTGATCGTGGACGTTAACGGCGTCGGCTACTCCGTTTTCATTCCGTTGTCGAGCTACGACAAGCTGCCGGCGAAAGGTGGCGAGGTGAAACTGCTCACGCACCATCACGTCAATGCGCAGGACGGCACCCAGCAGTTGTTCGGGTTCGCCACGGCAGAAGAGCGTGAGATGTTTCTACTGCTCATCAGTATCTCCGGCATCGGACCGAAGCTGGCAATCAACATCCTGTCCAGCGCGTCCATCACCGGGCTGCGCAACGCCATCGGGGCCGGCGACACCAAAACACTTTCCTCACTGCGCGGCATTGGCAGGAAAACCGCCGAGCGTCTCGTCGTCGAGTTGAAGGACAAAGTCGGTGTTGCGGCGACGAAACCCGGTGCGTTGATCGACCAGCGTCTCGCCGATGCCGTCCTCGCCCTCATCTCGCTTGGCTACAAGCAAATGGACGCGCACAAACTCATCCTCGCCGCCACGGACAAACTCGGCCCAAGAGCCACCGTCGAAGAAATCGTCCGCGCCGCGCTGCGCTCGGTTTAGTCTTGCCTCTTGCCGGTCGCTTTCGCATCTTTGCGGCGTGGGCGAGCGATTCATCACGGAGACTATTCACGACAAGACACTTGATGTCTCGTTGCGGCCAACTATCTTCAACGATTTTACCGGCCAACGCAAGGTCAAGGAACGACTCGAACTCGCGGTCGAAGCCGCCCGGCAACGGAAAGAGTCGATCGACCACATTTTACTCAGCGGACCTCCCGGCCTCGGCAAGACGACGCTCGCGTACATCCTTGCGAAGGCGATGGGTGTGAATGTCGTCGCCACCAGCGGCCCGGTCATCGAGAAGGCCGGTGACCTTGCCGGACTGCTGACGAAACTGGAAAACGGCGATGTGCTGTTTATCGATGAGATTCACCGGCTCCAGAAGAACATCGAGGAGTATCTCTACCCGGCAATGGAGGATTTCAAGCTCGACATCGTCATTGACCAAGGCCCGAATGCTCGCAGCGTCCGGCTCAACCTGCCGCGGTTCACGCTGATTGGGGCGACGACGCGCAGTGGGCTACTCACGTCTCCACTCCGGTCGCGCTTCGGTCTGACGGAACGGTTGGACTATTACTCCGCCGATGATCTCGCGGTGATTATCAAACGCTCGGCGCGGATTCTGAACGTGGACGTTGATGAGGACGGCGCCGCTGAAATCGCCCGACGTTCTCGGGGTACGCCACGAATCGCGAACAATTTACTGAAACGCGTTCGCGACTACGCACAGGTGAAGGCCAGGTCGAAGAAGATCACCGCCGAGATTGCCGACAAAGCGTTGGCTATGCTGGAAATTGACGAGCACGGGCTCGACGAGATGGACAAACGCATCCTCGAAACGCTCGTCCACAAGTTCGGCGGCAAGCCGGTCGGCGTGAACTCGCTTGCCGTCGCCGTTGGCGAAGAGCCCGACACGATCGAGGAAGTGTATGAGCCATTTCTCATCATGGAAGGTTACCTCAAGCGCACGCCGCAAGGTCGTGTCCCGACGGAGTTGACGTACAAGAAGCTGGGCGTGAAGCCGGAAACCAAGCAAAACGACCTGTTCTAGAATGCCGAAGCGGACCGACATTCACAAGATTCTCATCATCGGCAGCGGCCCGATTGTCATCGGCCAAGGGTGTGAATTCGACTACTCCGGCACGCAGGCTTGCAAGGCGCTCCGGGAAGAAGGCTACCAAGTCGTGCTCGTGAACACCAACCCGGCCACGATCATGACTGACCCTGAGTTTGCCGACGCCACGTACATCGAGCCGATCACCACCGAGGTCATCGAAAAGATCATCGAACGCGAGAAGCCCGACGCGTTGTTGCCCACGCTCGGCGGCCAGACTGGCCTCAATGCGGCGATGGCCTTGTGGCGTGCCGGTATTCTCCAAAAGCACGGCGTCGAGATGATCGGCGCGAAGGCCGAAGCCATCGAGAAGGGCGAAGACCGTCTGAAGTTCAAGGAAGCGATGCAGAAGATCGGCCTCGACTTGCCGGCCAGCGGCGTTGCGCACAACCTCGACGAAGCGCGCGAAATCACCAAGAAGATCGGCAAGTTCCCGGTCATCATTCGTCCCGCGTACACGCTCGGCGGCACCGGCAGCGGCATCGCTTACAACCGGGAAGAATTCGAAACGATGGCGCAAGCCGGTATTGATGCATCGCCGGTCAGTGAAATTCTCGTCGAAGAATCGCTCATCGGCTGGAAGGAGTACGAGACCGAGGTGATGCGCGACAAGGCGGACAATTGCGTCATCGTCTGCTCCATCGAAAACCTCGACCCGATGGGCGTGCATACCGGCGATTCGATCACCGTCGCGCCGATCCAGACGCTGACCGACAAGGAATGGCAACTGATGCGCGACGCCAGCTTCGCTTGCATTCGCGAGATCGGGGTCGAAACCGGCGGCTCGAACATCCAGTTTGCCGTCCACCCCGAGAACGGCCGCCTGTGCGTCATCGAGATGAACCCGCGCGTCAGCCGTTCGAGCGCGCTCGCGTCGAAGGCCACGGGGTTTCCCATCGCCAAGATCGCGGCCAAACTCGCGGTCGGCTACACGCTCGACGAAATCCCCAATGACATTACGAAATCCACCCCGGCCAGTTTCGAGCCGACGATTGACTATGTGGTGGTGAAAGTTCCGCGGTTTGCCTTCGAGAAGTTCCCGCAGGCGGACCCGACGCTGACGACCCAGATGAAATCCGTCGGCGAAGTGATGGCGATCGGCCGCACGTTCAAGGAATCGCTGCAAAAGGCATTGCGCTCGCTCGAAATCGGCGCGCACGGCCTGAGCGGCGGACGCTGGGGCGGTCGTGAACTACCGCCGCGCGAGGAAATCGAGCACAACCTCATTACCCCGTGCGCCGAACGTATCTTCTACATCCGCCACGCCTTCCGTGCGGGCTTCAAAGTGGACGCCGTCTACCTGCTGACCAAAATCGACCGCTGGTTTCTCCAAAACATCAAGGAAATCGTGGATATGGAGGAACAACTGGCCGCCGCAGGGAAACTGGAAGCGTTAGTGTAGGCCGTCCCAGGTGGGTGTTTCGAACGCGCCGAGATCGGGCGCGGCACCGTAGAATGCGATGCCGACATTGGTGGTGCCCTGATC
>JBGQCJ010000098.1:0-10204 GCA_041495285.1 Verrucomicrobiia bacterium
AGCTCAAAGCCTACTCGACCGCGAACCAGGACAGCCCGCTGATGGAAGGCGACGTACCGGTCCTCGGCGTGGACGTCTGGGAACACGCGTATTACCTGAAGTATCAGAACAAGCGCAAGGACTACCTTGACGCGTGGTGGAGCGTCGTGAACTGGGACGAGGCCGCTTCACGTTTCGCGAAGGCGAAGTAGCTCAGGTCGCCTTCTCCCACGCGTATTTGCCCTTGATGTTCTGAAGGAAGAACTTGCCGGGCGAGGGTGTGCGTTGGAATTCTTCGGCAACAGATTTGGGCACGGAAAAGTAGCGATAAACTCCGGTCGCTTTGAATTCGATTTCGAGCGTCTCGACGGTCGCGTCGTAGCCGATGGAAGCGATGTCGCTGGAGACGACCGGCTGACGTTCAATCGGCAAGGAAATCCACCTTGGCGGTCAGTTCGGGTGTGAGAAATTTGTCGGGCTTCTCGATCTGGACTTTCACCTGCAACGTGCCTTTCGAGCGATTGGCTTCCGGGGCGACTTCGGCAACGTAGCCGGCATACTTCTGGTCGGGGTACGCTTCGGGACTGACGCGGCAACGCTGATTGAGATGCACCTTCGGCGTGTCGGCCTCGTTCAAATCAATCTCCACTTGCAGATCGTTGAGATCGGCCATCGCGAGGAACGCGGTGCTCGGACCGCGGCCGCCGCCGAAACTTTGCGGAACGACCAGTTCATTCGGGTTGACGAGTTTTTCCAGAATGGTGCCGTCAATCGGCGCGCGAATCGTGCACCAATCGAGATAAGTTTGCGCGAGCGCGAGTTGACCTTTGGCGACGGTGATCTCCGCAGCGGCGGCGTCCCGGGCGCGTTGCGCATCGTCGAGCGCGCGGGCGCTGTCCACGTTGTCGCGCGACAAATTGATTTGGCGTTTCAAGTTTACCTCCGCGTTGGCGAGATTGGCCTCGGCTAATGCGACGCGGCCTTGCACCTCCAACACGCGGGCCCGGTATTCGTCGTCCTCCAATTGCACAATGACATCGCCCTTCTTGACTTGATCGCCCTTCTTTACGCTGATTGATTTCACGGTGCCCATGAATTTCGGGCTGATCTCGATCCGTTCGTGGGGGATGACGTAACCGCTCACCGTCAGCGCGGACTCGCCGGATTTCGCCGGCGCGGCGGCCACGGGCGTTGAGGTGGCCGAGGCCAGCGTCATGCCCTTGGACGGAATCGGTTTGCGGTCGGCTTTGCGGGTCGCCATCAGCACGATGAGGCCGACGATCAACACGCCGGCCACCACGGCAATAACCACCACCGGCCCGGCTTTGCGCCGCGCTTTCTTGTCGCGCGCAATCTCCAGCCGTCCGAGGGCTTCTTGTGTTGGTGCAGTCATCGGTTTCGCGTCAACGTTTACATCATCATCAAACCGCACGCAAGGCGTCAAGCACCGGCTTGCGCGCCGCCAGTCGGGCCGGCAGCAATCCGCCCAGCACGCCCATCACCAATGCAAATGTCATGCCCTTTGTCAGCAACTCCGGTGTGATATGAAACTCGAAAGCCACCTCGGCAAACGTCGTCCAGCTAAACGTGCCGGTGGCGATGCCGTTCAACGGCAGCGAAATCAGGCAGCCAATCCCGCCGCCGATCAACGCCAACAAGATCGACTCCAGCATGAACGACAAATAAATGTCGCGCCGTTTGAACCCGAGCACCCGAAGCGTGCCGATCTCGCGTGTGCGCGCGCCGACCGCCGCGTACATCGTGTTCATCGCCGAAAACGCCGCGCCCACGCTCATGATCGTCGCCAGAAACGCGCCCATAAACTGAATCGGCCCGGCAGTCTTCGTCTGCTCCCGGTAATACTCCGTCTCCGGCAACACGCGCACCTGCAGCGTCTTGTCGCCTTCCATCCGTTTCTTCAACCACGTTGCTGCCGGCTCGTCCACGGGACGAATCAGCACCGAGCCGTAGAACGTGCGGCGAGAAATGTCGCGCGCCTCGTCCGCGTCCACCCAAATCTCGGATTCGTAGGCGGTCTTCTTCGCATCGAACACGCCAACCACCTGCCAGTCGGTCTTGCCGGAGTGAAAACTCTGGCCGACCCGGCAGTTGGCAAAGCGGTCGGCAATCTTGCGACTGACGACGCACTCGCGCAGACCTTTCTGGAACATCCGGCCTTCGATCAGCGTGATTTGCGGACGCAACTCCAACCCCAACGGTCCCATGCCGCGCACGAGTACGTTGGCGCTGCCGGTGCCATCGATGCGTTCCATGTTGATGAGCACGACGATCTCGGCGGATGCGAGCGGCTCGTTCCGGTCGTTCTTGGCGATGCCGTCGAGGTACTTGATGCGGCGCACTTCTTCGAGCCCGACCTGGCTGCTGGATTCGGCGGTCGAACCTTTGCGCAGCACGAGAATGTTGCGCGCGTCGCCGGTGCTGACGTACGTGGCTTTCAATCCGCGCGCCAAGGCCATCACCATCACGAACACCGCGACGACCAGCGCCACGCCGAGCGTCGTCGCCAGTGTCAGCCGCCAGCGCACGCGCAGGTTGCGAAGATTGTATTTGATCGGGATGGCCATGGCTCGCTTCTAGTCCAATTCCTTCAGTCCCTCGACGACGCTCGCTTTGATGCTGGCGTACGCCGGCGCGAGACAACTGATGAATCCCAGCAGCGCCGCCACCATCAGGCCGCTCGCCAGAATGTGCGGCGTGACATCGAACTTGATGAAGAATCCCCGAGACACTTTGTAGATGTCGATGCTGCTGAAGAGCATCCACGCGCCGAAACAGCCAATCATGCCACCGGCCATCGCCAGTCCAAACGATTCGGCGAGAATGAGGCCGAACACCTGCCGGGCATCGAACCCAACGGCCTTCAGGATTGCGATCTCGCGAGAGCGTTCCCGGATCGCCATGCTCATCGTGCTGGCGGTCACCAGAATCATCGTGAACACGATGACTGTGCTGATCGAGCCGATGAGCATCTTGATGTTGCCGAACATCGACACGAAGCTCAGTTGAAACGCGCGTTCCGTCTCGGTCTTGGTCTCGGCATCGGAGTTCGCGAAGGTCTTGTCAATGCGCGCGATCAATCCCGACACGACCGCCGCATTGTCCGCCAGAATCCAAAACGTGCCGACCAATCCCTTATCGCCCATCAGTTCGTCGAAGTACTCGTGGTGGAAAAACAGGTTGGACTCATCAATGCCGCCGTAGTACACGCCGCGGATCGTCAGCTCCGGGTCGCAGGCCCAAATCGTGCCGAGCAACGTGATCTTGTCGCCGATCTTCCAGCCGAACCGCTCCATCGTCTTGACGCCGACAACGCACGCGGTTTTCTCCTTGATGAAATCGTCGAGCTGCTTCGCGTCAATGTCCGACTCCGTGAACACCTTGAACAACTTGTCGGCCTCGCACGCAAACTGCGGGAAAAAATCGCGCTCGTCCTTGTAGATGCCGCCGAACCACGTGAACTTCGTGCAGTATTTCACGCCGGGCATGCGTTCGATCCGGGACTGGTATTTTGCCGGCAAGACATTCGCCAACGACACTCTGTGCCGGACCACCAACCGCAACGCCGACGCCTCCGACGTTGCCGGCTGCGTCAACTCCCGGAGCGCCGTCTGCAACGTCGTGAACAAAAACAGACTCAGCGCCACACTGAGCACGGTCAGGATGAGCCGGCGCTTGTTCCGAAACGCATTGCGAACGATGAAACCGGGGATGGACATAGCTCTCAGCTTTCAGCGGTCAGCTTTCAGCTTTCGGATGAGTGCACTCAACATCCGTTTCGTTTCGGCCACCTCCTCCAGGAGCCGCTTTGATTTCACGCCGTCGAGAAAGCCAAGATCGCGACCGAGAAGCAGGTGGCACTCCAGTTCACTCGCCGATCCCATCGCGATGTAAAGAAACCGGGCAAACTCAGCGTCTCCATCGCGACAACAACCTTCGGCAATGTTCGCCGGCACGGACATCGCAGCTCGCCGCGTTTGTCCGGTGAGTCCATACAACTCCTCTTTCGGATACGTGCGCGTTGAACGGTACACGTCCAACGCGAGTGCGTAACCTTTCTGCCAGACTTTCAGACCTCGGAAGTTCTTCATTTCGACTGACCGCTGACTGCTGACTGCTGACCGCTGATTGCTAAATTCCTCAGTGCCTGAGCTTCGCCCCCGAGCAACTCGCCTTTCTCCAAATGCACCGTCCGCTTCGCGTAGGCGGCCGCTTTCGGGTCGTGCGTGACCACGATCACCGTCTTGCCCGCATCGCGATTCAGTAATTGGAGCAACGTGAGCACCTCCGCTGCCGAATGCGCGTCGAGGTTGCCGGTCGGCTCGTCGGCCACCAGCAACGTCGGGTCGGTGACGAGCGCGCGCGCAATGGCCACGCGTTGCTCCTGACCGCCCGACAATTGCCGGGGCAGGTGCCGCATCCGGTCGGCCAACCCCACCAGTTCGAGCGCCGCTTCGACGTGCGCGCGACGTTCGCCCGACGTGAGACCGGTCAGCAGCAGAGGCAATTCGACATTCTCAAACGCCGTGAGCACCGGAATCAGATTGAAAGTTTGAAAGACGAAGCCGACGTGGTTGTTGCGCCAGTCAGCCAGTTCCGTCTCGCTGAGCGCGGCCACGTTTGTATCGTGTACGATGCACTGTCCGGTCGTGGGCCGGTCGATGCCGGCGATGATGTGCAGCAACGTGCTCTTGCCGGAGCCGCTCGGTCCCATCAACGCCACAAATTCTCCCGTGGCGATGTCGAGCGTGATGTTGTCCAATGCCATCACTTCGATCTCACCTTGCTGGTAGATTTTCGTCAGCTCACGAATTTGTACGATCGGCATTTGCATAGTTGCGGACTCTAACAAAACTGGCCAGCCGGCACAGCGACGTTCGTGCTCACCGGGTCAACCCATCCTAAAAGAGCACCTCACTTGCCCAAGGCCAACATGCGCTCGATGGGAACGAGGGCGCGACGGCGGATGTCTTCGTCGAGGGCGATTTCGGGAGAAAGATTTTCCAGCGCAGCGACGGCTTTCTCCAGCGTGTTCTTCTTCATGAAGCTGCATTCGTTGCAGTGGCAGGAGTCAGTCGGACCGGGAATGAAGACCTTGTCGGGCAATTCCTTCTTCATGCGATGCAACATCCCGGCTTCGGTGACGATGATGAACTCGTGTGCCGGCGAGTTCTTGCAGTAGCTCACCATCTTCTCGGTCGAACACACTTCGTCCGCCATCATGCGCACGGCGGGCAGACATTCCGGGTGCGCGACGATTTTCGCGTCCGGATATTCCTGCTTCAACTTGAAAATGGCTTTGTGCGTGAACAGCACGTGCGTCGAACACGCCCCCGGCCACAGAATCATTTGCCGACCGGTTTGAGCCATGACCCATTGACCGAGGTTCTGGTCCGGTACGAACAAGATTCGCTTGTCCGGTGGGATCGAGTTGACCACTTTGACGGCGTTGGATGACGTGCAGATGATGTCCACGAGCGCTTTGACGGCGGCGGTGCAATTGATGTAGGCGACGATGACCACGTCCGGGTGCGCTTCTTTCCATTTCGCCAGCGCCTTCGCGTCGCAGGAATCGGCGAGCGAGCAACCGGCTTCGAGGTCCGGCAAGAGCACGGTCTTCTTCGGGTTAACGATCTTGGCGGTTTCGGCCATGAAATGAACACCACAAAACAGGATCACGGCGGCGTCGGTTTCCTTCGCCTTGAATGACAGTCCGAGCGAGTCGCCGACAAAATCGGCCGCGTCCTGCAACTCCGGCACCTGATAATTGTGCGCGAGGATGACCGCATTGCGCAGCTCCTTCAGTTCGCGCACGCGCGCCCGCAGGTCTTGTTGTTCCATCGTGGCCGGCATTTGAGGCAAGCGTAGCGGAAACGGGGGGTTTGTCAACGCGGGCGAGCTTTGGGCGGTGTCCTAATTTGGAACCGTAAATAACCGGAACAAGGCGGAAGGAGCCGTAACGGATGCACTCTGCGACTTCATTGCAGATTCCCGGTTAAACCGAGTTCTCAACGTCAGTCACTGATAATGGGAAA
Source organism: Verrucomicrobiia bacterium (assembly GCA_041495285.1). Lineage (GTDB taxonomy): Bacteria > Verrucomicrobiota > Verrucomicrobiia > Palsa-1439 > Palsa-1439 > JBGQCJ01. Next base: position 6,033 of record JBGQCJ010000098.1, read on the forward strand.
CGACGGTGCCTCGGTGCAAGAGAAACCGGAATTGTATCTTGAAGAAATCCGTACTTCAAACTGTACCGCCGCCCCATAATTTGAGGCTGGCCTTCTGTCGGATGGATTGCGAAACTCCGCTCGCATGGGCGCTATTCTAGAGGCATTACCGCGAGGCGATAGATTGCCATTCGATCTATTGGCAGCGCACTATGAAGATGTCAGCGACTTTTGGGATTGGTGGTGGAGCAACAAGGCTAAATACGATGAATTGGTGCGACCATATACGATAGCCAACGACGATCCGATTCTCCAAAAGACCGTTGAGAAGCCTGTCGTAGATACGCATTCTAAACAGGAACTTTTCAGTCAATTCTTGATGGGGCCGCTCAAGGCGGGAATCTTTCCAGTCGGACGGGAGATACCGCGAGAGTTTTACAGGCAGACAGTTGCCGGTTATCTAGTCCGGCGCAGCGTAGCCCAGCAACAACCAACAGTGGTATTTATTGGCGGTGGATATGGTGCGGGGAAAACTACGATATTGGGCAAACTCGCAACTTGCTCGGCCATTCCGGTCGGAATTTCAGAAACGCTCGGCGTAGATTACTGCAAGATGCATATTCCTGAATTTGAACTTGTGAAGCGCGTCGCAGATGGCCGGGCGAGTGAGATTTGCCAAGAGGAATCAAGATTAATATCTGAAACTTTAGTAAATCACCTCTTCTCTAATAAACGATCTTTTGCATGGGATTCGTCAATGTCTAATGGAGGCGAAACCAAGAATAAAATTGAGGCAGGCAAGAATGCCGGATATAGACTAATTTTGATAGGGGTTTGGACTCCTCCTCAAGTGGCAATTAGGCGAGCTATGCGACGTGCTAAAGAATCAAGGCGTTTTGCAAATCCGAAATATCTAGTCCCGTCCGCACATGGATTTTCGCGGCAGTTTCCGTCATATGTACCGTATTTCGACGATATTATGCTATATTACAATGGTGAAGATTATGATGTAGGAATGGCGCAGCCATTGCTCATAGCTACGAAGAAAGAAATTAATTCGGAGCTTGAATCGCATGACGATAAGCTGTTAAATGATTTTCTTAAATATGGAGAAAGCCCTGAAATTCAAATCAGCAACTACTAAGGCAAAAACCATTAGTGAAGTTTGCGGTCAGGATGAAAAAGCCTTCGAGCGCTTCATGCGATATAAGGAAGCTACGCTTGCCAAAATGGAGCATGAGGTAGATCAGAGAATCCGTAAACACCTTGCTGAAAAGATGGCTTTGGCGGCGTAATTCCCTTCCTCTGTTTTATACTAAATTCTTTTTGCGTGGACGCGGCGGGATTTGGACCCGCAATTCTGGGGTGTATGGCCGCAGCGGTTTGCCATTTAACCTACGCGCCCATGCGATTCATCTAATCCTCATCGTACATTTCGATCTGAGCTGCGAGGCCGTGTCGTGGAAGCGCCCTGTCCAACAGTTTCTTAAAGTCTTTCCATGTGTTTGACGCCCTCATCAAAGCTAGAACACCATTAAGGTGATCTCGCAGCTTTGGGTGTCCGACGTCTGGGGTGAGCCATTGATGGTGTTTGTGTTTTCGCTGCCCGCGTTCGTCCGGTGGGTTTATCCGCTTCAATTCTTTTAGGACGCCGGGAGCTAAACGTTCATAAACAACGTCGTTTGTATAGTGTGCAACGACACCGGGACGATTGACCTTCATTCCCTTCCAAGGCCAATTCTTGAGGCGAAATATTTCCCTGTAGAATTCATCAGGAAATCTTTTCGCCCACTTCGCCAATTCCTTACTGATGAAAGCATCAAGAATCTTCTGGAGAGCTAATCTATCGCGGACTTCTTGATAGCCAGTCGCCTCATCAACGAGAGCCGCAATGCCAACATGCGCCAACGCCCGCATTAAGACGTCAGCTTGCCGTGCAATATGAATCTGGTTGTGCGTCAAGACATCGCCTTGGTCTCGCGCCCGTAGAAAGACTTCACAGACCTTGGGCAGTAGCTCTGCCGGATAGCCGAACGCCTTCGCGCCCTTCAGGGGTCTAAACTCTATCTGGCTTGACGTCACCTCTAAGTCTTTATCTATAAAAGGTTTTAGATTCTTTGCGGTTAGAAAGGCCGGCATATTGACGTCACCGTCGTAATACTGCCTTCCCTTGGCTTGGCGTGCCCTGCCAAGAGCACGCATAAGGTCGCTTTGAGTCAGAACACGCTGGCCATCCTCCAGCACCGCACAATGGATCGTATAATTGCCCAGAGTTAAATCACCTTCATGGGTCGCTTTGGGCAGTTTGTGTCTTGCCTCTGCTGCGTGTCGCGCAATCTCTGACCGTTGTTCCGGTGTCAATGCCTCTGCTCTTGCCTTCCCACCCATAGATTGAATTGATTCTTCTGTCATAACGCTCCTTTAGTAAGCATGGCTATCATCGCCAAACAACTGCCTGCTTGCAAGCAAAATGATTTATTATTTTTGTGCTTGCTATCTTCGGCGACTTCGCTACGATATGGCCAACCTAGAACGGAGCGCAACATGGCAAACAACCTACCAACCGAAAAGAAGATTACGGCAGTGAGCGCACTGGCCGAAGGGTCCAGCATACGATCTATTGAACGCATGACCGGCATCCACCGTGACACCATCATGCGGCTTGGTATGCGCGTGGGCAACGGTTGTGCGGCTCTAATGAACCGCGCCATGCGTAACCTATCCTGCCAGCGCGTTCAGGTTGACGAAATTTGGGGATACATCGCTAAGAAGCAGGGGCACCTCACCAAAGAGGACAACGAAGCTGCCAAGGGCGACTTCTACACTTTCGTTGCCCTAGACCAAGAATCCAAAGTGGTGCCCACGTTCCGGGTCGGCAAACGTGACCTGCCGAACACCATGCTATTCATTGAGGACTTGTCCTCGCGCCTATCAAACCGCGTGCAACTCAGTACGGACTCGCTCAACACCTACGCATTCGCCGTCGAAAACAGTTTTGGCTGCCGGGTAGATTACGGCCAAGTTGCCAAGAGCTTCACAGACACAGGTGTTCCTGCTGGTAAGTATTCACCCGGCGAAATCCTCAGTATCCGCAAGATGCCCATTGCTGGACTGCCCAAGATCGAATCCATTTGCACCTCTCACGTTGAGGCTCAGAATCTTACAATGCGGATGCACTGCCGCCGTCTGACGCGGCTCACCAATGCGTTCAGCAAGAAGCTGGACAACTTCAAGGCTGCAATCGGCCTGCACTTCGGGTACTATAACTTCGTGAAGATTCACAAGGCGCTGCGTACAACGCCAGCAATGGCCGCCGGTGTGACGGAGAGCATCTGGACAGTGCAGGAACTCATTGAAGAAGCCGACTGCCAATCCTGAATATCTGGATAAGCTCAAGCAGGCGATTCTCAAGCTGCACGGCTACGAGGCAACGTACCTAGAGAGCGAGAGCATCCTAGAGACTTTTGAAGGTAAGACCGTGTGGAGAGGTATCGTAGCGATCTTTCAGGTCACCGGCCACCCTACGGCCAGCCGGTGTTATGCTTGGGGCTATCAAGAATCAGATGGGAATATGCGCTACATCGCCGTGCTAGGTGTTCCGCCGGTAGATTCACCACGCAAAGCTGTGCAAGTCTCCATTGTGGCCGACACCAAGCAAAAGTCTTGAGCGCCAGAGATTCAAATTAGGACACCGCCGAGCTTTGGTACTTTGGCGAGGCACTTGCTTTGAACGAAGCATGAAAAGGAAGGTCAAACTGAATACTTTTATGAACACGTTGCCAGCAGTCAGTCCTCGAACAAATAAAGTCACCGCGCTCGTCGTCGGCTTGGTTGCCGCGATGGCGTTGCCGGCTTGGGCCGCCAAACCATCTCCACCCGTCGACGGCGATCTCGACGTGGCGCGCCGGCTGGAAAACGCGTTCGAGAAGGTGGCCGAACGCGCCAGCGAGTCGGTCGTGGTCATCACCAGCACCAAGAAGGCCGGGCAGAAATCCGACGCGGCCGACGAAGACAATGGCAGCGAACAGTTTCAAGGATCACCGTTCGAGTTTTTCTTCCGTCAGATGCCCAAGCAACGTCAACGCGACGTGGACAGCCAAGGCTCCGGTATCATTCTCCGCAAAGACGGTTACATACTGACTAACAATCACGTCGTGGATGGCGCAGACACGATCAAGGTGCGGCTCAAGGAT
>JBGQCJ010000099.1:0-9316 GCA_041495285.1 Verrucomicrobiia bacterium
AGATTCGCGGCGCCGGTGTGCTGGTCGTCTGATATACTTCCGCCCCATGCGCCGGGATTGGATACGATTCGATCGCAATGAACTGGCCGGGGCGTTTGGCGACATCGGCACGGACTTGCCGCTGGTTGTGGGTGTGATTCTCGCTGCGAAGCTCGACAGCGCAAGCGCGTTGATCATGTTCGGTGCGATGCAAGTGTTGACGGGACTTGCGTATGGGATGCCAATGCCGGTGCAGCCGCTCAAAGCGATGGCGGCGCTGGTGATTGCGCAGAGACTTGGTGGCAACATCCTGTTCGGCGGCGGACTGGCGATCGGCGTGATCATGCTCGTGCTGACGGTGACCGGATTGATCACATGGCTCGCGCGTGTCGTACCGAAGACGGTTGTACGCGGCATTCAGTTCGGACTCGGGCTGCAGTTGGCCACGCTCGCGTTGAAGGACTACGTGCAAGCCGACGGTGCGGCGGGCTACGTGCTCGCGGGCGCCGGGTTTGTCATCACAATCGCATTGATGGGCAACCGGCGTTTCCCTGCGGCATTGTTCGTGATCGCGCTCGGTGTGGGATACGCGACGGCGGTTCATCTCGATACGGCGAAGATCAACGTGGGCTTCCGGCTGCCGCAACTACACGCGCCGGTATGGCATGACATCCTGACCGGGTTGGTCGTGCTGGCGATTCCGCAGATTCCGTTGTCGCTCGGTAACTCGATTCTGGCGACGCGACAGGTGGCGGAGGATTTCTTCCCGGAACGCAAACTCACGATTCCCAGAATCAGCTTCACGTATTCGCTGATGAACCTGATCAACCCGTGGTTTGGCGGCATTCCGACCTGCCACGGCTCGGGCGGGATGGCCGGTCATTACACGTTCGGCGGACGCACGGGCGGTTCGGTCATCATCTATGGAAGCATGTACCTTGTGCTTGGGTTGTTTTTCAGCGGCTGCTTCGCGCAGTTGATCCAGGTTTTCCCAAAGCCGATCCTCGGCGTGATGCTGGCGTTTGAGGGACTAGCGATGCTGGTGCTGGTGCGAGACATCGCCTCGTCCAAGCGCGACCTTTTGATTGCCGCACTTGTCGGCTTGATGTGCGTCGGCCTGCCGTATGGGTACGCCGTCGGCTTGATTGCCGGCACGGCGCTTGTTTATCTTTGGCGGAAGGGCGAGGCGTTGCCTTGAAACCGGTCATCGCCATCACGCCCGAAGCGATCACGCTGAAATCCCGGCGAGATGGGCGCGGCGCGTTTTGCGGTGTGTCGTACTCGGAGGCGGTGGAACTGGCCGGTGGCATCCCACTGATTTTGCCGCTCACCAACGACGAACGAGTGCTCGATCATTTTCTGGAGAGTTGCGACAGCTTGCTGTTGACCGGCGGTGGCGATGTGAATCCGCGCCGGTACGGCGGGAAATCTCATCCCAAGATTTTCGGTGTGGACGATGTGCGCGATGAAATGGAAATTTATCTACTGAAGCGCGCCCTGAAGCAGGACACGCCATTACTGGGTATCTGCCGGGGGATTCAGATCATGAACGTGGCGTTTGGCGGGACGTTGATCCCGCATCTGACCGGCCACAGCAATCCCAAGCCGGATGCGCTGGCGCACCGGCTGGAATGGGACTCGCCGAAACTGTTGCCGGTCTGCGAGCGAGTGAATACGAGCCATCACCAGGCTGTTGACCGGGTGGCGGACGGTTTCGAGGTCGTCGCGCGCGCGCCGGATGGCGTGGTGGAGGCGATGGAGTTACCGGGCAAGCGGTTTTTCTGCGCGGTGCAGTTTCACCCGGAACGATTGGTGAAGGCGCGGCCGGAGTTTCTGAGACTATTCCGCGCGTTGGTGCGCGCTTAGCTTGGCGGAGGTTCGGCTGCGGGAGCCGGTTCGGGTTCTTCGCCGGTAGGTTCGGCGGGTGACGGCGGGCTGCGGCGCGGGCCGAAGTTGACTTGCTCCTCGTTGAGAATGTTGTTCACCCAGTCTTGGAACAATGCCTGCCGGTTACGCTCCAGAGCTTGTGCGGCGAGTTGCGGTTTGTCTTTTTCAAACTGGGCCGGGTCGGGCGGCAGTCGCTGTTTGAGGTGGAAGAACACGCCACCGGTGGCGGTGGGGATGAAATCGCTGACGGAGTTGGTGGCCATGCCGAGAACGGTTTGCTTGATGGTGGTTGCGGCCGGCAAGTTATTCGTGTCGGACATGCTGAAGGGTTCGGGAGAAGTGTGCTTGAGTTTGAGTTCGGCGCAGACGCTTGCGAAACTCTTGCCGGCAGCCAGCGCTTGTTTCACTTTGGCGACCGCGTCCTGACCGTGTTTGAGTGTGGCTTCGTGGGCGCGTTGTTGTTTGAGGACTTCGATGACCTTCTCTTTGACTTGCTCGAACGGCGGGATTTCGCTGGGCTTGCTGTCGAGATATTCCAGGACGTAGTAGCCGTCCTTGCCGGTAACGGGGTCGCTGAAGGGTCGGTCTTTGGGGTCGAGCGCGAAGGCTTCCTGGTTGAATTGCAGGCCGGCTTCGACCCCGGGCACGGGATCGCGCAACGTGAAGTAGCCGGTTTCATGCGGTGTGACACCGAACGCCGCCGCTACTTTGGCGAAATCAGGTCTGGGTGCGCCGGCGTCGACGACGAGGTTGGTGGTCATGGCGGTGGCGCGGTCGGCCGCCTCGCGTTCGGCGCGGGAAAGCAGAAGTTCTTCATGGATTTCGATCTTCACGGCGTCGAGCGGCTGGGGCACGTTGTTGGTGTCCACGTACTGCGCCTGATTGCGTTCGTAGTAATCAGCGATGTCTTGGTCGGTGATCGTGACGGATTTTTTGGCGTCGGCGATGGTGAAGCAGACATAACGCACTTTCATCTGCGCGGGCCGGCGAAAAGATTCCTTGTTCTGCTCGAAGAACGCTTTCGCCTCGACGTCGGTGATGGGGCCGGACGGTATGTGGTCGGCATCGTTCAGTTGCACGAGGTCGATGGACATCTTTTCATACAGCGGTCCGTAGCGCAGGTTCACTTCCGTCGGGGTGACTTGGGCGCCCAAGCCGACGAGCATCCGCAAGTGCGCCAGCACAAATTCCTGCCGCATGACCTCCTCGAATTGGGATTCATTAATGCCGTAGTTGTTGAGGAAAATCATCGTGCGGTGGTAGCGCTCGGGATCGAATTGCTTTTTCTCGTTTAAGAACATGGGTTGGCCCCGGATTTGACGGATGAGTTCTTCGTCGGGGACGCGAATGCCGAACTCGGCCGCTTTTTTCAGCAACAACATCCGCACCACCGCTTCTTGGTTCAGTTGATCTTCAAGTTGGGCGGTGCGCGGCGGCAGCTTGCCGGTGCTGAGCACGTGTTCGGCGATCAGCAAGGTTCGCGCTTTCTGATATTCGACGGCATTGACCGGCTTGCCGCGGACGGTCGGCGGATGGGAGTCTTGCCGGCGGGAACTGCCTGTTTGTGTAAACAGGGCTATGAACCCCGGAATCAGCAGGATCAGAACTCCCGCCAGAATCCAGCGTGCGTATTTTCTCAGCCAAGCGCCATGAGCGATGAACATGTGATTCTCCAGTAAGGCTTCGGGAGAATAACTGCCGCTTGCCGGATCGTCAAACGCCAAAACGTGGCCGGCCGGTACGATTTTGAGGTTGCTCCCACCCCTCGCCGGCGGCAGAATGGGAAGTGCGGGTGCGGCGCGATGGGAGCAGTTGATCATCTCAAGACCCGGCGGAAAGTGGCCCTGACGGCAATCGGGTTTCTGCTCGTCATTCTGTTGGGAATCAACGACTACTTCACCACTCCGGAGCTTTCCTTTTCCATCTTTTCGTTGATCCCGATTTCGCTGGTGGTCTGGTTCGTCGGTCGGCGGGTGGGCATTCTCGTCTCCATCGTCAGCGCCGGTCTCTGGCTGTATCTGATCGGCTGGCACGCGTCATCGAGCCCCGTCATTGCCGTTTGGAACGCGGGCGCGCGACTGGGGTTTTACCTGGTCGTCACGATCCTGCTCTCGACCTTGCGGACGCTGGACGAGAATCTGGAGAAGAAGGTGGAGGAACGGACCGCCGCGCTGGCGGCCGAAAACGCGGAGCGCAAATCCGCCGAGGAGAAGTTGCGCACGAGCGAACTGCGCTTCCGGCAGTTGGCCGAAAACATCCACGAGGTGTTCTGGATGACCAACGTGGAGAAGACCCAGATGATTTACGTCAGTCCGGCGTATGAAGAAGTTTGGGGGCGGACCTGCCAGAGCTTGTACACCAATCCGACGACGTGGATGGACGCGGTTCATCCCGAAGATCGCGCGCGTGTACGGAAAGCGGCGCTGAACCGGCAGGCGACTGGTGCCTATAACGAGGAATACCGCATCGTGAAGCCCGACGGTTCGATTCGCTGGATTCACGACCGCGCGTTCCCGATCCGGGACGTGTCGGGGAAAGTCTACCGCATCGCCGGCATTGCCGAGGACGTGACCGAGCACAAACGACTGGAGCGGGAGATTTTGGAGATCAGCGACCGGGAGCAGCAACGGATTGGGCAAGACTTGCACGACGGTCTTTGCCAACACTTGGCGGCCACCGCTTTCGCCAGCAAGGCGCTGCAGGAGAAACTCTCCGCCCGGTTCTTGACCGAATCTGCGGACGCAGCACAGATTGCCGACTTTGTGAATCAGGCGATTTCACAGGCGCGCAATCTGGCCCGCGGACTTTCTCCGGTGGGATTGGAGAGCGAGGGACTGTCTCCGGCGTTGCGGCAGTTGGGTCTCAGTATTCAGACGTTGTTCAACATTCCCTGCCAGTTCACCGGCGATGAGCAACGCCCGATTCGCGACCAGGCGGTCGCCACGCACCTGTACCGGATCGCGCAGGAAGCCGTGGCCAACGCCGTCAAGCACGGCCGGCCGCAGCATATTTGGATTGCCCTGCAGTCGGTCAATGGCGATGTGGTTCTTTCAGTGAAGGACGACGGTGTCGGTCTTCCCGAATCGTTGGACGGTTACAAAGGTATGGGGTTGCACTTTATGCGCTACCGGGCGAGAATGATCGGCGCGACGCTGGATGTTCAGAGGGTGCCGGAGGGCGGAACGTCGGTGACTTGTTGGTTTCCGACGGCGAATGAAAAGAAGTAAAGCTTGAGGCGGATCATGACGGGCAAAACTCCATTGACGGCCGAGGTGACCAAGAAAAAGATTCTCCTCGTGGACGATCATCCCATGGTGCGGGAGTGTCTGGCGAACCTCATCAACCAGCAGAAAGACCTCGTCGTCGTCGGAGAAGCGGAAAGCGCGGCGCAGGCGTTGCCGGCGCTCGAAGCGACAGTGATGGACTTGGTCATCGTTGATCTCTCGTTGAAAGGTTCGCACGGCATCGAACTGATCAAGGATATCGCCGTGAGATTTCCCGCGGTGCCGGTGCTGGTTCTCTCCATGCACGACGAATCGTTGTTTGCCGAGCGCGTGTTACGGGCTGGCGCGCGCGGCTACATCACGAAGCAGGAAGCTACGGAAAAAGTGATGGTCGCCATTCGCCGCGTGCTCAACGGCGAAATCTATCTCAGCGAGCAGATGTCGAGCAAACTCCTGCAGAAGTTGACCAAGACCCAGACCGCGACCGGGCCGGGCACTCCGTTGGGCGCTCTCTCCGACCGGGAACTGGAGGTTTACGAACTCATTGGACAAGGCCAAGGCACCAGACAAATCGCAGAGACGATGAAGCTGGACATCAAGACCGTCGAAACCTACCGCGCTCGCCTGAAAGACAAACTTCGGCTCAAGGATACCGTTACGCTCATTCAAAGCGCAACCCACTGGGTCCAAGATCAAAGCGCGCACTAGCGCCACTCCCTACAAGAATCAATTCTTGTAAGGGATTCCCCTACAACAGAATCCGTGACTCGCCCTATTGCGCTCGATTCAACCCGCCGGTAGAATGTTGCGCGTAGGAGGAATTTATGGAGTCACAGACGTCCAGTCGTAGTGACCCGCGGATAAGATCGAGACACGACTCCATAACTATCCTTATCGTACTTTTCGCCGTCGCCGTGGTCGTGGCCGTTGTGCTGCGGCTGCTCGGAGTTGGAGCAATTAAGATATGAAGCAAGACGTGGGCGTGGGTGGCATCTGCTCGGGTTGGTGGGCCAAAACCGGTCCAATGAATCCAACCTCGATTCCTTGCGCTTCTCCCGAGTGCAGGACCTCACCGTGTTGCGCCGGTTAACCACTAACCGCCGACAGGTGCCACCCACGCCCACGTGTTGTTGCTTCTGACGCGACTCAAATCTCCCCACCCGCTGATCGTCGCCCGTTGTGCTACAATGTTTTTCCAATTCCATGAACATTGTGACCGATCCGAACATCCCGTTCGCCCGTGGAGCATTTTCATCGCTCGGCGAAGTTCACCTTGTGTCCGGTCGCACCATCAACACCGAAACGCTGCGCGATGCGGACGTGCTTCTCGTACGCTCCGTCACGCCCGTTCATGCCGGCCTGTTGGACGGCACCGCGGTCAAGTTTGTGGCGACCGCGACCATCGGCACCGACCACGTGGATGTTGCTTACCTCAAGAGCCGCGGCATCGGCTTCGCCAGCGCGGAGGCAAGCAACGCCAACTCCGTCGCCGAATACGTCATCGCCGCGCTTCTCGAACTCGCCTCCCGGCACAAATACCGGCTGCGTGACAAGACCCTTGGCGTCGTCGGCGTCGGCAACATCGGTTCGCGCGTCGTCCGGTACGCCGCCGCCCTCGGCCTGCGCGTCCTGCAAAACGACCCGCCCCGGCAACGAGCCGAAGGCTTACCGGACTTCGTAACCTTGGAACACTTGCTTGACGAAGCCGACATCGTGACGTTACACGTTCCGCTGGACGACTCGACGCACCAACTCTTGCACCACGACAATCTGCGCGGCTTTACGCTGATCAACACCGCCCGCGGCCCGGTCGTGGACAATCGCGCACTGCTGAAGGCGATTGATGGCCAGCGCATCGACGGCGCCGTGCTCGACGTTTGGGAAACTGAGCCGAATCTCTCACCGGAGTTGCTGGATGTCGTGGACATCGGCAGCCCGCACATTGCCGGCTACAGCCTCGACGGCAAAGTCAACGGCACCCGCATGATTTACGAGGCCACCTGCAAATTCTTTGGCATCGCGCCCAACTGGAATCCCGCGTCACTCATGCCGGCGCCGGTCGTCCCGCGCATCGAACTCAGCGTCAGCAGCGGCGACGACGACGAAGACGTTTTGCATCGCGTCGTCAAACGCGTTTACGACATTTCTGCAGACGATGCCACGTTGCGAGCGAACGTCCGGGATTTCGACTATCTGCGCGCCGACTACCCCATCCGCCGGGAATTCTTCAATACCGGGTTGGTCCTGCACGGCGCGTCCGATGCGCTGCGCCAGACGTTTGCCGCGCTGGGTTTCAAAATGGGTTGACGACGTTCGGGCAAGGACGACCGTCGAGCACCGCCAGAAGATTTTCCGCCGTGAGCACGGACATGCGCGTGCGCGTCTCGACGGTGGCGCTGCCGAGGTGCGGAAGCAAAACTGTGTTCGGCATCTGCGCCAATTCGGGCGCGATCTTCGGTTCATGCTCATACACATCGAGTCCCGCGCCGGCAATCCAACCCTCCCGGAGCGCGCGCACCAACGCCGCTTCGTCGTGTACCGGCCCGCGCGCCATGTTGATGAAGAACGCCGATGGCTTCATCAGGCGAAATTCTTTCTCGCCAAACAGGTGCCGCGTTTCGGGCGTGAGCGGAACGTGGACGCTCACAAAATCGGATTGCCGGAGAAGCGCCTCGAATTCCTCGCGCGTGTTGCGGCGCGAGAACAAGATGACGCGCATTGAAAAGCCGGTCGCGCGCTTCGCGACCGCCCGACCGATGCGACCGGCGCCGACAATGCCGATGGTCTTGCCGGTAAGATCGACGCCGAGCATTTGTGTCGGCGCCCAGCCGCGCCACTGGCCGGAGCGCGCGAAGCGATCCGCTTCGACGACGCGCCGGGCAACGCCGAGAATCAACGTCCACGTGAGATCGGCGCACGCGTCGGTCAGCACGTCGGGAGTATTCGTGACGACGATGCGTCGCCGGGTGGCTTCGGCAAGATTGACATTGTCGTAGCCGACGGCGAAGCAGGACACGACTTTCAGCTTGGGTGCCGCGTCGAAAAATTCGGCGTCGCAACGGTCGGCACCCATGGCGATCATACCGTCGCAATCGCGGACGCGCGCGAGCAAGTCGTCGCGGCGCATTGGCGCATCGTCGTCGTGCAGATCGATGGTCGCGCCGCTCTTGCGAAGCAGTTCGAGGCCCGCGGCCGGGGTGCGGCGCGTGATGAGAACCTTCCAACTCATGGCGTCGGTGATTGTGACATCGTGGCGCTCGTGGCTCAATTTCAAACGGAAAGTGTGACAGACAACTGTGACATGGCGCAACGCGCGCCGGAGACGAAAAAAAATCAACTCGCTCGCTGACAGCGAGTTGTGCGCAGTGAAAAATTCGTGGCACCGCCATTGCTAAAGTGATGTGTGACGATTCATGCTCAGAGAGGAGCACACACTCAAATGCCAAAAGTATTAGGAATCGATTTGGGCACGACGAACTCGTGCATGGCGGTCATGGAAGGCGGCGAGCCGGTCGTTATCCCGAATGCGGAAGGCGGCCGCACCACGCCGTCCGTTGTCGCATTCACGAAGTCGGGCGAGCGTCTCGTCGGTCAGGCCGCGAAACGGCAAGGGGTCGTCAATCCGAAGAACACAGTCTATTCCATCAAGCGGTTCATGGGCCGCAAGTACGAGGAAGTCGAACTGGAGCGCAAGCGCGTTCCGTATGAGGTCGTGCGCGCTTCCAACGGCGACGCCGCCGTCAAGGTGATGGTCGGCAACGAAGAGAAAATCTTCAGTCCACCGGAAATCTCCGCGATGATCCTGGCGAAAATGAGGACCGATGCGGAGGCGTATCTTGGCGAGAAGATCGCACAAGCCGTGGTCACCGTGCCGGCCTACTTCAACGACGCGCAGCGCCAAGCCACGAAGGACGCCGGCAAGATTGCCGGGCTGGATGTATTGCGCATCATCAACGAGCCGACCGCCGCGTCGCTCGCCTACGGCCTCGACAAGAAGAAGGACGAGAAGATCGCGGTCTTCGACCTCGGTGGCGGCACCTTCGACATCTCCATCCTGGAGATCGGTGAGGGCGTCTTCGAGGTCAAGGCGACCAACGGCGACACGTTCCTCGGCGGCGAGGACTTCGACCAGCGGATCATCGACTGGCTCGCCAAGCGCTTCCTCGACAAGAACCAGATCGATCTCACGAAGGATCGCATGGCGCTGCAGCGGCTCAAGGAGGCCT
>JBGQCJ010000100.1:0-9180 GCA_041495285.1 Verrucomicrobiia bacterium
CCGAGTAGTTACCGGCCTTGATGGCGGAGACAGCCTTGTTCACGTCGCTCTGCGTCGCCGGCTCCGCCGACTTGAAGCTGCTTTCCAATTTGGACGTGTTCACGCCCTTCTTGCCGCAACCGGCCAACGCCAAGGACACCGCCATCACGCCCGCCATCACCAATGCGAATTTTTTCATGCGCGTTCTCCTTTTGATGCCGGGAGCATAGTGCGCCCGTCGCGCGCCGGTCAAACTCAAAAAGTTTCCACGCCCGTCGCAATCCAATCGCCCCGCCGCGCCGTAGTATTTGGTGAACAAACCAACAACCATAACCGTCTTACCCGATGATGAATCGCACGAATCGCCAACACAAACTGACCGGCCGCCGTTTCGAGCGCTCCTTGCGCCCGCGCCGCGTGCCGGTCGAGTTCTCCGTGTCCACGGCGTGGCACGCGCGCGTTCATCTCGGGAAGCGGCCAACCAACTCCCGCCCGCCCGGATTCTATGCTTTGCCCGCGCCACCACCCTCTCGCGTTCACCTTCCCGCCCGCGATTGACCTCGCCCCGGCGCTGATGCTGAATTTTGCGCTGGCCACCGTCGCGGTCGCTTGTTACGTTCTGCCGAACTTTGGAGGTCGAGTCCCCGTGAACGTGTACCCGTCAGTTGGGCCGGACGACACCGCGTTGCTGCGCGCCGTCGCTTCGCGCGACAAGGACGCGTTCCAGCAACTTTACGACCGCCACGCCGGCACGCTGTTCGCACTGGCGCTGAAAATCCTCGGCGACCGCACCGACGCCGAAGACGTGTTGCAGGAGACATTCGTCCAGGTCTGGCGTGCCGCCGACACGTTTGACGAACAACGCGGCAAACCGCTCGGCTGGCTCATCATGCTCGCCCGCAGCCGGGCCATCGACCGGCGGCGTTCGCGCCAGACGCGCGCCCGCGCCGTCGAATCCGCGGCGCAGGAACTGCCGGACGCCACGCCGCACCCCGAGCAGGAGGTGGTCGTCTCCGAATCGCACCGGTTCGTGCGCGACGCCATCAACGCGTTGCCGGAGGAACAGCGCAGTCTCATCGAGTTGGCGTACTTCGGCGGGCTGACGCAATCGGAGATCGCCCGGCGCGTCGGCCAACCGCTCGGCACCGTCAAGACGCGCATCCGCGCCGGCATGATGCGCTTGCGCGAGCTACTCGACACCGTTCCACGGAAGGATGTCGCGCGATGACGCACGATCAGTTTCAGGAACAACTCCCGCTCTACGTCGTCGGCGCGCTCGACGGCGCCGAGCTTCGCGAATTCGAGCGGTACGCCGCGGAGAGCCGCGCCTTTTGCGAGCCGGAAATCGCGCAGTTTCAGGCTGTCGCCGACCAGATCGCGTTCTCGGCGCCGCCCGCCACGCCGTCGCGGGCCGTGTTTCACCGCACGATGGCGGTCATCGAAGACGACGACCGCGCAACCACGCGCACCCGCGCGGCGGGTCGCCGGGAGAAAAGGCCGACCGGCTTCGGCGCGCTGCTGTTTCGCTGGGTGCCGTGGCTGGCCACGGCAGCGTTGGCCGCGCTGGTGGTGATGTTGAACGGCCAGTTGCAGAAAGTGACCGGCCAACTGTCCGCGCTGACCGGGCGCAACAGCGAGTTGCTCACGCAAGGCACCGACCAGCAATCCAAGGTCCTCGCGTTGAACAATCAAATCGCCGCACTCACCGCGCGCGTCACGGCGCAGAGCAACGAGTTCAAAGAGCAGACCGACCAACTCCACAAACAGAACGACCAGCAGAAGCAGGACATCGAAGCTCTCCAAGCGGTCAACAACCGGCTCACCGCCGAGAAACAGCAATTGCAGCGCATCGCCGACGAATTGCGCCAGAAGATCGACCTCGCCGACGCGCAGGTCGCCGCGTTGGAAAAGAAACTCATCGAACAAAACATCTCGCTGGAACTGTTCATGGACCCGGCCATCCGCGTCATCCCGATGACCGACCCGACCGGCGCGACGAAAGCCGTGGCTAAAGCCTACTGGCACGACGCGAAAAGGGCAGGCCTCATGGTCGCCTCCGGCCTCAAGCCCGTCATTAAAGGCAAAGACAAGTGTCTCGAACTCTGGGCCATGTGCGGTAAAGAACCGCCGGTGTCGGCCGGCTTGTTCTGGACCGATGACACCGGCCGCGCCGCGATTCAGATCAAACTCGCCAAGCCCGCCGCCTGCATCGAAAAACTCGCTGTCAGCGTCGAACCCGCCAACGGTTCGCCCGCTCCCACCGGCGAGATGTTGCTGCTGGGGCAGTAACTCACCACCAAGCCACCATTGTTCGGCGCCGGTCTCCCGACCGCGCCGAATTGTAGGGCGCGAACGCCCACCGGGCTTCGCGCCGCTGGGAAGACAACCGCAACATCATCGGCCTTGACCTCCTATGCCTTGGGGAGTAAGAAGCCTTCCATGCCATGAGAACCACATTCATCCTTGGTTTTGCCGTTGGCTTGCTGCTCACCGCCTGCACCGCGCGAGAGCGCGAATCACAGTTCAGGGAGAAATTCACCGTCACCGCCAGCGAATTGTCCAGCACCGGCGCCAACCCCTACTTCAGCCTCGAACCCGGCTACACCCTTGCGCTCGCAGGAGAAGAAGGCGACAAAACCATTCATCTGACCATTACCGTCCTCGATGAAACCTGCAAGATTGACGACGTCGAGACCCGCGTCGTCGAGGAACGCGAGACGGCGGACGGCAAGCTCGTCGAAGTCTCGCGCAACTACTTCGCCATCTCGCCCCGCACAAAGGACGTGTACTACTTCGGCGAGGACGTGGACAGGTACGAAAACGGCAAAGTGGCCGGTCACGAGGGTTCATGGCGTGCCGGCAAGAACGGCGCGAAGTTCGGCCTGATGATGCCCGGCTCGCCCCGCATCGGCGACCGCTACTATCAGGAATTGGCCGGTGACGTCGCCCGCGACCGCGCCGAAATCGTCAGCCTGAGCGAAACCGTCCCGTCACGCGCCGGCAAGTCCGAGAACTGCCTCGAAACCAAAGAGACGACCCCGTTGAAGAAGGACGAAGTGGGCTACAAATTCTACGCCCCCGGCGTCGGCCTCGTCCGCGACGGCGACCTGCTGCTGACCAGTTACGGAAAATCCGGCAAGTAACCCGTGCCGGCAAACGGCGGGCCTTGTTCGGCACCAGTCTCCCGACCGCGCCGAATCATGCAGGAGACCTGCGGTCTTCATTGTGCGCGGTCAGGAGACCGGCGCACAACCCGGTTGCCGCGCCGCTTAGACGAACAGGTACACGTAAATGGCGAAGGCAATGGCCGCGGCGCCGGCGGCCGCGGCAAGCGACCAGAGCAGACTGCGCTTCTGGGCCGCGAGTGAGAACGTCGAGATGATCACCGCCGCCTGCGCGGCCAACATGCCGTAGAAGAATTGCTGACTGCGCTTGTGGTGCCGCTCCGCGTCGATGTTGCTCTTGCGCACCTGCAGTTCGTACAAGTTCGCAATCGCCTGATTCAACCGGGCCTCAGCGTCGTACCGGGCTGCTGCATACCGCAACCGTGCTGCCGTGAAATCGCGACTGAGCGACTTCTCGCCACCGGCCAGACTCTTGTCCAGTCGGTCAACGGTCTGGTTGACCGGATTGACGGTCTCATCAAAAACCTTCGCCCGGTCTTTGGCACTGCGCAGCGCTTCGTCCAACGTCTTATCTTGCACACGCCCGAGCAGCACGGCAGTTTCAGCGTCCAGCTTCTGCTCTTCGACGGCTTCCAGCGCGGCTTTGATATTCGGATCAGTGACCGGCGCGGGAGGAATCGCCGGCAACTCACCTTTGGTCAAGGCGGCGAGCGTTTGCGGATCGAGGTCGGAAGTGCTGAACGGATGCACGTCGGTCGTGCTTTGCAGAATATCGAGCGCGTTGCGTTGCAGGGCGCTCCGCAGCCGTTTGGCCTGAAAGAAATTCCATTGATCACCGGCCTTGGACTGTTGCTGGGCGGCGAGCGACCGGCTGTACTGGGCACGCGTCATCTCGCTCGACGCCAACCCCGCCAACGCCGTCGCCACCACGGTCATGATCACCGGCGTCGCGGTGAGAACCCTGCCCCACTTCGTCGGCGGCACATCTTGCTTGAGTGCATCCGGTATCTCGAGCTTTGCCATGCTGGGAGAGTATACGAAATTCCCCAGCACGGTGAAACATTTACTCACGACGAAGGCACCAAGAACGGCCAAGAACGGCTATCTCACACAGAGCCCGCGGAGTTCACGGAGTAGAAGCGGCTGAGTTCTCCACCATCGTGAGAGGCGATGGCGAAGAACGTGCGTCCACTTTCCGAGGTCGCCCCTCACGACCTCGGAAAGAAGAAGACACCTCTGCGGCCCCTGTGCGTTGCGCCGAATACTTCGTCGGCGCGTCTCGTCTGACTCGGCTTGTGTGAGAATAATCCGTCCGTTTGATCTTGATCATTTTCGCTAGAAAGTGATCGATCCCGCCTGAGGCGGGCAAGCCGCCTCGAAATGAAAAAGGCGAGGAAATCTGTCCGGCTTGTCCGCCGCAGCCCCAGCGAAGGCGGATATCCTGAACAACCGGAACGCATCAACCCGGTTGAAGGAATCGTTATCGAGGATTCTGTCGTTGGTAGGGACGGACCGCCGGGCCGTCCGTCCGAAAACGTCAGCGGCGCGCCCGGCGGTCGCGCCATACCGGTACAACCCATCTACCGCGACGATGCGCACGACATCTGGCTGTATCACGGCAATTGTCTCACCATCCTCGACGGCATCGCCGCGAAACATCCGGACGGCTGCTTCGACATGGTGTTGCCGTTAGACAACCAATACTTAAATGTTCAATCCCCGTACGACTTGCCCGTGAAGATCAACAGTGCTCCTTTGGCGCGCAAGGCCGTCTTGCTTATGGAGAGTCCACCCGGTCTAGACTTGATGTACTCATCGGTGATGATTATCTCTCTCCTATCGGGAACCTTAGTGACGCGAATGACGGCGATAGCACATGCCACTGCTAGTAAGAGGAATGTAAACCAAACTCCGAGCAATTCATGTCGCGTAGAAAAGAACATAGCAGCGAGGGCGGCTAAGACGAGAAAGAGCCAATCAAGAACAGGCAACAACACGCCTTTCTCTTGAGTTGCACCTAGGTTGGGTTTTCGCATTCTAACTGGCGAGGTCAATCGCGCTTTCTTCGCCAAGGACTCTGCGCGATTAGTTCAACTAAACCTACGCGATGAGAACACACTAGAGGTTCTTACACAAGTTCGGAATAGTAGCAGTCGAATCCAATTGAAGCGGCGGATCGGCGGTGATCTAATCGCCGCCGATGAATCTTTCGATGCCTGCCGGGTTGGCTGCTGCCTACAAGAGTCCGGCGCAGCGGGCGCGGGTCATCACGGAAGGTTGGGCGGCCTCGAATCTCTTTTGTCCGAACTGTCCGGCACCTGAACTCGCGGCGACGCCGGGGAACACGCAGGCGGTTGACTACCGGTGTCCGCGGTGCGACCAGCCGTTTCAACTCAAGGGAAAAAGTTCAATCATCGGCGCGAAGATTGTCGATGCGGCTTGGGAAGCGATGATGCGGGCCATCCGGGAGGACAGGACGCCGAGCTTGTTCGTGTTGCACTACGAACCGACCGCGTGGCTGGTGCGCAACGTGATTCTCGTGCCGCACTTCGTGTTCACGGCGTCAGCGGTGGAGAAGCGGAAGCCGCTGGCGGCGACGGCGCGGCGCGCGGGCTGGGTCGGTTGCAACATCGTGCTGCGGAACATTCCGAACGACGCGAAGATCGGCGTGGTGATCGACGGCACGGCGGTGACACCCGCCAAGGTGCGGCAGCAGTTCGCGCGGTTGCGCCCGCTGAAAGAGCTGAGCGTCAAGGAGCGCGGCTGGACGCTGGACGTGTTGCGGGTCGTGCAGTCGCTCGGCAAGAAGGAGTTCAAGACTTCCGACATGTATGAGTTCGTCCGGCACTTCGAGGAACTGCATCCCGACAATCGGCATGTGCGGGACAAGATACGGCAACAACTTCAGGTGCTGAGGGACAAGGGATTTCTCTCGCAAGTTGAGCGCGGGGTGTGGATCATCCGGTGACAGCGGAGGCTTGCGATATGGACATCACCTTCAGTTGTGTCAACTGTGGTCAAAGCTTGACGGCGGATGAAAGCGGCGCCGGTATTTCGATTGATTGTCCCAATTGCGGCAAGCCGGTCTATGTGCCGAGTCGAGCGACTCAATCACCAGTCGAACCTGTGCGAATAGCGGTCAAGCCTGTGCGACCGATCGCGCGCGCCGACCATCCCGCCACCCACTCTAACCCCATCCCTCCCTCAGTCGAAGGCGGTCTTCACTGCCTTGTCATCGCAACAGTTCTGGCAGTGGCAGGACTTGTCTTGTTCCGGATGGGCTCGGTTGCCGGGATGGTTTGTTACGCTGCCGGGATTCCCTTTCAAGTCGGGGCGATGCTTTGTGCCATTTATGGAATCTGTCATGGCCCAATCAAACACGGCTTGGCGTTGTTGGCCGGAGTCAGCGCGCTCTGTGTGCTCGTTATGGTTGGCCCATTGTGGTTCCAAATGAGGATGATTACGACGATGTCGCCAATGATGGAAGACGCGCAGAAACAGATGGAGCAGATGTTGAAGCCGCCTCAGCGGTAAATCATTGACGTGTTCGACAGCACGACCGGCAACCCCGACGAAGCGCATCTGACCAGCCACGAATGCGAGTCGTGGGAGCAGGTCGAAAGATATTGCCGCGAGTTGCCATGGCACGACACATGGCGTCTTGTCCGCTAATGCGGCCTGCGGCTTGATGGCGTGACGGTGATCTGAGGCGGCGCGCCCAGCGGTCGCGCCCCTACCAACGACGCGGCATCTCAGGGATTTGGTTTGTGAATAGCTTGGTCGAGTCGGATTAACTGCCTTGGCCGACGCCGAGCTTTTTCAGAATCATCGTCGCCGGGCAGAACCCCGTGAACGCCGACTGAATCAGGTTCACGCCGACAAAGACGGCCAGCCACAGCCACCGGTAATCGACCCAATGCGCCAGCGCCAAACTAATGAGCACCATCGTGCCCGCCATGATGCGAACTGCATTTTCGAGTGTCATCGTTCAGTCCTTTCTTCCAGCAAACTTGGCGGCGGCATTCTTCTGAATGCGCCGCGTCAGTTCCCTACTCTTCGCCTGTGACAACTTACGGAAAACAATCTCACTTCTTCTTGGCGTAATCGACCATCCCGCTGATGTCGATGACGACGACGGGTTCATTGCCGACAACCCAAGCGTCATGCCCGGGTGGAAGCAACGATACATCACCCGGCCCGAATTCATCCTTCGTCCCATCGTCCATCACCACATGGAGCCGTCCCGACACGTGGTATTGAAGGTGCGGCGCTTCACAGCTCTTTGTTTTAACCAGCGGCTTTACACAGGTGGACCATTTCCAGCCGGGCTGAAGCGTCGCCCGTCCGAAGGTTACGCCGCCGAGCGCGGCGACTTCGACTTGGCCTTTGTCGAACGTGCGTTTTTCGTCCGGCTTCGATAGATTCTTCTTCTGCATCTTGCTCATGGTTTGCGACCCTCCGTTAGCCGGAGACTAGCAGAATTCCTCCCGCAAGCCAAGCCCGACGCGACGCGACAATGTCGTGTTCGTCGCAATCGAGCGCGGCGTGTGGATGGTGAGATAACAACAGAGATGCCTCGACAGGCTCGGCATGACAGCGTCGGAACGCGGCGCGCCCGGCGGTCGCGCCCTACCTCTCGACATGACGACGGAGCCCGGGTACGATGCGCAGCGCGGAAGTGGCGATGACGACGAAGACAAAATGGTGGATCGCGCTGGGCGCGGTGGCGGCGGTGGGATTGCTGGCCTGCGGCGCGGTGGTGATTGTGTGGAATGTGCTCAATTATGTGCCGCCGACGCATCTGCTCCTGCCAAAGTATTCGCTGGAACAAACCGACTCATCCCATCCGTGGTACCGGCGCACGACGGTCCACTTCCAATCGGCGGTGTACGTGAATGACTTCGAGGATTACTCGGTCCTGTTGGCCTATCCCGAACCGACCGACGCCATTGGGCGCGCGCCGTTTGGCAATTCGCTGGTGTGCTCGATTCCCGGACAGAACCCAGCGGATTACATCGCCGTCGATTGCGGCTCGGAGATGTCGGCCTATGAGGTCTTCCGCAACGTGAAGCGGCCGCCGTTCGATTGGCGGCACGCGACGTTTCAGGCGCTGGAGTTCGCCCGGTCGGTGTACTACCCGGAACGCAAACGCACGACCGACCCGGCGTTGATCGCCGAAGTGGTGCGCACGTTGCGCGACGGCACGCCCGTGACGTTGTCCTTGCCGGCCTCGGTCAGTGCGACCAACCTGGCGGCAGTGCATTTGTTCAGCGACGAGTTGCCGGGACTGATGTTTTGTCCGGCGGTGTACCGGGATGAAGCGGGGCCGGTCTATCTGGCCGAAAGCTTCGGAGTGGAATACGGCAACCGCACCCAGAAGATTCACGCCCGCTGGATTCCCGCCAGCCCGCTCTTCACGGACTGGGTGAAGACGCCGTGACTGGGGGTTGCCGCGTGGAGGGACGCGCTCCGTCGCGTCCGCTCGCACAGACTGCGGCCACGACGGAGCGTGGCCCTCCAAATTGGGACACTGCCGCGCAGCGGAACTGGTGACTATTTCTTTACCGGGCGTTCTTCACGGGACTTGGCTTCGTTGACTTTCAGTGCCTGACCATCCAGTTCCTTGCCATTGCGATCAGCCATCGCTTTGGCGGCTTCCGCTTCCGAGCCCATCTCCACGAAGGCAAATCCTTTGGACTTGCCGGTGACCTTGTCCATGATGAGTGCGCAACTGACCACGTTGCCCGATTGCTTGAACAGGTCGAGGACTTGGCTTTCCGTTGTGTTGGGTGACAGGTTGCCGACGTATAACTTTGTTGCCATGGCGATAAGTTCCTCCAATTGATGACGACTCATGTCGTCATTTGCCGGAATAGTAGGCAACACGTCATCGGCGCGCTATGGGGTGTTCACCCCATAGCGCCCCGCCACTTTTCAACGTAATCGTTTTCCATGAAACCGAAGACCCTTGCCGAACTCGAAAAACTCCATGACAAACTGTTCAAGGAGTTTGCGGGTCTTCAACAAAGAATTGACGCTTTGAAGGCTGCACAACCGAAGCCGAAGCGGGTAAAGA
>JBGQCJ010000101.1:0-9064 GCA_041495285.1 Verrucomicrobiia bacterium
AAGACGGCGATCATCCTGTCGCGACGGGAGGGTGCCTGTATGGCGGTCGTCGAGTCGCTGTTCGCCGACTCCCCGGTGGCGATGATGCAAGGCGCCCATGTCGGTCCAGTGGCCTACATCAATGACCAGACCGGAGTGCTGCTGAAGAATGGCCGCCTGCATTATCAACTTCAGCATTTCATTGAGACAGCCGAGTCCTATCAACCGCGCGCCTGGGTGACACAGAACATTTCGTGTTTCCAATCGTATGAGAAAGTGAATACGCTGTTGCGCAAACACTCCGAACAACAGGGATGGCCCTGGACGAAGGACTTGAAAATGTTTTGTTGGTGGGACCTGCATCCGATGTTGATGCATTCAGCCGACAGCGAGGAGTTGCGCCCTGTTTATGGGAACTTGCACAAACAATGCCCGGACGTCTTTGTGCCGGAGATGATGGACAAACGTCCGGCCTGACCTCCCTTCTCCACGACCGTGCTCATCTACGGACTACTCGCCAAATTGCTGCCGCAGTCAAAGTTCAAGACGCGCGTGCGCGACTTCTGCTTCGGCAACATTCTCTACAAGGTGACACGCGGCACCACCGAACATCGCCTGAAAGACGGCTGGCGCGGCCAGTTCTACAAACTCGCCTTCCTCCCCGACGGCGAATACACCTGCGAACTCACGGGCTACGAAAAACATTATCCCATCAAGGAAGGCGACGTCGTCATCGATGCGGGGGCGTATCTCGGTCACTTCACTGTTTACGCCGCCCTGCGCGTCGGAAAAACCGGCACCGTCGTCGCCTTCGAGCCTGATCCCTACGTCTATCGCATGCTGATCCGCAACCTCAAACTTAACAACCTGACCAACGTCATCGCCATCAACAAAGGCGTGTGGAGCCACGATGCCAAATTGGCTTTCGACAGCCGGGGGAACGCCTCGCAAATCGTCACCGACGAGCGGCAAACGCTCACCGCCGTCAAGACGATCCCCGTGATCGGCTTGGACTTGGAAATGCGCCGCCTGAACCTGCCGCAGGCCGATCTCATCAAAATGGACATCGAAGGCGCCGAGCTTCAAGCCGTGCAAGGCGCGCGCGAACTCATGGCATATCCCAACTGCCATTTCGCCATCGCTTCCTACCACGTCGTGAACGGCGAGCAAACCTCGACGTCACTGGAGAAATTTTTCCGCGCCCACGGTTACTCCACGTTCACCGAGTATCCCGCGCATCTGACGACTTATGCATCCCAGCCAACCTAAAATCAGCGTTTTTGGACTTGGTTACGTCGGTTCGGTCACGGCGGCGTGTTTTGCCGACAAGAATCACGACGTCATCGGCGTTGAGGTGAATACCGACAAGCTCGCGTTGTTCCGCGCGGGCCAGACGCCGTTATTCGAACCCGGGCTCGCGGAGCTTCTGCAAAAGGTGCATGCGGCTGGCCGGTTCACAGCGACCGCGAGCGCCGCGGAAGCGATTCGCAACTCCAGCCTCTCGTTTATCTGCGTCGGCACGCCCAGCAAGAAAGGCGGACAGGCCGACCTGTCGCACATCGAAAGTGTCTCGCGCGAAATCGGCGAAGCGTTGCGGGCGAAGTCCGCGCCGCATACCGTTGTTGTGCGCAGCACGATGCTGCCCGGCAGCGTCGAAGGCGTCATCGTCCCGCAGATCGAATCCGCCTCCGGCAAGCGCGAGGGCAAGGATTTCCACGTCGTCGCGAATCCTGAGTTCATGCGCGAAGGAACGGCAATCAAGGATTTCTTCGAGCCGCCATTTGTGGTGATCGGAGAATTGAAGGCCGGTGATGGCGATGCGCTGGCTGAGTTGTACCAGTGCGTCGCAGCGCCGCAAGTGCGGGTGTCGATCCGTGCCGCTGAAGCGATCAAGTTTGCGTGCAATGCGTTTCACGGCCTGAAAATTACCTTCGCCAACGAGATCGGACAGTTCTGCAAGGCGCACGGCGTTGACAGCCACGAGGTGATGGACATTTTCTGCCGCGATAAGAAACTCAATATCTCGAAAGCCTATCTGAGGCCCGGTATGGCTTACGGCGGCTCGTGCCTGCCGAAGGACTTGCGCGCGCTCGTGAGTCGCGCCCGGGAGCACGATGTCGAGTTGCCGATGCTCGAGGCCATTGCGCGCAGCAATCTCAACCAGATCCAGCGAACGATTGAATTCATCGCCGAACTCGGTCCGCGCGAGATCGGCATCTTGGGATTAAGTTTCAAGGCCGGCACGGACGATCTGCGCGAAAGTCCGATCGTCATCATGGCCGAGGCGTTGCTCGGCAAAGGCTTCAAGCTCGCCATCCACGATTCGGAAGTGCAACTCACGCGGCTCGTCGGCGCGAACAAACAGTTCCTCGAAGAGAAGCTGCCACACATCAACTCCTTGCTTGCCGCATCACTTGCCGATGTCGTTGCGTGCAGCAAAGTGCTCGTCCTCTGCAAAAACGCGCCCGAGTACGGCGACTTGCCGAAACTGCTCACGCCCACCCACCAAATCGTGGACCTCGTCACCGCACTCAAGCACGCGAACCTGCCGGCAGCCCAGTACCACGGGTTGTACTGGTAGGGCGCGCCGCGGACGGCCCGGCGGTCCGTCCCTACCGGCGATTATGCGCATCCTTACCCTCATCTCGAAATTCCCGTGGCCGCTTACGGACGGCGCGGTCATCCGCGATTTCAATTTGCTGCGCGAAGCGGCCAAGACTCATGAAGTCTTCCTGCTTTGCTTCCTCTTCAAACCATCCGACCGCGATCATTTTGACGCGCTGCGCCCGTACTGCAAGAAGATCGTCGGCCTCGACCTTCACCGGCCCGCGTGGCGCAAGCTCTTCAATGCCGGACTCAGTCTCGTGACGCCAAACCCATTCATCATCCGGGAATATTGGCGCAACGAGATGGCGCGTGCGCTGGAGAAATTCGTAGATGAAGAGAAGATCGACGTGATTCACTCGCACTTCCTGCACATGAGCCAGTACGTCGGTCACAAGCGCGGCGCCGCATTCGTCCACGACGCGCACAACCTCGAACACGTATTGTGGAAGCGTCTTGAAACCATGACCGGCAATCCATTGAAGAAAGCTTTCATCCGTTCGCAGTATGGCAAGCTCGTGCGCCTGCAACAACAGGTCGCGCGCGCCAGCGAGAAATGTGTCGTGCTCTCCGATGAGGACTGCGCGGAGTACCGGCGCATCTGCCCCGAAGCAGATGTCACGACTGTTCCCAACGGTGCCGATGTCGAGTATTGGACGCCGCGCAATGACGCCGTCGAGTCAAACTCGATCCTGTATTTCGGCAATCTGAGCTGGCCACCGCAGGCGGATGCTGCCATCCACTTTGCTGACGCGATCTTTCCAAAGATTTGTGCTCAGATACCGGATGCGAAGTTCATCATTGCCGGACAAAGCCCACCGGATTCTGTGAAACGATTGGCCAGCGACCGCGTGACCGTGACCGGCTTCGTGCCGGACATGCGCGAGTACATCGCGAAAGCCAGCGTGGTTGTTATGCCGTTGCGCGCCGGGGCCGGTACGAAACATCGCGTGTTCCAAGCGTTGGCGATGAAAAGGCCGGTCGTCTGCACGCCGGTCGCCGCCGAGGGCATCGCGCTCAAGCACGGTGAAACCGCGATGATTGCCAGCACGCCGGAAACATTTGCCGACGCCACCGTGGCTCTGCTAAAAGACGGTTCGCTGCGCACGAAGTTTGGCGAGCAAGGACGCCAGCTTGTGCTGGACCGGTACGATTGGCGGCAAATCTACAAGATTCTCGACGGCGTGTTTCACGAAGCGGCGGAGAAACGACGAAAAGCAGCATGACGACAGGCAAAACATTTCGCGCAGGTCTTGTCGGCGCCGGTTACGTCAGCGAGTTTCACATCAAGGCGCTGAAGCGCCTGCCGAACGTCAGGCTTGTCGGCATCACCGACCTCGATGAGGCGCGCAGTCGCGCAACTGCGAATCGCTTCGGGGTCGGGTTCTTTCCGACGCTGAAAACGATGGCGGCCGAAGGACTCGATGTCGTCCACGTACTGACTCCGCCGAGCGCGCACGTACCGGTGGCGCTCGAAGCGATGACGCTCGGCTGCCACGTGCTCGTCGAGAAACCGTTGGCCACGAGCGTCGAGGACTGCGACCGGCTCGCTGCCGAAGCGAAGGCGCGAGGCGTGTATCTTTGCGTCAATCACTCACTCCTCGGCGATCCCTTCGTCAAACGTGCCATCAAACTTGTCCGCAGCGGTGCGCTGGGCGACATCATCGCGGTGGACTATCTGCGCAGTTCCAGTTACCCGCCGTACCGGGGCGGACCGTTGCCGCCGCACTACCGGGAAGGCGGCTATCCGTTCCGCGACCTCGGCGTGCACGCGCTGTATCTGTTGCCGGAACTACTCGGAGAGATTCACGACGTTCAGGCCGACTTCCGGACTTCCGGCGTACCGGGCAGCGACCCGAACATCCATTTCGACGAGTGGCGCGCACTGGTTCGTTGCGCACGCGGCACCGCCAACGTCCAGCTTTCCTGGAACGTGAAGCCGCTGCAACACCAACTCATCATTCAGGGCACGCGCGGCGCGTTGCGCGCCGATTTGTTTGCGATGTACCTCGTGCGCCGCCGGCACACGCCGTTGCCGAAGGCGATCGAGCGTGTGGTGAACGCGCTCGGTGAGTCCGTTTCTTCCGTCGCGCAGTTGACGTGGAACACCGCACGCTTTCTCACCGGCAGCATCCAGCCGTACCAAGGGCTGCATAACTTCGTGCGCGAGTTCTACGAAGCGCTCGCGACCGGCGCGCCGATGCCGGCCAGCGTCGAAGAAGCCCGCGAGGTCGTGCGATGGACAGAGCAGATCGCCCGCGAAGCTGACCATGCGAAAGCAAAAGTTCACAGTCAGTATCAACCGAGTGGACGACCGGCAGTTGTGGTGACCGGTGCGAATGGGCAACTCGGGCGCGCGTTCATGCGGCGGCTCATCAAGGAGGAAGAGCATATCCGGTTGTTCGTGCGCCGATTGCCGGCGCCGGAGATTCTAAATCATCCGCAGATCGAAGTCGTGCTCGGCGAACTCGGCGATCCCGGCGCGGTCGATCGCGCCATCGCGAACGCGACGACCGTGTTTCATCTCGGCGCGGCGATGGGCGGTCCGTGGGAAGCGCACGAAGCAGCCACGATCACCGGCACACGCAACGTCGTCGAGGCGTGCCTCAAGCACAAAGTGCCGAAGATGATTTACCTCAGTTCGCTTTCCGTGATTGACTGGGCTGGTCACCCGGTCACCAAGCCGGTCACGGAAAACTCGCCGCTCGAACCTCATCCACAGCAGCGCGGCCATTACACGCGCGCGAAGCTGGAAGCGGAGCGCATCGTGCGCGCCGCCGCGCAGGAACGCGGTTTGCCGGCAGTGGTTTTTCGGCCCGGCAAGATCTGGAGTGAGTCGGGACCGCTGATCGACGCAGCCGTTGGCCTCCGGGTCGGAAAACGATTACTGATCATTGGTGACGGCGAAATCCGGTTGCCGATCGTGTGCGTGGACGACGTGGTGGACGGAATCGTGAAGGCGACGGAAAGCTCTTATGCCGATGGCCGGGTGTATCAACTGGTCGGTGACGATCTCTTGACGCGCGACGAGCTGGCGTCGCTGTATGCGCGCGGACGTGAGCGAGGTTTGAAGATTGTTCACGTGCCGATGGGCCTGGCGTGTTTTCTGGCGAAGGGCGTCGAGTGGTTGTGCACATTGCTCAGACGGCCCGCTCCGATCTCGCCGTACCGGCTACGCTCGGCGTACGTGCCGCTGGCGTTCGATTGCACGAAAGCGCGCGAGGAACTGGGGTGGCAACCGCACGTGAAGAGCGCAGCGGTGCTGCGCGGTTTGCTCAAGCCATGATTTCGACTCCGGCGCTGATCTTGTTTCTCGTGAGCGCGGGCGCGATTCTCTATTCCTACGCGCTGTATCCGCTGCTGCTGGCGGTATGGCCCAAGCGTCGTCATCGTCCATTGCCGGAGCCGAGCGAGTGGCCGAGCGTTTCGCTCCTCATCAGCGTGTACAACGAAGAGAAACACATCGTCGAGCGCATCGAAAACCTGCTCGCGCTCGATTACCCGGCCGACAGAATGGAAATCATCATCGGCTCGGACGGTTCGACCGACCGCACGAACGAACTCGTGAGGAAGTTCGGCGACCGGCGCGTGAAATTGCACCCGTTCGAACAACGCGGCGGCAAGCCGAGCGTCCTGAACCGGCTCGTACCACAGGCGCGCGGCGAGTTGCTCGTGTTCAGCGATGCGAACGCGATGTTTGCAACGGACGCGCTCCGGCAACTGGCGCGACATTTTGCCGATCCGCAAATCGGCGGCGTGTGTGGCCGGCTGGTTCTTCATGGCGAGAATAGCGCGACTGATGAAGGTCCGTACTGGAAGCTGGAGACATATTTGAAGACGCGCGAGAGCGCCATCGACTCCTGTCTCGGCGCGAACGGCGCGATCTACGCGGTCCGCAAATCGTGCTGGCCGGGCATTCCCGACAACACGTTCGTGGACGATTTCGTCATCGGGATGCGCGTGCGCGAGCAAGACGTGCGCGTCGTGTATGACCGGGATGCTGTCGCGACTGAGGAACTGCCGCAGTCGGTCGGCCACGAAATGACCCGGCGCATCCGCATCGGCGCGGGCGACTTTCAGGCGTTGTTCCTGTGCTGGCGCTCTTTACTGCTGTGGCGCGGGTTTCACTCGATGGCGTTCTGGTCGCACAAAGTGCTGCGCTGGTTCGGACCGTTCTTCATGGTCGCGGCGCTGATTTCGAACGTGGCGCTGCTGCCCCACCCCGTCTTCCTCGTGACGATGATTCTGCAACTCCTGTTTTACGCGCTGGCATTGCTCGGCCAACTGACGCGGGCCAGAAAAGTCGCGCTCTTTAGCGCGCCGCATTATTTCGTCACCATCAACCTCGCTCTTCTCCTCGGATTCTTCCGCTTCATTACCGGCACGCAACAAGCCGCATGGAAGCGCACGGCCCGGTAAATCATGTGCGGCATTGCCGGTAAATTCAATTTCGCCGACAACGCGCCTGTGCCGCGCGAATTGATCGCGCGCATGAACGTCGCGCAGGCGCATCGCGGGCCGGACGGCAGCGGCGAGCATTTCGACCGCGGCGTCGGGCTGGCGCACCGGCGGCTGAGCATCCTCGATGTCGAGGGTGGCCGGCAGCCGATGAGCAACGAGGACGGCACCGTTTGGATCGTGTTCAACGGCGAGATTTACAATTTCCCCGAGCTGCGCGACCGGCTCGAAGCGCATGACCACAAGTTCCGGACGCACTGCGACACCGAAGCCATCGTTCATCTCTACGAAGACCTTGGCGAAAATTGTGTGGATGATCTGCGAGGCATGTTCGCGTTTGCGATTTGGGACTCGCGCACCGAGAAGCTGTTCGTCGCGCGCGACCGTCTCGGGATCAAGCCGTTGCATTACGCCGTGCTCGACGGCAAATCCATCGTGTTCGGCAGCGAGATCAAGGCGATCCTGCAGGACGAAGCGGTGCCCCGGCGCGTGAATTTCGATGCGCTCAGCGAATACGTCAGCCTTCTCTACGTGCCCGACCCAGCCACGATGTTTGCCGGCATCCAGAAGTTGCCGCCCGCCCACACGCTGACGTGCGACCGCAGCGGTGTGCGCCTCCGCAAGTATTGGGATGTCCGGTACGACGTGAACGAATCGCTCACCGAAGAACAGGCTGCCGGGCAGTTGTTCGATTTGCTGAAGCGCACAGTGAAGGATCATCTGCTGTCGGACGTGCCGCTCGGCGCGTTCTTGAGCGGCGGCGTAGATTCGAGCGCGATCGTCGGCTTCATGCAGCAGGTCATTACCGGTAAGCTCGTCACCTCGTCCATCGGATTCGAAGAAGAGGGCTACAACGAATTGCCGTATGCGCAGCAGATGGCGCAGCGATTTGGCGCGGAACACCACGAACACGTCGTGCGCGCCGACATCGAGCACATGTTTCCGCTCATTGTCTGGTCGTTCGACGAGCCGTTCGCCGATTCGTCCGCCATCCCGACGTACTACGTCAGCAAGACCGCGCGCGAACACGTCACCGTCGCGCTCAGCGGTGACGGCGGCGACGAGTTGTTTGCCGGCTATCAGCGCTACGAACTGGAGCAAACCGAAAACAAACTGCGGGGTGCGCTTGGGCCGTTGCGTTTTCTGGGCGCGGCGGCGCGACTGTTGCCGGACGACGTGAAGTTCAAAGGCAAGAACACGCTCGAAAGCATCACGCGCGACCCAGCCGACGCGTATGCTCGCAAACATTTCCTCTACCTTCTTACTGAGGACGCGAAACGGCAATTGATGGCGCGACCCGAATCTCATGACTATGCGGCGAAGTTCCGCGAACTTTACCGGAATGCGCCGGCGAACGACTGGCTCAACCGGGCGCTCTACGTGGATTTGAAGACGTATCTCGTGGACGACATTCTCACGAAGGTGGACCGGATGAGCATGGCGGTGTCGCTCGAGACACGTCCACCATTGCTCGATCACAAGGTTGTCGAGTTCGTGGCGACGTTACCGCCGCGATTCAAGCTCCACGGCAAAGAACGCAAATATATTTTCAAGAAGGCCGTGTCGCGCTTCGTCCCGCCGGAGATTCTGTCGCGCAAAAAACAGGGCTTCCGGTTGCCGATCGCGGAATGGCTGCGCAAAGAACTCCGTGAGATGGCTGGCGATTTGTTGCTCGGCAAAACCGCGACGCAACGCGGTTACTTCAACAAACCGGCGCTCGAAAAGCTCTGGAACGATCACCAAAGTTGCCGGCGGGACAACGGCCACCAAATCTGGTTATTGATTCTGCTCGAACTCTGGCATCGCAAGTACATCGACGACTCGCGTCCGCCCACCAAGAACTGAGAAAGTCATGCCCGGACTTGCTGGCATTGTTGGCAAAAACTCGCCGCCCGACCTCGACTGCATGGTCAACGCGTTGCGGCATTTCGATTGGTACAAAATCGAGCGGGACGCTGAACCGTCGTTTGCCATCGCGCACGTGCATCTCGGCATCTTACCGGCGACACGCTGGCTGCACGGT
>JBGQCJ010000102.1:0-8726 GCA_041495285.1 Verrucomicrobiia bacterium
CGACGCGTCCTGCCCTTCACCCGTGTGCTTCGCCGGCATCGGTTGGTTATTCTGAAAACTTGGACTGCTGATTTTGAGTTCCGCCATGGTTGCCTCCACGTTGATAGCGAACGAAATGAGAAGAACGACTGCACCACTTGTGTTGACTCGCATCACCTGCTAATTTAGCGTCCGAAAATCCAATGAGCAACGACAGAACAAAACAACTTCTCGACGCTCTGGATCAACGAATCCTCGTGCTCGACGGCGCAATGGGTACGATGATCCAGCAGCGCGATCTTACCGCCGAAGATTTCGGCGGGCCGGCATTGGAAGGCTGCAACGAGAATCTTGTGCTGACGCGGCCGGATGTCATCAAGGACATTCACCGGCAATACTTCGAAGCTGGTGCGAACATCGTCGAGACCGACACGTTCGGCGGCACGCCACTCGTACTCGCGGAGTACGGACTTGCGGACAAGGCGCGCGAAATCAACCGCGTCGCGGCGAAGATCGCACGCGAAGCGGCGGCCGAGTTCAACGGGTTCGTGGCCGGTTCGATTGGCCCGACGACGAAAGCCATCACCGTAACCGGTGGCGTTACCTTCACGGACTTGATTCAGCATTTCCATGAACAAGTTCTCGGACTCATCGAAGGCGGAGCGGACGTCTTGCTCGTCGAAACTTGCCAGGACACACGCAACATCAAGGCGGCGCTTATCGCGATTCAGCAGACGGGCACGAAGATACCGGTGATGGTTTCCGGGACGATTGAACCGATGGGAACGATGCTGGCCGGGCAGGCGGCGGATGCGCTCGTCGCATCATTGCAACACGTCGAGTTACTGAGCGTCGGCTTGAACTGCGCGACCGGGCCTGAGTTCATGACCGATCACATCCGCACAATTCATCAGATGGCGAATACGCGCGTGTCTTGTTACCCGAACGCCGGGCTGCCGAATGAGGAAGGCTTGTATCTTGAAACGCCAACCACGCTCGCGGCGTCATTGGAGCGATTTGTAAAGAACGGCTGGGTCAATATTCTAGGCGGCTGTTGCGGCACGACACCGGCCCATATTAAGGCCATTGCCGAAATGGTGAACGGCAAAGAACCGCGCCGGCATCGCGGACAACGGAAGTCTTGGTATACCGGCATCGAACTCGTCGAGGCGACGGATGACAATCGGCCGCTTATTGTTGGTGAGCGGACGAACGAAGTCGGCTCGCGGGCGTTCAAACGGCTCATCACGGAGGAGAAGTTCGAGGAGGCCAGCGAGATCGCGCGTGCGCAGGTCAAATGCGGCGCGGCCATCATCGACATCAACTTGGAGAACACTGACCGGGATGAGTTGACCGACATAGATAAGTTCTACGAGAAGGTCATTCACAAGGTCAAAGCGCCGATCATGATCGACACGACGAACTGGAAGTCGATCGAACGGGCGCTGACGTATTGCCAGGGCAAGAGCATCATCAACTCGATCAACTTCGAGGATGGCGAAGAAAAATTCGAACACGTCCTACCGCTGGTGAAGAAGTACGGCGCGGCGATCGTCATCGGCTCGATTGACGAGGACAAGAAACAGGCGCAAGCCATCACGCGCGAACGCAAACTTGCCATCGCGCAGCGCGCCCGGGATTACTGCGTCACGCAGGGCATACCGGAAGAAGACCTCATCTTTGATTCGCTTGTGTTCCCGTGTGCGACCGGCGACGAGAATTACATCGGGAGTGCGGTCGAGACAGTTGAAGGTGTCCGGCTCATCAAAGAGAAGTTGCCGAAGTGCAAGACGGTGCTTGGGGTGAGCAACGTCAGCTTTGGGTTGCCGGCGGCGGCGCGTGAGGTCATCAATTCGGTTTTTCTTTACCACGCGACAAAGGCCGGACTGGATCTCGCCATCGTTAATGCCGAGAAATTGGAGCGGTATGCCACGATCCCGGCCGCCGAGAAGAAGCTTGTCGAGGACTTGCTCTGGAATCATCCGTTCGAAGGCTACGATGCGCCGCAGGATTACCGGCAACAGACGATGGTGCAGCGCATCGAGATCAACAACCATCACATCGAAGCCGTCAACGTCCATTTCCGCGGCGCGGAAAGTCGCGTGAAGAAAAAGACCTCCGACTTGCCGCTCGACGGCCGACTCGCGAATTACATTCTCGAAGGCACGAAGGAAGGACTCATCCCCGACCTCGACCTCAAGCGCAAGGAAGGCGCGACCCCGCTCGACATCATCAACGGCCCACTCATGGACGGCATGAAGGAAGTCGGCCGCCTGTTCAACGCCAACGAGCTGATCGTCGCCGAAGTGCTGCAGTCGGCCGAAGCGATGAAGGCCGCCGTCTCGCACCTCGAACAATTCATGGAGAAGAAAGCCGACTCGACGAAGGGCAAAGTCCTGCTCGCCACCGTCAAAGGCGACGTGCACGACATCGGCAAGAACCTCGTCGAGATCATTCTCTCGAACAACGGCTTCAACGTCATCAACCTCGGCATCAAAGTTCCGCCCGAAGATTTGATCAAGGCCTACCGGGAACACAAACCCGACGCCATCGGCTTGAGTGGGCTGCTCGTGAAAAGCGCGCAGCAAATGGTCATCACCGCCGGCGACCTCAAACAAGCCGGCATCACCGTCCCGATGCTCGTCGGCGGCGCGGCGTTGAGCGACAAGTTCACCCGCAACCGGATCGCGCCGAGCTACGAACAAGTCGTCATCTACTGCAAAGACGCCATGACCGGCCTATCGATCATGAACAACCTGATGGACCCGGCCCAGCGCGACAAAGTCGTCGCCGAACACACCCCGGTAGGGCGCGCTGTCCCTAGCGCGCCGTCCGAGGAATTGCCGGAGACTACAGAGCGCAGTTCCCGGGTTCGCATCGTCGCGCCGTTGCCGGTGCCGTATCCCGACCGCAAAGTGCGCGACGTGCCGCAGCTTCGCGAGCTTTGGGACTACATCAACCCGCAGATGCTCTACGTCCGGCATCTCGGCTTCAAAACCAACTTCGAGAAAGCGCTCGCCGCCCGCGACCCGAAAGCGCTGGAGCTGCACAACGTTGTCGAGGATGTGAAGGCTGAGGCTGCCAAGTTTATGAAAGTGAAGGCGGTGTGGCAGTTCTTTGATGCGGAGAGTGACGGAAACAGAATACAGCTTTTTCACCACCAAGACACCAAGGCCACCAAGACAGCGACCGGTTCCCCTCGCCCCGCGCAGCGGGGAGAGGGTCAGGGTGAGGGGCAGCCGGTCCACGTCTTCAACTTCCACCGGCAACGCAAGCCCGACGGCTTGTGCCTGACCGACTACGTCAACCCGCCGCGCGACAGCATCGCCCTCTTCGTCGTCGGCGCCGGCACCGGCATCCGGCAACGCTCCGAGGAATACAAAGCGAAAGGCGAATACTTGAAATCGCACGCGCTGCAAGCGCTGGCCATCGAGACCGCCGAAGGCTGCGCCGAATGGCTGCACCGGCGCATCCGGGAAGACTGGGGTTTCCCCGACCCCGCCGACATGACGATGATCGACCGGTTCACGACGAAATACCGGGGCCGCCGCTACAGTTTCGGCTATCCCGCCTGCCCCGCGCTCGAAGACCAAGCCGGTATCTGGAAACTACTGAAACCGGAGGAGATTGGTGTTCAACTCACTGAAGGATTCATGATGGATCCGGAAGCCAGCGTTTCAGCGCTCGTGTTCCATCATCCTGATTGCACGTACTTTGGCGTGGGGGAAACCGGTGAATAGGATTCGACTTCTCACCGGTTAGCGACTAGCTTTGGAAGTGGAATGAACGGCGGTCACCGGTATGACTTCGAGTGGGATGTACAGAAAGCGAAACAGAATCTTCGGAAGCACGGCGTCAGCTTCGAGCGCGCCGCGACTGTTTTCCTCGACCCGAATGCGCTTTCCATTTTCGATCCCGAACACAGCGCCGGCGAAGACCGATGGATCACCTTGGGCATGGATAGGCAGGACGTGATGCTGGTTGTCTCCCACACGTTTCGTGAGGTGAACGAACAGACCGCCTCCGTGCGAATTATCACGTCGCGCAAAGCGACCAAGGCCGAACGCAAACAGTACGGACAACGATGACCATGAAGAAACAATACAACTTCTCGAAGGGTGAACGCGGCAAGTTCTACAAGCCGAATCTCCGGCTCAACATCCCGGTCTATCTCGACCCGAAGCTTCAAAAGTCCGTTGAGGAAATCGCTCGTCGGAAGGGACAAGAAATCGGCGCGGTAGTCAGCCACATTGTCCGCAAAGAAGTCGAGTTGATCGAAGAAATGCAGTGATCGCTAGTCGCGGGACTTTATGATGGTTACGGAAAGTTCCTTCCACAAGTTTGCCGGTCAGCGTTTACCCCGAATCCTTTTCGGGGCGCTCGTCTTTCATCATCCGGATTGCACGTATTTCGGAGTCGGCGATGCCAGTGAGTGAGTGTTGCGGCATCTGTGAATTCTCGCTTGCTATCGGTCTTCCGCATACCTAGAGTCGCCGGCATTCGTAGCCGGAGAAGCATTTTGCAGCTGGCGAGGTGATGCGTTGGGCATTTACAGCGAGTATCTAGACAAGCAGATGGATTTTGCCGCTCTTACTGCTGAGCGCAAGGCACAGCTTAAGAGGATTTCCGAATTACGCGGCGGTCGCGACATCCTTGTTTTTGCCGCCAATCTGAACGCTTTCAAAGCGCCAATCTCAATCAACTTCAGTGACCTTCTGCCAATCAATGACCAGCTTTCAAATCTGAAAGGCACAAAGCTGGATGTGCTGCTCGAGACGCCCGGCGGCTCGGGCGAAACTGTCGAAGACATTGTTCGCATACTGCGGGGCAAGTACTCCGAGGTCTCGATGATCATTCCGGGTTGGGCCAAGAGTGCAGGCGCAATTATGGCAATGTCGGGCGATGAGATTCTGATGGAGCCGGCATCTGCACTCGGCCCTATCGACGCACAGATGACATGGCAAGGGAAGGTTTTCTCGGCAGATGCGCTTCTTGAGGGAGTCGAGAAAATCAAGAAGGAGGTTGAATCGAGCGGGATACTCAACAAGGCGTATATCCCCATTTTGCAGGGGCTCTCACCCGGCGAACTTCAAGAGGCCGAGAACGCGCTCAACTTTGCGCAGGAACTCGTCACGAGTTGGCTAGCAACATACAAATTCAAGAACTGGAATGTGCATGCGAGTACAGGTAAGCCTGTCACCGAAGAAGAAAAGACCGCGCGTGCCAACGAGATTGCCGGCATTCTCTGTGATCACCAGCGCTGGAGGACGCACGCCCGCTCCATCAAGTTGGATGACTTGCAGAACATGCGTCTCCAAGTGACCGACTACTGCAAGCAACCTGATTTGGCGGACGCAATTCGCAGGTACTACGTACTGCTCCAAATGACGTTCGTCACGAACATCTATAAGGTCATCGAAACACCACAGTCGCAGATTTATCGCGCTCTTGGTGCGGCAGTGCCAAGCCCGCAACAAATGGCGAAAGCCGATAAAGCTGAAGTAGATGTTCAGTGTGGCAAGTGCAAGACTCCGATGAAAGTGCAGGCAAACCTAGGGAAAGCACAACCGTTGACGCCCGGCTGCCTACCGTTCCCTGCTGATAATAAGCTGCGTTGCCCAAAATGCGGGGCGGAGACAGACGTTACAGCGGCACGATTACAGCTTGAAGCAATGGCAAAGAAGCCTATAATGTGAATGGAATTACAAATGGAAAACCTAAGGTTTAAGCTCATTTTCGACAAACTTTCCGGGGATCAGCCTGTCAACGGTCAGCCGAATCGTGAACTGATTCAGATACGCGAAATCTCGGTTCAAGCTGACGAAATTGCAGAACTCAGCCAAATGGTTGCTGAGGCGAGCGAGCAAGAGTCTCAGTTGTATACGACTACTTAAGCGTATTCCGTCTCTAACTTCGTTTGCCCACCTGTTTTTTACACCGCTCTGTTGCCGGCAAGTCTGCCGGTAAGCCTACGTTGCGTTTCGTGCCGGCGTTCCCGGTAAGTTTGCTTCGCAGGTCTCGCCGACTCGGCTTGGTTGGAGTTGCAATCGAAGTTGCCGGCCACTACCGGAGAAGAGCGAATCGGTAAATTTATCGGGAAGCTGCCGGCGGCATCACGGGAACAAGCCCGTGTTTCAACAGGACGGCTTTCAGCTTTTCAACATCGGGCGGGCCGCCGGCGTTCACGATGGCGGCCGCTTCCTTGAAGAAATCTGGGCCGAGGAGCGCGGGCGTAATGACGGCCAACGCTTTCACCGCGGTCGGCTTCAGGTTGTTGAAACCATGAACCGCGCCGCGCGGGATAAAACAGGTTTCCCCCGGGCCAATGTCCACCGGTTTTCCCTCCACGGTGAACGTCACCACGCCTTCGACTCCGTAGATGGTCTCGTCGTATTGCTTGTGGTAATGGGGCACCGGCACCTTCGCGCCCACCGGGACGGTGAATTCGAACATCGCCACCGCGCCGTTCGTGTCGGCGGATTCGAGTAGAAACCGGATGCCGATTTGTCCGACGCGGATGATTTCGTCTTTCATACGGGCATTCAGTCGTCGTCGTTAGGCTGGACGAACGAATTCCGTACCGTTTCTCGCGGCGGCGGCCATCATCCGCTTCACCAGCTCATCGGTGATCGGCGGCGGGGTGGCGTTGCGGTCCGTCGCGGCAGTGAACGATTCTTCAAAGAACTGCTGAATGCCGGTCGGCCCGGCCGGCGACATGATGACGAGCGCCCTGCCGGGCACCGTCCCCTCGTTCTTCAGTGAATGGACCGTGCCGCGTGGAATGCGGATGAAATCCCCGGGCTTCGCGTGGATCGTCTGCCCGCCCGCGTGGAAGGTAATGTTGCCCTCCAGGAGATAAAAGGACTCGTCCTCGAAGTGGTGGATGTGCGGTGGCGGGCCTCCCCCCGGCGCCACCAAGCCCTCGAAGATGAAACAGCTTCCCTGCATTTCCGCACCCGTGGCCAGAAAGCTGACCCGGTCGCCCGGCCCGCAATACATCGGGCCTGTTCCGGCTGGCACATACTTGACTTGATTTTGATTCGGCATGGCGGTGATTCCTTTTGTGGTTGTTGGATCGTTTGCCATCATTGCAGCGGTGGCCCGATGATTTCGATTCCAAATTTGGCGGCGGTGGTCTTCAACGCTTGAATGGCTTCGGCGGATGGTGGACCTGCCGGCGGCGGTAGTTCTGAGCGCGGTGCCGGTCGGCCTACCGCGCGTACGAAGCGTTCAAAATCCCCGCGCACCGTGATGATCAGGCAACGGCCGCCCTGGGCTGACTCCACGCGATAGGTGTGCGGCACGCCTTTCGGCGCGAGCAGGATGGCGCCGGGGCCGACGCGTTGCTCTTGGTCTTGAACTTTTACCCGGTATTCGCCCTCGAGGATCTGGAAGAGTTCGTCCTCGGTGCGATGAAGATGCAACGGCGCGGACGAACCATACGGCATCCGATGCTCCAGAACGGAGAGGCCATCCTGACCGGCCGACGTGGACACGCGGATGGTGACGAGCGAGTCCAGAAACCATAATTGATTTGCGGGCGTAGTCATATTCATCGGCCTCCTCGATACGAAATCGTTCTCAGTGGCTTAACCCCAAGCAGACGCCACACTCGCGCCTGCTTCCGGTGCGTCGTTCGACGGCTTGGAGTTTACTCCCAAACGACGTTCCGGCAAGCTTGGCGGGAGTTGCAGCCGAAGTCGCCGGCCACTGGAGTTCGCGCGTGAAGCTTCCGGCACGTGGCGCGCCCGGCGGTCGCGCCGTACCGTTCCGAGATTGACTGGCCGGTAACAGTGGCGGAAGATGCGGCTCCGTGAAAGTCTCCAAGCTGATACCCGGCAAGTATCTTACCTCGCTCATCGTCGCGTTTGTCGCGGTGTGGGTTTTGGCGGCAATCAACCCTAACTTCCGACGCGACTGGCTGCTGGAGAACCTCCTCGTGTTCGTCGGGGTGCCGGCCATCGTCATCGGCGGGATGTATTTTCGGCTGTCGAAATTGTCGTACACGTTGATCACGATTTTCATGGTGATGCACGTGATCGGCTCGCATTACACGTACGCAGAGGTGCCTTTCGGGTACACGCTGCAGCGATGGTTCGGCTCAAACCGCAACATGTATGACCGGCTCGTGCATTTCTGCTACGGGTTTCTGCTGGCGTACCCGGTGCGAGAGGTGTTCCTGCGGCTGGCGCGGGTGAAGGGATTTTGGGGTTACTGGTTTCCGTTGGATCTGACGCTGGCGATGTCGGCGACGTTTGAAATCATCGAAGCGATCGTGGCGTCCCTAGCCGACCCCGAGGCTGGCGTGGCGTACCTCGGCACGCAAGGCGACATTTGGGACGCGCAGAAGGACATGCTCATGGCGGGTGTTGGTGCTCTGCTTGCGATGATCATCACGGCGGTGATCAACATGGTTCTGGACCGGTCATTCTGGAAGGAGATGCGCGCGAGTTTTCGGATTCCGAAGAACGACGAGCCGCTCGGTGAGGTGGCGTTGCAGGAGATGATCGAGAAGGACACGAAGCGGAAATCTTGAGTCGCCGGTAAACAGTCGGCTAAGGCAAGCGTGTGATCCTGAGGTGCATGAATCTCTTGCCGGCGGTCGCGGAGGGTGACGGTGTCTTTCAACTCCGGGCCCTTTTCGCCGAGGGTTTCGAAATCGATCATGACACACCACAGGACGGCTCGCTGGGTCAATAGACAAGGGTATGGTGTGGTCTGGTGTCCGTGAAGATGTTCTTGCTGGA
>JBGQCJ010000103.1:0-7973 GCA_041495285.1 Verrucomicrobiia bacterium
CAAGCATATCCATGACCGTCTCGATGCCGAACGCCGCCTGGTTCGCGCCGAACCCGCGCATCGCGCCGCACGGTGGATTGTTCGTGTACGCGCCAACCGATTGAATGTCCACGACCGGCACTTTGTACGGGCCGCACGAATGACCACCGGCGCGTTCGAGCACTTTCGTGCCGACGGAGGCGTAGGCGCCCTTGTCGCCAATCGCGCGGACGCGGACGCAGGTGAGATGACCGTCCTTGTCACAGCCCGCCCAATACTCGAACTTGATCGGATGCCGTTTCGGATGAAACCGGATGCTTTCCTCGCGCGTGAACGTCGCTTTGACCGGCCGCTTCGTCAGCCACGCCATCAGCGCGACGTGCGGCTGAATGGCGAGGTCTTCCTTGCCACCGAACGCCCCGCCGTTGCTGACGAGTTCGACGTAAACCTCGTTGAGAAACAGATCCAAAACTTCCGCGATCTGTTCGCGGTCATCGTAAATCCCCTGCCCCTGCGAATACACGATGAGCTTCGCGCCGTTGGCGACGGCGGTAAGCGCGGCAGTTTGCTGCTCCTTCGACAAATTGCCGAATCGGGCGGCAATCCAAGCGTAGGAGCGGCCTCCCGGCCGCGATTCGTCGCCCGGTCGCGACCGGGAGGTCGCTCCTACAGAATCATTCGCCGTGAGTGGAATCGCCACGCATGATTCCGGTTCAAGGAACGCATGCTCGATGTGTTGTGTCTCGCACTTCACGTTGACCGTGTGGGCCGACTTCTTGAACGCGTCGTCGAAATCGCCGCGCGCAAGTCCGGTCGAGCACAGCTTGTTCGGTTTCGGCGGATGAATCAGTGGCGCATCCGGCAAGAGCGCTTCTTCGGGCGTAAGCACCGGCTTGAAAACTTCGTACTCGACCTTGATGAGTTTCGCGGCGCGGCGCGCGGCACGCTCGTCTTCGGCAGCGACCATCGCGATGAGATCGCCGACGCAATTCGTCGTCTCGCCTACGTCGATGAACACCGGCCAGTCTTTGTACACGAGACCGGTCTTGTGCTCGCCCGGTATGTCTTTCGCGGTGATAACCTTCACGTTGTCCGGTACGCTACTCACGTCGATCTTCAATACTTTCGCGCGAGGATGTTGCGACCACACGAATGCGCCGTGGAGCATTCCCGGCACTTTTATGTCGTCGATGTAATTCTTGTTGCCGAGAACTTTGTCCGGACCTTCGTACATCGCGAACGACGTGCCGACCTTGCCCGACTCATCGAGTTCCGGGAACTTGCCGCCTCGTCGCACCTTGCCGGCCAGTTCGACGGCATCGAGAATTCTCGTGTAACCGGTGCAACGACACAGATGCGGACCGAGCCACCGGGCGATTTCTTCGCGGGGCATCGCCGGGTTTTGGTCGAGCATCCACTTCGTCCGCATCGCGATGCCGGGAATGCAGAAACCGCACTGGAGACCGCCCGTCGTGACGAATGCGCGGGCGATGAGGTCCCGTTCCTCAGCCGGTATGCCTTCGAGTGTCGTCACTTTCTTGCCGGCAACAGTCTTGGCTTTGACGACACAGGACAGCACGCACTTGCCGTCCACCATCACGGCGCAACAACCGCATTGTCCCATCGGTTGGCAGCCGTTTTTCGGAGAGACGATGTCGAATTTGTCGCGGAGGAGGTTGAGCAGCATCAACTCGTCGTCAACGTCGGCCCTCACCGGCTGGCCGTTGAGATTGAATTCAATTTGGGCAGCAGCTGCGACCGGCATATTTCAATGATAAGCCCGACCACGGCGCGGCGAAAGCTTATTTCGTGATGCGGGTGCCGGTCTTGCCTTCGAGAGCGGCCGGGAGAACTTCGGGGCAGGTGATGAGCGCTTCGGTGCCGCCAGCCTCAAGGAATGTGATGCACGCCTGAACTTTCGGCAGCATCGAACCGGGTTTGAAGTGGCCTTCCTTCATATATTGTTTCGCCTCGGCGACGGTCATGCGGTCGAGTGTCTTTTGATCTGGCTTGCCGAAGTTGAGGCAAACCTTCTCGACGGCGGTGGAAATGACGAGCAGATCAGCCGCAATTTCCTTCGCGAGCACTGCGGACGCGAGATCCTTGTCAATCACGGCGGCAGCGCCCTGCAAGTTTCCTTGTTCATCCTGCACGACCGGGATTCCGCCAC
Organism: Verrucomicrobiia bacterium; assembly: GCA_041495285.1. Classification (GTDB taxonomy): domain Bacteria; phylum Verrucomicrobiota; class Verrucomicrobiia; order Palsa-1439; family Palsa-1439; genus JBGQCJ01. Next base: position 2,150 of record JBGQCJ010000103.1, read on the forward strand.
CACCGACCGCCACCACGATGAAGCCGTCCTCGACCAGGCGTCTAATCGCGTCGGCTTCAACAATCCGTATCGGCTTGGGCGAGGCGACGACGCGCCGCCAACCGCGGCCGGCGTCCTCGACCATCGTCCATTTTTCGACGCGCATCCGGTCGTCGGCCTCTTCCTTCTTGTAGAACTGGCCGATGGGCTTGCTTGGTTTCTGAAAGGCGGGATCGTTCTTGTCCACGAGCGCTTGTGTCACGACGGTGACTACGGACTTCTGGATGCCGCGTTTGCGTAGCTCGTTGCCCATCGCCTGCTGAATCTGGTAACCGATCGCGCCTTGCGTGTCCGCGCCGATGGAATCGAGCGGGACCTCGTGCAGGAGGCCGCGCGAGTGTTCGCTGCGCAGCAGAATGAAGCCGACCTGCGGCCCGTTGCCGTGCGAGATGACGACGCGGAAGCCCTTCTCGATGAGATCGGTGATGTGTTGCGCCGTCTCGATCACGGCGGCGTACTGATCCGGTACGCTCATGTGCTTCTCGTCTTTGATAAGAGAGTTTCCGCCGATAGCGATGACCACAGTTTTCATGGAGTCAGTTTACCAATCTCCGGAAACTTTTCCCAGCCAATTCCACCTTTCTGCCGAGTCCATTCCTCCTTGTGGCCGAAGCCGAGACGGTTGTCGATCAGCCGCATCCACTCCGGCTCGACGCACCACATCGCCGTTTTCGCCAACGCGCCGGTCAGCGTCACGTTGCCCTGGAGTAAGAAAGGGAATCGCGCGACGTAGAGTTCCCACGCGCGCGTCCGCTCGTCACCCGTGAGTTGCCGGCATCGACCGCGAAACTGCACGCCCTGAATCTCGTGCCATTCCTGCCGGTCAAGCTGGACCGTACCGGCCACCGAGTGATTGGCGAGCATGGCTTCGCCGTGACGAGTGGCCGGGTCGGTGACAACGTAGAAGCAAAGTTCGTCATCCACGACGTAGAACAACGCGGCGGCGTGAGGATGGCCGCCGGCATCAATGACCGCAAGCGTCAGCACTTTGTGCTCGCGCAGAAATGCCAGCAATCGGTCGCGGATTCCTTTCACGCCGGGATTCTACAGCGTCGGTACACCACGCTCAACACGGCATTGGACGTTCAGACTGGCACTCAATCACGAAGCGCGGTATAGAACATCGCGCCATGTTTGAGCACCGACGAGAACCACTGCTGTCGCGAGAGGTATTCTTGCGACGGTTGTTGCGGCACTTCTGCATTGGCTTGGGGGTCATCGCGGTGTCGCTCGGCATCGGTGTCCTCGGCTACCACGGCTGTGAGGGGTTGAGCTGGCTGGACTCGCTCTTGAACGCTTCGATGATTCTTTCGGGGATGGGGCCGGTAAGTGAACTGCATCGAGACGCCGGGAAATGGTTTGCCTCGTTCTATGCGCTCTTTAGTGGAGTTGCGTTCATCACCACTGTTGGCGTGATGTTTGCACCCGTCGTGCACCGCTTTCTCCACAAATTCCATCTGGATATGCAGTCGAAATGAGGTGTTACCGCACATGGAAACTCTGACCGGCAAGACGGCAATCGTGACCGGTGGCGGGAGCGGCATCGGCAAGGCGATCGCGACGGCACTGGTGCGCGAGGGCGTGAACGTTGTTATTGCGTCGCGTCGTGCGTTGCCGGTCGAAGGCGCATTCAGCATCGCATGCGACGTTCGCAAGAAAATGGACGTGGTGAAGGCGGCCGAGACCGCGAAGGAACGCTTTGGTCACATCGACATTCTGGTCAACAACACCGGCCTTGGCGTCGGCAGCAAGATCGTGGATTGCACCGAAGAGGACTGGCACCGGGTGCTCGATACGAACCTGACCGGCACGTTCTTCATGACGCAGGCGGTGCTGCCGGTCATGATCGCGCAACACTCCGGCTACATCATCAACATCGCGTCGCAAGCCGCGAAGCACGGCTATCCAAATGCCGGCCCGTATTGCGCGTCGAAGTTTGGCATCGTCGGCTTCTCCGAGGCGCTGCAACATGAAGTCCGGGAGTTCGGCATCCACGTGCACTGTCTCTGCCCCGGTCTCGTTCAGGTGCCGGCCCCGCAAAACGAAAGCGAGGTCCGGCCCGGCGTCTTGCAGGTCGAAGACCTCGCTTCGGCAGCTCTATTCCTTTTGAAGCAGCCGCGCCGCGTTCAACTCGAGAACATCGGCTTGTTCCACTTTTAGGTCGCCCTAGCTACTGCGTGGGTGTCTCCTCGGAAGCCGTTACCTGCGTTTCCAAGTGCTCAAGTGCTAATTGTCGTTCGATCCAAGCTTTCCGCGCTGCCGGATTGTCTTTGATCGCTCTCCCGATTGCTAAGCTCTGGCGGTATTCGGTAGACTACTAAGTACTTCCTCCAGACGTCGGCTGGTCATCCGCATCCACTTCGGGTTCCTCCAAAGCTGAGGGCCTCAACGCATCCCAGTCTCGGCGACCAGCCAAACGCCGTTCCCGATTGAGCCATCTTTCATCAGCCGCAGCTTGCTCGAACTTGAGCCATTTATCTTTCCATTGGGAATCATTTTCGATGTCACGACTTTCCTGCCATTCCGCAACTCGACCCGCCTCTGTTTTTCTCCACTCTAATTCACAGTCTTCTCCTTGTTGCTTCAGCTTCTCGACTTCTTGATGAATTTCTTCGAGGCTCACGCGGAAGAATTCTTTGTGAAGATTCTTCTTATTCCATCTCGTGGCAAGAAATTGTCTGTGGAATTTATATTCAAAGGCTGCGGCGTTTTTTGTTCTAATCACCGCGTGAATATCAAACTCAAACGGCACACTTGCGTTATAGAGATCGTCGACACGTTCTTCCACGTCATTCCGAGTGAAGCCAATTTTATACACGCCCGGACCGAATGATCCCTCGTTGGAAATGATGTAGATGCTACCCTCTCTTTGCCGCTGTGCGATTGTGAGTTCTCGCGTGGTGGCATCAAGAAGCTTTTGGCGTTCTTCCGCTAATTGTCTTTCATGCTGCGCGTTCATTTCAGCGGTTTCGGAAGCATGTCGCTTTTCGGCTTCCTCAACTGCCGCTGTTCCTCTTTGGCGTGCTTCTGCTAGTTGTTGTTCTTGCTGCGCCTTTTGTTCCGCTTGTGCTTGGGCAAACCTCTTTTCGGCTTCTTCTACTGCCACTCTTTGTAGTTCCTTGTCTCTGGCTGCCTCTTCTTGTGCTTTCTTTGCCAGTGCTTCGTCGCGCATCTCGTCCCTTATGGCACGCTGCTCGTCCCGTAGTCTCACGGCTAAATCTTGCACCTTTGCAGCCCACTTCAGTTCGGCCAACCTTGCATCGAGATAGGCTGGAAGAATGCGCGCATTTCTAAAGGCGCCACCATCCTTATTCACAATGCTGAAAGCATCCCGAATTTTCTGTTCGAGCGTCCCATAGTTTTCATTTTTAACAACGCGTGTCAGAATCGCGTCCACACCACCATTAAAGGCGTGAATCACAAATTGGATTGCGGTTTTTCGTCGCTCGGCTTCAACATAGTCGCAAGCAGCAGCTTCCCCTTGTTCAACCATGCGTCTGGATTGGTCACGCGCGGATTTGAGTGCTTTCCCCGCCTCGTCATAACCAAATCTTTCAGCGAAATCATCAAGTATGCTGTGTGTTGGAACGAGATAGCGGTCTCCGTAACCCTCGATGACGTTGCGCATTGCTTCAGCGGCTTGTTCCAGCAGTTGCTTGTCACGCAACGCAACGTAGGCATCACCGCCAATTTGCTCCGCACGTTTCTCTGCTTCCGCAGCGATGCGACCGGCATCACGAATAGCTTGGGTGAGGCGAGCATCAGCTTGCTCTCGAATTTCTTTTGCTTTCTGGATTGCGGCTGAACGCTCATCAGCTGCCTCTTCACGCGATTGTTCCAGTAGAGCTTTCGCCTCCGACCGCAGACTAGTCGCCTCCTTCAAAGCTTCGGCAAGCTCACGCTGCGCCTCCGCTTCGGCGTCTCGAAGTTTTTCGTACTTCTGAAGCGGTTCAAGTTCCTTGAGAGCTTTTGAAAGGGCGGTGTCGGCTTCACTTTGAGCGCGTCGCGCTTCAGTCTCGTAATGTTGACGTACTCGTTCGGACTCTTGCTTCAGTGCCTCAAGTTGCTGGTCAACCAATTGTTGGGCACTCGTGAGTGACGCCTGCGCCTCATTGAACACTCGTGCGGCTTCCGATTCGTAATGCTGGCGGGCACGTTCTGCCTCTTGCGTCGCGACAGCAATCTGTCCGTCCTTGTCAGTGACCAACTTCTCCAGTCGCTTGCTCTTAAGAAATGCCGCGACAAAAAGACCAAGCGAAACAACGGCAAGTATGACAAAGACAATAGTCATGGCGATTCGTTGGTCGGTGGAGCGACGAAGCTTGGCTGTGGTCTTAGCTTTTCACGCTCGGTCCTTAGTTCATCCCGGAACCTACGAACGGTTATGATGAGATCACGAAAATCCATGCTCTCCGGCGATGGACGCGGAAGATCATTCGGCGTCAGCGGCGAGATGGGATTGAATTCACTCGACCCGCGCGATGCTTTGAAATCCCCACGATGTAGAAAATTCTCCATCGCATCAGACGGATCAAGCCGGTCAAAATCGAGCCGCGTGAGCACTGCGCGGGGAATTGCAGCCGATAAAACCGGTTACTCGACGGTTTGGCCGGTACGAGGGTCTAGAGTGTCTGCGGAAGCCGTAATCAACAAACTTTCGACCGGCAGCAAGGCGAAAACCTCCCGTGCCACGCGCAGCACGCAGGCGCAAACGTAGTCCTGATAGATTTCGTGGAAGCGCGCTTTGGGCATCGGTTTGATGGACACCTTACTAGTCGCCGTGAGAGATTTGACTTCCGATGGAATCGCCTGTCGTCCATTGATCTTCAGCACACACTCCAGCAGCTTCGCATCGTGAACCGTGAAGTGAATCGATGAGCCAAGGTCAGAAATCTCGGCGAACGGGCTGAGTTCACTCAAAGCTTCGGTATACGCCTTGTGCTCGCCTGCGAGAATCCGTCGAGCCAAGCTGTTCGTCTTCTGCCATTCGGCTTTCTGCTCGCCGTAGTCTCCAAGCGCGTTTTGATACTCCTCGTCATCCCGGAGCCGCGCCTGTTCAACTGCGGCGTCCCGGGCTTGCCTTTGGCTTGTGTCCGGATCCTTAGCCACCAGAAGTTCCAAGTCTTGTCTTAGCTTGAACTCATGGCGTGAAAACCTTTGCGGGCAAACAGGAGGTAGGGTAGCCGCCAATGCGAGCCAATCCCAAGTCTCGCCCTGTTCCTTGTGAACCGATAGAAGAACTTCCAGACGATTCTCATGGGTTTCAACTTCTAAGCGAGCCTGCTCGATTGCGGAAAGCTTGGCTTGCTCCTTGGCGCGACGCTCCAACTCACGTTGACGCTTCTGTGCTTCACGCTGACGTCGCCGTTCCGCCGCCTGCATCGCTCGAAATGATGCTTGCCAGCCCATTAGAATCCACTCACAAGAAGTGAGCTTGCAGTCTATTGCGGCGGCGATTGCGCGACAACACGAAAAGATTAGGGCGCGGTCAGCGACCGCGCCCTATCACGAGAACGACAAAACGGCGCGCCCGGCGGTCGCGCCTACCACGGCTTCAGGGACGACCTCCCATCACAAGCGAGAGGATCGCTTTCACCGTGTGCAGGCGGTTCTCCGCCTGATCGAACACGATTGATTGCGGGCCGTCAATGACGGCGTCTTCGACTTCCGCGCCGCGGTCGGCCGGTAGCGGGTGCATGTAACAGGCTTCCTTCTTCGCCATCTTCATCCGCTTCTCGGTGCAGACCCAACTCTTGTACTTGTTGAGGATCTTCATGCCCGCTTC
>JBGQCJ010000104.1:0-7897 GCA_041495285.1 Verrucomicrobiia bacterium
AGCGCGTGCTGCGCGTGAACGAACAACTCACCGGCAACCGCCTCTTGCGTGGCATGGCCTGCCTAGGCGGCGTGCGTTTCGATTTCGATGCCGACCATCTCCGCGCGTTGGTCAAGCTCGCGGACGAATTCGAGAATGAGTTCAACGACCTTGTCGAGTTGATTCGCGGCAACTCTGGCACGCGCGACCGGCTCGAAACGACGGGCGTGCTCAAGCCCGAAGTCGCGCGCGACATGGGCATCGTGGGCGTTGCGGGTCGGGCGTCCGGCTTTGACCACGACCTGCGTCGCGATTTCCCGCACGCCTTCTACGAGCATGTGCAATTCACCGTGCCGGTCTTCACCGAAGGCGACGTGCAACGCCGCATGGTCGTGCGCCGCGAAGAACTCTTCCAATCGTTTGGCATCATCCGGCAAGTGGTCGAGAATCTGCCAGCCGGCCCCGTCCAGACGAAGATTGATGATGTGCCGCCCGACCGCATGGCGCTCGGTTACGTCGAGGGCTGGCGCGGCGAAATCTTTCACTGGATTCACACCGCACCGGGCAACCGTCTGGCGCGCTGCAAAGTCAAAGACCCATCGCTGCAAAACTGGCCGGCGTTAAGCGAAGCCATTTTGGGCAACATCATCCCGGATTTTCCGGTCGTGAACAAAAGCTTCAACCTGTCCTATTCAGGAACGGACCGTTGATTATGTTTGAAACCCTTCGTCAAAGTTTGAAGACCGGGGTCGTCACCACGAGCTATCCCGACACGCCGGCAGAAGTTTCCGGCCGGGCGCGCGGCAAGCCGGAGATTGATTGGGCGAACTGGAAGGACGCGCGGCCTGCTACAGCAATTTGTCCGACGGGTGCGATTTCGTATGAGGACGTGAACGGCCAGCGAGTCGCCCGGCTCGACCTCGCGAAGTGCATCTTCTGCGGTCTGTGCGCCGACGTGGACCCGGCCATTCGCATGACGAGCATATGCGAATGCGCCGCGCGTCGTCGTGACGATTTGGTGACCAGCGCCGGCTACAGCCTCAAACCCGACGGCACACACGACCGATTGGTCTCGCCGCCTTCGGTGACAACGCCGCAGCGCAGCGAACTTTTCCCATCGCCACACGAATCGCTCGCAGCCCTCGGCCAGCAAATCAAAGAGCGCGCCGCGAAAATGTTCAGCCGCTCGCTCCATATCCGGGAAGTGGACGCTGGCTCCTGCAACGGCTGCGAAGTCGAGATCGTCGGCCTGAACAGCCCGATCTACGACATCGAGCGCTTCGGCATCCATTTCGTCGCCTCCCCGCGCCACGCCGACATGCTGCTTGTGACCGGCCCCGTGACCCGCAACATGGAACTGGCTTTGCGCAAAACCTACGACGCCACTCCGGAGCCGCGACTCGTCGTCGCCGTCGGCGCGTGCGGTTGCAGCGGCGGCATCTTCGGCCAAAACTACGCCACTTGTGGCGGCGTGGACGCCGTTGTGCCCGTGGACGTGTACATCCCCGGCTGCCCACCCAATCCACACGCGTTGCTCCAGGGGATTCTGCTGGCGATTGGACGACTGAAATAAATCATCCCCTACCCGGTCACCGCCGGTTTCACGAGCGGCATCGCGGTCATCGTTTCGAACATCGCGCACACGCAACTGCCGACGCTCGGCTTCGGAGCCCTCGCGCTGGCGATCCTGATTTTCTGGCCGAAATCGTGGCGGCGCGTACCGGCGTCCATCGTCGCGGTGATCGTGCCGACGATTTTGGTCGCGGTGTTCAATCTCGACGTGCAAACGATCGGGTCGAAGTTTGGCGGCATTCCGCGCGGCCTGCCGGAGGTTGTCTTGCCCAAACTGACGTTCTCGCAGATTCAGGAGCTAATGATACCGGCGTTCACCATCGCGATGCTCGGCGCGATCGAGTCGTTGTTGTCGGCCATCGTGGCGGACGGCATGATCGAATCCCGCCACGATTCGAATCAGGAGTTGATCGGTCAGGGCATCGCCAACATTGCCTGCCCATTCTTCGGCGGCATCTCGGCTACCGGCGCCATCGCGCGCACGGCGACGAACATTCGCAGCGGCGGCAAGACGCCGGTGGCCGGTATGATTCACGCGTTGACGCTGCTGGCCATCATACTTGTCGCGGCACCGCTGGCGAAATTCATGCCGCTCGCAGCGATGAGCGCGGTGCTCATCTTGGTCGCGTACCGGATGGGTGAATGGGACAATTTTCTGGAACTGGCGCGCGGACCGAAGAGCGATTTCGGCGTGTTGCTGGTCACGTTTGTGATGACGGTGGTCTTCGACCTGACCATTGCGGTAGGTGTCGGTCTGACGATGGCGGCTATTTTGTTCGTGCGGCGGATGGAGGAGATTACGCAGATCAAGCTGGTCACACCGGAGAGTGAACTTGATTTCGGCGGTCACTCGATCCGCGAGAAGGTGGTGCCGCCGGGCGTGCTGGTGTACCGGATCGAAGGGCCGTTCTTCTTCGGCGCAGCCGAAAAACTGGAGGCGGCGCTGGGCCGGTACGGGGGCGTGCCACGCGTGGTGATCTTTCGGATGCGAAACGTACCGGCGATTGGCGCGACCGGATTGCACGCGCTGGAAGTGATGCTCGACAAGTTTCACCGCAAGGGCACCCAGTTCGTGCTCAGCGGCGTGCAACCGCAACCGATGAAGGTGCTCTACAATGCCGGGTTCGTGGACAAGATCGGGTTGGACAACGTGTGCGCCAACATTGACGCGGCGCTGGCTCGGGCGGGGGCTATTCTTTCCCCGCCGGCACCTCGAGGTTGATCAGCCGGAACGACAACAGCGTCTCGCGCAGCGCGAACAACGTGCCGGTCAGCACGCAGCCCATACCGGCGCAAAACAGCAGCAACGGCAACGCCGTGTTCGTCAGCGGAATCACGAACGAGCACACGACGAACAGAAAGATCGCGACGTAGAAGAACAGCACAGCGTTGCGGAGAAGTTTGCCGCGACGGAATAGATCCAGTAACTGCATCTCGAGCGTGTGCAGCCGGTCGGCATCGTCGCCGCGCTTCTTCAATTCGCGCCACTCGCCGCTAAACGCCCGGATCCGGTCGATGACGCGGCCGTACCGGTTCCCGAGTCCCAGCAGCATCAGCCCGCACGCCGAGACCATCACGGCCGGGCTGACCATTTGCACGATGAGTTGCGCAATCGACGGTTCCATGGCCGCAGCGTAGCGAAACTGTCCGCCTCTCCGCAACGTTATTGCAAAAGCCGGGCGCATTCGTTACCCGACCGGCCATGCGTGAATGGCAGGAGATTGCGGCGGTGCTGGTGTTTGCGAAAACGCCACAGGGTTGCTGCTGATCGGCTAGCGAAAACGGATCAGTAAACGTCGTCGATCTCGTCCTGGCCCTCTTTGGGGCTGGGGACCTCGATGCCCTTGATGTCGCCGCCTTTGGTTTCGTCTCCCTCTTCCTTGTGGGCGTAGTAGTAGCCGCGCGAGTAGTAGCTGTAGTAGTACGGATAGTAGTGGTAGTACCCGACGCGGCCAGGCTCGAGGTTGTTGAGGACGAACCCGAAGACTTTGGCGCCACGGCTGACGGCGGTCATTTTGGCGACGCGAACGTACCGGCGCGAGGTGCGTCCGGCCCAGATGACAAAGAGCACACCGTCCACGGCCGAGCCGAGGATCGCGCTGTCGGCGATGCCCATGACCGGGGTGCAATCTATGATGACCCGGTCATAATGTTTGTACGCCCAATCGAGAAACTCTTTCAGTCGCCAGCCGAGCAGTAGCTCAGCCGGGTTGGCTGGGTAGGCTCCCACCGTGATGACGTCCAGCTTCGGTACGTCGGTGTGCTTGACAACCTCTTCGGGGGTCACTTCGCCGAGCAAAATATCGGCGAGTCCCTTGTCTTTTTCAAACCCGAAGTATTTGTGAATCTCGCCACGACGAAGGTCGGCATCCACGAGCAGGACGCGCTCTTCGATTTGGGCGAAGCCGATGGAGAGGTTAACGCAACTCGTGGTCTTCCCTTCGCGGGGCACCGCGCTGGTCATCAGGATGGACCGGAGTTTTTCGCGCGGGATTGAGAAGATAATCGCTGAGCGTACGACACGATACGCTTCGGCGACGCCGCCTTGCTGTTTGAGTCTGTCCAACCGATGGGCGCTCAGGTCGTCTGGGTTCCATTGCGCAGCCGGAACCATGCCAAGGAAGGGCAATTGCAGATCGCGCTCGACTTCCTCGGCGAGCTTGATCGAATCGTCGATGTACTCAATGAAAAAGGCCAAAGCCAAACCCAAACCCAATCCAAAAAATGCCGCGACTAGCAATCCTCTGACCTTCTTCGGGTAGACGGGATCAGTCTCAAGGATTGCCGGCTCAAGAACTGAGACAGTTCGGTACTTGAACCCTTGGGCAACATCGATTTTCATCAATTGCCCGAGTAGGGCGTTATATTGGGAGCGAACGCGTTCAACATCGTCATTCATGGATGTTCCTTGCAGGATGGCTGTGCTTTTTGCCAGTGCGCCGGCTGCAAACTTGTCCAGCTTCTCATTGGACAAAGCCACATCTCTTTCGTCCGTTTCGACCTCCGACTTCGTTATCTCCCTCGCGAACTTCATCTGAAACTGAATCTGTTGAACGACATCGTGTAATTCCTGACGCGTGGCAACCAAGGCCGGGTGTAGCGGTCGGTATAATTTTGACAACTCTTCAACACGAGCCTCTAAAGTCACCTTCCTGAGCTCCAAGCTGATCAATCCATTGAGCAGCGTAGCAGGAAGACCAGGGTACGCGGAGCCGACGGATTGTTCTGGCGACAGTTGCGCACCGGCATTTTCTGCAATTGCGGTTTGTGTTGGCGATGACTTCTCGTTCAGTGATGGGCTTGGAACTGGATTCGTGTTCGTCGCCAAGGGTGGTCCGGTATGGGATTCGTCTGTCGCAGGAGAGCCGCTTGGCTGGTTTTCAGGTGCGTCAAGTTGCGTTGAGCTAGGTGGCGATGCGGTTCTCGCTTGTGAGTCTATCGCTACTTGGTTGTCGTTTGGTTGACCAGCCGCGCTTTTCAGATTCGCAGATTCGTCAACCGTGGAAGATCGAGCTTGGCTTAAGAGTGCAATATATGCCGATGGTGTTGGTCGCTCTAGCGCATCCATCCTAGCCCGGGCACTCACCAGCTTATCGATGTTCCGATTTTGATCCGCCAACGCAATGTAATACGATCGCCACCACGCTTCGCCGGTCCTCTGCAGCATTGGCAGGTTGTTTTCCTTTGCATAAACCAAATACCGCTCCTGCGCCGCCTTGACCTCTTGAGACAAACGGTTGATTTCGCGGGTCAACATGAGCAGGGCGGACTCAGAAGTTCGTGCCCGCTCTTCATCGCGGAAACGGAGATACTCGTCACAAAGGGCGTTGGCAAAATCGTGGGCGAAATCTCCAGACGGGCTGTCGACGGTAACCAAAATGATGTCCGAGCCGCGCACGGGGGAAACTTTGAGATTGGTCAGGTTCTCACGAATCTCATCGGCGCTCTTCTTCATGCGCAATTGCACGCGTTTGAGCATGGTTTGGCTCAGCATGATGTCAATCTGGGTCGCGTAGAAGCTGCCACCCTCTTCACTGCGAACCTCCGCGCTAGGCAGGACGCCGCCCGAAACCGTCACGAGCATTTTGGCGTTGGCGCGATAGATGGGTTGACGAGTAAACAAAAACGCCGTCGTTCCCGCCATGCTCAACAGAAAGCACACAAGTATTAACCACTTCCGCTTCAGCAGAATCGCCAGATACTCTTTAATATCGACTGACTCGCTCGTGGTTTCGCTTGCGCTCGGATTCATCATAAAGGCTCCTGCCCTGACGGTCGCTACAGTACACCAAATTGGCTCAGAAGTTAATCAGTTTTTCTCGGACAATAATCCAATCGCCATCCTTGACAGGGATGTCCTTTTCAAACTCGCCGCCCATGATGCGCTTCACATTGATGATCGTCTTGTATTTCTTTCCGTTCTCGTCATAACGAACCAGTTCCACCTTCGTTTGGTTGGCAAACGCGGTGAACCCGCCGGCCGCAATGATGGCCTTCATCACCGTCAGCGCTTGATCCTTTCCGACTAACAACGGACCCGGGCGACCCACGCTGCCCAAAACATAAATAATACCTCCACCACTGCCCGTCGCCTCGATGGCACAAGTGACCGTGGCTTGCCGGAAATAATCCTTCTCCAATGCCTGCTTGATCGTCTGCGCCACCTCATCCGCTGTCAGCCCATCAACCACGATCCTGCCAAGCGGTGGATAGTCAATCGCACCACTCCCCGGCACGGTGTAGAGTCGGTTCAAACTGTGATCTTCATCCACCGTAATGCTGATTGACGTGCCGGCTCTGATGAGGCGCGGCGCGACATTCGTGGCCGACGCCGAGTTGGTTTCCGTCCCGCTCAACGACGGATTTCCGGTCGCCGCCATAAACTTCTCCGGCGTCAGCAATTGCACTGATTTGTCCGACTGACAGCCGCAAACCGCAAAAAAAACGCCTACCACCGCCAAAATCCGTCTCATAGCTTGTTGATAGTATCCATGCCTCCGCGCGTCGTCAAGCAACCCATCCCAAGCTTTTTTGTTGGCAAACCTCGCTTTCACACTACAATCTCTCGGCTCGCAAATGTCTCAGACACAGAATTACCATCAACAACTCAAAGACGCCCTCGCCGCGCGCAATTTTGAACAGGCGCAGGCGCTGTGGCTCGAATTGGCAGAGCAGTTTCCTGACCAGACCGAGTTTCTCCTCCTGCTCATCAAAGACTTCCTCGACGCCGGCCAGAGCCCCATGGCCGCCGAACTGGCCTCCCTGATCGCGCCCAATCTCCAAGCCGCCGGCAAGTATCACGAATGGTTGTACACCCTCAAGCTCCAAGCCAGCGTCGCCCCCATGGACAAGAATCTCCGCGCCCAACTCCTCGAAGCCTACCGGCAGATTTACGAGAACGATTCGCGCCTCAATACGATCCTCGCCGTTGCCGAACTCGACCAAAACCGCAAACCCCTGCCCGCCGCCATCGCCAAAGCCGACACGCTCCTCGCACTCCAAGCCGGCAGCTTCTGCCAACACAAAAGTTGGGGACTTGGCCGCGTGAAATCGTTCGACGCCACACTCGCCCGCATCGTCGTCGCCTTCCCGCACAATCCCGACCACGCGATGCAACTGCCCTACGCCGCCGAGAGTCTTCAACCGCTCAATGCCGAGCACATCGAAGTTCGCAAGAGCGCCGATCTCGACCACCTGAAACAACTCGCCGCCACCGACCCGGTCGCACTCGTCCGCATCGTTGTGCTCAGCTACCACCGGGCGGTGATGACTGATCGCATCGAAACGACTCTGTCCGGCTCCGTTGTCCCTGCCGACCAGTGGAAGAAGTGGTGGGACAACGCCAAAAAACTTCTCAAGCGCGATCCGCATTTCGAGTTGCCGGCGAAAAAGACCGCGCCGTTCCGGCTCCGTACCGCGCCGGTCTCGCAGCAGGATGAATTAGTCGAAGCGTTCCGGACTGCGGTAAGCCTGTCGCAGAAGACCGCCGCGTCACGCCAACTCCTGAAGATCGTTGATGAGATCGAGAGCCCGGACCTCCTGCTGCAGGAATTTCAAGATGGCCTTGTCGAAGCCATCAAGAAGACCAATCCGGCCAGACGAACGGAACGACTCGAAGCCGCGCTCGTGCTCGAAGAAATCTGCTCGCATCAGCAAACCCCGGCCGAAACGACGTCGCCCCTCGTGGCCGAGTTGCTCGCCGACGCCGGTAACCTCGCGGCCCTGCTCGAAGACCTCAGCACCGCCGCGCAAAGACGAGCCATCGCCGCGCTCAAAGCCGCGCATCCCGACCGGCTGTTGCACCAAGTCAATCGGCTCCCGTCGAAAACACTCGATGAGATTGCCG
>JBGQCJ010000105.1:0-7691 GCA_041495285.1 Verrucomicrobiia bacterium
GTTGGCGTTGGTGATCTGATCTACCGGCACGCGGAGGTAAATGTCGCAGTTGAAGTCGCCGGTATTCTTCTTGTTCACCGTGGTCACAACGTTGGTCGTGGTTTGCGGCGCGACGTTGGTCTCGGCGACGGCAATGTCGAAGCGCTGGTTTTTGAACAGCATGTTGTTAAACGCAATGCGGTCCCAGCCGGTCGGAAGCTTCGGCGCGAAGTAGCAGGTGTTGTTCGTCGCCTGCGGTTTGTAGTCGAGGAACATGGACATCTGATCCACCATCGTCGAATCCGCTTCCCACAGATTCGGCCATGAGGCTTGCAGCCGGAAGCTGCTGTATTTCTCCGAGCCGCTGGGCGCAATCTGTTCGGCCCCGATCATCATCCCGTCCATTTTGTTCGTGAGCAAATTCAGGACGTAGAGGTTCGTCGAGATCATCTGTTTGCCGGACACGTAATCCTGCCAGCGGGCGAAATACTCGCCGTACCACGAGGTCGCCAAGAACCACGGGCCACCGTTCCAGTAGTTGTCTATATCTCCTGGGTTGCTGACGGTCTTGACGTTGTAGCGGCGGACAAGGCCGGCAATGTCGCCGCCCGTTTCCACGAGGTTGTCAAAGCGCGTGCCGCCCAAGGAGGATTGCCGGCCGTGGATCTTCTCGACGATGTTGGTCATCAAGCTGTTGGTCGGCGCAAACACTTCGTAGGGGATGGTCAAGCCGAGCAAACTGATGTCGGCGGCCTCGACGTTGGCGTTCACGCGAGCGGTGATGCCGCTGTCGCGGATTGTGGCCGCCCGGTTGCTGAACGTGGTGGACCAACTGCTCTGGCCGACAATGGCACCGATGTTGGCCGCATCGTAAAGGCCGCGCACGACGGCGGCGTTGCCGTACACGGTGAGCATGTTCTGGTCTTCCCAGACGTTGTTGGCAAACATCAGGTTGTACGTACCGTCATAGTACAAATCGCCACTGCGGCCGCTGACTCCGGTAGTCTCGCTGCTGGCGCGGCCGGAGGTATAGGCCAAGTTCCAGTTGTTGGTCAGGAAGCCGGCATCGCCCGTGATCGAGTAGATGTAAAACATCGCCCATGGCACGCTGGCTGTCTCGTCCACCTGCGCCGCGATCCACACCTGATAACCGTCCGTCGTATATTTTTGGTAGAAGAATCCTTTGTCACCGTAATTGGCGTCGGTGTCGCGATAGGCAACGTCGCGCAGGAAATGGATGAAGTTGAGCGACTCGTTGGTGTGGCCGGTACGGGCAAAGGTGATGGCGGCATAGGCACCGTCACGCGGCCAGCAGAACGGATAGGCGCCGTTGTGCGAGCCGGCAATGATCGCGCCGGTGACGGCATCCTGATGCGTCGCCGCCACGAGCAACTGTCGCTTCCAGAGCCGGTCATAGTAGGTCCCCGGAAAATCAACCGTCACGCCGGAGTTCACCCAGTTCGACCAGTAGTTCTCGGTCGTGGTCTGCGCGGTGGCCATGCTGTTGGTGTAAAACCACGTGATCATCGGCCGGCCCCAGAAGTTGTGCGTACCGGTCTGAGCGGCGGTGTCGTCCCACGAACCGACAATCATGATGTCCACTTCGTTGGTCTGGCCTGCCGGAATCGTGATCCGGCGACCAATCCAACCCTCCTGGTTATCCGTTGGCGTGTGGTCGCGCCAGCTTCCTTCCGCCGGCAAGCCCAGTCCGTTCGACGTGTTCGTGACCACCTTCATCACCGTGGCGAAATAGACGGAGGCGTTGCGATCGTAGCTGCCAAAACTCGTTGGGTTGTAGTTTTTCGTGGCGTCAAAATTGCCGCCGCCGTCGTCGCCGTAGCCGTTGGGGCTGCAGCCGGTGCCCGTGACTGTCCGGGCGGAGTTGTCATAGACGATCATCGCGTTGTAGTTCGTGCCGTTGACGGTGGTCTCGAAATACATCCCGTCGTCCTGATTGGCGCCCTTCACGTTGAAGTTGGCGTCGTAATAGAAGTCGATGGTCTTGTCCGTGCCTTCGAGATTGGTGAGCAGGAAGCGCTTGATATAGACGCCGTAGTTGGTGCGGCACTGATCGGCTGGGCAGTCGGTAATGACCGGCAGTGCGTCGGTCGAGGGGACGAAGTCGTACTGCTGCACCAGAATGTTGTTGCCGGAGATGTTGAGTTGGTTGGTCGTCAGCACGACGTTGACGTCGTCGCTGACCCACTTCTGGCCGATGCTCGTGTAATCGGTGCCGACCTGATTCTTCAACCAGTGGATTTCGTTGGTGCCGCCAACCACCAAGCCGATGCCACCCATCGCGTTGATGACGTTCATTTGGCCGTTGGCTTCCGCGTCGAGCGCGCCACAATTGGGAAATTCCTCCGGTCCGCGATAGCCTTCGTTGGCGGTGCTGACGCCGTGCCGGTTGCCGACGCTGGGGAAGTAGATGTCATAGAGCGAGCCGTTCAGGTCGAGCATGCAGAGGATGTAGCCATTGCCGATGACCGGCTGCTCCTCGAAGTGGTGAATCCGCGAAGCTGGATCGCTCGCGTAACCGGCCGTCGCGCCACCGGGCCACGGCACGGCAACTCGGGAAACACTCACGCTGTCGAGAAACGCATCGTTACCGCCGCCGCTGGGGCCACGCATGAGAAACGAGACAGAACCAAGTTGGTCGCCGGCGCTGCCGGTTGTCCACGAGCCGCTGTAGGTGAACTTGGCGGCGTTGTTGCGATTGGAGACCGACAAGGTATAGGTGCGCTGACCGGTGTTGACGGTGACATCGCAATCGTAGACGCTATTGGCGCTAAACGTGACCGCGTTGGTGTTGCGATCGGTGCCGTCGTACCAGGCGAAATTGGCGTTGCCTTCCGCGAAGAAGAACGACAAGCGTTGTCCGGTGAAATGGTCTGCGTCGTCACCGTTGCGCAGCGTGAACGCGAGTCGTCGGCTGAGGCTGCCATTGCCGTCATCGCTGGTCACATCGTAATCGGCCCGGTAACTCCACCGAAACCGGAGCTGACCTGCCGACGAAGTGAACGCGCGGCGCACGCCGGTACCGTTGGAGCCGCCGCTGCCGTACACACCGTAGCTTTGCGTGCCGTCGATCTTGCTGTCGGTGCTGAGGTACGTGCCGCCATCAAATTCCGAGTTGCCGCGCCAGTTGGTGGTCCAGTCGCCCGAGCCGCCGGCCGTGTCGGTGGGATTACCGGAGTAGCTCTGGAAATCGTCGGTGGCTGAAAGCTCGGCGCGAGCGAGCGGTGCTGCGAGGAGCGCCCACGCTGCGACCGTCAGGCAAACGCCGAGCCGTAGCACCGGAGAAATAGCGTTGTGCACCTGACTTGGGTGCGAATTATCCATTTAGAACCTGTCCAACCTCTTGATTTTGAGCCAGCCCCATGCCTCGTTGCTTGGCTCTCGCCTCACCGTGCTGGCACTGTTATCCTATCTTGGCATAAGGTCTTGGTCAAGTTCAATTTAAAGCGTTTTTCCGATGGCACGTAAGGACGCGCCTCGAAGTTCCCAGTACGGCTATTGCGTGACCACTTTGACCGAGTTTTTTCCGCCGAGTCCGTCGTCCTGCGATTCAGGATTCGTCGGGTCGGCCTTCCAAACGCCGTCCACGACGAACTTGTACTGATACTTGCCCGGCTTCAGGGGAATCGTGGCGGTCCAGATTCCTGTCGCGTCCTTTTGCAGAGGATCGGCCGACGCGTTCCAGTGGTTAAACTCACCGGTCACAGTCACGGTTTTCGCCGAAGGGTCGGCGTAAGTGAAACTTACCGGCACGCCGCCCTGCGCCGGAGCCGCAGCGGCCACCGGAGCAACCGGTTGTCCCGCACCGGCCTTGACCTCGATGATGGAGTTCCCGTCCGTCGAAGCCGGATACGCCGGGTCTTGCTCCCAACGTTCGCCGCCGTTGATGACGTATTTGAATTTGAACTTGCCGGGAGGCAGCGGTGCCGTGAGTTTCCAGTTGCCAGCCCCGTCGTTTTGCATGGCCCAGTCGCTGTGCCCGGTGACCTTGCCGTCCACATTATCCAGCCAGCTGTTGAATTCACCAGCCACGTGCACCGACTTCGCGCCGGGACTGGAATAGCTGAAGGTCACAGCCGGTTTTCCTGACACGACCGCACCGGTGTCTGCGGCGGCGCCACCGGCCTTGACCTCGATCAAAGAATTGTCGTCGGCCGATGCCGGCAGGTTGCGATCTTTTTCCCAACGCTCGCCGCCGTTGATGACGTACTTGAACTTGAACTTGCCGGGCGACAACGGTGCCACGAGTTTCCAGTTGCCGGCCCCATCGTTCTGCAACTGCCACTCGGCGTGTCCGGTGACTTTCCCGTCCACGTTGTCGAGCCAGTTGTTGAATTCACCGGCCACGTGCACCGATTTCGCGCTTGGGTCGGAATACGTGAAGGTCACCGGCACTTTGCCGGACACGCTCCCGCCGCCACCGGCGGGTGGTTGCACGCCGCCGACCGATACGGCCGAGTTTTCGATGTCGTTGACCGTTTTGCGCGCCGGATTGGCGGGGTCGAGCACCCATTCGCCGTTCACGACGAACTTGTAGCCGTAGTAACCGGGTTTGAGGTGCAGCGTGGTGGACCACGTGCCGCCTTCGCCCTTGGTCAGGGGCAGGATTTTCCAGTTGCTGAACTCGCCGGCGACCTCCACTTTCGTCGCGTTCGGATCGGTGTACTTGAATGTCGTGGCAACTTCTTCGTCCGCTGCCAGAATCGAAGCCGCTTGCAGCCCGATGGCCGCGATGTAAACACACGACAGCAATGTCAGGTGCTTTTTCATAAACTCCCGTCTCCTCTTTGTTGAATCAGACGTGCGCCAGAGGCGAGCCCTTCAACTTGGCGCCGCACGATTCGCGCGTCACCAGATAAATCGGGATCACTTCCTGCACGCGTCCGGCCCGGCCGTGAACGAGTTCGATGAGCCGTTCACAGGCGAGCTTGCCGATTTCATACAGCGGCTGGTGCACCGTGGTGAGGCTGGGGATGGAGTAGCTGGCCTGCGGAATGTCGTCGAAACCAACCACCGCGACATCCTCCGGCACGCGAAGCCCCAGTTCGTTGAGCTTCTTGATGGCGCCCAACGCCATCTTGTCGTTGAGCGCAAAAATCGCCGTCATGTCCGGCTCCTGACGCAGCAACTGCTCCGCGGCCTTCATCCCGCCTTCTTCGGTCAGCAAACCATCCACCACCAGCCGTTCCTCAAACTCGATCTGGTGCTCGGCCAGCACTTCCTTGAACGATTCGAAAATGTCCCGGCTCGTTTGGATTTCTTGCAGGCCGCCCCCGATGAAGCCAATGCGCCGGTGGCCGAGCCGCACGAGATGCTGCGTCGCCTGCCACGCACCGTATCGGTAATTCGACACGACGTAGTTCAGGTCGAACTCCTTCGAGTAATTGTTGACCATCAGGAATGGACGCGAGCCGTCCGCGAAGTCTTGCACGAAGCGGTGCCGCGAATTGGCGCCGATGAACAAAATCCCGTCCACGAACTTCTGTTCGTAAAGGTGCAGGTGCTCTTTGCTCTCGATGAATTCCGCCCGGGCAATCTCGAGCATCACCTTGTAATCCAGCTTGCTGGCCCGGTCGCAGATGCCGCTGACGATCTCGCCGAAGTAAACGTCGGCAAACGCGTGCCGCAGTTGCGGCACCAAAACCGCCAGCGTCCGCGAATGCCGCCACGCCAACGCCCGCGCCATCCGGTTGGGTTGATAACCAAGCCGCTCGATGGTTTTCAGGACCCGGTCGCGCGTCGTTTGACTGATGCGCGGATTGTCGTTCAGCACCAACGAAACGGTTGACAGCGAGACACCACTCTGCTCGGCAATGTCTTTGATGGTGTAACGTTTTTTCGGATGATCCACAACTCGCCTAACTTTCTCGCTTCTGGAATGGTTCAAAGTATCTCAAGTTACCGCCGAGAATTCAAGTCCGATTCTTGCGAAAGATAGCTGACGGACTTCTTGACCAATTGTGTCGGTTCTGTCAAAAAGGGTTCGAGGCGCTGATCACAGAAGGAGGAGAACCATGCCACACATATCCAAACCTCCCCACTCGGACGCGAGTTCCAAGTCGCACAACGGCAAACAACGGAAACGACGCGTTCTTCCCCGCCGCGCGCTCAACGACGGCTACTCGCATGGACTCAACCCGGTCGTCCCGCTGGAAATCCGTCACACGCGCACCGTTTCCGACCTCGTTTCCGCGATGGGACACGCCTCGTTCGGCGCGCGCACCGTCGGGCAGGCCGCCGAGGTCCTCTACAAGATGTGCACTGACCCCGATTGTTTCGTCGTCTGCACACTCTCCGGCGCGATGACCGTCGCGAAAATGGGCCTCGTCCTTTGCGAGATGATCGAACGCGATATGATCCACGCCATCGTCAGTACCGGCGCGCTCATCACCCACGGACTCGTCGAAAACACCGGCATGACCCACTTCCAGTTACCGGACGATCTCAGCGACGAAGACCTTTTCGCCGCCGGCTACAACCGCGTGTACGACACGCTCGAACTCGAAGCCAACCTCAACGAGACCGAACGCTTTGTCAGCACCGCGCTCGAAAAATGGCCAGCCCGAAAGCCGGTCTCCAGTTGGCGACTCTGCCAGGCACTCGGACGCTCTCTGAGCCGGCGCGCCGGCTCCCGAGGCGTCTTGCGCAGCGCCTACCGGCGCAAAGTCCCGATCTTCATCCCGGCCTTCAGCGACTGCGAACTCGGCCTCGACTTTGCCCTCTACAACCACGAGCGCCGCAAACAAGGCAAACCCCCGCTCGTGTTCGACTCGTTCGACGACCTCGACGAATTCGCCACCACTTGCGGCCGCGAGAAGAAACTCGGCATTTTCACCATCGGCGGCGGCGTGCCCCGCAATTGGGCGCAACAACTCGGTCCCTATCTCGATTTGCTCGACCAACGGCTTGGGATGGGTAACGGTTTCAAACCGTACCACTACGGCGTGCGCATCTGTCCCGATCCCGCGCACTGGGGACACCTCTCCGGTTGCACCTACTCCGAAGGAATCTCGTGGGGAAAATTTGTTCCGCCCAAACGCGGCGGCATGTTCGCCGAAGTGTTGGCCGACGCCACCATCGTCTGGCCGCTCATCGTCCGCGCCGTCACCGAACGCCTCGCTCGCCAACGCCGCGCCAACGTCAACGGCGCGAAGCCGACTCACGCAACCGGGCAAACTCCGCGTCGAGCGCACCGTCGCGGCGCACCGCGCACAACGATCGCAGCATGATCCGGTAAACCTCGCCGCGCGATATTTTCGCGCGCTGATTCGGGTCGAGTGGATTCGCCGCACGCAACCGCGCAATGGTCTTCAACCCAATCCAAATCGGCCAGATGCACGCCAGCCGGACTCGCCACTGCGCCGGTGGGATTGAAAGGGTGTACTTCCAGCCGGCATCCAGATGTTCGACGGCCCGGTCGAGCCAGCGTTGGTAGTCGTCGAAGTTCGGAAGATACTGCCGGCCGCGACGCCGATCTTCGCCGACATCGCGCAACACATTTACAAGCTGCAACCCTTTCCCAAACCGGACACCATCCGCGATGTTCAAATTCTCCATCTCCGGCAGGTGCGCCTGGCACATCTTCGTCCAAAACTCGCCCACGCACCCGGCCACCATGTACGTGTACCGGTCGAGTTCCTCGTCATCGGTCAAGGCGGTGAGTTGTCCTTCGGGAAATCGCTCCAGATCGAAAA
>JBGQCJ010000106.1:0-7312 GCA_041495285.1 Verrucomicrobiia bacterium
CCTTGATGTAATCGAGTTTCTGCTGGATGCCTTTGAAATCGCCGCCGTGAATCGCGCTGCCGTTGCTCGGACTGTAAGTGCCAAACGGATTGGCCGTGTTGTTGGCCGGATCGCCGTCGTAAAACCGGTCGGTGAGAATCTGATAAATATTCAAATCGCGCCAATCCGCCGGCGAAGGCGTGATGCTCGCGTTCGGATAGGCGCGCACGACGTAGGAGAATGGACTCGCCAGTGCAACCGATTTAAATTCAGACGTATTCCACCCCGCGTCGTCGCCGTACACAAACGTCGGTAAGTGATCGCTGTAGGGAATCTTGAAATAATACTGCACTGTGTCACCCGCGCTGAAGAGGTTGCCGGGGATCGAGTTCGAGTAATACTTGTTGTTGCCGGATTGCAGATAGAACGCCATCGGCAGCGAACTCCAGGTCGCGGCGGTAGATTTCTTGTAGAAGATCGTACTGCCGGTGCCGAGCTGGTTGCCGGCATTGCCGCCGCCTTGGAATTGATTGCCGGTATAGAGCGTGACCGGAGTGTTGGAGAAGATCGCGCTGAGCGGATTGCGCATGGTCGGCACGCCGTTGCTGACCAGCGCCGACTCGCCGTTGATCGCAAAGTGGAACACGTTGCCGGTCGTCGGCGAAAACGTTGCATTCGTGGTCAGCAGCACCTTCTCCACGCGCATGCCATCCTCGCGCATCCAAACGCTGATGGTGTGGATACCGGTCGAGCCGACAGTGATCGTCGCCGCATTGCCGGCTGCCGTCCGATTCGTCCAGATCCAATTACCGAAGGGGTTAAACGACGTGATGTTGGTTGCCGTTGTGGCCGAGCCGTCAATCCCAACGTGCAGGGAGTCACCGTTGGCATCCGTCGCGTAACCGCGAATCCAGACGAAGTGTTGACCGGTCACATTGAAGTTGACTGGGTACTGCAATTCGGGACTGGTCGTAGCGACGTTCACTGTAACCCCAGTGCCGTTGTCCGGCAGTGCCTGCATATAGCCGGTGCCGCTGAAACCAGCGAACTCGTTGGTGAGCGTCCATGTGTGAAGACTGCGGGTGACGTTGTTAGAATAGTCCTCCGCCTCGAAGACAACTACACCACCACTTTGAGTGAACGGCCCGGCGGCGAAGGTAAAGGGGTTGAACGGCGCGAGGAACAGCACCAGTCCAGTTGCTAACATGACAACTCGACTCATTAAATTCTCAGTATAACCCTGAAGCCCTGTGATTGTCAGTCTATCGTTGCGCTCAAGCGTTTTACATTTTCGCTCGTCTACAGCCCCGCGTGCATTTCGTCGTGTTAGCGGACAGCTTTCTTCAACGCGTCCGCCTTGTCCGTGCGTTCCCAAGTGAACGTGTCGGGATCGCCGGTCTTGCCGAAG
Organism: Verrucomicrobiia bacterium; assembly: GCA_041495285.1. Taxonomy (GTDB): domain Bacteria; phylum Verrucomicrobiota; class Verrucomicrobiia; order Palsa-1439; family Palsa-1439; genus JBGQCJ01. Next base: position 1,388 of record JBGQCJ010000106.1, read on the forward strand.
TGACCGTAGTTGGTCGTCTTGCTGTAAATCGGCCGCAGCAGGTTGAGCTGTTTGACGATGTTCGCCGGCTTGAAGCTGAAGACTTCGAGCACGGCCTTCTCGATCTTCTCGTGCGGCACCTTGCCGGTGCCGAACGTCTCGACCAGCACGCTGACCGGCTCAGGAAAGCCGATAGCGTAAGCGAACTGGATTTCGCACCGCTCAGCCAAGCCGGCCGCCACGATGTTCTTCGCCACGTACCGGCCCATGTAGGCGGCGCTCCGATCCACTTTGCTCGGGTCTTTACCGGAGAACGCGCCGCCGCCGTGCCGGCCCATGCCGCCGTAGGTGTCCACAATGATCTTGCGGCCGGTCAGCCCGCTGTCGCCTTCCGGGCCACCGATGACGAAGCGGCCGGTGGGATTGATCAGGTAGCGGGTGTTCTTGTCGAGCAGGTTCTTGGGAATGGTTTTCTTGATGATCTCTTCGACGAGCACTTCGGAGATTTCCTTGTGCTTGATGTTGTCGCGGTGCTGATTGGAGATGACGACGGTGTGAACGCGTACCGGCTTGTAGCCGTCGTATTCGACGGTGACTTGCGTTTTGCCGTCGGGACGCAGCCACGGGATGCGTTTGCTGCGACGCGCTTCGCGCAACGCCTTGCCGAGGTTGTGCGCGTACATGATCGGGGCCGGCATCAGCTCCGGGGTTTCCGTGCAGGCGAAGCCGAACATCAACCCTTGATCGCCGGCCCCTTGTTCGGCGGTGGCTTTGCCTTCGGCGGCTTTCTCGTCCACGCCTTGCGCGATGTCGGGGCTTTGCTTGACGATGGCGCAAAGAATCTGGGTGCTGATGTGATTGAAGACTTCCTTCTCGTCGGTGTAGCCGATGTCTTCGATGGCGTCGCGGACGATTTTGCAGTAGTCGAGTTTGGCGGTGGTGGTGATTTCGCCGGCAATCACGACCAGATTCGACTTGGCGAGCGTCTCGCAGGCGACCCGGCTTTTCGCGTCTTGCGCAAGACAGGCGTCGAGCACCGCGTCGGAAATGGTGTCGCACACCTTATCGGGATGACCTTCGGTCACAGATTCTGATGAGAACAAATAACGTTTCTTCTCCATAATAATCAGGCTCCTCACTGCTTGGGGAAACGCATCAGGACGACTGAGCGGTCACCTCGCAAAAGTGGCGTTAGACTAACGGAGCGGAGCCTGAATCTCAAGTCTTTTCCGGTCAGGCTGCGGCGTGCTTTGACCGGGTTAGCATTTACATTCGAACATGTTCGGGATGGCAATTGCCTCGACTTTCCCGAACGGATTTGTTTTACTGTCAATCGGTGTCTGTGTGAGACCAAGCGCAAGAGTTGCCACGCTGATTCTCGTGTGCGGCATTGCCGCTGACGGCTTCGGTGCGGTTGCTTACCTTCGTTCAGCGGCGGGAGAGCCCTTTGAGTTTGCTGAACATGCCGGAAACGATGCGACCGGCATGAACGCGGTATTCGGAGCGGGCGGTTGGCTGGATTTACGTTATGAAACCGTCGATCCGGCCAGCTTGTTCTCTCCCGCAACAACATTCATCTTCATGGAAGGCAGCGATACGAGCTTTGGTTCGTTTGTAGGCTTCATTGCGACCAACATGACGGCAATGCAAGATTGGGTTTGCGCCGGGGGCCGACTGTTCATGAACGCGGCGGCGTACACAGGAGGCACGACGAATCTTGGTTTCGGGACCACCTTACTGATGAATTCCCCACTGTACTACGGTAGCATCGGTTATGGGGCGAATAGTGCCCACCCCATCTTTAACGGACCGCAGACGCCAGTAGGAACCTACTTTCAGGTGGATTACACCAGTATCGGGCGCGTCTCGGCTCCGGGTGAGTCAGTGATTGTGTACAACGAGCATTTCTGGGAAAGCTTGGTCGAGATGGATTACGGAGCGGGGCATGTCATGTTCGGCTCGCTTACGCTGCCGCTGTTCTTTGACCCGGACTGGGCTACCCCTCAACCAAACTCCTCCAATCTTGTCTGCAACATCCTCCATTACATGTCGGGCGTCAGTTCGGCTTTCCGCATCACCGGCATTCATCTTGAGGGCGACGATGTGCGAGTGTCTTGGGTGCTCGGTCGCGGCAGAACGAATGTGTTACAGGTCGCGGCGGGCAGTCCCGGCGGGAGCTACAGCACGAACGCTTTCGTTGACATCTTTACCGTCAGCAATGCCGTCGGCACCGTGACCAACTACCTCGATGTCGGAGGCGCTACGAGTTCGCCAGCCCGCTATTACCGAGTGCGACTAGTGCCGTGAAGTCTGCCGGGTGGCTGTTTCGGGAGGCGCTTCGAACCGAAATCAGATGAACTCCCGGTTGGCTTGATCGAGACTCTCGAAGCTGCCAATGTCCAGCCACTTGCCGTGGATTTGGAAGGCGTACACCGGGTGCCGTTTGTAGAGCCAGGCGACGAGGCGACCGGGTTGGTCGGGGTTGTTGCCTTCACGGACGTATTGCTCGACCATCGGCAGCACCGCGCGGGGATAGTAATACAGACACATCGCCGCCAACGTCGTGTGCGGTTTCTCCGGCTTCTCCTCGAAAAACGCGATGCGACCATTGCTGTCAGCGGAGACGGCGCCGTATTTTTTGATTTCGTCCAGGCTGCCGACATCGTACACGCCGAGTGTCGCGCCGTGTTGGCCGGCAAACGCCACGAGACCGGCGAGTGATTCCTTGAACAAATTGTCTCCGCCAATGATGAGCAGGTCATCGTCAACTTTCTGCGAGTCAATCACGAGTTTGAGGTCGCCGATGGCACCGAGCTTGTTGCTGTCATCCGTGGAGTGATCGTTCACGATCGTGATCTTCGGACAATCACGGCGCGTTTTCCGGTAACGCTCGGCCCATTGCTGAAACGCACCTGTGAATTTCTCGTTGGTGACGACGAAGATCTCGTCGATGCCGGGAACTCTCTCGGTCGTGGCCAGCACATGTTCGATCATCGGGCGGCCGGCAATCCCGAGCAACGGTTTGGCTGTCGTCTTGGTCAGAGGATAAAGCCGCGTGGCGTAGCCGGCAGCGAGGATGAGCAATTTCATCGGGCGCGGTCAGCTCAGCAGGTCGGGGTCAATCCGTTGGATGAGCGCGTTGAGCATGGCCAGCACTTCGCGGCCCCGTGTGGCATGCAACGCCGCCGCCGCCAACTCCTGCGCATCGCGCAGCGTCAGGCGCCGAATCACTTCTTTGACGCGCGGCAAACTGGAGGCGCCGATGCTCAGTTCATCCACGCCCATGCCGAGGAGCAGGGGAGCGTAGAGCGGCTCGCCGGCCATCTCGCCGCAGACGCCGACCCAGATGTTGTTGTTGTGCGCGGCTTCGACGGTGTTGCGGATGAGGCGCAGGATCGCCGGATGCGTGGGTTCGTAAAGGTTCGCGACGCGTTCGTTCACGCGATCCACGGCCATGGTGTACTGAATGAGGTCATTGGAGCCGATGCTGAAGAAATCCACCTCGGTGGCGATGGCCTCCGCGGTCAGCGCGGCGGACGGAATCTCGATCATCGCGCCGATCTGGATGTTCTCGTCGAACGCCATGCCTTCCTTCTTGAGGTCGAACATGACCTGCCGCAAAATCTCGTTGGCCTGAACGACCTCGGCCACGCCGCTGATCATCGGGTACATGATCTTGACGTTGCCTTCGGCGCTCGCGCGCAGAATGGCGCGCAGTTGCGCCTCGAAAATATCCACGTGCGCCAGACAGAACCGGATCGCGCGGAAGCCGAGAAATGGGTTGATCTCGGCCGGCGTCGTCTCTTCCGTATGGAACTTGTCGCCGCCGATGTCCAGCGTCCGGATGATCGCCGAGTGGGGTTTGACGCTGCGCGCTACCTGCAAGTATTTCTCGTATTGCTCCTGCTCGCTCGGGAAATCCTTGCGGTTCAGATACAAGAATTCCGTGCGGAACAGGCCGACGCCTTCCGCGCCCGCCCGTTGCAACGCCGGGACATCCTCCGGCAACTCGATGTTGCCGGACACGACGACGCGATGCCCATCCAACGTTTGCGCCGGCAAATCGCGCAAGGTGGCGAGCCGCTCTTCGACCGTGTGGCGTTTGACTTCGAGCTGGCCGTACACGAACAACGTTTGCTGGCTGGGTTCGATGATGAGCGTCCCGCTGTAACCGTCCAGAATCGCCAGTTGGCCGTCGTGCACGTGTTTGCTGACATCGCGCAAGCCGACGACTGCCGGCAAGTTCATCGAGCGCGCCATAATGGTGGTGTGCGACGTGTGACTGCCGACATCGGTCGCAAAACCGATCACGTGTTGCCGGTCCAGCGACGAGGTGTCCGAAGGCGAGAGATCGTAGGCCACCACGATGGTGTCGGGCGGAAGGTTCGTCAGCAACCGGTGTTCCCGGCCCAGCAAATTGCGCATGATGCGGCGGCCGACATCCTGCAGGTCCACCACTCGCTCACGGAGAAACTCATCAGGAATCTCCGACAACGTCTTGATGTATCTGTGGACGACATCGTTGAAAATGAATTCGACATTCTTATTCTTCTTCTCGAGTTGATCGATGACCGGCTCGATCAAAGCCGGGTCTTCCGTGATGGAAAGGTGAACATCGAGAATGCTGGACGGCGCCGTCGAGCCGATGCCGGTGGCGATGCGTTCCTGCAATTCCTTTAACTGCTCGCGCGTGGTGATCAGCGCCTGCTCGAAGCGGGCGATTTCGTGCGGGACCTGGTCGGCGGTGATGTCGTATTCCGGCACGACTTCTTCGGCGATGCTGTAGACCAGAATCTTGCCGCGGGCGACACCGGCAGATACCCCGATGCCCTGATACGTGCGCTCTGTTGCTGTCTTGCCGGCCATGTCGTGGGTCCGAAGTTTACTCCTCGTTGAATTTCTTCACGAACAATTGTTCCAGTTCGTCAATGGCCGTCTCGGCGTCGCGTCCTTCGGCCACGATCTTGAGGCGCGCGCCGCAGCCGGCCGCCAGCATCATCAAGCCCATGATGCTCTTGCCGTTGACCGCTTCGCCGTCTTTCTCGACGGTGATGTTGCTCTCAAACTTGCTCGCCACCTTCACGAACATCGCGGCGGGCCGGGCGTGAATGCCCAGCTTGTTGACGACGACCAGTTCCTTGCTGGCTTTCTGGTTTGTGCCGCCCTCGCCATGTTTGCGGGACAGGATCATGGGTGCCGTCGGCCTTGTGTCGTGCGCATCCGTTCGATCAGCCGCTCGTTGAATTCGCGGGCGGCATTGTGGCCGAGACTTTTCAGTTTCTGATCCAGTGCCGCCACTTCGATCAGCCGCGCGATGTCGCGCCCGGGCCGAATGGGGATGATGATGTGCGGCACCGGTATGCCGAGGATCGTGTACGTCTGTTGCTCGATGCCGATGCGATCCACGTCCTCCATCTTGTCCCAATCCATCAAAGTCACGACCAGATTCAGGTTCTTCTCGGGACGAACGCACGCCACGCCGAACACGGCCGGCACGTTGATGATGCCCAGCCCGCGAATCTCCATGTGGTACCGCGTCGTCTCCGACGAGGTGCCGACCAGTTCGCGTCCCTCGACGAGGCGAATGCGGGTGACATCGTCGCTCACCAACGCATAGCCGCGTTCCAGCAACGCCAGCACGCTTTCGCTCTTGCCGATCCCGCTTTCGCCGCGGATAAGCACGCCGATGCCGAGGATGTCCACCATCGAGCCTTGCTCGCTGATCGTCGGGGCAAACTCCAATTCGAGCGCGATGGTCGCGGCGTTGATGAACTTCATGGTGACCATCTTGGTCTTGAACAGCGGCACCTGATACTCGTCGCATTTTTGCTGGCAGAGCGAGGGAGGATTGACATTGCGGGCGAACACCATACAGGGAACTTTCGCCTGCAGCATCCGCTCGACCGTCTTGCAGGCATCCGGGTTACCGAGGGACTTCAGGAACTC
>JBGQCJ010000107.1:0-7304 GCA_041495285.1 Verrucomicrobiia bacterium
GATGGTCAACGCGCTGCGGCATTTCGATTGGTACAAAGTCGAGCGGCACGCCGAACCGACGTTCGCCATCGCGCACGTGCATCTCGGCATCTTACCGGCGACACGCTGGCTGCACGGTGAAGAGTCGGATAGCTTCACGCGCGTTGAATTCGACAACGGCGCGGTGACCATCACCAATGACAACTTCGGCATGATGCCGTTGTTTTACACCGTCGTGGCCGGTACGCTCATCTTCGCGACGGAACTGAAAGCCGTTCTCGCCCACCCGGCCGTTGAGAAACGCCTCGACGAACGCGGGCTGGCTGATTTGCTCGCGTTCGGGATGTGTCTCGGTGAGAAGACGCTCGCGCGCGGAGTAAAATGTCTGCCGGGCGGCGCGCGGCTCCGGTTCGATGCGCGCACCGGGCAGTTGAAGCTGGAGCGGACGTGGGATCTCCGGCAACACATCGGGCGCGGCCGGGGCGCGAACCTCGATGAGCTGACGGACAAATTTCGGAGCGCCGTCGAAAGGCGTTGCGGGCCCGGGCAGATTGGCGTCTCGCTGTCGGGTGGGTACGATTCGCGGACGATTCACGCGGCGATTGATCACCGGAAACATCGCGTCAAGACGTTGACGCTCGATGTGCGCGGCGGCGCGGACCAAATCATCGCCGAGCAGATTGCGCGCGTCACGAACGGCATTGAGAACCACACGTTTATCGAGAATAGCGACGATTTCTTTGCGAAGTGGCCGGCGTATGTGCGCGAGATGGTGTGGTTGTCGGACGGGATGTTTTTCGACGAAGCGTGCGTAATGATGTCCACGCTCGACCGGTACCGGGAACTGGGCATCGAAGTCGCGTTACGCGGTCACGGCGGCGAACTGGCGCGGATGCAGTGGGCGTATGAGTTGACGTGCAACCGGCAGATCCTCGCGTGCAAAACGCGGGGGGAACTGAAAGCGCAGTTGCTCCGGCAACTAAACTTCGGATTGCCGGCAAACGAGTTGGCCCGGACGTCTCTCGACGAAGCCTTTGAGGGAATCGATCCGTCGTGGCATCCGATTGACCAAGTGAGCTGCGTCTATGCGCAGGAATATCTGCGACGGCAAAGCGCGGCGTCGCTGGCGGAGTTGCGCAGCCGGGTCGAGGTGCGGATGCCGTTTCTCGATGCGGAGTACGTCGCGGCGGTGCTGCAGTTGACGCCGGAACAACGGCTTGGCACGGGCGTGCACCGGCATTTGCTCCGGCAGTTCAATCCAGCGTTGCTGAAGATTACCAACGCCAATACCGGCGCGCCGGCGGGGGCGAGCGATGTTGTACAGCGGTTGTACCGGAAGACGAACGGTTTGTTGAAGCGATACGCCGGCTACGAGCGGTTCAAGCATTACGTGGATGTGGAGGCGTGGTTGCGTGGGCCGTTGAAGAAACCGGTCGAAGATGTGCTGGGTAACGTGAATGAGCAAAAGCCGGAAGTTACCTTGTTGAAACTTTATGTGGAGTTGTGGCGACAAATGTTTTTGGACAAATGCTGAAGAACGTCCATCTGTGGTTGCCGGGGTATTGGGCGCGGCGCGTGCCGGAGGCGGTCGAGCCGACGCATGTGTTTTTCTGTTTCGTGGATCATTTCGAGCCCCTTTGGGGCAAGGCGTCCCGGCATCAAGGACTGGAACGCGTCGAGTACTGGTTCGAGAATTACCCGCGGTTTGCCGACAAGTTTCGAGACGCGGAGGGGCGACCGCCGCAACACACGTTTTTCTATCCCGCCGAGGAATACGTGCCGGAGTATTTGGACTTGCTGGCGCGGCTGTGCCGGCAAGGTTACGGCGAGGTGGAGATTCATCTGCACCACGACAACGACACGCCGGAGAATTTGAAGTCGACGATTGAACATTTCAAAAGGAAACTGGCCGGGCATGGATTCCTTTCGGAAGGCCGGTATGGTTTCATCCACGGCAACTGGTCGTTGGACAATTCGCTGCCCGATGGCCGGTGGTGCGGCGTGAACAACGAGTTGCAGGTGTTGCGCAAGACCGGGTGTTACGCGGATTTCACGTTGCCCAGCGCGCCGAGCGCGGCGCAAACGCGCAAAGTCAACTCGATTTACTATGCGACCGACGATCCGCAACGTCCAAAGTCGCACGATACCGGCGTGGATGTGGAAGTGGGCCAGCCGGCGAGCGGGGATTTGTTGATCGTGCAGGGACCGCTGGCGCTAAACTGGAAGCGCCGGAAAATCGAGAACGCCGACGTGGCCGGGTACTCGCCGGCGACGCCGGAGCGTGTGGCGTTGTGGGTGAAACAGCGCATCGGTGTGGTCGGGAAGCCGGACTGGGTGTTTGTGAAGGTGCACACGCACGGTTGTCAGGAGCGAAACTTCCGGGCGGTGTTCGACGATCAATTGCACGAGACGCTGGCGCGGTTGCCGGTGAAGTTGCACTACGTGACGGCGCGCGAGGTTTACAATTTGATTAAGGCCACCGAAGCCGGTAAGATGGGCGATCCGAACCAGTACCTGGATTTTGTTTTGCCGCCACCGCCGGTACGAAAGGGATCATGAAGTTGCGCGTTTGGGGACGAAGAATTCTCTTCGCGGCGGGCGCGTTGTTTTTGCTGCAATTTGTCCTCGCGTTGACCGGACCGCCGCGGTGGATTGTTGACTGGCTCAACGGCGAAGACCTGAAGCCGCGGGAGTCACCCCGGTATATCGTGGTCGTTGGCGGCGGCGGCGTGCCGAGCGGTTCGACGTTGCTGCGCACGTACCACGCGGCGGTGTTTGGCCGGGAGTTGACGAACGTGACGTTCGTGGTGTCGTTGCCAACGGAGGGCGCGCCGGAGACCAGCAGCGTGGGACGGATGCGCGACGAACTCGTGCTGCGCGGCGTCCCGGCGTCGGAGATTTTGATGGAGACGCGCGGTTTGAATACGCACGAGCAAGCGGTGAATGTCTATCAGATGCTCCCACCGGAAGCGCGCGGTGAACGCATTCTGGTCGTTACTTCGGATTATCATTTGCGCCGCGTGGTGCTATCGTTTCGCAAGGCGGGGTTTGCGCACGTGGATGGGCTGAATGCGTACAGTACCGGAGCGGAGGCAGATATCGGGCCGTGGGGATGGTTACGCTATGGGATCTGGGGCAATTCGGAGCGGGCGATCCGCGTTCTGCGGGAACTCGCGGCGTTGCTGGCGTACAAACTTGAGGGCTGGGTTTGATCATGATGAACGCGCGACGACAGTTCTTGATTCTCCTGCTGGCCGGGGCGACAGCGTCAACCGCATTCGCCAAGATGCCGGCCATCACGAAGCCTGTGATGTTCAACACGCCCGAGGCCGACACCATCCTCGAAGCGCTGGAAGTTTTTCCTCCGGACAATCCCTGGAATCAAGTTGTCTCCAGTTGGCCGGTGCACCCGAATTCGAAGAACATCATTGCCTCGATCGGCCCGACCAAGCCATTGCGCTACAATCCCGACATGGCGTTCGTGCTCGTGCCGCCGGACCAGAAGCGCGTGGACGTGAAGATTACCGATAACCCCGGCGAATCCGACCCCGGCCCGTACCCGGTGCCGGACAATGTGCCTATCGAAGGTTGGCCCGCCTATTACCGGCGCGAGCCGAAGTTGAGAAAACTGACGCTGGACGACATGCAACGCGACACAGCGAAGATCGATGGCGACCGGCACGCCATCGTGGTCGATCCGGTTAATCGGATGCTCTACGAGTTTTTCGCCATGTATAAGACCGATGCCGGTTGGCGCGCGTCCCAAGCCTCGATCTTCGATCTGAAGACGAACCAACTGCGCCCGGAAGGCTGGACTTCCGCCGACGCGGCCGGGCTGCCTATCTTCCCGGCCATCGTCCGGTACGATGAACTGAAGCGCGGCGAAATCCGGCACGCGCTGCGCGTCACAGTTCGCCGGACGCGGCGCGAGTTTGTCGCCCCCGCGACGCATTATGCGAGCCGGCTGGCCGACGAAAACCTGCCGCGCATGGGCGAGCGACTGCGTCTCCGTTCGAGTCTCGATGTCTCCCGCTTCGCCCTGCAAGTGCGCCCGATTCTGGTCGCGCTCCAGCGCTACGGCATGTTCGTCGCCGACAATGGCATCGAGTGGGCGATCTCTGTCGCCCCGGATGAGCGCATTCCCGTCCTCCACGAAGAGCTGCGTCGCGTGAAGGGCTCCGACTTCGAGGTCGTTGTCCCGCCACAGTAATCCCCGGCATTCTTCGCCGCGGATTCTCCCCACCGAGACTTTTGGTTGAACTGCGCCGGCATTTCCGCTATTAGTTTCCCCTAATGAGCGCGACTGGGACAGCAGTGGAAACGGCCAAAACGAAGCGCGTCAACCTGCGGCGCCCCGACATCATGGAGGCGGTGCGCGAGCAGGTGGAACTGCACTACCGGAGTCAAATCGTCGAGAAACTCCGGCAACGTGGCGGTGTGTTCGAGGCGAACGGGCTCAGGGTCCGTCTGGCCAAGGAGTTCGGCTTTTGCTACGGCGTCGAGCGCGCGATTGATCTGGCGTACGCGGCGCGCAAGGTTTTTCCCAATCAGCCAATCTACATTCTCGGCGAAATCATTCACAACCCCGAGGTCAACGAACAGCTCATCGCGATGAGCATCAAGTTTCTGAGCGGGCCGAACAAGAGCACCAACGTGGACGATTTACACGAAAACGACGTGGTGATCATCCCGGCGTTCGGCGCCGAGATGAAAACGATGGAGATCCTGAGGGCCAAAGGCTGCCAAATGGTGGATACGACCTGCGGCGACGTGATGAGCGTGTGGAAACGCGTCACGCAAAACGCGAAGGAACTTTATACTTCGATCATCCACGGCAAAGCGAAGCACGAGGAGACGAAGGCCACCAGTTCGCGCGCCACGGCCAATCTCGGCGGCCATTACCTCGTCGTGCTGAACATTCCCGAAACCGATTGCGTCTGCAATTACATCCGGCACGGCGGCAACAAGACGGAATTTCTCGCCAAGTTTGGCGAAGGCGCATACTCGCCGGGGTTCGATCCTGACCGGGACCTCGCGTCCATCGGCGTGGCCAACCAGACGACCATGCTGCGCAGCGAGACGGAGGAAATCCAACGCCGCCTCCGGCAAGCGATGATTGACCGGTACGGCGCGGAGAACATCGAGAAGCATTACCGGATGTTCGACACAATTTGCGGCGCGACACAGGAACGTCAGGACGCGTTGATTCATCTGCTCGAAGAACCGCTGGACATGATGATCGTCGTGGGCGGCTACAACTCCAGCAACACGTCGCACCTCGCCGAGATGAGCGAGGAGCGGATGCCGACGTTCTTCATCCGCAACGCCAGCAAGATTCTCTCCGACAAGGAAATTCTCCATTTCAATCTGCTCAAACAACAGGAAGTTCTGACGAAGGACTGGATGCCGGAACACAAGCTCTACATCGGCATCACCGCCGGTGCGTCCTGCCCGAACAACCTGATTGACGACACCGTGAGACGATTGTTTGCCCTGCGCGGCGTCAACGTGGACGAGATCATTGCCTCGTCGGAAGCCACGCCGGCCCCAGCCTAGTCGAAACCACGTGAACCACATCTTATGGATAAAGGACCGTTGAAGTTCCGTTCCGCACCGCTCGCCGACATCGAGTTGCCGCAGGAAGTGTCCCGGCTGCGCGACATCGCCTACAACTTGTGGTGGACGTGGAATCCGCAAGCGCGCCGGATGTTCAGCCACATCCAGCCCGGCCTGTGGGCGATTTACCGCAACCCCGTCGAATTGCTCATCAACATCGAACCGCATCATTGGGAGTCGCTGCTCGAAGACGATGTGTTCCTCACGATGTACAAGAGCGTGCTACGCGAGTTCGACAACTACATGAAGTCGGTCGGCGAAACGTGGTTCGCCAAAAACCACTCGAACTATCAAGGCGGCCCGTTCGTTTATTTCTCGACTGAATTTGGCTTTCACGAGTCGCTCCACACCTACTCCGGCGGTCTCGGCGTGCTGTCCGGCGATCACTGCAAGAGCGCCAGCAACCTCGGCCTGCCGTTCATTGGCATCGGGCCGCTGTACAAGAACGGTTACTTCGAGCAGGAGATCGAGACGGATGGCCGTCAGCAACATTTTTATCCCGCGTACGATTTCTCGCGCCTGCCGATTCTGCCGTTGCTCGGCGACGACGGACGGCACCTGACCGTCAGCGTCAGTTTCCCCGACCGCAAAGTGTACGTGCGCGTCTGGCTGGCGCAGGTGGGCCGCGTGCCGGTGCTGTTGCTCGACACGGACACGACGAAGAACGATCCCGCCGACCGCCCGATTACCGGCCAGCTCTACGTCAGCGGCCGCGAGATGCGGATTTGTCAGGAAATTGTCATCGGCATCGGCGGCGTGCGCGTGTTGCGCGCGCTCGACATCCAACCGGCCTGCTGGCACATGAACGAAGGCCATTGCGCGTTTCTCGGATTGGAGCGCATCCGCGAGTACGTCAAGCAGGGCACAAGTTTTGAGGAGGCGTGCAAGGAAGTCGCCAAGAACTCCATCTTTACCACGCACACGCCCGTGCCGGCCGGCAACGAAGCGTTCGAACTCGACCTGATGCGCAAGCATTTCAAGAGCTACTGCGAGGATACCGGCATTGACATGGACGACCTGATCGATTTGGGGCTGTCGTATCCGGGACGTGGCCACCAGCCGTTCAGTCTCACCGTGCTGGCCATCAACCTCAGCACTTGCTGCAACGGGGTCAGCCAGCTTCATGCGAAAGTCAGCAACGACATGTGGCGCCACGTCTACAAGAACCTCAAGCCGCACGAGACGCCGATTCAGGGCATCACCAACGGCATCCACACGCAGACCTGGCTCGGTTTCCAGATGTCCGAGTTGCTCGACAAATACCTCACGCCCTCGTGGCGCGACAATTTGATGGACGAACTTTTCTGGAAGCGCGGCGTCCCCAACATTCCCGACAAGGAACTTTGGGAGATCCACAACCTTCAAAAGGAGAATCTCATCCGCTTCGCCCGGGGCCGCATGCGTGTTCTGCTGGCCCGGCATGGCTGTTCGCCCGACGAACTGCGCAGCGTTGAAGAATTGCTCAATCCCGACGCGCTGACCATCGGTTTCGCCCGCCGGTTCGCCACCTACAAACGGGCCGACCTGCTCCTCGCGGACCCGGACCGGTTGATTCGTCTCCTGACCGACAAGGAGAGACCGATCCAGATGATCTTCGCCGGAAAGGCTCACCCGCACGACCTGGCGGGGAAAGAGATCATCAAGAAGCTCGTTCACTTTGCAAGTGACCAGCGCGTGGCGAGCAGGATCGTGTTTCTCGAGGACTACGA
>JBGQCJ010000108.1:0-7113 GCA_041495285.1 Verrucomicrobiia bacterium
CTCGCGCGTGTCCGTCCACGGCTTCAAGAATGGACGGGCGAACCGCAGGAGTTTGGCCGCCAGCCGGTAACGCGTTTCCGACTGCATCGCCCACAGCCAAACCCGGAAGGCGAGCCGCTGCGCGGGATTGTCGAATTGCCGCACGACTGCATTGCGCCGGTTATGGAGCAGGTGATGATGCAGATCAATGCGTACCGGGCAAACGTCGGTACACGCGCCGCAGAGCGAACTGGCGTACGGCAGATGCGACCACTCCTCGGCATCCCGCAGATGCGGCGTGATTACCGAGCCGATCGGGCCTTGATACGTCGTGCCGTAACTGTGGCCGCCGATGTTTTTGTAAACCGGGCACGCATTCAAACACGCGCCGCAGCGGATACAGTGCAGTGCGTCGCGTTGCTCAGCGTCGGCAAGCAATTTAGTCCGGCCATTGTCGAGCAGGATGACGTGAAACTCCTCCGGACCGTCGGCCTCCCGGCCTGTGCGTGGGCCGCCGATGAGCGAGTTGTAGCAGGTGAGCGCCTGTCCGGTGCCGCTCGTGGCCAGCAACGGCCAAAGCGCGGCGAGGTCTTCGACGCGCGGAATCAGTTTTTCAATGCCGACGATGGCCACGTGAATGCGCGGCAGGGAAAAACTCAGCCGCGCGTTTCCTTCGTTCTCGGTGATGGCGATCATGCCGGTATCGGCGATGGCGAAGTTCGCGCCGGTAATGCCCATGTCGGCGGTAAGAAATTCGCGGCGCAATCGTTCGCGGGCCGTGCCAGCCAGTTCTTCGGCGGTGGCGGTCGGTGACGTACCGAATTTCTCTTCAAACGTGTGCGCGATGTCCGCTTTGGTGAGGTGCATGACCGGCGTGACGATGTGATAGGGCGGCTCGCCGCGAATCTGGCAGATGAATTCGCCGAGGTCGGTTTCGACCGCGTGAATGCCGGCCTGTTCGAGCGCCTCGTTGAGATGGATTTCCTCGGTCGTCATGGATTTCGATTTGACGACTTTCTGGACGTTGTGGCGGCGGGCGAGTTCGAGGATGTACCGGCGCGCGTCTTCGGCGGTTTCGGCCCAATGGACGTGTCCACCGTTCTCAATGACGTTGCGCTCGAATTGCTCCAGATACCGGTCGAGGTGGTTGATGGTTTCCCATTTGATCTGCGCGGCGATCGAGCGGGCGTTTTGCCAGTCGGCGTACCGGGCTTTGCCGCGGGCGACGGCGGCGTTGTACGTGGCGATGTTTTTCTGAATGACGGCACGGTGCCGCAGGTCGGCGGTTTTCTCGGTGGCGGCGCGGGCGAATTGTTCAGCGGCGGTCATGTGGCGGCGAGGACCTCGGCGAGAGAAATGGTTTTGACCGGCAACTTCTTTCGGCGCAGATAACCGTCAATCTGCATCAGGCAACTGGAGTCGCCGGAGACGACGTACTCGGCGCCGGTCTGCTGGATGGACGCGCATTTCACTTCGTCCATCGCGTAGGAAATCATCGGAAACTTCACAGAGAACGTGCCACCGAAGCCGCAGCAGGTTTCCGCTTCGTTCATCTCGACCAACTCCAAACCCCGGACGTTTTGGAGAAGTTGACGGGGTTCATCTTTCAGACGCAGTTCGCGCAGCGCGTGGCAGGCATCGTGGTAAGTGACCTTGGCCGGGAATGTCGCGCCGACGTCGGTGACGCCGAGTTTGCGAACGAGGAACTCGGCGAACTCGAACGTGGCCGGCGGTTCGACGCCGAGTTCGGGATAGAAATTGCGCACCATCGCCGTGCACGAGCCGGACGGGCTGACGACCGCATCGAAGCCGGTGAAGATTTCCCGATACCGCTGCGCCAGCGGCCGGGCTTCGTTCCAGTAGCCGGTATTGAATGCCGGCTGGCCGCAGCAAGTTTGGGCAGCCGGGTAGTCCACTTCGACGTTGAGCCGGCGCAAAACTTTGAGCATCGCAATCGCGACGTTGGGGAACAGTTGATCCACGAAACAGGGGATGAAAAGAGCGACGCGCATGGGTCACAATTCCAATTTGTCTTCGCGGGTGAAAAACGAGGCGATGAATTGGAACATGACGAAGCACTCGAGAGCGAACGGCAGGAAGCCAAGGAAGCCGACGAGCGGCATCTCGAAAAACTTGAGGTTCTGGCCGAGCGGGAAGATGTACACCCATTTGGTGTAGGCCCACATGTTCCAGAATTCCCACAGCACGCCGCAGATCGCGCCGGCGGCGAACAGTTGCAACGTGCGCGCGAGGCTGCCGTGTTCCCAGTCGCGGTAGATGCTTTGCGCGCCGCGCCGGTAGTTGATCGGTTCGAGCAGAAAGAACCAGCCCATCCACACGAAGGCCCAGAGATAACCGCGCGTCGGTTCCGGGAAGAATGGCGGCGCAAAGCAAAACAGTGCGCCGACGATCATGGAGACGACGAGCGCGGTATTATTCCAGCGCACCGGCGGGAGGCGCACGCCGGTAAACGCGTCCCAGCTCTGCAACAGTTCACAGGTCAGAAACAATCCCGGCATGATGGTGGCGAACGCAACGGCGTAGGCGACGAATCGCACCGGCAAATACCTGATCAAGTTCTGATACTGCCAGCCCGGCATCAGCCGGTTGTACGCTTCAAACAGGCACCAAAAGGCGATGGACAAAATGCACTGCGCCACGAACACCCGGCGGCGCGCGGTTAATGGCGATGAGCCTTTGCGCCGGTAAATCCAGGCGTCCACCGCGAGGATGTAACCCCACCAGCAGACCGGCGTCGCGCCCGCCGTGATTTGCCACCACGGAAAGTCCGGGAACGCGCCCGATTGATCGCAGAACACCGCCGTCTCCATCACCAGCAGGATGGCCAGTCCGATTGTTCCGTAGCGTGGATACCGGTGAGCGATTCCGTTCATGGATTGTCGAGCGAGGCCAGTTCCTTTAAGGCCGCGTCCTTGGCCACCCAGGCCAGCGAGAGTGTGAGTGAGAATGGCAGCAGCAACAAGATCACAACAATCAGATTCGACCGGGCCAGAAGAAAGCCGATTTCAAAAAGCAAATCCGTCCGGCGCCACACCGAAAGGATGCCGACATAAATCAACGTGCCCACGAACGGCACGAGCAGGAAGCCGATGTTGCTGACGCTGAACAATCGCGATTCCAGCAGCAACTCGCGCCGATCCAAACCGGCGGCGAGCGCGGCGACCGTGCGGCTCAGCAGGATCATGTACAGAATGCTCGCGCCGAGAAACGCGAGCGCGTTGGCCAGCAGATAGGAATTCGCGGGCACGCGCCGCCACATGTAGAAGAACACGCAGAAATAAGTCATCAGCAACGCCAACACGAGCGTCCAGCCGGCGCGCGTCCGCCAGAGTGGGCCGACGCTCTTGACCTGATACAACCGCCAACTGCCCACCAGCGTTGCCAACACGCCTCCCGCCAGCAGCAACTCCGTCACGGCGTACAATTCCAGCGCGATCAGCAATTGCGTGCCCATCACAATCGCCAGCAACAACCCCCAGAAGATGAAGTAGAACCCCTGCGCCAGCCGCACCAGATCGCGCGCCGGGAGATGGCTGCGTTGGTTTGTGGATGTCTCCGCCATGCCGCCTTCCCGCGCCGGCGCCGTCGCGGGCGGCGCGCTCGCCTCAGTTGTGTCCGACATTTTCGTTGGGCAGCTTGCCCTGGAGCGTCTTCCACAGCTCGAACTGTTGGATTTGCTTTTGCAGCAGCCTGATCAACCGGTCCAATCGCTGGTCAACATCCAGCGTCTCCAGCATCAACTGCTTGTCGTGAAAACTGTCCAACAACGTGTAGCTGACCAGATCGGACAGGTAATTCAGGTTCTTCGCCGACAGCAGCGTGTGCACGACGGATTTCGGCAACTCCGCGCCCAACCGCGCACGCGCGTCGATCAACTTCGAGACCGTCTTGACCAACGGCTCGCCCTCCGTCGCGGTGCCGCTGCCAAAATCCTCCAGCAGCTCCACCTGCGCCACCCGGTACGGCCGCTGCCGCACGTACTCGCGGATGCACACGCGAGCCACGCCTTCCAGAATCAGGTTCGACGTGCCGTCCGGTCGCCCCACGCAGGTGCGAATCACGCCGACCGTGGCGATCGGATATGGTGCGGGATTGCGTCCCTCCTGTTCCCACCCCTTGCGCAACAACGCCACCGCGAACATCCGGTTATCAGCCAGACAGTCCTCCAGCATTTCCTTGTAACGCGGCTCAAAAATGTAAAGAGGCAACAACACGCGCGGGAACAGAATCGCGTTCGGCAACGGCATCACCGCCACTTGCTCCGGCAGTTTCATCGCGAGCAGTATAGCGTGCGAGTGCGAAAGCGTCAAAGGCGCAAATGAGAGAAAGGAGAAGGGCGAATACGGTAACGCACGACGAGGGACGAGGAGCGAGGCGAGATGGGCGATGGGCGAACTACCGTGCGTCCGAGGGGCGTTGCGACTTCAAGAGCCATTTCTCTGGCTGTTCGGCCATGCGGATGAGTTGCGCAAGAACCTTGTCGCAAGCTTCATCGATTTCCACGAAGTGTTCGCGATTCACGTACCCACACCGGAAGGCAACTTCAGCCCAAACTTGCGTCTCGGCTGCCTCGGCCTCCGCATCGTTGAGCTTGGAGACAAAGGCGGCTTCGTACCGACGTTTCCTCCAGGCTTCAGCGAGATTGGCGCAGACGGACCGGGAGGAACGCCGGATCTGGTCAGTCAAAGAATATCGCTCTTCGCGCGGGAAGGTCTTGGTCAATTCGTATATGTTCATTGCCGATTCTAGGGCGGCGCGATAAACGTCCAGATCACGGTAGCTCTTAATAACACTCATGCCATCGCGCTCCTCGCTCTTCGCCCCTCAGTCCCCCATCGCCCGTCGCCCTTCACCCCTCAATGTGCTTCTTCAACACCGCATACACTTCGTCCAGCGCCTGCGGCAACACGCGCGTGTCAGCCAGCACCGGCATGTAGTTCGTGTCGCCGTTCCAACGCGGCACGATGTGCATGTGCACGTGATCGAGCACACCCGCGCCCGCCGGTCGGCCAAGATTGATCCCGATGTTGAACCCCTCCGGCTTCACCGCGCGCGTCAGCAACTGCTTGCACCGCCGCGTCAGCAACATCAAGTCCGCCAACTCCTGCTCCGCGAGATCGTCCAGTTCGCCGGTATGCTTGTACGGCGCGACCATCAAATGGCCCGGGCTGTACGGATACGCGTTCAACAACGCGAAACAAGTCCGGTCGCGGATGACAATGAGGTTCTTCGCATCGTCCGCTTCCTGAGATTTGCGGCAGAAGAAGCAACCGTCTTCCTTCTCTCCAAGAATGTATTTGATCCGCCACGGCGCCCACAAACTATCCATACGTCAGTTTATACGTGCTGCCCAACTGCAATGTCAACGCGCCGTGTCTTGACGTGACGAGCATTTTCGCTCATAAACAGTGCGACATAGCCGGAAGCAGTCGCGCTTCTAACCTGTTCGTAGGGAACCGCTCGGTGACAGCGTCGGATTTCCCGAGGTTGATGGGGACGAACACTGGATGCTTGCCACGTAAAACGTGGTGAAGGTGGCCCGCCTGCGTGGCCGAAGCCACTCCGTCGCGGCGAAGGCCCGTGCGCCTGCCCCGTTTCCGAGATCGGGGTTGAAGCGTTCGGTTGGCTTGTCCGCTGTAGCTTCAGCGAAGTAGGATAAGCTAGAACTCAGTTGCCGCGTTGCCGGCTGTCGCTCGCGAGAAGCTGCGTTCGGAACTATTATTTCGGAATAGCCGGCATTTCGCCTGCTATTGGTTGACACATTGGCACGGATAGATGACTGGCTGAAAACCTGATCAACAGGAGGCGCAAGAAATAACTTGCGACGTCGTTTCATAGATGACCCCATTTACTGCTATTGGTTGGCACTTTAATTTTTGACGTAATATGCGGCGAAGTCCGGATGGATTCTGAGCCTTATTTTATGGCCTGATTTCTCAACTGGAACGATCCAAAAACTGGGCATGGCTCGTTCAGTGTCGGAGAGATTGGGCGCTTGGAATTCAGTTCCCCAGACAAAATCACTAAAAATCATCCACACAGATCCTTCCCGTATTTCAGTTTTCCAAGTGCCGCGTGATTGCACCTCTGGGTCTGAAGAACGAAATCGATAAGTGTGAATATATGTCCCGTCGTCGCTAGTCTCAATGGAATCTCGAAACTTTCCAGCATCGGCGATAAACAATCCAACCAAATCTCCGCGCTCAATAATCACTTTTGAATTAGAGCAAGAAAAACATTCAAAAATTAGGAAGCCGATTAGAGCGCATTTGATCATGGATACGGTTGCGTCCAAGTATAAGTCTGAGCCATGTTTCCACCAGGTCCCCCATTCCATTGAGGTCCATGATCGTATGTCAGTGATCTAAAACTCGTAACATTCCAAAGACTGACTTTTATGCTATTTGGACCATTTGTCGAGAAGGATTGGGGTCAACTCTCCACACTTGACAGATTCTTTCTAATCCCTGCTAACTTTGCGCGCAGCGATTGGTCGGCCGCACTTCTGTTGTTCAACTCGTTGCCTTCTTATAAGCGTGTCGCTTTGACAATGTCAACACGCGGCGTCTTGACGTGGCGACGGGTGGCGGGCACACTGCGGACATGCCGGCTACAAAGGCACAAACTAAATCCATCTATCTCGTCGGTGGCAGCGATGAGTTTTCTATCAAGGAGACTGCCGGGAAGTTGGCGGAGAAACTTGCGCCGAAGGATGCCGGTGAGTTTGGGTTAGAGATCATTGACGGCGGGGCCGGCAATCAAGACGAAGCGCTGAAGGTCGTGGCCCGTCTCGACGAGGCGCTGCACACGGTCGGATTCTTTGGCGGCGAGAAGCTGGTGTGGTTGAAGAACACCAACCTGCTTGCCGACGATCAAGTCACGCGCGGCGAAGCGGTAAAGGAAGCGCTCACTGAACTCAACGACAAACTGAAGCGCGGCGTGCCGGACGGCGTCACGTTGCTCATCAGCGCCATCGGCTGCGACCGGCGCAAGTCGCTCTACAAAAACATCGAGAAACTTGGCGAAGTTCGTTTTTTTGAGGCGTTGGAAGAAGGCAAGGGTCATGGCGACGAGGAGATTGTCGCGTTCATTCAGGACAGGCTGCGCACCGAG
>JBGQCJ010000109.1:0-6866 GCA_041495285.1 Verrucomicrobiia bacterium
AGCGCGTCGCTCAGTCGCGCGTGAGACTTACCGGCGGCCGTGTGCAGACCGGCAAGAGGCGCGTGTAGATCGGCGGCATTGGCGTGCAGATCGTTCAGTGACGCGTGCAGATTGCAGGCATGAGCGTTCGCAACGCACGCATTTGCAGGGATTTGCGCTGCGTTAGCTCAGAATACCCACAGCGCCGCGCCGCAGGCGGCAATGGCAGCACCCGCCCACCGGATGATTGGCAGCCGCACCGACCTTACCGTATATGCCAAGCCGATTCCGCACGCGTGCAATGCTGCCGTCGCTATTGCAAAACCAGCGCCATAGGCAAACCCGACCGCACTGACCGGCATCTCTGTGCCGTGCGAGTGTCCGTGGAACAGCGCGAACAACGCGACGATTGCCATGCTCGCCGGCACCGGCATTCGCGCCGCCAATGCGATAAGCAAACCAAGCACCATCACGGACAGCACGATACCTTGCTCCACGAACGGAATGTGGACGCCGGCCATCGCGACGGCCGCGCCGAGCGTCATCACGCCGACGAAACTGGCTGGCACAAGCCAGCGAGCGCGTCCGCCGAGTTGCGCGGCCCACAAACCGACCGCGACCATCGCCAGCAAGTTATCCCAACCTTGCAGTGGATGACCAAAGCCGCTGCTGAATCCGTGAACGTCGCCGGGAATCACGTGCGCGTGCGCCGTCGCGGAAAGGGTGAGCAAAGCGAGCAGAGACAGGCTGAGCAAACGAGAGATCGTTTTCATGTCGTGAACACTAATATCCGATGCCAAGACTGCAAGCTAAAACCGGTACGTCACCGAAGCGCGCACCCGATAATCCGGCACGGCTTGCAGCGCGGTGTTGTCCACCGAAACCGGAATGTCCACGTCGAGATCGGCGTGGAGTTTCTTGTCGTAGACCAGCGTGACGCCGGGGCCGAGGTAGACAGTCGTGACGCCGGTATCTTCGGCTTTCGAGCCACGAAACGTGTCTTTGGGTTTAGTCTCGCCGGCCACATTCAACTGCACGCCGCAAGTGCATCGCGGCGTCTGCACCACATAGAAACCGGGGCCGCCGTTCCAGACAAGATCGTTGGCGTACCGGTAACCGTATGAGCCTTCGCTGCGGATGGCGTACTGAATTTGCGCCGTTGCAAAGAACCGTTTGCGCGCCGCGTACACACCGCTGCCGACAATGCCATCATACGAACCGCTGCCGAGCGCCAAGTCGTGTCCATGAATCGCGCTTTCGGGTGCGCCCGGGGGCGGCGGCGTCTCGTTGATTTCCTCGCGCAGCCGCCCGCTGTCGCCGGTCGGGAATTTCACGCCCGCCGAAACCGTCCACGAGATTTCGGCGTCCGTCCATTGGTGCTGCCACACGCGCGCGCTGGCGATCAAGGACACGTCGCCGATGCCGGACACTGTGCCGCGATCAATGGCGAAACCTTCGGGACGTTTGAAAGCGCGATAAATCACCGGTAACGCGAACTGCACGCTGAACCGTTCGTTGAACTGCCAGCCAACCACGCCTTGTGAGATCGAACTATCCTCGTATTGCCCCGCCGGATTCGACACGTGTTCGCCATCTTCTTGAAGCGTCCCGAAATGCGTGAACTGTTCCGTCACGCCCACGAACGCGCCCGCCGGCTTCTCCGGCATACATGCCATCCCGCATTGACCTTGTGCGATGCCGCACCCGCACATATCACACGCGCTCGCCGCCATCGTCAGCGTCAGCCACGCGACCAATCCAAATCCAAAGGCTCTCATGCACTCGTTCTTAAACGATAACGCCGTAGCCCGCAACGCCGCATTTCCTGCTTGCATCCGTTTCGCCGCAGGAATACAAGACAGCGCAGGAGGAAATTTATGGACGACCGCTCATCCGCTCGCTTGGATAAATTTGTTCGCGTGCTGAATTTCGGACGCGCCAACGCCGCTGACGTTGCCGCCACCGACGCGCCGCAACATCTCACCAAACTCGAAGCCATCATCGGCAAGCTCAACACCGCCAAAGCCGGTCAGAAAGGCGGCAGCGCCGAGGCCAAAGACGTGTTGATCGACGCGCTGCGCATCGACGTGCAAAACATCACGCGCACCGCCGGCGTCATTGCGCAGGACCATCCCGGTTTTGAAAAGGATTTCCGGCCACCCGCCGCGCCAAACCCGGCAGCCATCGTGACCGCCGCTGACGCGATCATTCTAAAGCTCGTCCCCAAAGACACCGACACCGACGACGTGACCGACGCCAAAGATGCGCTCCGCGCCAAGTTCACCGCCAAAGGATTGCCGGCGGACTTCGCGACAAACCTTGCGACCGACCGGGCCGCGATTGATACCGCGAAAACTGCTGAAGACGGCGCAGACAGCGAAGGCGTCAAGAACACCAAGCTTGTCGGAACGCTCGTTGGCGACGGGATGAAAGAGTGCAATTACCTCGACGCGATTTTCCACAACGTCTACACGCGCGTTCCCGAAAAGACCCGCGCGTGGATGAGCGAAAGCCACCTTGAACGCGCGCCGCAACGGAAGAAGCCCGCGCCCACGCCGCCGCAATAATCTGCTTCCATGCGGCGGGCAATGAAACTAAGCCTCAAAATCATCGCGGGCTTGTTGATGCTTGTCTTGTTGTATCCCGTATTGGTTTGGGGTTTTTGCCTTGTTGATGATTACGTTCTGCGTCCAGATGCCGGGAAATGGGAGTACCATCGCGGCACGTTCTGGCATACCTACCATTTTCAGGACGGTTCTGATGCGCAGTATGACCGGCAGATTGATCTCTGCTGCCCGCCGAATTTCAATCTTGGGTATGGAGAACGAAGCGCGCAGTCTAGCAACCAAACGGCTTTTTCCCGCTTTTCAAAAGTTCGATAGTCCCGCCGAGTTTTCTTTTCGCGCTCCATTCGGGAAACTTGGATTGGAGGTCTTCGGCGAGCGCGATTGCTTCGGATGCTTTTTCTTCGCATGATGCCGCGACAATCATCATCCACCGAAACTCCGGCTCAACATCTGCACCGCTCATTTTGTGCGCTCGCAGAAACTCCAAGTACCCTGTGTTCGATTCAGCCCGGTATTCCGCAGTGTTGGTCAGAATGTCTCCCGCTTCGGCCCGGAACTCATCCCATCGTTTTGCTCCAAACAAAGCGGATGCTCTACCAACATGCGCAGCCTTGGCCTGCCACGAGTGAGGCGACGATTTGATTACACGCTCGAAGGTTGAGGCAACCGACAACATGCTCTCGCCTTTTTTCGCGCGACCTGACGCTGCTTGCCCCGTCTCAAGTTCGACGGTTGCTAGCCAAAGCTCCGCCGTTATTGCTTCCTCCGAATTTGGGTACTTTGTGACAATGCCCTTCAACTTCTCTCGAACTTCTGATTTGTGCCAACCCGGATGCTCTTGGTAGGAATCCTGGGGCGGTTGCGCATTCAATTCTCGTAGGGCGGCGGTCAAATCGCTCCTTCTCTGTTCTGTGGCGGAATCCTTTGTCGCCGCTTTGACCACACCGCCAACGAGAGAAACGCAAACTAACATTCTGATAATGGTTCTCATCTTGTTCTCCTTTTCTTACCATGAGCTTTCTGGCACGGACGTCCATGTATGGATGAACGTTCCTGTCCAATGCCACGCAACTTTCGGGTTTACTGAGCAATCGAGCGCGGAAGAATTCCAAGCGCTGGCGTCGTTGTTGGCTGACGCCCATGCGGGAATTGGATCGCCAAACGAGTACACTAAGTCCCACTCGTCGTGCCACTGTTGGATGATTGTCGTCGGTGCTCCGCCGGCGTCACCCGGAGCCGAACCTTCATATCCGAGAAAGTACGTTGGGCCGGTCTTTGCCCACGCCTTGCCCGGCTTGGCTGGTCCGGCGAGTTTGTCATTGGTCACGTCGAGAACGCTGCACCCGGCGAAAATGGCGATCTCCAAATCCTTTTTCCACTCGCCGCCCGCAACGTCACCCGGCCCGAAACTGACAGGCGGCAAGCCGAGTAGGTTCACATCATGGAATCCGTGGCCAGAGTAATAGAGAACATCGGCTTGGCTCTCAAAGAAGTTTGTGGTGACCATCGTCCCAAGAATTAACTGGATGCCGCGCAGGCCAGCGGCCTTCATGAATGACTTAGTGTACTCGATTGTTCCAGCGGGTACAGGTTGTGGTAGTCTGGCTTTTCCGCGCGGGACGAAAAGAGACGAATCCATACCGCTGTCGAAGGCGTTCGAGTCGTTGAAATTGCTGCCGGACTCAGTTGCATTGTCCCCCGACGCATACTCTGGCACGCCATCGTCCTTCGCGTTACCACCAACCGGGTTGGAGTTTGTCGCGGGAATGGTGCTGAATAGCGAGAATGAACCTGACTGCAGCTTATCAGTGTGCGCTGAGCCAGTGAACACACCCGCCCCAGTCGCCGTCTCGCCCAATGCGACAACGATCCCCGATGAATTGTCGTCGCTGGTCAACTTCACGCCGACAACACGCGGAACGTTCGTGCTGCCTCCACTGGTCGTCACGCGTATGTTCGCCACGTCGCCTATCACTTCGTTAGAGGACAGGCTACCGGACTGGTACGTGCCGTCCGAAAACTGAACGGACACAAATGTCACCGGCTCGGCATGAAACTCAAAATCAATAGCGCCGCAATGAGCCACGACTTTCCAAGTGCCCGTTTCCGAACCGAGCGTCAAATAAGTTTGGGCCTGTCCCGCGAATCCATTGTTACCGGTGCTATCTGATGTGTTTGATAAAGATGAAGTGACATTTGACCCGGATGGGCTTGAAGCGGTGAAAGTAACATTCGATCCATTGGCGACAGGCGTGCCATTCGTATTCGTCAAATACACCACGAACGGAAGCAGGAGTTGCAGGTTCGCCTGCCCGACTTGGTTGTCACCTCTAATCTTGCCTTTCACAAGCAGGTCGAAGAACAGATCCGGCCCTGCCGCGATGCTGTTCGTAGCATTAGGGCCATCGCTAACGCCGTCTCCGTCGCTGTCTGCCAAGTAGGGCGCGGTCAGCAGATTATATTCACCGACATTAAGAACGCCGTCATGGTCAAAATCCTCCTCGCCGTCCGGTATCTCGTTGCTGTTGGTATCAACCAAATTCGTTGCCGTGGTGCTTACCAACAGTTCATAGGCATCGGGCAATCCGTCTCCGTCAGAGTCGAGCGTTAACCCTACGCGATAGAATCTCGCCTTGAGGCTTGACGGGTGAGCACGCCCCGGCCCGCCGTAATCTGACCATTGAGTCAGCGTGCCTTGAGTTGGAATCTGAATAGCTGCGAGTCGCCAACTTTGCGTTCGCAATTCCTCGGTGTAGTAGATGTCATACAGCGTGTTGGTTTCGCTCTTCCAAGTTAGCCGTATTGAGCCATCCGGGTTTCGCGAGGTCGCACTGACAACGAAATTCGACTGTGCATACAGACCGGTATTCGCTGCCGCGAGCATTAACGTGAAGATTATCGACGTTCGCATGACTGCCTCCTAGTCGCGCGATTCGATTACGTCCTAATACGAGGGGGCGCACTTACTTGCGCCCCTGTACAGGCACGGGCGTGCCCACAACGGAAACGCTTTCGGCGCGCCCCTTGCGGGGCGCGCTTCGAAGCGCCGTCCGTTGTGTTGAAATTGCCCGTTTCGTACAGAACAGCAGCCGAAGCTACGCGATTTGGTTGTGGTTAAAGTTTCGTCTCGCTAATTCTTTCTCCCAACGTGGTCAAAGTCTACGCCGGCGAGTCGCCGAAAGGCAAGCACAACCGCGCCCTAACTTACTCGCCGGTATCGCCCACGCCGAAGTACGTGCAATCGGCATGATGAAAGACAAGCGCCGAAACGCTCGCTTCCGGGTCCATCATGTATCCCTCGGTGAGCGAGACGCCAATTTCCTCCGGTCGCAATAGTTTCCAGATGCCGGCTTGATCCTCCAATGCCGGGCACGCCGGATACCCGAAACTATAACGCCGTCCCTGATATTTCGTTGTGAACCGGTCGATCATTGTCATATCGGCAGGATCGGGAAAGCCCCAATCTTCCCGGATACGGCGATGCAACCACTCCGCGCAGCCTTCAGCCGTTTCGATGGCGAGTGCCTGTAGTGCGTGAGATTTGAGGTATTCACCCTTCGCCTTGTATTGCTCGCTGCGCTCTCGAATCCCTGCTCCTGCACCGACCACGAAAAGGGCAACGGAGTCGTGGAGCGTTTCCGCCTTCGCCGAGGCTTCGGCGGACAGGGGAGCGTTGGAGCGTTTAGCGGGCATGACGTAATCTGCAAGACACAGACCATCCGGCTTCCGCTGTCTGTGGAAGTTGAAGACGTGTACCGGCTTGGTGTCCTTCGTGCCTTGGTGGTGATAAAGCTGGATTGAATTACCATCGGCCACCGCATCAAAGAACTGCCACACCGCCTTGACTTTCATAAACTTGGCAGCCTCAGCCTTCACGTCCTCGACTACGTTGTACAATTCCAATGCCTTTGGATCACGCGCGTCATACGCGCGCTGAAAGTTGCTTTTGAATCCCAGATGCCGGACGTAGAGCATTTGCGGGTTGATGTATTCCCAAAGCTTGCGAAGCTGCGGCACGTCGCGCACCTTGCGGTCAGGGTAGGGGGCCGGTAAGGGTGGCAACGCGCGCACGCGTGAACTGCGCTCTGTCGTTTCCGGGAATTCTTCTTCCTCGCGTTCGACGACCGCGACGGCGACCGGCTTGTGCGCTTCGACGACTTTGTCGCGTTGGGCCGGGTCCATCAGGTTGTTCATGATCGAGAGGCCGGTCATGGCGTCTTTGCAGTAGATGACGACTTGTTCGTAGCTCGGCGCGATCCGGTTGCGGGTGAACTTGTCGCTCAACGCCGCGCCGCCGACGAGCATCGGGACGGTGATGCC
>JBGQCJ010000110.1:0-6839 GCA_041495285.1 Verrucomicrobiia bacterium
CAACGCCCACGACAGCCGGGATGACCTGACCGGCTTTCTCGATCATGACCGCATCGCCGATGCGGATGTCTTTGCGTTTGATTTCCTCCTCGTTGTGGAGTGTGGCGCGGGAAATCGTCGAGCCGGCAACGAAGACGGGTTCGAGTTCGGCAACGGGTGTGAGGATGCCGGTGCGGCCGACCTGAATCGTGATGTCGTTGAGTTTCGTTTGTGCTTGTTCGTGTGAATACTTGTACGCGATGGCGAAGCGCGGGGCTTTCGAGGTCGAGCCGAGCCGTTCCCATTGCGCGAGGCCGTTGACCTTGACCACCGCACCATCAATCTCGAACGGCAACTTCGCTTCGAGCTTCTGGAGTTCCTCGGCGCGCTTGATGACTTCCTCGATGTCTTTGCACACCCACCATTGCCGGTGCGTCGGCAATCCGAGTTTCTTCAGCGCATCCAGCACTTCGGATTGCTTCTTGAATTTTACGCCTTCGGCAGCGGCGACGGCGTAGAACACGGCATTCAGCGGGCGCTGCGCGACAGTGGCCGGATCGAGTTGCTTCAGCGAACCGGCAGCGGTGTTGCGCGGATTCTGAAAGAGCGGCTCACCGGCCTTTTCGCGCTCTTTGTTGAGCTTCTCGAACTCGGCGACCGGTATATACACTTCGCCACGCACTTCGAGAGTGACCGGCTTGGTGAGTGTCAACGGAATGGCTTTGATCGTCTTGAGATTCGCGGTGATGTCATCGCCGGTCGTGCCGTCGCCGCGCGTCGCGCCGAGCGTGAACTTGCCGTTCTCATACCGGATGCTGATCGAGACGCCGTCGATTTTCGGTTCGAGAACGTATTCGATCTTCTCATCCGGCAACAGTCTTCGCACGCGGTTGTCGAACACGCGCAGTTCTTCAACGCTGTACGTGTTGTCGAGCGACATCATCGGCACGGCGTGCCGGACGCTCTTGAATTCCTTGAGTGGTTGGCCGCCGACGCGTTGGGTAGGGGAGTCAGGTGTGACGAGGTCCGGGAACTTTGATTCAAGTTCCTTCAATTCCGCGTAGAGCTTGTCGTACTCGCGGTCGGAGATATTCGGCTGCGCCTCGACGTAGTAGAGGTGGTCGTGCCGGCGGATCTGCTCGCGGAGGTTAGCGAGTTTCTTTTGTGCTTCGGTACGATTCATAAGCGCAATAAGCGGCGACGGCGATGCTGCCGCCCACGGTGTCGATCACAACGTCACTTACCAGAGGTTGCCGGTTCGGCACGAAGCTTTGATGCCATTCGTCCGAAGCGGCGTAACCGGCCACCAGCACGATAGTCAGCGCAGCCGTTTTTGGCAACGGTAGCGCGTGGCCCTTGCGGAGTGCTCGCATCACAAGAAATCCCAGCATGGCGTAGCCGGCCATGTGTTCGTACTTTCGCTTGAAGGCAAACTGCGGGCCGAGGTCCGGCGGCGCGGATTGCGCGGAGAACCAGAAAATCACCGCGGCCCAGAGCACGACCGGCAACCAGGCGCGCAGCTTGCGTTTCGGCGTCATGCGGTGATGATGTCCAATGCAGCGCTGTCCGACAAGCATTTCTGTGTTGTTTTGGCGGGGCTGGCCGGCCTAGACTCAGCGCCCCAGAGGAGGAAATCATGTTGGGGAGTCTCCAGCGCGCCCGTCGCGGCAACCGGTTGCTCGGCACGACCCGCTTCATTGTGCTCAGCAATTTCCTGCGCACCGGCATCGTGGAGCTGCTTCGAAAAGGGCCGGCCACTCTGGACCAGATCGTTGATTTCTACCTGG
The DNA here is from genome assembly GCA_041495285.1 of Verrucomicrobiia bacterium. Classification (GTDB taxonomy): domain Bacteria; phylum Verrucomicrobiota; class Verrucomicrobiia; order Palsa-1439; family Palsa-1439; genus JBGQCJ01. The sequence goes on from JBGQCJ010000110.1 coordinate 1,767, forward strand.
CGCGCTTGCCGGCGAGCGAGAAGGAGGTTCAGACGCTACTCGATTACTACCGGGCTTCGCCGAATCCGACCAAGAGCGAGTTTCTGGCGAAGTACTCCTCGAACTCAAAAATCCCACACAACCGCAACGCCGCGCGGGCGCACTGGAACAATTTCCTGAGCATGGCCGACGCGTTCGGCATAGTCCGGTACGAGAATGGGCGGGCGCAGCTTTCGGAATCGCAAATCGCCAAGCTGACGCGCGAGTTGGAGATTTTCGGCGACGGTTACTACGGCGTGGACGATTTGCTCGGCGTGTTGCTGAAGGTCGAGGCGTTGCGCGGCGAGACGAGTTGGATCGTGCGTCCGCCGGCATTCATGCTGGAGACGTGCGACGCGGTAGCTCGACGGCTGGGCATCGCATCGTATTGGAAGTTCTCGCCCCGGCTGCTTACGGGTGGTTGCCGGGTGCTCGACCTCGGATGCGGCAGCGGGATTTACTCCAACGCGTTTGCGGAGCGCGGCAACAAGTGCGTGGCGGTGGACCTGACGCCGTGGGTGTTTTACCGGGCATTTCTCGGCGCGCGCGACGGCGTGCAGGTCGAGTGTTGCGACATGAACGCGTTACCGGAGCGCGTGACGCGCGAGCCGTTCACGCACGTGATCTCCAACATCGCGGCGCATCATTTCAAGGGCCGACCGGCGTTGTTTGCGAAGCTGCGCGAGCGATTGGGCGATGCCGGTGAGATTTGCGTGCTGAATTTCAATTACTCCATCCGCGAGCGTGCCGGGTGGAATCCGATTGCGAAACTGAAACGGCGGTTCGCGGCGCAGATTCAGTACAACTGGGGCGTGCTGGAACACGAACGCGGCGGATTGGATTTTATTTCGCCGCAGGACGTGGCGCGCGAGTTGGAAGCGGCCGGCTTCTCAGTGACGGTCAACCCTTGTGACTCGCTGAAGGAGTTGTGGTTTGTGCGCGGCGTGAAGCATTGAACCATTCGACGGTGCGGTGAATCCCTTCCTCGAAACCGACCTTGGGTTGCCATCCCAGTTCGCGTTTAAGTTTGTCGTTGCTGAACCGGCGGTTGCCGCCCAGCAACAAGACGCTCTGACGGGAAATCGGCGGACGAACGCGATAGCCGGTCGCGTGCGCAAGGCATTCGCCGAGGAAGCCGAGGTTGTGCGCGAGCCGGTAAGACAACGAGCCGGTCGGCATTGGAAGGCCGAGCAATTCGCACACGGGTGTGATGAACTGTCGCTGTGTCGGGGAATTCTCGTCGTCGGCAATATTGTAAATCTGGCCGTGAGACTTGGGGTTCGTGGCCGCGAGGACGATGGCGTTTGCGGCGTCGGAAGCGTACACCAGATTCAAAAGGTTGTGGCCGTCGCCGATCCATTTGACGCGGCGCGTACGCAGGGCCGGGACGATTCGACCGAAGAAGCTGGCGGTATCATGCGGCCCGTACATCAACGTCGGACGAAGGATCGTGGTGGAGAGGCGCTTGTCTGAGCGAGACTGCCGGACAAGTTTTTCCGCTTCGATCTTGGCTTGCGCGTAATAACGCCAGCGGTACGGCGTGCCATAGCCGGAGGTTACTTCGTCGAGGGTGCCTTCACGCGCGGGACGTTCATAGACGCCGACGCTGCTGATGTAGATGAAGTGACGGACGCCGCAAACGATGGCGGCCTGCAGGACGTGGCGTGTGCCTTCAATGGTGGCTTCGACAAACTCACGCCAATGGCCGTAGGGTTCGACCTTGGTGGCGGCGTGGACGACGATGTCAACGCCGTTCATGGCTTGCCGGAGTTGATCGGCCTGATCCAGTTCCGCGGCGTGCAGACTTACCCCGAGCGACTTGAGAAACTCGACCCGCGAGGAAGTACGAACGATCGCTCTGACAGTGTCACCGTGGTGTGTGAAGGCTTCTGCACAGTGCCCGCCGAGAAAGCCCGACGCCCCGGTAATAAGAACATTCATGACGGTGATAATCTGCTTTCAGACGCCCGATGGTCTTATTATACTCTGGCGGTCAGTGACAACAGAAAACATGGGGGGCCTGACAATCCAGAAGGTGTGCTTCGCCGCGCTCATTGCCGGCTACACAATCTGGCGGGCATGGGAGACCCGTCGCAAGCAGGGAAGTGCGCGCGGTGATATCCGTCTGCTTTGGACATTCTACGCTTTGGTGATCCTGACCGGCGTCGTGTTTGTCGGTACGATTTTGGAATTCTGTTTCGTGCCGCGCGAGCACAGTCTCGTGGTCTCACTCGTGGGCGTCATCCTGTTCGCGGCGGCTCATCTGCTGCGGCTCAAAGCCATTCGGACGCTCGACAAGTACTGGAGTTTGCACATCGAAATCCGGGACAAGCAGCAGTTGGTGCAGGAAGGCATCTACGGCTACATGCGACATCCGGCTTATGCGGCGTTCATTCTGGAGCACATCGCGGTGCCGCTGTTCGGCAACGCTTGGTGGTCGTTGAGCGCGGCGGTTTTTCTCTACACGCCGATGCTGTTGATCCGAATGCGTTTGGAGGAGGCGGCGCTCGTCGAGAAGTTCGGTGAACAGTACCGGGATTACCAGCGGCGGGTGGGGGCGCTGTGGCCGCGACTCTCGACGCTGACGAAGCTCGGGAAGGCGCAACAATCCAGTTCATGACGGCGTTTTATTACTACCTGGTGCTGCTGAACGCGCTGGTCACTTTCGCAGCGGCGACCGTCGTGTTTTGGCGGAACCGAGGCGTGGCGGTCGGCCCGCTCTTGGCGGCGGCGTTGGTCGTGCATACCGGGTGGCTGATCGGTTACGCGAATTATCTCGTGCCGATGGCTGAACCTCGTGCCCTGTTCTGGGGACGGTGGACGTTGAGTTGTGCGATTCTCGGCCATCCGTTACTGCTGCACAGCATGTGCGCCTATGTGAGCGAGAATCGCCGGTACCGTTGGTGGATCGGTGCCGCGTACTTGAGCGGGCTGGCGTTGCTGGTGCTTTTGTTCAAAGGGCTGATCGTCATCGGGGTGAAACCGTCGCCCTACATGGATCACTATGTCCGGTACAACCGCTCGTGGTACTTGCCGCTGGTGGTGCACGTCACATTCTGGCAGTGCGTGGGCGGAGTCGTGCTTTGTCGCGGCATCTGGCAGTCGGTGGGTTACAAGCGGACGCAATTGGTTTACTTCCTGGTCGCATGGTTTCTGGAGTTCATCACGATCAATACCATCGCGGTGCCGCTTGAATACGACATCAACATTCCTCCGGTCGGTTTGTTTGTGCTGCCGTTGAACATGGCATTTGTGGCCTACGTCATGGCAAAGGCGCGGCTGGCGGACTACAACGTGGTCATCGCGCGTCTGTTGCTTCATGCCTTAACGTTGTTGGTGATCACGGTGGCGAGCCTGGTGTCCATTGCGGTCATGGTGGCGGTGGCCCCGCGCTTCATGAACCCGGCGCAGATTCTCTTCACGCTGGTTCAGGTCATTGTGATTGGCTTGGCGCTCGCCTTCGCCTTGCCGCGCTGGCTGCCGCGCGCGGAGCGACTTATGCAAGAACGGTTGTTTGGGGGGCGCTACGGGTATCAGGATGCGCTGGCGAGCTTGGTCAGGGAATTGAGCCGGATAGCCACCATCGATGAAGTGCTCAGCAACGTGGCGAGCACCGTCCACAGCCAGATGCAAGTCACCCGTGTGCTCATCTTCATGCAAGACCCGCTGGCCGGCACGTACAAGGTGGAGGCCGAGAGCGGATTGAACGCGCAGGAGCTGGCCGAGTTGACCGAACTGCCGGAAACCTCACCGGTCATCACCCACCTGCAACTCTCCAAAAGCGTGTTGGTGCGCGACGAATTGCCGCGCCGCGTCTCGCCGGATAAAGCGGCCGAGCTAACGGCTGATTTGAACTGGCTGAAGGCGCCCGTGTGCGTGCCGATGATTCTGGACGAGAAACTCGTCGGCATGATCTGCATCGGCGAGAAAGCCAGCCGCGATATGTTCTTCGTCAGCGACCTGAGATTGCTCGAAACGCTGGCAACCGAAGTCGCGCTCGCCGTGAAATACCGGCGCATGGAAGATCAGGTGTTCCGCAAGAACAAACTCATCTCGCTCGGCACGATGGCTGCCGGCATCGCCCACGAAGTGCGCAACCCGCTGGCGTCCATCCGCACCTTCGCGCAGTTGATGCCCGACCGCATGGACGACCCGGAGTTCAAGAACGAGTTCAGCCAGTTGGTGCTCAAAGACGTGGATCGCATCACCAAGGTCATCGAGACCATGCTCGCCTTCGCGCGGCCCTCCCAAGTAACCATCCACGAGCAGACCGCCAACGAAATCGTTGACGAAGCCGTCGTGCTCGTGCAGCCGCGGCTCAAGAGCAAACACATCAATCTGACCAAACAGTTTCACGGCAACCCGGTGGTCAAGGTGGACAAACAGCAGATCCTGCAGGTGTTGATCAACCTCATCACCAACGCGGTGGACGCGCTGCCCGAGCAAGGCAGGATTCGCGTCAGCACCGGCATGCGCCCCGCCGACGCCGTCGGGGCCGGCAACGGCGACCAGAAATTCGCCCTCATCGAAGTCGCCGACAACGGCCCCGGTATCCCCGCCGGCGTGCGCAACCGGTTGTTCGACCCGTTCTTCACCACGAAGAAGGAAGGCACCGGCTTGGGACTCTCCATTTCGCAAAAGATCGTCCGCGACCACGGCGGCGCCATCACCGTCTCCAGCATCGAAGGCAAAGGCACCACCTTCCAAGTCAACCTGCCGGTCAGTTGATGCTCCGGTGGTACGGACGGTGCCGGCGTGACGCGGTAGTTCTAACCCGGTAAGCAGAAAAGGGAGAGGCCGGTTGGGCCTCCCCCCTTTTTAGTGGAACGGGCGTCTCGCCCGTTTGACATGCTGTTGTGCGCCTCTCGTTCGGCGTCCGGTCTCCTGACCGCGCCGAACGTTGTGCGGGGTCTGGAGACCCTCGCACAACGTGGGCGCTGCGATCAGTTGTTGGATGGCGTCGGCGATACCGGCGTCTGTTGTTTCTTCTTCGCGGAACGCGGCGGGAACAAGCCCAACCGGAACTGGACGCGCACTTGGGCGTTGGCCGGATTG
>JBGQCJ010000111.1:0-6378 GCA_041495285.1 Verrucomicrobiia bacterium
AGGAAAGCATCCGGTTTCATCCGAAACGGCATCCGATCAAGTTCGAGTATTGGGCGGGCTGTGACAAGGACGGTCATCTCACCTGCGTCCGCGTCCGCGCGATTGGCGACAAGGGCGCGTACGCCTCCGTCGGCACGAAAGTGCTCGAACGCGCCGGTGGTCATTCGTGCGGCCCGTACAAAGCGCCGGTCGTGGACATTCAATCGGTTGGCGCGTACACGAACAATCCACCGTGCGGCGCGATGCGCGGGTTCGGCGCGAACCAGGCGGCGTTCGGCATCGAGACGGTCATGGATATGCTTGCGGAGAAAGTCGGTATCGATGGCTGGGAAATCCGCTGGCGTAACGTCGTAGACGTCGGCGACATGTTTGCCACGGGACAAATCTTCAAGGCGAGCGTCGGTTTGAAGAAGACGCTGCTCGCGGTGAAGGATGCTTACCGGGGTGCGAAGTTTGCCGGCATCGCCTGCGGCATCAAGAACGTCGGCATCGGCAACGGCGGCGAAGACGGCGGCCGGGCAATGATCACGGTCGAGAACGACGGCACGGTCGTCGTGCGAACCGGCTTCACCGAGATGGGGCAGGGATTGTTCACAGTACAACTTCAGACGTTGTGTGAAGAGACCGGCATCGATCCGAAGCTGGTGCGCGTCGTCACCGACACCCGGTACGCGCTGGACTGCGCGCAGACCACCGGCTCGCGCGGCACGTTGCTCGGTTGCCAGGCAATCAGAGCCGCGTGCGTCGAGTTCAAGAAAGATTTGGCGAAAGTGAATGGCGATTTGAAGAAGCTTGCTGGCAAAGAGTGGTATGGCGAGTTCATCGTCAAGGACACGCACCCGCTCGGTTATACAGGCCCGAATGTGAAGACGCACATCACTTACGGCTTTGCCACGCAGGTTGTCATCCTCGACGACGACGGCAGGTTGAAGAAAGTCATTGCCGCGCATGATGTCGGTAAGGTGATGAACCCGGTGCTGTTGGCCGGTCAGATTGAAGGCTCAATCCACATGGGCCTCGGTTACGCTTTGACCGAAGAACTGCAATTGAAGGACGGTTACATCGCCAGCAAAGATTTGCGCGCGCTCGGCATCCTTCGCGCCAAAGACATGCCGGAAGTCGAATGCATCTTCATCGAGGAACACGAACCCGACGGTCCGTACGGCGCCAAAGGCGTCGGGGAAATCGGCCTCGTCCCCACCGCTCCCGCCGTCGCCGGTGCCCTCTATAAGTATGATGGGGTCCGCCGCACGAAACTGCCGATGAAAGACTCACCGGCCGCGAAAGCGATCTTGGGAAAGAAGTAACCCGCCGTTATTGCGTCCGTTGCATGAACGGATTGCGCCACGTGCGTGCGGTCAACTTGTGGACATGATCGCCAACGACGCGCATCCATTGCATCTCTTCGTCCGACAACGGACCCAACTCCAGCGCCTTGAGATTGGTTTCCATTTCGATCGCCGTCGCCGGTCCCGTCAGGCACACGTCCACGTTGGGGTTGGAGAGCACGAACCGGTAACAATCCACCGCGGTCGGCGTCTTGCGTCCCGTTGGCGTGTAACGGGGATCGAGCAGCGTCCCCCAGCGCGTGGCCGTATAGCTCACCACGCCCGGGGCCGCTGCCCCGGTCGGCAGATAGGGGAACACTTGCTCTTCGGCGCCCCGATGCGCTGCGTTGTACCGCACCATCAACACCTCAAACCGCGGGTCTGTCGCGAACTGTTGAAAGATCGGCCGATGATGTGCCGATACCGCCACGTGGCGCACGCGACCACGCTCCTTCAACCGCAACGCCGCCTCCATCACCGCCTCCCGGGGCATCGAGTTGTGCAAACCCAGCAGCAGGACATCGGCATACTCCAGCTTCAACCGCCGCAGGCTCGACTCGATCTTCGGTGTCAACCGCCACCCCAGCCGCGAGTACGATTGCAGCGCCACCACGAGTTCCTCGCGGTGGCGATCCGCCAGATGCCGGATCGCCTCGCCCATGCCGTCGCGTCGCGCGCTGCCCCAGTAGAAAAAATTGCACCCGTATTCGAACGCCCGCTCAAACGCCGCGGCCGGCGCGCCGTAGGACGCACCCAGTCCCAGCCGCCCCACCGTCAGCCCGCTTCGCCCCAGCACCGGCGGTTGACGAAAGTCATTTTCCATCTCAAGGGAATCATCAACGCCGCGACCGAATCAATCAAGCCGACAGTGAAAGTGTCGCACGCGCATGAACCTACCGCGTGATTGGGGATCCTACCGAAGGTAACCCTCCAAGCGTTTGACGAGAAGTTTGTCGCAGCCTTCCCTCGATGTTGGCTTGACACTCTGATAATCGGGGTGATGGGAGTTCTGCATATCCACGATTACCCACTCGCCCTTGCGGTCGCACACGACGAAATGCACGAAGCCTTGTTCCCATTGCTGCGGGGTGAAGACGTAGTCCGCGTACAGCGTGTAGTCGGCATCCGTCGGGGTCTTTTTTGCGTAGTCCCGGAACTCACGCGCCAGGTCCCACAGGGCTTTCATTTCATTGGGATCGGCTTGGGAAGCCTTGAGCAATGGGGACTGCTTCGCCGGTTCTGCCATGCAGAGTCCCGCATCATTGATCATTTTCGCAAGGTCGGTTGCACTCGTAGCATTTACCGCATGACCACCAATCCGAACCGGAAAAACCATCAGAGTCACTTTTTGCCTCGACTCCTTCATCTCCTTCTGGCGTTCAGGGAGTGGCGCTCTTTCGTTCTCCGGGGGCAATCCGCTTCTCTCCTCCATCAGTCTCGCCATCTTGCCGGGTTTGGAGGCCTTGCGGGTTTCCTCATTGAGGCCGAGTGGGGGACTCAGCCGCTCGACCAGAAGGACAGACAAGGTCATTGGCTCTCGCGATTCCAGACTCTTGAACGCTGCATCCTGCGCTCCCTGGCGGTCGGTCCAAACAACCGCGCCGGTCTTGTCGACAACCACCGCGCGCAGTTCGTTCAACCCGGTTTCACGAGTGCCATTGAACTCGGCGTACAAGGCGTACTCGGTCGTGATCGGGTGCGCTTTCACGAATTCGCCCGCCGAGTCGGCCAAGGCTTGCAGGTCGGTGTTGGTTGCGGGGGCCAAGGCGAGTTTCCCGAGTTCGATGTTCTTCAGCCCCTGCTGCTCGAGAAACCATCCGACAACTTCGGTCACACGATCGAAGGGTGTTCCTCCCAGTCGGACGGGCAGAATGGTCAGGGAGGCGTTCGGACCTGTGGATTTCATCAGTTGCAGTCTCTGCTGCTGCTCGGGCGAAACGGCGGGCTTGCCCACCAACGTCTCTGGGGCGGGCGGCGGCGAAGCTGGTTGGGCCAACACCCCCATCGAGCCGACCACGAGACTGAGCAACAATGCGACCACGGCCTTCTTCAGCGATGACTCCATGGGAATTCTCCTTTCGAGTGTTGTGACTTCACGTACCGGGTTTGGTTGGAGACTTGTGGGAAGGCTGGCGACGCGGGCAAAACTGCGGCCCACAGAATGGCGAAACGGTGTGTCCCCCGAACCGTGACGGTCGGAATCGGTCAGCCTCTTCACGACGGCGTGTCTCCACGGGAAGCCGGGGTGAACACTTCCCGCGTGTATGCTCCCGCCGTCCGCCTGATTCGTCAAGCGACAACTGCAGGACAGCTCAAGGAACTGGAGCTTCGCGAATTCGTCGGACACACCGCTCAGGAGAGTCCGTTTGCGCCACCGGCAAGTCCGCGGCGCGTCTTGCCGCATGGCGCGGCGTCTCGCGCAGACTCGGCTTGGTCAGCTCAATCACCCACGGCTCACCTGCCGATCCGCACGTCTCACGGCACGGCTTGGACGATGTAACCGCCGGACTTCTTGTCGGCTTCCAATTTCAGGAGGCCGCGCTTCTGCGCTTCCAGCAGCAGGTCGTTGAACGACCGGAAGCCGTACGCCCGCTCGTTGAAGCCGGGATGCCGGCGTTTGAGCGCCTGCTTGATCATCGAACCATACACGGGTTCGTTCTCGTCTCGTTCCCCGGCCAGAGCCACCAGCGTAGACATAACCAGATCGAACGCATCGGCGACGGCGGGGCGTGCCGGGATTTTGGTTTCGCCCTCGGCGGTCTTGGGGGCGGCGGCGGGAGTTTGCGCCGTGGTCGTGCGCGGCCGGGCTTTCGACGGCTCCGGGCGCACCAAGTCGTCGTAGTACAGAAACTCGTCGCAGTTGTTGATGAACAAGTCGGCCGTGGAATTCTTCACGCCGACGCCGATGACGGTCTTGTTGTTCTCGCGCAGCTTGCCCACCAGCGGCGAGAAATCGGAGTCGCCGCTGATGATGACGAAGGTGTCCACGTGACCCTTGGTGTAACAAAGATCGAGTGCGTCCACCACCATGCGGATGTCGGCGGAATTCTTGCCGGACTGGCGGAGATGGGGAATCTCAATGAGTTCAAACGCCGCTTCGTGCAGACCGCGTTTGAACGCCTTGTAACGGTCGAAATCGCAGTAGGCCTTCTTCACCACGATGTGCCCTTTGAGCAAGAGCCGTTCGAGCACCTTCTGGATGTCGAAGTTGGGGAAATGAGCATCGTGGGCACCGAGCGCAATGTTTTCGAGGTCGAGGAATACCGCCATGGTTGTATTGGTTTCTGGAGAGCTCATAGGTTGTGGCCGGCAGTGTACTATGAGCCGTGCCGCCGTGCACCACTAAACCTGACCGGTGAAAGTTCGCACAAATCGCATGCCGGGCGTGAAGTGCGGAAAGAAGTTGTATCGCTTCTGCTCTCGGCTACACTGCGCTGCTCATGACTCAAGGAGGGCCAGTCTGGCATCGTACGCGCCGCGCCGCCGCGGGATTCGTCTGCCTCGTGCTCATTGTCGGCGCGGGCTGGCTGTTCGGCCGCTCGGCATCGGCGGAGGACCAAACCGGCTTCTACGCGCTGACCTTGGAAAACGATTCGTTCGGCAATCCGTTCGGCCCGCATCAAGATCGCCATTACACGGCGGGACTGAAGATGGTTCTCTTCGGCGGTGACGACTTCGGCACCAATCTGACCACTCGCCTCAACGGCCTGGCCAATTGGGGAATTCAGCCCAAGGCTGCCAACCTCGGCGTCGTCCTGGGACAAAACATCTACACGCCTGAAAAAATCCTGAACCCCGCGCCCATCCCGACCGACCGTCCCTACGCGGGCTGGTTCTACACCGGTCTCGTGTATCAACGCCGCGGCGACATCACCACCAACCTCGCCGTCATGGAAAACTTCGAGATCAATCTCGGCATCGTCGGTCACGATTCACTCGCCGAACAAGCCCAGAAAACCATCCACCGCTGGTGGTTTCCCGAGGACATCCCGCGCGGTTGGGGCAACCAACTCAAGACTGAACCGGGACTTGTGCTCAAGTACGCAAGGCTCTGGCGCTACTCTCCGACGACCGGCGCGACCCGCTACCTCGACGTCATCCCCCGCGTCGGCGGCGAACTCGGAAACGTGTTCACTTTTGCAACCGCCGGCGCCACGTTGCGTCTCGGCTACAATCTGCCGCCTGACTTCGGCATGCCGATCATCGACTCGCCGGCCTCCGTCAACGGCGGTCTCACGCACAACACGCCGCCGTTCTTTGCCTACACGTTTGGTGGCATCGACGGCCGCATCGTTGGCCACGACATCACGCTCGACGGCAACTCATTCCGTGGCGGCCCGAGCGTGGAGAAGAATATCTTCGTTGGCGACCTGAGCTGGGGAGTGGCCGTCCAAATCTTCCGGCACGTCGAGATTACCTACACCCGCATCATCCGCACCGCACAATTCCGCGGCCAGGAAGGCGACGACATTTTCGGCTCCTTTACCGTCAAAGGAAAGTTCTGCTTCTAGCGAAGCCAGTTCCTCTCCGCTTGCACCGGGAAGCGAACTCCGTCATTATCGAGGAGGTGAGTTTCCCCCGAAGGGAGTTCATATGACCGACAAAGCGCCTTGGATAACGTATCGGCCGGAGTTGCGGGTGTTGGATTGCACCATCCGCGACGGCGGGCTGATCAATGACTCGAAGTTCACCGACGATCAGGTGAAGGCCGTGTATCACGCCGCCGTGGCGAGCGGGATCGATTACATGGAGATCGGGTACAAGAATTCGCTGGAGCAGTTCCCGCCCGACAAGTACGGGCCGTCGCGGCATTGCGACGAGGAATATCTGCGGCGCATCGTGGGCGATCACAAGAAGCAGTCGCCCGGCTTGAAGCTGGCGGCCATGGCCGATGCCGGCGGCAAGAGCGATTGGAAACACCAGATCATCCCGGCCAAGGACAGCGTGCTCTCGATGATCCGTGTGGCCTGTTACGCCAACCAGATTTCCGAGGCAGTGGAGATGATTCATCATTGCCACGAGTCGGGCTACGAGACGACGCTGAATCTCA
>JBGQCJ010000112.1:0-6241 GCA_041495285.1 Verrucomicrobiia bacterium
ATGAACTCGATCCCCAACTCTGCTCGCTCGCCCGCATATCGCCGGGCAGCCTCGAGCATGTCCGCCTCCGCCTCCTCGCGGACAATGAGACGGTAGCTCATCGGCTGAGCTTGGCGCGAAGCCGGGCTTCCACTTTTTCCCAAGATGAGCCAGCGCGCGGGTTCTTCTCGATGTCTGAGAGCCGCTGTTCCAGCAACCGTTTCTCCGCGTCGGTGAGTTCGCAGCCTTCCAGCCACTCGATGGCCGAAATTCCATCCAACTCCTCCAGCTTCTGACGAACTTCCTCTCGCTCTTGCGGCGTGAGCTTGGCCAACGTTTCGAGAATCTCAGCTTTGCTCATGGTGCAGCTAGCTTACTTGCGAACGCCCGAGACGGCAAGCCTTGCTTCTGGCTCACAGGTGCGGCTCAGTGCATTGACTTCATTTCGCTGACGAGCTTGGTGAGGCTGTCCTTGGCGTCGCCGAAGAGCATCATGCACTTTTCGTTGTAGTAGAGGTCGTTGTCCACGCCGGCGAAGCCGGGGCGCATGCTGCGTTTGAGGACGATGATGGACTTGGCGCGTTCGACTTCCAGTATCGGCATGCCGTAGAGCGGGCTGCTCTTGTTGTTCTTGGCGGCGGGATTGGTCACGTCGTTCGCGCCGACCACCAACGCGATGTCGGCCTCGGGGAACGACGGGTTCACCTTCTCCATCTCGTAGAGCAACTCATAAGGCACATCGGCCTCGGCCAGCAGCACGTTCATGTGGCCGGGCATGCGACCGGCGACGGGATGAATGCCGAACTTCACATTCACGCCGCGTTTCATCAGGAGATTGGCCAACTCGGCAACCACGTGTTGCGCCTGCGCGACAGCCATGCCATAGCCCGGCACGATAATCACGGAACTCGCGTTCTCGAAGAGCACGCCCGTCTCGTCAGCCGTGATGCTGCGCACACTGCCCTTGGCCTCGGCGGCAGCAGCAGCGGCGTCCTCCGACGCGACCTTGCCGAATGCGCCGAACAATACATTCGCCGCTGACCGGTTCATCGCCCGGCACATCAACAGCGACAACATGAACCCCGATGTGCCGTCGAGCGAGCCGGTGATGATCTGAATCTTGTTCATCAACACGAAACCCATCGAAGCGTCGGCGAGTCCGCCGTAGGAATTGAGCAGCGCAATCACCACCGGCATGTCCGCCGCGCCAATCGGGATCACCAACAGCAACCCGAAGACCAAAGCCAGTCCAACCATCAAATAGAACAGCGGGCTGGATGCTTGCGTGGCGACGAGATAGACCGCGCAACTGACGATTATCGTCAAGAGCGCCATGTTGGAAATGTTTTGGCCTTTGTAGGTGATCGGTCGTCCCGGCAACATTCCTTGCAGTTTCGCCGCCGCCATCAAGCTGCCGGTAAACGTCAAGCCGCCGATGATCACTTCGAAATCCAGCGCGGTCATCGTCACGCCACCGAGTTTGCCGCTGTACCGGAAATACTCCGAGCAACCGACAAGACAGGCCGCCAACGCACCAAGCGAGTGGGACAACGCCGTCCGTTGCGGCACGGCGGTCATAGGAATCTTCAACCCCATCGCGCCGCCGACCACCGCGCCGATGCCGAGGCCGATAAAGATCCACGTGTACTTCACGATCTCTGGGTGGAAAAGCGTACCGGCCACGGCGAGAAACATTCCAATCTCCGCCGCCCACATTCCTTTGCGCGCCGTCTTCGGCGAACTCAGTCCCTTCAATCCCAACACGAACAACGCCGCCGACACGATGTAACAATACTTCAACGCCTGCACCGACACGTGTTCGCGAACGAATTGACCGAAGTTTTCTCCTACCGGCTTCACCGCGTACGCGATCCCGGCAGCGATGACGACGGCGGCAATCACCGAGCCAAACACAATCGAGCCAAGATGCTTCGCGCCGCCCTCGCGCTCCTTCGCGGTCTTGAACATCCCCAGCATCCGGTCGGTAATGAGAAATCCACCAAACGCATTCGTGGCGGAACATGTCACTGCAGCAAAACCCAGCGCCGTGCAAATCCAGCCATTCTGAATGTTGCTGTAATCGCTGCCGCACACCACGAGCGAACCGACGAGCGAAATCGCCGCGATGGCGTTCGTCGCCGACATCAACGGCGTGTGTAGCAGCGGCGGGATGCGCGTGATGATGTGGTAGCCGAGAAACCCGGCCAGCATGAAGATATACAAACCGATTTCCAGTTCGTTCGTCATTTCTGCCCGATCCTCACTTCGCCGGCGTGCGTCACGCACGTGGCGTTGATGATCTCGTCGCTGAAATCCAAGTTGAGCTTGCCGTTTTTGACGACGAGTTTGAGCAACTCAGTCACGTTGCGCGAGTAAAGCTGGCTGGCGTGTACCGGCACGGTGCCGGGCAGATTGAGCGGACCGTGAATCGTCACGCCGTGTTTCTCCACGACCTTGCCGGGCTCGGTCAACTCGCAGTTACCGCCCGCTTCCGCCGCTAGATCGACGATCACCGAGCCGTGCCGCATGCCGGCCACTGTCTCCTTCGTAATGAGACGCGGCGCGGGCCTGCCGGGAATCAGTGCGGTCGTGATCACGACATCGAACTCCTTCATCTTCTCGGCGAGCATCTGTTGCTGCTTTTGTTTGGCTTCGGGCGAAAGTTCCTTGGCGTAACCGCCCTTGTCTTCGGCGTCCTTCACGCCGAGATCGAATTCCAGAAACTTTGCGCCGAGACTTTGTACCTGCTCCTTCACGATAGGCCGCACGTCGTAGCCCCAGACCTGCGCACCGAGTCGCTTTGCGGTCGCGAGCGCCTGCAGTCCTGCGACACCGGCACCAAGCACCAGCACCTTCGCGGGAAAGATTGTGCCGGCAGCGGTCATCATCATTGGGAAAAGTTTTGTGAGAGATTCGGCCGCGAGGAGCACGGCCTTGTAGCCCGCGATGTTCGCCTGCGATGAGAGCGCGTCCATGCTCTGCGCGCGGCTGATGCGCGGAATCGCGTCCATGCTGAACGCGGTGATCTTGCGCACCGCCAACCGCTTCACAAGATCGGGATGCGTACCGGCGTAGAGGAACGCAATTAGCCCGGCACCTTCGCGCAGCCCGGCCACTTCGGTATCGGTCGGCTGGTGGAACTTGACGAGGATATCGGCTTCGCGCAGTAACGTCGCCGCGTCCGGGATGATCTGCGCGCCGGACTTCTGAAAATCAGCGTCGGAGAAAGACGCGCCGGCGCCGGCCTTCGTCTCGACCAGGACTTCAAATCCCGATTTCGTCAGCGCCGCGACGGCGTCCGGCACCAAGGCGACCCGCCGCTCTCCATCCAAGGTTTCCTTCGGGACGCCGATTTTCATTCGCGCCCCTATAACAAAGGCGCGCGGCGATGTCACTTTTTTTCGGCGCGAATCAGTTCGTCAATTTTCTTCTGGAACGTTTTCGCCTTGGCCTCGTCGTCAGTTGCATTCGCGAGATCGCGAGCTTTCTTGAAGAACTCGACGGCGTTCTTGTGTGACGAATAGGTGCCGATGAGTCCTTCGTAAATGGCCAGCGCCAACCCCGGCTGCTTGTTCGCCTCGTACGCGCCGGCCAGCTTCGTCGCCACGCGGATGTACCGGTACGAATCGTCCCCGGCCACCGCCGCCTTGTTGTAGGCCTCGACGGCTTCGCCTTCGCGGTGCGCGGCGTGAAGAAGGTCGCCGAGTTTTTCATAGAGCACGACGCTCTTCAGCGCCTCGGCCTTGGCGCGGCACAATTTCTCGGCGTCATCCGGTTGATTGGCGCGCAACAGCAGATTCACCTTCCGCGAGTAAGCCCATTCAAGCTCCGGTCGCTTGTCGGTTTCCAGCCGGGCAATTTGTTCGTCCAGCGACAATCGAAACGGCCGGTACAACGGATCGCCGACGAACGTCGTCTGCCAGCTCAAGACCGGTTGGCTGTAGTAGCCGGCCTCGATGAAAATGCCACCGGCCAGCAGTCGCTTGAAAAACATGTCCACGTGCGGCGTGTACTGCAGGTACGGCTCGAACACGTTGCCCATCGTCGCCGCCGCGCCCCGGTCGAGCAACGGCCCGACCCAATAGGTCGTGCGCGAACGCACGCTGGCACCGCTGGCGGAATGAATATGGTAGGCGATCGCCCCGGTCCTGAACCGGAATCCCGTGCGACGGAAGGGGCCGCTCGCGTGTTCCGCGTACCAACCGGCATAAATCGCCGCGTCGGTCATCGGATAATCCTCGCCGAAGATTTCCTTGCGGTCGTCGTAATCGCATTCGTAGCCGGCTTCGCGCACGAACTGATACGCGCCGCGAATCCAATCGTCCCCTTGGATGTAACCCTTGTCGGTCGTACCTTGCGCGTCGAAGTAGGCGCGGCCATGCAAGCCGTAACGCTCGACGGCGAGCGCATCGTCAATCATCCGCCGCACCGTCGGCGCGTCCGGCGCGTCGAGTCGGCCAACCAGTAACATTCCGTGATTGAGTGGCGCGTCGAGATGCGCGGACTCGTTTCCGAAAAACCAATTGCGCAGCGGCCCCATCGCCGGCGTGCCCATCGTGGGCAACAACGACAACTCGCTTTCCACCGAGGCTTCGTTGCGGCGGAGTGTTTCGGGTAAGTCCGGTGGCTGCGGTTTCTCGTGGAGCGTCGGGTCTCGGTCAATCCGCAACGGCACGCCGTACATTAAAACGACGTACGAGACCCGGCTGTCCACGGTGTCGATCCATGGAATCGGGCCGAGCTCCGGGTCGTTCACTGTGCGCGCCTGCTGCACAATCAATCGCTGGCGCGTTAGGAAACGCAGGAGCGGTTCGCGGATGTTGTCGTTGTATTCCCGGCGGGTGATCGTTTCGACGGGGCGCATGTTGATCGCGCAGATTTGGTTGGTCGGCACGCCGCGTTTCTGCGCGTAGTACTCCGCGAGCGGCTTGCTCTCCGGCTCTTGCGCGTTGTAAACGATCACCACGCGCTGCGCCAGGTCGTCGGCGGCGAAGCCGTCACACGCGAACAGCAATACGTTAATCCAGACGAGCCACTTCACCATCGTTGACCTCAATCACCAGTCCGTCATACGCCAATCGCACACCGTCCGGCAGCGCCGCCTCGGTCGCCGCGTGATCCAAATCGTGACACATGTGCGTCAACAGCGTCTGTTTCGCGTTCACCTGCCGGGCCACCTCGACCGCTTGAGCGACCGTCAGATGTGCCGGATGCGGGCGGTGCCGCAGTCCGTCGAGCACCAACACCGTCACACCTCCGATAGCTTCGACAATCTCCGGCGCGACAGCGCTGCAATCCGTGAGATAGGCAAACTCCCGGCCCAGTCGAAATCCGAACACCGTCATCCGTCCGTGCGGCACCGGCAACGCGCGCAGGTTCAAATCTCCAATCTCAAAATCCTTGTTTGGCTCCACGAGGTGCAACGCAAAGCTCGGCAGGCCCGGCCAGCGCGGTTTGTCCTCGCAGGCGTACGGAAAAATCTCGCGAATCCGCGCCAGCGAGTGCTCCGAGGCGTAAATCGGCATCTTGCGACTGTCGCGCTCAGTGAACGCACGAAGTTCGTCGAGTCCGAAGATGTGATCCGCATGTGCGTGCGTCAGCAACACGGCGTCCACGTTACGGATGTTGGCTCGCAGCGCCTGCAGCCGGAAATCCGGCGTGGCGTCCACAAGCAATTTCAACGCGGGCGTCTCGACGAGAATGGAGGGACGGAGCCGGTGGTTGCGCGGATCGGTTGAGTAACAAACGGCACAGTCGCACCCGATCATCGGGATGCCGTGACTCGTGCCGGTGCCCAAAAACGTGACGCGCATCTCGGCTCAACGGATCGCGAAGTTGTGGATGCGCCAACTATCGGTCACCGGGACGACCGAAAACTCGATGTGAAACTTGTCGTAGGGAATCTTCGCTGCCGGCACCAGGTACGCTTGCCCGTTCAGGGTGATGCGCAACGCGTCCTTCGTCGCCTCGATCTTCAACCGGTACGGCTGGCCTGTCGGATGAGTGATGGGCTGACCGAGGATGGCCTCG
The DNA here is from genome assembly GCA_041495285.1 of Verrucomicrobiia bacterium. Classification (GTDB taxonomy): domain Bacteria; phylum Verrucomicrobiota; class Verrucomicrobiia; order Palsa-1439; family Palsa-1439; genus JBGQCJ01. The sequence goes on from JBGQCJ010000112.1 coordinate 6,010, forward strand.
TCGTGGTGCGGCTTGCCGGAGCGTTGCATGACGACCAGCATCTCGCCCGAACTGCTGTACTGCAACATTACTCCGACATACTGATCAGGCTCGGCATCGGCCGGTTGGTTGGCCGGAACGAATGCGCAGGCGAAGATACCGGCGCCGGCCTCGCGTTCGTTCAGTTGCGTCTCGAATTCGACGGTGACCGGCACCGAGTACGTCGTTCGTGTCCGCAGGTCCTGGCCGCGCA
>JBGQCJ010000113.1:0-6222 GCA_041495285.1 Verrucomicrobiia bacterium
AGAGGTTTACAATCCGAAGACCTTCATCCCTCACGCGGCGTCGCTCCTTCAGGGTTTCCCCCATTGAGAAAAATCCTCGACTGCTGCCACCCGTAGGTGTCTGGACCGTGTCTCAGTTCCAGTGTGGCTGGTCGTCCTCTCAGACCAGCTACCCGTCTAAGCCTTGGTGGGCCGTTACCCCGCCAACTAGCTGATAGGCCGCAGCCCCATCTCAAAGCGCCAGGTCTTACGATCCCCAGCTTTGATCTCACGATCACATTCGGTATTAATCCGGCTTTCGCCGAGCTATCCCCAACTTCGAGGTAGGTAGCTACGTGTTACGCACCCTTTCGCCACTAGAGTTCACTCATATTGCTATAAATAAACTCCCGTTCGACTTGCATGTCTTATCCACGCCGCCAGCGTTCGTTCTGAGCCAGAATCAAACTCTCCGTAAAAAAACTTTCAGACCTATTGCCCCGAATTGCTTCGGGGTAAACCGACCTGATCGTTTCCACGATGAGCGATCAACCGGGGCTCCCCGATTGATTTTGTTACATCACTCAAAAGTCTATCCCGACCAATGTCGGGACAGACGTGGGCTCTCACGTATCGCACATTTCAATTTTCAAAGAACGCCACTTCTGAAATCTTAAATCTCTAATCTGATATTCTGCCGCCCCATCCAGACGACAGAAAGCCCGACACAGCGACAGCACAGCTTCACCGTGCCGAGCGAAAATTGCTTACTCCTAAAGAACCGTCCTGACTATCCCCCGCAGGCACCTTCTATCTACCCGCAATACGTATGCCTGTCAAGCTCTCGCGAAGAACTCTCTTCCCCGCAAAAGAGCCGCGAAAATACCTGTTCACCTCACCCAATGCAACAACTTTCTTCTGTCGCCCTATCTTCGCCATCCGCTAAACCGACCCGAGCTGACGGCCGAACGCTGCTTGCTGACCGCTGATTGCTTACTACCTTCTCAGCAATCCGTGGCAACCCGTGTGAATTCGTGGCTAAAGATTTCCCATCCGCCTCGTCTCCGTCCCGTTGCTTTGCCGTCCAATCCACTGATACATGGCACTACTATGTATCGCGCCACGCCTCTCGTTCCTACCTCACCATTTCGCCGCACGCAAATTGCCGATACCTAGTACTACTAGGTATCATTGCCCGCGTCCCATTCTCGCGCTACCAGTTGGCCGCACTCATATCACCGATACCTTCCACTGGAAGGTGTCACTGAATTCTGCTTTCCGGCTTTGCATACCACCAACTCATCTCGCACGGCACAACCTGGCGCAGACTCCTCTCCGTCATCCGCAACACCAACTTCACCGCGCGCCATCGCCAAGCGCCTCCGCCGATCCAGCCGCCGCTAACGCTTTGCCGGAGTCGGTTGGCACGTCTGCAACCTCCCTCCTCATATAATCGCCATCCACCTCACTCTCTAACGCCGATAGGTGTCACTGACACCTATCTCTCCTTCCGCCTCTTCTCTGTCCCGCCGCTCTTTCGCGCAGACCACCGATACATGGCACTACCATGTATCCCCGCCGCATCTTCTTCGCGCAAGCCGCCGATACCTAGTACTACTAGGTATCATCGCCGCCTCGCCCCTTTCTATCTTCCGCGCCGGCTGACTTTCATCCGGCTTGAACGTTTCCGCTGAGAGCTGACGGCTGAACGCTGATAGCTCCCCGCCGATAGCTGATTGCCTTTCTCAGAAATCTATGGCTAAACATCCGTCGTGCGCCTCGTCACCTTCACCACCAAGGCCACCGGTATCCGCGCCGGTATCCTGTCGGGAGTTAAAGTGCTGCCGCTCAAAGGCTCACTGCTTGCCAATCTCGTCCATCCCCAAGCCGGCAATGAATCAATCCCGCTTGCCGACGTTCGATTACTTCCGCCGATTCCCGATCCGCAGAAAATCATCTGCGTCGGGCAAAACTACCGGGACCATTGCGCCGAACAAAACGTCCCCGTCCCCGACCGGCCAATCATCTTCACCAAGTTTGTGACCTCACTTGCCGGCCCACGCGAAAACATCGTCCTACCGCGCATCTCGTCGCAGATCGATTTCGAGGTCGAACTCGCCTTCGTCATCGGCAAAGCCGGCAAGCACATCTCCAAGGAACGCGCCCTCGAACACGTCGCCGGTTACATGGTCTTCAACGACATCACCGCCCGCGACATCCAGCGTGGCGACAAACAGTGGGTACGCGGCAAGAGCTGCGACACCTTCGCGCCGTGCGGCCCGGCACTCGTCACCCGCGACGAAATTCCTGATCCACAGTCGCTCGCGCTGGAACTCCGCGTGAACGGGGTCGTGATGCAATCGTCGAACACGAATCAGATGATCTTCGGCATCGCCGAACTCGTCGCCTTTCTCTCGCAAACCATCACGCTCGTTCCCGGCGACATCATCTCCACCGGCACACCGCCCGGCGTCGGTCACTTCCGCATGCCGCCGGTCTATCTCAAACCCGGCGACAAAGTCGTCGCCACCATCGAGAAACTCGGCTCACTCGAAAACACCTGCATCGTGGAATCCTGATTTTGTCATGCTGAGCTTGTCGAGGCATCTCTGTCGTTTGAAGAGAGACCCTTCGCTCCGCTCAGGGTGACACACTAGAGAAGAGTTAGATTCTTGCAAATCACTTTCACATCTTTTCCCCGGTATGACACCACACCGAGCACCGGCACACCGGTTAGTTTCGGAATCTCCACAACGTTCGTCTTCTCGGCCAGCCCACGCTTGCCGGTCGTGTCATTCAAGACAATCCCGGCAACTTTCAGTCCCATCGCCCGCGCTTGCCGGACCGTGAGTAACGTGTGATTGATCGTTCCGAGCCCGGGCCGGGCGATGATCACCACCGGCAACCTTAAGTCCTTCGCCAAGTCAGCAACGAAGTAGCCGTGCTTGATCGGCACAAGCAGACCCCCGGCACCCTCGACGAGCACAACGTCGTACTTCGCCGCCAACAACTTGTAAGTCGCAAACACCTTGCGCAGGTCGATTCGCTTGCGTTCGAGCTTCGCTGCGACGCTCGGTGCGAACGGATGTTTTAGATAAATCGGATTGATCACATCGAGCGGCTCTTCGTCGTCCATTATCTTCGCGTAGATTTCAGCATCATGCCGGCCGCCCTCGCCGCACGCAATCGGCTTGAACGCCGCCGCTTTCACACCGCGCTGCCGCAACTCTGCCAGAATCAACGCCGTCACGTACGTCTTTCCAACGCCGGTATCAGTTCCTGTGATGAAAATTCCACGTTTCATGTTTTCCTCCGCTCCACGTATCCCGCAACGGCCAGTGTTGCCAACATCGGGGTAATCGGCGTGCGAAACCGGCTGTTACCGCCACCACCACCGGAAAGCAGCGCAAAATAGACGGCCAACAGTGGCGCCAAGACCGCCGGCCGCCCGAGCTTGCACGCGCCAATCACCGCCGCGACCGCCATGGCGGCAAGCCCGATCGCATAAGCGACCGGCCGGATTCTCCCAAGCTGTTGAGGTTCGCGTAGCGAGTTCTCAATGCTTCGCGCGCCGGGACCGAATAGCACTTTGAACCAGCCGAGGACGAATTGTTTTGCCGCGATACCCGGCGCCGACGCGAATATCTCACGCGACTCACGCCGGCAGTCACGCAAGCCGGTCTCGAAGCTTTCACGATCTTTGAAGCACTGCACGTATAAAAACCGTGGCGCAAACCGATCCTGCATTTCATTTTGGCTGATCTCCTGACGCTCGGCTTGAACTCCTGACGCGCGCACGACGTACAGATTGTAGGTCGCTGCCGTCGAGAAGAACCAACGACCGGTGAGCGCATGATTACGCGCCGACCAGAAAACGATTAACGGGACAAACCCAACGACGAAGACGGTAAAGCGCAACCACCCTTGCCGCTGCAGCACGACGACGAACAGCGCGACCACCCACAGTCCTATCGCAATCGGACGACAAAGCGTGGCGACCGACCATATCAAGCCCACAAGTAGCCAAGCCCAAGCCTTGTCCGAGCGCCAGACCAGCGCGTACGCGCCCGCAACAACCAGCAACGTGAACACCGTCTCGGTGCGCAAATCCACACAGCGAACTACCGAGTTCGGATCGAGCGCGACGAGCAACCCAGCCAGCGCCGAGGCTCTTGTTGTCAACCATCGTGCTGCCAGCAGAACGGTCAGCGCGCATGTCAACGCTCCGACTAGGCACTGCGCCGCGAGAAACAAGCCCAACCGGTCGCCGCCAAGCTTCATGAGGCCGGCCAGAAACAACGGATACACCGGCGTGCGATCCACTTGCGGCAAAACCTCACCGCCCGGCCCCGGCGCTACAAATCCTCGCCCCTGCGCGAGACTTCGCGCGAGCGACCGGTAAGCATCCAAATCAACGTCCGACTTCAGCTTTGGCAAGAAGTAAGCGAGCGTCACAAGACGGATTGCCAGTGCGATAATGAAAACAACCAGCGCTGTGACACGCAAACTCATAGCAGCGAAATGGGGTCAACGTCCACAGCGGCGCTGACGTCTTCGGGCGGTTTGAGCGACGCGAGCACTTTCCCCAATGATTCAACAAGTTTCATGATGTGTTGGGTGCGCAGCATGACCTGAAACCGGTACTGGTTCTGCACCTTCGCCAGCGGCGCGGGCGTCGGCCCGGCCACGATTGCCAAGGCGCCCGGCAGGCGCTTCTGCAACTCGCGCGTCAACGCTTGGGCGTAGAAACTCGCCTTTGCTTCACTGCGGCTGCGCGTCGTGATGCAGACCAGCCGCGAAACCGGCGGGTATTTCAGTTCTTCCCGAAACTCGATTTCCTGTTCGTAAAACCCGACGTAGTCATGCTGCCGGGCATATTGCACTGCCGGATGAAATGGCGTGAAGCTTTGCACAACAACCTCGCCCTCGACATCGCCACGACCGGCACGACCGGCAACCTGCACAAGCAACTGAAACGTCCGCTCGCCCGCGCGAAAGTCCGGCAGGTGCAGCGCCATGTCCGCGTAAATGATGCCGACCAGTGTGACGTTCGGGAAGTGCAGGCCCTTGGCGATCATTTGGGTGCCGACGAGGATGTCAATCTTGCCGACGCGAAACGCGTTGAAGATGTCACGGTACAAGTTCTTCTTCGTCATCATGTCCGAATCCATGCGCTGCACGCGCGCCTTTGGGAACGCGTGTTGAATCGCCGACTCGACTTTCTCCGTGCCCATGCCGGAGTAGCGAATTGACGGATCGCGGCATGTGGGACACTGTTTCGGTACGCCGTCGGTGAATCCGCAGAGGTGACAGAGCAATCGCTCGGCTTTGCGGTGATACGTCAACGTCACACTGCAGTTCGAACACTTGGCGACATAACCGCACTTCGGGCAGAACAGATGCGTTGCATACCCACGCCGGTTCAAGAACAGAATCACCTGCTCGCGTTTGTCGAGTCGGGCCTGAATCGCATCGCGCAACTTCCGCGACAGAACGTGCAGTCCCTTTTGCCGGATCGCCTCCTGCCGCATGTCCACGATGCGCATCAGCGGCATCTTCCGGTTGTCCACGCGGGCCGGTAACGTTGCCAGCGCGTACCGGCCACGCTTCGCATTGTAGAATGATTCCAGCGACGGCGTGGCCGTACCGAGCACAACCGCGGCGTGCTCAATTTTTCCACGCATCACCGCCACGTTGCGCGCGTTGTACCGGGGCGCTTCCTCCTGCTTGTAACTGGTTTCGTGTTCCTCATCGATGACAATCAGTCCCAGCGCCTGCACGGGCGCGAACACCGCCGAGCGCGCGCCGATGACGATGTGCGATTGCCCGTCGCGAATCTTGTGCCACTGGTCGTGCCGCTCGCCGGCACTAAGATGACTATGTAGTACGGTGATGTGTTGATTGGGAAATCGGGCGCGGAATCGTTCGACCGTTTGCGGCGTCAGCGAAATTTCCGGTACGAGCACGATGGAGTCTTTTCCCTGATGAAGCGCGTACTCGATGGCTTGCAGATAAATCTCCGTCTTGCCGCTGCCGGTCACGCCGTGGATGAGGACCGGCTTCTCGGGATTGGAGATTTGAGATTTGCACAGGTCGAGCGCGACTTGCTGCTCGGGCGTGAGCGACAGCGGCTCTGTTGGGAGGAACACCTCGCCGCCGAATGGGTCGCGCTCGTCAACTTGATCGCTGAGCACGACGAATCCCTTGCCGGCCAAACGCTTGACGGTCGAAGCATCCGTGTCGGCGAGTCGCGCGAGCTTCGAC
>JBGQCJ010000114.1:0-5710 GCA_041495285.1 Verrucomicrobiia bacterium
ATTGTTGGACTTGCGTCCCAAACCTTGCCCGTCATTCCCTTCGACGTTCCACTGCATGACCTTCACCTGCTGGCCCAGCAAGGGCGCCGCGCACAACTGAAGCGCCAGCAGTGGTGCAACATATGCCAAAACTCTACGCACGATCGTTTCCCTCATTCTGCGAACCCCAGTTACCAGACAAACAACCACATCTCACCCGTTCAAGCAAGTGCTGATCCACGGCTAAGGCACCACTTGGATGCGGCAGTGGCGCGTGGGAACGTTGGTGCGTATCCGCGCCGGCACCGCCGCTCGTTGTCTGCAAAGCGTTCATCTTGGCTACTGCACGAGCAGGACGCGGTAGAGGCGTTGGGTGTTGACGCCAGCGGTGTCGTCGAGTTTCGAGGCGGTCGAACCACCGGCAGTGACATCTCCATTCAAATTGTTCCAAGTGGCGTCTGTGATGTTGTCCTTGTATTGCAGTTGGTAGATGTTTCCAAAGACTGAATTCCACGTGACGGTGACGCCGCCGACATCGGGCGTGATCGAAATGATGGTGAAGGCGCTGGCGGAATTGGTCGGATCGGTGCCCGCAAGAAACTCCTGAAGATTGGTGAAGCCGTCGCCGTCCGGGTCGTCCTGCGCGCGGCTCAAATCATCGGCGCGTGGATCGACGTGGCCAAAATATTGCAGTCGCCATGCATCGGAGATGCCGTCGCGCACCAGCAGCGACCAAACGAGATTCATGTTGCCGGCGCCATTGGTGACATTCACGAAGCTCACGAGATTCGAGTATAACCCGCCGACCAGCGCCATCACGTTCACGTTCGTGCTGACAGTGATGTTGGTGGTCGCACCGGCTCCGAGGGCGCCGCTAGCGGCTGAAAGACTGAGCCAGTTGTTGCTGACACTCGCTGTCCAATTTAACGAACTGCTACCGGTGTTACCCAAGACATACACTTGCGATCCCGGCGAGAACGGACCGCCCTGTTCGCCAGCGAGGCTGACCGTCGCTGCCGGCGTGACCGTGAGCGCCGGCGGCACCGGTCCGGCCACACGAATGTCGTCAATGTACCAACCGCCGTTTGTGTTGTTGAAGGTATTCACTGTTGTAAACATGAACCGCAGTTTGGCTGTCTTACCGGCGTAGGATGAGAGGCCAATGGTTACCTGCCGCCATGCGGCTGAATTGTCGGTCGATTGAAGTAGTTGCACCCAACTCGTGGCGTTGTTGGTCGTGATGTACACGAAGCGCTTGTCCCAAGAAGTGGTTGTGCCTTCGGTTTGCTCCCAGCTCTGGAACGTGAGTGTCCCGCTGGCGGGCACGGTGAATTGGGGACTGACCAGATTGTTACTGTTGGCCGTGCCATCGTTGTAATCGCACAGACTGGCGTGAGACAGGCCGTACCACCACGCGTGAGTCGGGCTGGAGGCTTTGCCGCACGAAGCGTCCGTCGTGCTGACGATGTGCCACAACCCGGCAGCCGTCCAACCATTCGTGCCGCTTTCCACGTCGTCAAAGAATGAGCTGCTACCGGCCGCGCTCACGGTCAGCGTGACGGCACGAGTGGTATTGCCAGCCCCGTTGGTCGTATTAGTGAATCCGATCGTGTCGTTGTACGAACCAACCGCAAGCGAATTGGCGTTGACTATGGCGATGACGGATGTGCTTGCGCCTCCGGCTAGTGAGCCGCTCGTCGGTGACAAGTTCAACCATGCGGCACCGTTGGTGGCAATCCAGTTGATCGCGCTGTTGCCGGTATTGGTGAGAACGTAGCTCTGCGATGGTGGACTGAACGGCCCACCTGTGGGGCCGGTTGAAGTGAATCCGCCAGCCGGGCTGCCTGACAATTGCCCCGGCAAGAGCACGGTCAGATTGACGCTGCGACCGAGAGACGCGCCTGTCGTCGCGTTGCTGAATGTCAGCGTGCCGGTGTAGCTTCCTCCCGTCAGCGCGTTGGCGGCAGAATTGGTGATGGACGCCGTGATGTTCGTGCTGTCACCGCCGACGAGCGTGCCGCTGGTCGCCGACAGATCGAGCCACGGAGCATTCTTGCTGACGCCCCAAGTCAGCGACGTCGTGTTAGTGTTGTTGACCGTGTAAACCTGATTGCTAGGGCTGAATGGCCCACCGGGGTTGCCGCTGCTGGCGAATGCGGTCGTCGGTGTGACGGTGAAGTCTGCGCCGCCGCTCGTGGGGAAGAAGTAATTCACGATGACGGAATAGTGGTCCGAGGCTGTCTTGCTGTCGTTGACGAGATTGGCTGGGCTGGCGTTGGTGTAAAGACCGCGGGCCGCCCAGTCCATGGTGCTGAACACGACGTTGGTGGTCGGAGGAACTGAACCGATGTTTGCCACGGTATAAGGTGCTAACCGATTCGTGGCAGCCCAAATGTAGTCAAAGCGGATTGAGAGTGAAGTTGTGCTCCACGTCCGGTATTCAGTCCCGTTCAGCATGGTTGGTTTAAACTCGACCACGTGGCCTACTTCGCGGATGGTGCTGAGAGTTGTGGGAAAGCTCGGGCATTCCGGATTCTGATCATCCTCATTTAAGTCCCCCCCGAAGATATAGGGAGCCGAGTTTGTGGAGGCCCACGTAGCCATGTCGTCGCCAAAAAGTTGGGCTTCGTCCTGCTTGGTTTGGCAACTGTTGCCGGTGCTACAGCATTTGAGGTGAACGTGGAAAACCTGCAAGCGGTTCGTGCCGGTCAACTGCAATTGAAACGAATGCATCCCGCGAAGTGAATTGACGGATGCCGGAACATCGGGGTACGTGAACGGCGTGAGTATCGGATAGCGACTGATCGCGGCGTTGCGTTGGGTGTCGGACGGTTCAGTGGATACCGCGACATAGAAGGTCCCGGTAGCCAAGTACGGTAGATTAGCGCTTACCCACTGGTTTAGCGCTGTCGTGTTAACCGCCGGTGTGCCATTGGCGACTTCATTGATGAGCAGCACGTCCGGCTGGACATAGTTCAGAATGCGGGCGATTGCTGCTGCTCCGGCGCTGGAATTCGCGGTGGAAGTCCCGATATTCCCATGGACATTCCACTGCATTACCTTGACTTGCTGAGCGGTAGCGGACAAGGCTACGCAGCACCAAAGTAGACCTACGACGTGATAGGCCCAAAACCTTCGCATGATCCCTTAAAGCAGAGACCGCATCATCCCGCATCGACCCCTGCAAGTCAAGTTTTGAATAGCTTGCCGATACCGGGGTCGCGCTGCAGTCGTGCCAGCAACCGTCGTTCGGCGACGCGCATGCGGGCACGCTTCCGTGCGGTCAAGTCGTCGTGGCCGTGAAGGTGGAGGATGCCGTGCACGATGTAGAGGGCAAGTTCGCGCGAAGGTGTTGCCCGAAACTGACGCGCCCGGTCGCACACATGCTCGATGGAGATAATCAATTCGCCTTCCCCGCTACCGTAATCGAAACTCAGAATGTCGGTCGGGCCGGGAGTATGGTGGTACTGCTGGTTAAGTTTCGCCATGGACTTGTCGTTGACCAGCACGATGCTGAGTTGGTCTTCAGAAGCGCCCACCAGTTCGAGCGCGCGTTGGGCCAGTTGTTTGAGCCGGCGAGTGTCCACCTTGAGCAACCGCTGCCGGTTGCTGACCGTCACCTTCATGCGGCCGGCGGTCTGCCGTTTCCGTTGGCGGCGGCTTCCTGCCGGCGGCGCTCGCGTTCTTCCTTGAACTTCGAGTAGGCGGAGATGATTTTCTGGACAAGCTCGTGCCGGACAACGTCCTTTTCGTCGAAGTTGACAATCGCCAAGCCGGCAATCTCTTTTAAAATGTTCTGCGCTTCGATCAAGCCGGACGTCTTGTGCCCCGGCAAATCCACTTGCGTCACGTCGCCGGTCACGACCGCCTTCGAGTCAAATCCCATGCGCGTGAGAAACATCAGCATCTGCTCGCTGGTGGCGTTCTGCGCCTCGTCGAGAATGACAAAGGCGTTGTTGAGCGTGCGCCCGCGCATGTAGGCCAGCGGCGCAATTTCGATGACACCGCGTTCCATGTGGCGCTGGATCTCGTCCGGCTCCATCATGTCGTAGAGCGCGTCGTAAAGCGGCCGGAGATACGGCGTAACCTTCTCTTCGAGCGTGCCGGGCAGAAAACCGAGAGCCTCACCGGCTTCGACGGCGGGCCGGCATAAAATGATGCGGCGCACCTTCTCCTGCCGGAGCGCGTTGACGGCCATGGCCATCGCGAGGTAGGTCTTGCCGGTCCCGGCCGGGCCGATGCCGATGACGATGTCGTGTTTGCGCATCGCTTCGAGGTAGCGTTTTTGCCCCATCGTCTTGGGAACAATGGGCCGTTTGCGCGCGGAAACGTCCACTCGTTCTTCGCCCAATTCCTGAAGGCGGAGTTTCTCGCCGCGGCTAACGGTGGTGACAGCTTGCGTAAACTCCTGCCGCCGGATGGCCGTGCCCTTGGCCACGGCGCGTTGGAGTTCGGAGAACAATGCCTTGGCGCGTCCGACGCTGACCGGGTCGCCTTCGAGATTGATCCAATCTTCGCGGGCGCTGACCTTCAGGTTGAGCAGGTCTTCGAGCAGACGAAGGTTCTTCGGTTCGTTCGCGTAAAGGGCTTGAGCCTGGCGGGGATTATCGAAATGCAGGGTCTCGCTAGCCATGGATTAACTAGAGCGGCAGGTCCTCATCTGGCCGAAACATAACGCATCTGCCCTGCGTTGGCAAACCGAAGAGCCGTCTCCAAGGTGCGTCAATTTTGCGGGATCGTCAGAACCATGCCCGGATAGATTCTATTCGGGTGCTTGATCTTGTCCTTGTTCGCCTTGTAGATGCGCGGCCACTTCAGCGGATTGTGGTAGACCTTGCCGGCAATGCGCCACAGCGAATCACCCTTCTTCACCACGTACTTCGTGGGCTTCTCGGGCGTTTCCACCTTCGGCGGCTCGCTCTCCACAATCGCCGGCGCCACCGGCGGCAACGGCGTCACTTCTGCCTCGACCACCGGCTCGGCCTCGGCGGGCGGTTTGCCGACGATGTAACCGCGATTGCCCCACTGACCGCGATCCACCCAGTAATGCTTGCGCCAATTCGGGTAATAGGTCTTCACCCAATCCGCCCACTCGGGTTCGAGCGCCGGCTGCTCGACGATATCCATCTGCTTGAGGAACTCGCCTTTCTGCTGCTCGCTGACGGGCTGCATGTTCTTGTGCGCCGTCGCGCAGCCGCCCAACACGACTGCGGCGGCACAGGCACCGATGCTGAATACAAGAAACCTCTTAAAATCGTTCATAAGACGCTACGTCCTCCTTGCTTTCGCTGGTTGTGCGTATAACACCAAGTCCGGCCATGCGTCAACGGGTTTTTGAACTTTTTCCTTCCGCCCGAAATGCGACAGACTACAATACTCCGCGCATGGACCTCATCCTCCGCCAAGCGCGCGTCCGAGGCCACGACAGGCCGGTCGACATCGGCGTGCACGAGGGAATCATCACCAAGATCGCGCCGAAGATTTCCGGCAGGCCCCGCCAAGTCATTGATTGCGCCGGCAAGCTCGTCTCGCCGCCATTTACCGACATCCACGTCCACCTCGACGCCGTGCTGACTGTCGGCCAACCGCGTTTCAATCAATCCGGCACGCTCATTGAAGGCATCGAGATTTGGGCGGAGCGTAAGAAGACGCTCACGTTTGATGACGTGAAACGCCGCGCCACGCTTGCCGTCAAATGGGAACTCGCCCACGGCGTCACCCGCATCCGCAG
>JBGQCJ010000115.1:0-5544 GCA_041495285.1 Verrucomicrobiia bacterium
CTTGATCTCATCAACGAAGGTAACATCGGCCTGATGAAAGCCGTCGAGCGATTTGATCCCAAGAAGGGCGCCAAACTTTCCACGTACGCTGCTTTGTGGATCAAACAATCCATCCGCCGCGCGCTTTCGAACCAGTCGAAGACGATCCGGCTGCCCGTTCATATCGTGGACAAGGTTCACAAATTGCATCGGGCCAGCCTGCAGCTTGCCGAGACGCTCGGTCGCGATCCAAGTGATGTAGAGTTGGCCGAACGCCTCGGCATTTCGCCGGTTAGGGCGGCCCAGCTTCGCACGGTCGGCGCGAATCCCATGAGCCTCGACGCCCCGATCGGGGATGAGGACGAGAACCGATTCAGCGACGTTGTCCAAGACGAGGGGGCGTTGACCCCTTACGAACTGCTTCGCGTAAAGACGATGCGGCAGGAAATCCGCCAGCACGTCAAGTACCTGACGCCGCGTGAGGCTGAGATCGTCACCATGCGCTTCGGGCTCGACGGGAAGGAACCGCGGACGTTGGATGTAGTCGGGAAGAAATTCAAGGTGACCCGTGAACGCGTCCGTCAAATTCAGGAGATTGCGCTCAACAAACTCCGCCGCCGCGTTGATGCGCTCGACAAAGGCGATCTCGTTGGCAAGTCCTGATCGCTGCACCCGCCACTAACGCGTGCGGCTGGTGTAAAAGCAACGGCCCTGCTGGCGAGCAGAAAAGATGCTTTATGAAACAATTAGGTTATTCCCGAATGGAGCTTATGTTGCACTAGCATCGCATGTCCGGCTCTGTGAGGCGTATTCATCAGAGCCAAGGATGCCGAAGTGTGAAACAGCGGTAGCTGAATTTGGCTACCGCTGTTTTGTTTAAGAGGAGATTGCGGCGAGCCCTGCTTCGGCATAAGCAAGGCTGAGTGTGAATCGCAGGATGTTGTGGCAATGAACGGTGTCGATGGTGGTCTTGCTTTGCCAGCCTTGACAGGTGATTTCGCCGGCGACGCTGGTGCGATGTTGCGCAACGGCATTGGCGAGTTCCTCCGTCAGATCGAAATCGCCGCCGATACAGCCGTGGTTGGGACAATCCACGCGGAACACGGACTTGGCGTGGTCGAGGTTGGGCGTGTATTTGATCTGGCTGTTCTTGGTGACGCCTTTGGAGTTGTAAAGACCGAGATCCACGATCAGAGACTTCAACTGCGGAAATTTTTGGGATAGGCTGGGCGAGTCCTTCACCCGCTGACCTTCTTGCTCACGGTATTCGATGCGCGGACCTGTTTTTCCTCGATACATAGTTGCGGCTCTTTCTCTTGGTTGCGTTAGGCAATCATCTGGGCTTCAACTTGCCTGATTGCACGGCGCGGTTGATGCGATTAGCCATCTCTGCTGCTAGTTCTCTCAGTGCGGGTCTCCGACGCGTTCAGAAATCCGGCGGGCCGATTGAAGGAGTAAAAAGAGAGCCGAGTTTCGACCTACTCAATTTTGTGACTCGGCTCTCAATGTCAGAGTACGCTCAATCGGGGGAATAGCAACCTATTGTTTTGCGGCGAGAAATATACTTTGTGAATTCATTAGGTTTAATGGGGAATGAGGCTTAAATTGTTTATAATTTCAGCGAGCGGTTTCACTGCGATCAGAACCTTCGGCGATGCGGCACAAGCAAACATCCATCGCCACTAATAGTGGGAGTCACTCATGTTAGTCAAAAGCATTGGCAGCGGGGAGTTCAACCGGCTGCTCCCATCGCATCTCGTTCTGGAACATTTGATGGCCGGACAGGTTGAATGGTTTGGCAACAGGACGAGAAATCTTATCGGCGCGATTGCTGAAGGCAAGCGGCAGGCGGGCTGGAACTACGCCATCTTGAGGCGACATAAGTTGGGAAATTTCCGGGTCTGTGATGTACGAGGTAACTTCTACAGCCGCAAGGCAGCAAGGACCGACTTGTTTGTCGCGATGATGGGGGCCGGGCCAGGCCGACCAGAAGACGCTCCACGAATGGATGGCCGGTAATGCCGGCGAGAACAGCAATTGAGATAGGGCATCCGGCCACGGTGGATGTGTGAGTGAGCAGAATAAGTCTATGGCAGTTATACACGTTCATTCCATCCAAGATGCTGTCAGCAAGGGTGCGTTTATCGAGCCAGCCAGCGACTACCGGACATCGCGAACCGTACGAGCGTGTTTGCCGAAGCAGACCCGCTGCGCTTTCGTCATTTCAACGGCGGCCTTCAGCCAGCAGGTTCAACAGGGCACCGTGCGCGAGAAGCAGACACGCATGGAGGCTCTTTGCGCCTTCTTGAGCAAATCTATCGGACTTGGTGAGAAACCTTCGCCGTCTCGTCTTGAGTTCAGGCTTCCCGGAGAAAACGGCGAGACAGAGAATTCTCTGTTGAAGCTGGAATGGTATGCTCCGAATAACTATTGGGTGATCCTGTTGCCTGACGAACAGATCCAGCCGATCATGAAGCACGCTTAAATTCTCGGCAGAGCTGCCGCGAGTCGGCGAAGCAGCTGGCTCCTCGACAGCGCGCCCAAACCCAAGCTATCATGCGCACCTCGGTATCCTTTGAGGTGCGCCAGGCGTGGATGATCGTTCTAACACAGGTGCGGTGGCGGTGGCGCGACCGGAAGGGCGCAAGCCATTCGGCGGTTTGTTGAGCCTATTCCAACCTTCTCCCCCGGCGCCGGTCACGCTGAACGATCCGACGGAAATCGCGCAGAAGTATCGCTTTTGGCAAAGGCGCGTCCTGGTCTTCTCGATCATCGGCTACGCAACGTTCTATCTCGTTCGCAAAAACCTCGGCTTCGCCAAGCCGATTATGGAACGGGACATCGGCCTCAACGATCAGGCGTTCGGCACGTTTCTGTCGCTCAACGGAGTTCTTTACGGTGTGTCGAAGTTCGCGAACGGCTTTCTCGCCGACCGCGCGAATGCTCGCACGTTCATGGTGAGCGCGCTGATTGTTTCCGCGCTGCTGAATGTGGTGTTCGGTTTCAGTTCGGGTCTCGTGGTGCTCGGTGTGATTTGGATGTTGAACGGTTGGGTGCAAGGCATGGGATTCCCGCCGTGCGCGCGATTGATGGCCAATTGGTTTCCGCCGAAACAACTCGCCACCAAGTTCTCCATCTGGAATACGTCCCATAACATCGGGAGTATCCTGGTGGCCGTGTTGTGCGGTTATCTCGTCGTCATCAACTGGCGCCTCTGTTTTTTCGCTCCGGCGATCATCGCGCTGGGCTGCGCCGTGATTCTCTGGTTCAACCTTCCCGACACGCCGCCGTCGGTGGGGTTGCCGGAAGTGGAAGGCACGCGCGGGGAATCTTCGGGAGCGGAGCCGGCGGAACACTTCAAGGCGTTCCTGATGAAAAAAGTGTTTCGCAACAAATACATCTGGCTCGTGTCGTGCGCGAACTTCTTCGTGTACACCCTCCGCTACGCCGTGTTCGACTGGGGACCGACCATTCTCTACAAAGTCAAACATATCGAGCTTGTCAACGCCGGCTGGATGGTGGCCGGGTTCGAAGTCTTCGGGCTGATCGGCGCGTTGCTCGGCGGCTGGATCACCGACCGGTTTCTCGGCGGCCGCGCCGGGCGCGCCTGCCTCGTTTACATGGGATTGGCTGGCGTGTCGGTCTTTCTTTTTTGGAAAGTTCCCGCGCGGTCTGAGTGGTTGACCACCGGCCTGCTGTGCGCGACCGGCTTTTTCGTTTACGGCCCGCAATGTCTGCTGGCCATCGTCGCCGCCAACCTCGCCACCAAACGCGCCGCGGCCACCGCGGTTGGGTTGACGAGTATTTTTGGTTATGCCAGCACCGTGCTTTCGGGCTGGGGTTTGGGATACTTGGTCACGCACTATGGCTGGGATGCTGGCTTCAAAGTGTTGCTTGGTTGCGCCGCCGTCGGTACGCTTCTGTTTGTGGCCGTCTGGCCGGCGAAGGCGCACGGGTACAACGAGTGACAGCGATGCGCCAATTCGTTCTGGCCGGGACTGCCAACGCGCCAGTTCAACTTCCGGGTCAGCGCGCCGGCTTCGTCTTCGTCCGCGACGACGACGACGACTGAGCGTCAGTTCAATGCGGGGCGGGGGACGTTGTGCCGGCGGGCGAATCTTTATCAGACAAAGCGTTCGTAACGGACTCAGGAAGTTTGTCCGCATTCGCCAGCAGCAGACTGACCTGCCAGAGTTGTTCGTCTTTCAGCGTGCTGTGGAATCCGGGCATGCCGGTGAGACGAATTCCGTTGGCCACTTTCCAGTACGTCTCTCCCGGTTCGTCGTCGGTCACGCCGTGGCCGTGGAACAATTGGGGAGGACGCGGGAACAGCCCGGCGGCGATGGCAGTCTTTGACTCGCCCGGCAAACCGTGGCAAACGGCGCAATGCTCTTTGTAGAGCGCGGCCCCGGCCAGCAGATTCGCTTCGGTCGGTTCGATGGGCACCGACTTCGGCATCTCTTTCTCGATGCGAGCGTGCAGGGCTTTGCCGGCCAGCATCTTCTCGAATGGCATCGGCGGGGCCGAGGTCGCGACCGGTGCGTAACCGCCGGCAAAATAGAAATACGCCAACGCGGGAACGAGCAGCACGCCCACGATCAATCCGAGCAAGAAACCAAATCTCATCAGGATGCTCCTTTCTTCCGCTCGTACACCGAGCGACCGAGATGCTCGCACAGAGAAATGGGAAGCGCCAGAACAAACCCATCATCTGCTCCGTTCGCGCCGGCGGGTGGTGGTCGGTGTTGACGATCCGCGGAGTCGATGAGTAGAGTATTCGCAACCTCAGGAGGCTCGGAGATGACCAAGCGAATCGTTCGCGCGGTGTTGGCGGTGTTTGTGGCATGGACGGTAATGGATGTCGTGATCCACGTCGTCATCTTGGGTAAGACGTACGCAGACACGGCGCAACTTTGGCGCCCCGAGAAGGAGATGAAGATGGGGTTGATGCGCGTGGTCGTACTCATCGCGTCGGCGGTGTTCGTGTGTCTGTACGCGTTCTTCGTGGGTAAGAAGAGCGTGGCGACGGCGTTGAAGTTCGGTCTGCTGTTTGGTTTGGGCACCGGTATCTCAATGGGCTACGGCACCTACGCCGTGATGCCGATTCCCTACAAGATCGCCATCACCTGGTTTCTCGGCACCGTGGCCGAGACGACCATGGCCGGGTTACTCGCCGGTCTGATTGTGAAGGAGTGACCGGCTCTGCGAGTCACGCTGACGGCTGATTAAGCAGACGGACCTCACGCTGCGGGAAGGGGATTTCGATCTGGGCGGCGCGGAAGCGTTCGACGATTCCCTGGTAGATTTCCAATTGCGCCGGGCCGTAGTCCGGTACGGCAACCCACGGTTTCACGGTTATCGTGATGGATGAGTCACCCAGTGTGCTGATGCCGACAACAGCGGCGGGCTCTTTCAGCACGCGGGGGTTGGTATTGAGAATCTGGTGAACGGTGGCGAGCGCCTTGTTCAGGTCGGCACTGTACGCGACGCCGACGCTGAGGTCGAGCTGACGGATCTTGCCGTAGTTGTGCATGATTTCGCCGACGATCTTGCGGTTGGGGATGA
>JBGQCJ010000116.1:0-5520 GCA_041495285.1 Verrucomicrobiia bacterium
GAGGCCGACGGTCCGCAGGAATTTCACGTCATCCTCCTCGACAATGGGCGCACGCGTCTGCTGGCGGACGCCGAGCAGCGCGATGCGCTCCACTGCATCCGCTGCGGTGCGTGCCTGAATACGTGTCCGATCTACAAGAACATTGGGGGCCACGCGTATGGCACGACTTATCAGGGCCCGATCGGCTCCGTCATCACGCCACACTTGCGGGACGCGCGCGAGTGGTCGCACCTGCCGTACGCCAGCTCGCTATGCGGCGCGTGCACGGACGTTTGCCCGGTACGCATTGATTTGCATCATCACCTGCTCCACAACCGGCGCAATGCGGTCGCGCGGCGATTCGACAATCCCGCGCAACGTCTCGCCTTCCGGGTTTGGCTGTGGGTGATGCAGTCGGAAACGCGTTACCGGCTGGCGGCCAAACTCCTGCGGTTCGCCCGTCCATTCTTGAAGCCGTGGACGGACACGCGCGAGTGGCCGGCGCCGCCGGCGCAAGCGTTCCGAGACTGGTGGAGGAATAATGAACATCGCGCGTGAAAACATCCTCGAACGCGTGCGGGCCGCGTTGCGCGTCGAGGCGCACCGGCCGGTCGCGGCGACAGCGTCGCCGGTTTTTCCGCCGGTGACCGATTTGGAGACGCGGTTTCGCAGCGAGTTCGAGGTCGTCAAAGGGGAAATCATCGCGACGCCGGAAGCGCTGAAGGAGTTTCTCTCAAAGTTCACACTGATCGCGACGGACGGCACCGATCTCGTTGCGGGCAACGCGAATGTGCGGGAAGCGGAGTTGGGGGTGTCCGGCTGCGATTGTCTGGTTGCACAAACCGGATCCATTTTCGTTTCGACGCGTTCGGCAGGTGGCCGGGCGTTGTCGGTGTTGCCGCCGGTACATCTGGTGGTGGCGCGGCGCGAACAGCTCGTGCCGGACTTGGCGGCGGCGTTTGCGTTGTTGCGGCAACGTTATGGTGGCCGGTGGCCGAGTTCGTTGTCGTTGATTACCGGGCCGAGTCGGACGGCGGACATCGAAAAGATTCTGGTGATGGGCGCGCACGGACCGAAGCGGTTGGCGGTTCATTTCGCGGATTGAGGTTCAAAGCTGCGGACAGTCTTGCCGGGTTTGCGGTGTAGGAGCGGGTCGAAGACGAACATCCGCAGGCATTCCCAAATGGTAACGTGCGGGCTGTGCCATTCGACACGGCGTTCGCGGATGGCGCGGAAGATGGACGGGATCGTCGGCTCGGCATCCACGAGCGTGTAATGGCGGCCGAACATCCAGAGGTTGTGCGCGTCGGAGTTGGCGACGACGGGCTTGCCGTGTTTCTCGGCGATGCGCCGGGCGCGTTCGGCGGGATTGAGCCACGAGAGATGCATTTGTGAGTACTCGACGGCGTCGAAGAGGTCAATGTTGCGCTCCAGTTCGTGCCGGAGGCTGTGGCCTCTGGGGTAGCAAGGGTGCGGCGCGATGACGAGCAGATCGTCGCCGCGTTCGCGTTTGAACGCGCGCAGGTCTTCAAAATTCTGGAGACGTTCGGCCTCGCGTTGATTGACGTTGCAGAGGACGACATCGCGTCCGCAAATCCTCCATTCGACGGCCGGGATGAGCAACAATCCCTTGGCGCGGGCATATTCAAAGAGGCGTTCGTCCGCGAGCACTTTGCCGTGCAGGGTGATGGCGATTGCGCCGTAGCCGAGTGCGACGGCTTTGTCCACAAGGGCACTGGCCGGATAGCGCAGTCCGTCTTCGGGGTCTTCGCCGGCGTGCATGTGGAGATCAATTTTTATCATGAGCGTTGTGCCGGAAGGTATCGTGACCGGGGGTCGAGCGCAAATCTTCCGTCCACAGGATTTGGCGTGGCGTTTCGCGGCGGGAATTGTTAGTTGTTGCCGCGGCGGATGAAGATTTTACCGCGATACATCACCCGGCAGGCGGTGGTCACGCTGTTGATCACCATCGGCGTGTTCACGTTTGTGCTGTTGATGGCGCGGATGCTGAAGCAACTCAGCGATCTGCTCGTCAACCAGCAGGTGGGGCTGCAGGTCGTCGGCTGGTTCGTGCTGTTGGTGACGCCGTACGTGCTGAGTTTTACGCTGCCGATGGCGATGCTGGCGGCGACGTTGTTGGTGTTCGGCCGGATGAGCGCGGACAACGAAATCACCGCGATGCGGGCGACCGGCATCGGGTTGGGACAAGTGGCGGCGCCGGTGATTCTGCTGGCCACGTTGATGACCGGCGTGTGCCTGTACGTCAATACCTACCTCGCACCGCAGTGCCGCACGGAATTTCGCGCCCGATTCATCCGGTTGGGCGCGCGCCAGCCGATGGCGTTGTTGGAAGAAGGCACATACGTCAAAAGCTTTCCCGGATTTGTGATCTACGTGGGCCGCAAGAAAGAAAACATTCTTGAAGACGTGACGGTCTACACGCTGTCCGACGACGACAACGTGGTGTCCAGCTTGCGCGCCGAGAAGGGCGTCCTCACCGTGCAACCCGAAGCGCAGAAACTGTTGCTGGACTTGTACAACGTGCGCGGCGATCTGCGCGACCCCAAAGACCCGACCAACATCCGCAAGATACGGCCCGGTACGACCGCGAAGCGTTATCCGCTGGAATTGGATCTCACTCAGGCGCTGCGGCGGGTGGCGGCGACCAAGGAACTGCGCGACATGGTGTTCTCCGAGTTGCGTGCGGAGATTCGCGCGTTGCGCGCGCAGGGCATTTACCCCGCCGCCGCGCTGATGGAGGCGCACCAACGCGTGGCCACCGCGGTCGCCTGTCTGGCGTTCACGCTGATTGGCATCCCGCTGGGGATTAAGACGAGCCGGCGCGAGACCTCCGTCGGGATCGCGATCAGCTTGGGACTGACGCTGATCTTTTATCTCGCCATGGTATTGGCGAATACGTTGAAGAACCGGCCCTACTTGTATCCGGAAGCACTCCTGTGGGTGCCGAATCTCGTATTTGAAGTTCTCGGTCTGTGGTTACTGTGGCGCGTGGCGCGCGTTTAGCCGCCGCCCAACTGCCGGCCCATCACTTCCACGAGCGGACGAATCTCGGCCATCAACTGGCCGAATTGCTTCGGCTTAAGCTGTTGACCGCCATCGCTGAGCGCCGTGGCCGGGTCGGGATGAACTTCAACCAGCAGCCCGTCCGCTCCCACAGCCACCGCCGCTCGCGCGAGTGGAATCACCATGTCGAAGCGACCGGCGGCGTGACTTGGGTCAACGAACACCGGCAGGTGCGTTTCTTTTTTTGCGACGGCGACCGCGCTGACGTCGAGCGTGTTGCGACACGCGTGCTCGAACGTGCGGATGCCGCGTTCGCACAGAATGACCTTGCTGTTGCCATGCACGCAGATGTACTCGGCGGCCAACAGCCATTCTTCGACCAAACCGGACACGCCGCGCTTGAGAAGAATTGTCTTGCCGGACGCGGCGGCGGCGGCCAGCAGCGGAACGTTCTGCGCGTTGCGCGCGCCGATCTGCAGCACGTCGGCAACCGCCGCGACCATCTCGACATCCTGCGGTGACAGCACCTCGGTGACAATCGGCAATCCCGTAGCCGCGCGGGCCTCCTTCAGCAACTCCAGCCCTTCGCGGCCCAAGCCCTGGAAGTCGTACGGTGAGGTGCGCGGTTTGAACGCGCCGCCGCGAAACAACGTCGCGCCGTACGACTTCACCGCCTTCGCGGTTTCCAAAGTTTGCGTTCTGTTCTCGACCGAGCATGGCCCGGCCACAACTTGAAAGCTTTGGCCGCCGATTTTCACGCCGGCCACGTCCAGAATGGTGTCTTGCTGCCGGTACTCGCGGCTGACGAGTTTGTACTTCTTCTGAATCGGCGTGACGCTCTCGACTTGGGGCAACACGATGAGCGATTCCAGCGTGTGGTGCATTCGCTCGTCGCCGATGCAGGCGACGACGGTACGCTCCACGCCGCGAATCAGGCGAGGCTCGTAATTGAATTTTTTGACGGCATCCGTCACCTGCTGGATGTCCTGCTCGCTTGTTCCCGGTTTTAACACAATGATCATCGGCTCACTCCTTCGCCCGCGCGGGACGGTTCACGGCAACAAAAAAACCGCCCCGCGTCTGCGGGACGGTTTGACTTGGTTACGCCTGGGTCAACCCAGCGCCCGCAGGACAGCATGGCTAAAGTAAAACCAAGCCTGGTTTGCGGTGCTGTGTTGACGAATCTGGTTCATAAATCTGCTGAAATAATACCAACTTGGGGACGTGCTGTCAACCCTGCTGTCGCCATGCCGGCTACCCGTTGACGGTCGCGCCGAAATAGTTGTCCCAAGCCATGTCCAAGACCTCTTTGGTCAGACGGACCGGCTCTCTCTTGAACTTGCAGGCTTCAATGGCCCGGTCCACGAGGTCGCGGGGGTCGCACGCCTTCGGCGTTCGCCGTTCCATCCCGTAGCGCCGTTCCAGATGCGGGAAGATGCTGCGGTCAAGAGCCAATCCGCGCGAGCGCGCATAGCGAATGAAAATTTCCGCATAGGTGTCCGGGCCGGGCGGCATGACGCAAAGCCGGTAGCCCATGCGCCGCAGGAAAGCGTCGTCGGCCAGGTCCGAGACCGTGAGGTTGGTGGCGAAGACGACGACTTGCTCGAACGGCACTTGAATCTTCTTGCCGGTGTTGAGGGTCAGATAGTCCACCCGGTTTTCCAGCGGGATAATCCAGCGGTTCAACAAATCGGTGGCCGAGCAACGTTGCCGGCCCAAGTCGTCCACCACCAGCACGCCGCCGTTCGATTTGAGCTGGAAAGGAGCTTCGTAGAAACGTTGCGTGTCCGTGCAGGCCAACTCCATGCTCTCGATGGTGAGTTCGCCGCCGACGACCACGAGGGGCGGTCGAATCTTGATCCAACGTCGATCATAGTCGTCAGCGGTGACCGGAGCCGTTTGATGATTGTGCAGGTCGAAGACGCGAATCACCTGTCCGTCCACTTCGATGGCGTACGGAATCCACACGTCGCCCGGGATCGCGTTGACCAACGCCCGGGCCATGACGGTCTTGCCGTTGCCGGCCGGGCCGCTCAGAAAAAGACTGCGCCCCGTGCTGGCGACCAAACCGAGCGTTTGCTTTGCGCCCTCGGAGAGCACCAGCCCCTTCAGGGCGTTATCCAGCGCGTGCTGTGTGAGGGGCGAACGGGAGCGAACTTGATTGATGATGGCGTCGGTGTAGGACTTCAAGGAGACGGGCGCCGGACCGACGTAACTGCAGACGTTCATGACGCGGTTGAGTCGGTCCCAGCCATTTCCCAGGATCGCGTAACGGTGGTTTTGCAGCCCGACGACGCCCCGCATCTCGACCAGCTTCTCACGGTAAAGATCCTGCAACAGTGTCTCCGTCGCCACGATGCCCAAATGCAATCTCGCGGCGATGCCGGATGTCGTACAATCGATGTCCAGCGAGACGGCTTTCAAAGCGAGGTCCATCAGAAAACCACGGTGGACCCCCAAGTCCTCCAGCTTCTGCGGGAACGGCGGCACAAATGTGTCGGCGGCGGTCGCGAGCAA
>JBGQCJ010000117.1:0-5507 GCA_041495285.1 Verrucomicrobiia bacterium
CCTCACCAACGAGTTCGCCGCCGGCACGTCGCTCAACGGCTTCACGAGTTCGGTCAACAGCAACACCGGCGCGATCCGCGTCAACGGCCCGTTCACGACGGCCGCTCAGACCAACACGATCGCCGTGTATCCGGACACCGAAAAGCAAGGCGTGACCGATTTCTGGAAGGCGCAGCATGGCATGGCTTCGACGAGCAACTCCGCCACCGTGCTCGCCAACGGACTCACCATCAAACAGAGTTACCTGGCCGGCCTCAATCCCAACAGCGCAGGTTCGAAGCTGGCGATTTCCAACATCAGCGTCAGCGCCTCCGGCACGGTAACGGTCAACTGGCTCAGCCAACAGGACGGCACGACAGTTGCGCGGTTGTATGACGTGTACCGGATGCAAGGCCCATTCACCAACGGCGCAGGCTGGACGCGCATTTCGCAAAACGTGTCCTCGGCCGGCGCGACGACCGCGCTGCTCGAAGACGTCAGCGCCGGTACGATTACGCAACGCTTTTACCGCGTCACCGTTGCCGGCCACACCAACGACGTGGCCACGCCGGAAATCGTCGGCGTGCACAAGCTCAACCTCGTCACCGGCCGCAATTACATCTCGATGTCCACACTGCCCGGCACCAACACGCTGCTCAGCGTGCTCGGCACCAATCAACTTCCCCAGGGTGCGACCGAGTCCGCCGCCACGGTGGTGGACATTTGGGATCAGACCAGCCAGTTGTTTACCAACACCAACCGCTACTGGCTTGATACCGGGGCCAACGGCTGGAAACAATCCAACACCGCAACGCCGTCCAACGACGTGCTGCTCGATCCCAACAAAGGCATGATCATCACCATTCGCTCCGGCAGCCCGACGCTGCGCACCGTCGGGTTTGTGCCAACCAATTCACAGATTCAAGTTGTGCAGAGCAATGGGTACTCAGTCGCCAGCTCGACGTTCCCGCGGTCGGTCACGCTTGCGGCCAGCGGATTGCAGGCGAGCGGGTTTGTCGGCGGCAACAGCAAGATCACGTCGGACGTCTTGTACTTCTTCAACCCTGCCAACCAACAGTTTGATGATCAGATCTGGTTGGATTCCAACGGCAACGTCTGGCGGAACGAGGATGCCAGCGCTGCGACGAAACAACTGCAACCCGGCGAATCGTTCCTGATTCGTCGCCGCAACCGCGCCGCGAACATGAGCTGGACCAACGCGGTGCCGTACACGGTGCCGCTGCAAGGACCATGAGAAGCTGGCTCACAATTCTAATCGTGCTCGGCGTGGCCATCGTGCCGGCGTTCGCCACGGTGGACCTGACGCTCTACAACAGCTTCGCGTTGGTGGACAACAACGGCACCACGCCGCTGGAAGGCATCGCGAGCTTGGGCGACTTGGTCCAATTGATTCTCGTCGGCCCGAACGGCGTGATCGATCCACCCACAACAGGCACGGGAGCGCCGAGCGTTGACGACACCGTGTTGTTCACGACACACGTCGGAGCCGGTCTGCCGACGACCAATACCGGCTTCCTCGTGCAATCGGGGATTCTCTATGCCGACAGTTTCGGCGGCAACAGCAACGCCTATGTCCGGTTCTGGAATTCCAACACGACGGCCAACGCCACCTTCTTCGGCAACTCGGCGCTCTTTACCTTGCCGTCGGGTGATGCGTTCGGGCTGGCAGAATTCGATTTCGTGCCATTGTCCGGTTCACCGCGCACGGCGAACCAGGAGTTCAGCGGTGGCGGCCCGGCGGCGGTGCCGGAGCCGTCGCAGTTGTTTCTGTTTGGCTTGATCATTATGGGAGGCTGGTTGTACCGGAAGCGCGGCAAGAGCAAGGCAACGGCGGCCATTGCGGTCGCACTCGGCTTGCTCGCGGCAAGTCACGACGCGTCGGCACAAATCCCTTCGCCCGTGGACGTGACGGCAAGCTCGCCGATTCTGAATTTCGATGGGGCTCCGCTCGCCGGCAAGAATCCGGTTTCGGGCGACACGAACAATTGTCTGGTGCAGATCATTCGCGTCGGCGCCAACGGCGTGGCTGACCTTCCGAATCTCGATGGGACGCCGGGCGGCGATGATACGATTGCGTTCACGACGGTGATTGGGCAGGGGATCAATCCGAGCGTGGAAGTCAGCGGACAGTTTTCCACGTCATTTTATCCACCGCCGTTGGAAGGCAGCGAGGTGTACGCGCGCGTGTTCAATGCGCCGACCGTTGCGGCAGCCACGCACTGGGGACAATCCGCGACGTTCACGGTGCAGAATGTGGACGTCTTCGACCTCAGCGCACTGGGGTTGCAGCGAACCGCGATGCCGAAAGGTGTGGACTTGAATGCGGTGGACGCCAAAGGGCTGACCTACTATCAGGAATTGATCGCCAACACCAATCCCAACGATCCCGGCGATTTCTTTGCCGTCAAACAAGTCGGCTCGGACAACGGCTCCGTGCCGGTGAATCAAGTCTCAGTCAATGGCCGCGCCGGTCGTCAGTATATTTTGGAGCGAGCGTTGGACTTGGGTGCCGCCAACTGGAGCGGGATCGTCACCAGCGCCGTGCTCAATGCCGATGCGAATTTGACGTTAAGCGATCCCAGCCCACCGAATACGCCAAAGGCATTTTACCGGCTCAAAGTCACGATGCCGTAGCGACCTGCGGTTTCAACCGTGGAAAAAGCCCCGGCACAGATTAGCACCTCCTGCATGCGGCATGAGCCGCAGTTCCGGCGTTTCGTCAACCGGCTCGGTGACGGTCGCGCCATCTTCAAGCTCCAAAGCACCTGCGACATGATTCAGGAAGCGCGCTTTGTCTGGCGTACCGGCCAGAGCGAACACGAACAACCACTGGAGCGGCTTGGCCACGTCAACGGCAACGAGTTTTTCAGCGTCACCGTGCCGACGACGGTGCCGATCGAGTACGTCTTTTATCTTCACGCCTGCGGGGAGTCGCGTTGGCTCACACCGCTCGGCATGCAGTTCAACTCCAGCAGACCGGAAGCGTGGTTCGCGTACGATCCCCGGCAACACGACGCGTTCGAGACACCGGCTTGGGTGCGCGACGCGGTGTTTTACCAGATTTTTCCCGACCGGTTTTGCAACGGCGACCCCGGCAACGATCCGCCCGACGTCGAGGCGTGGGGTGCGACGCCGGCGTTCCGAAATTTCATGGGCGGCGATTTGCAGGGTATTCTCGACAAACTGGATTACCTCAGCGATCTCGGTATCTCGGCACTCTACCTCACGCCGATTTTCCGGAGCGCGAGCAATCACAAGTACGACACGATCGACTACTTCGCCGTCGATCCGCATTTCGGCGGGATGGCGTTGCTGCGAAAGCTCGTGGACTCGTGCCACAAACGCGGCATCCGCGTCATTCTCGACGCCGTCTTCAATCATTGTTCGAATTTGCATCCGTACTTCCTCGACGTGAAAGAACACGGGAAACGCTCCCGGTATTGGGACTGGTTTCACATCAAGAAATGGCCGATCCCCGAGCGGTTCACGAAGCATAAAGATGCGCTCGAATGGTACGACTGTTGGTGGGGCTTCCACACGCTGCCGAAACTCAACTTCGCGGACCTCGAGGTGGGAAAATACTTTCTCGATGTCGCGCAGTTTTGGCTCCGGGAGGCGCACACCGACGGCTGGCGGCTCGATGTGCCAAACGAAGTTATCCAAACATTCTGGCCGAAGTTCCGTCGCGCGGTGAAGGAAGTGAACCCGGAAGCCTACATTGTCGGCGAGATTTGGGAGGACGCCTCGCCGTGGCTGATGGGCGACCAGTTCGACGCGGTGATGAACTACCGGTTTCAAAAGGCGTTGCTCGGATACTTCGCTGACGAGACACTCGACACCAAGACGTTTGACCACACACTGCGCGAGATCATGCTCGATTACCCTGAGCAAGCCACCGCCGTGATGCTCAACTTGCTCGGCAGCCACGACACGCCGCGTCCAATGACTGCGGCGTTGAATCGTGGTGTAGTAGCGCCTGTCTCAGGCGCAGGCCCTGCCGCTGGTGACAGCAGCTACTACATCGCCGCAGTTCAATCGCTCAAGCTGATGGCCGCGATGCAATTCACGTTCGAGGGCGCGCCGTGCATTTACTATGGCGACGAAATCGGAATGGAGGGCGGCAAAGACCCCGATTGCCGGCGTTGTTATCCGTGGGACAAGCCCAAGGAACAAGCCGAGTCGGACGAGACGCCGCCGTCGTTTGCGGCAAACCGCGAGTTGTTCGCGTACTACCGGAAGCTCATTGCGATCCGCAAAGCCAATCCTGCTTTGCGAGCAGGTACGTTCCGGCCGTTCGTTGTGGACTCCGAGCACCAACTCTACGCGTTCGAGCGCCAAGCCGACGGCAATCGTTGCATCGTCGCTCTGAACCGCAGCAAAGTCGCGCGCAAGATTCAATTGCCGGCCCGCATTGAAGCGACGGAGTTGATCTCCGAGCGTCGCTTTCAGGCGAACGAAGTGAATGTTCCCGCCCGCCAGGCCGTCATTTTGCGTGTCGAGGCTTGAACCGGGTGTCTGAGACTGGTAGTTAATTCCAGATGAAGCGGTTTGGCGCGTTCCTTGGTTTGGTAGTCTGTCTCTGGACTTGCGGCTCTTTGGCCGACGACAACCCTCCGTACCATTCCGTCAACATCACCGGGACGTTCAACGACTGGAATCCCTCTGATTCGAACTACCGGATGACGTACACGAGCAACCGAGTTTACCAGATCAAAACGTTCTTCAAGGCCGGCTCGTACAAGTTCAAGTTCACCATCAACGGCGATTGGACGAAACATTTCGGCGGCGGCCCGGAGAACGCATTGGCCGAGCCCGGCGAGGACATCCTGCTGGAAATCAAGCGGCATGGCGCCTACGTCGTCGAACTCGATCTCAATGGGCGCAAATGGAGACTGCAACCGGCCAAGCTCGACACGCCGCAAGCCGTCATTCAAGTGCGCGGGCCGGCGGACGTGAACGTGCCGATTGTTCTGGACGGTTCGGAAAGTCTCCCGCGCGAAGGAGGGGAGATTCTGGATTACGAATTCGGCGAGGACACCAACGACACGGTGCGGGCGAAATTGACGCGGGACGAGAAGCACCCGGAAAAAGTGACGGTGCGATTGCCGCAGGAGGGCACGTACCGGTTCTGGCTGAAAGTGAACGACGGGACGTTCAGCGTGCCGGACGTGGTTACGCTGAAGGCCGAGTCGAGTTACCAAGTCGTGGGCGACTGGACGTCGCCAGATCCGGACAACCCGGTAACGTTTCTGCATCGCGTGTCGCTCGGCGTGTTTGAAAAGATTCTGAAGTCCACCGCGCCCGGCGAGCAGCAATTGATTATCGTGCAGAACCACGATGCCGGGGCGCTCGCCGGCAATCTCACCGTGAGCGTGACGAAGACGAACAAGCGATTGTGGCGGCTCCGGTACGAGGAACAAACGAAGCAACTGGCGTGCGAGCCGGCGGATCTCGTTGAGTTTGCTTACCGGCCTGCAGACGATCCGGTGTTGAAGGATCGCGTCGAG
>JBGQCJ010000118.1:0-5506 GCA_041495285.1 Verrucomicrobiia bacterium
GATTGTTTGATCCACAAAGCAGCGTACGTGGAAAGTTTGGCGCCCTTCTTGGGATCAAATCGCTCGACGGCTTTCATCAGGCCGATGTTACCTTCGTTGATGAGATCAAGCAGCGGCAAACCGAGATTGGAGTAATCGTGGGCGATCTTGACCACGAGGCGCAGATTCGCCTTGATCATTCGTTCGCGCGCGCGCTTGTCGCCCCGTTTGACCTGCGCAGCGAGTTTGATCTCCTCTTCGCGTGTCAACAGCGGCGTTCTCCCAATCTCCTGCATGTAGAGTTGGTGGGAGCCTCCGCTTTCGTTGTATCGATCAATAACCATGAGTGTTCTTTCAGTAGACGCATTACGCCTGTGGCGATTAGTGACAACCGGTAACTGCGACCCTTCACGTACTTAGATGCAACCCGGTAGGATTTGGTTCAACCTATCGACGGGAGTTCCTCGACTCATCGCCCTCGTCCCGCCGCCGAAGTTCCGCGGCGGAACTGCCGCGATGTTTACATCACTTTCTGAGCGGTACCGTTACGATTTCGCTATTGGCGGTTCGGCTTATCTCGACTGTTCTGCCGTCCGAGGTGGCGAAGGCCAAACCGTCGGAGTTAACCCAACGCCATATACCGGCTTTCTGCCACTTGACGCTCCCTTGCTCCGAAAGCTCCCGGTCGTCATTGAGAAACGCTTGAACTTCTCTTTCGGTCAACGGCTTCACGCGTTCTGCTTTTCGCTTCATTATCGTCGGTTTGGCGCCGCACCCCTTCTCTCCAAACGCGCAATTTCCCCCTCCGCTTTCTCAGCCGCTTCCATATCCAGCAGAAACCGAGAGCGTGCGGCTTCGAGGCTGAAGGAGTCACCTCCCAAGTTACAAACTCGAAAGTCGCCTCTCCGATCCCCTTTCAACACGGCGTAATTCCAGCCCTTGTCCGTCTTACCGGCGATGGTGCCGATGATGTTTCCCATCGGGTTGGCGAACCATTCAACCTGTTCCACCATTAACCGTTCCAAAACAAGATGGGGCGGCAGAAACTTGTCGAATTCCTCCCTCGGTATGCTGTCGAATGACACAGAAGTCTTCCCAAAATTTAGAACCTGAATAGACGATGAGCGACCCACAAGATCAACGCCGCCAACCCAAGGCAGACCAGGGCCTGCAACATCGCCAGGCACACCGGCAACGCCCACGCCATGACCTTTCTCCTGCTGAAATCCTGCCGATTTACAAGAAATGCGGTGGCAGTCCAGGAAATGTAGCCAATAAACAGCATCGACACGACAACGAAGCCCCACACATTCATCTGGAATGCGATTAACGCCACGAAACAGGAAGCGAGGATTCCCCAAGCGGCCAACTCTCTTTTGCCGATGAAACTGGTTATGCTCTTGATTACCATAACGATCTCCTCACACAGTGGCGGCGGTTGATGTTCATTGCTGCCTTACTGGCCGCATCGCTGAAGGTTCTGGTCGGAGAGAAGCAGCTCGCTGAGACCACCCCGAATTTAAGCCCCATTCCCTGATAAACCTAATGAATTCGCCAAGTATATTTCTCGCCGCAAAACAATTAGGTTGCTATTCCACCCTCGCGGAAAGATTTCCGCAGTTGAAGTCTCTCATCGTGGATCTCGGATACTACGACTCCGGCGGCGTGACCAAGAACAGTCAGATCAAATACACACCTAACCTCACCCACGCCCGGTCCGTGTTCCGCGTCGATTGTCCCAACCAGGGATGTGTCGGTGGCGACTTCGATCTGACCGACGAACTCGCCAAAGCCGTTACGCAACATCGCACCACCGTCGCAGGCGAAATGGCGTGTCAAGGCTGGCAAAGCAAGACCACCATCGACACCGTTCATTGCCACAACATCCTGAGGTACACGCTCAACGCAGTCTACGAAGAAGCCGAACTCGCCGCAACCTCTCCCCAAGCAAAATAGCGGCAGTTGGATTCGGGTCCGGTACCGACCGTTTCGTTTACGACAGCGCTCTTCATAATTGCCGGACGCCTTAGCGCACAACGGAAGAGTGATACCTAGCAGTGCTAGGTATCGGCCCGGCTGGCCGTTGGTAGAGCCGAGTGCGGCACTAGCCGCGCGAGACGCCACGATGTCGTCGCCGTGGCAAACGGACCGCCGGGCCGTCCGCGAGGATTCAACACGCCACGATCTGCAACTCTTCGATCTCACCGGCGCGGACGCGCATAGTCACCGTCATCGGCCGGCAACAGACCTCGCAATCCACGATGAACTCTGCGCTGCCCCTGTCCGCCGTAGCCGAGCCGAAGGCGGATTCGCTCACGTCCAGCACGATGTCAAAAGTCTCCCCGCAATGCGGGCATTGGATGGAAACAGATTCGTTCACGGTTCGTTCAACAAGCCATCCAGATCGAGCGCGCGCGTGAACATCGCGAGACCGCCCTCCGGCGTGCGCGGCCACTGCTCGCGAGGACGATCCCAATACAACTCCACGCCGTTCCCGTCCGGATCCCGCAGATAAAGCCGAGTGGCGAGGGTAGCCATGAGACGGCCTCGCGCAGTTTCGAGGTCCGCAGGATGACGCGAACGGGCGTGAGCGTCACCAACACTCGCTGACCCCGTGGTCACTCGCGCCTTCCAGCGCAATGCCGGCGTTCACCAACCGCCGCAACGCATCCGCCAGCGCCGCGCGCGTCGGATACACGATGGCGAAGCCGAGTCGGACGAGACGCAACGATGCAGTTTTCGTTGCAACCGAGTCAGACGAGACGCGACTGTGTTGTTTCAGTCGCAATGTACAGCCCGGTCGTCCCGGCCGGCGGCGGCGCACCGCCCGCACTCTCCCACGTGTTCAACCCGATGAGCCGAGTTCGACGAGACGCGGCTGTGACGTTTCAGCCGCAAATGTGAAACCGAGCTGCGGCACTAGCCGCACGAGATGCCGCGATGTCATTTTCGTGGCGACCCGCCCGCCGACACGAGCCGAGTGCAGCCCTAGCTGCACGAGACGCCGCGATGAAGTTTTCGCGGCAACTGACACGCCGCCTGTGTCCCGTAGCGTTGGGTCAATTCGAACCCGAGCACGCCCACGTAGAAATCGAGCACACGTTCAAGGTCCGCGACCTTCAAATGCACGTGACCAATGTGAACTCCCGGATCAATTGGTTTGCTTGTCGCCATTGCGCTACGAGTACGTCAGAAGAACCGGAACGTCAACCAACTCGCTGCCGGTAGGGATGGATTGCCGGGCGTGCCGCGCCCCGTCTGTCATCCTGAGCTTGTCGAAGGATCTCTGCCGTGTTTGCGCCGCGATGCCGGTAACTCAGCTTACCGGCAACCGCGCGCGCTTTTTGTTTTGCCGGCACTGTCCATTTTGACCATAATCCCCGGCATGGCAAAGGCGTCCTTTACACTTCCCGACGGAACAACTGTCACCATAGACGGAACACCGCAAGAGGTTCATGAGCTTCTTGCGTTCTACGCCAAAGGCAAGGCCAAGACTCACTCAGGGTCTGCAACGACAACTGCCAAGGCGAGAAGTGTACCTGCGCCGGCCGAGCGGGTAGCGACGGATGCTGACGAGTCGAGTGTCAATTTGGCGGACGTCGTTAATTTATTAAAGAACTGCGAAGAAGCCGAAGTCATTGAAAAGCAGATCCTAGATAAACCCAGTCAAGTCAACCGAACGTTGCTCCCCATGTACATCGTTCACGAGCATATGGAGAACCGGTTTGGATTGACGTCAGGAGAAATTAGCAAGATCACGGCGCAGCTTGGTGCGCCGATTTCTACTGCGAATGCGTCAGCGACTCTTGCTGGTGCTGCGACCCGATACGTAGTTGGAGATAGGGTGAGAAAGACGGGCGAATCGGTGCGTTATAAATTGTCGCGTCGCGGTGTACAGTACGTTAAATCCATTCTTCATGGTGCACCCGCAGCGGGTGAGAATACGTAAGCACGCACTCCTCATTCGTTCCGGCGGCGGCGCACCCTTTCATTTTCATCTAGTGGGGTCTGATTAACACGACAACGTCGAGTTCGTGGCCATTGTGCGTGCGGCGACCGGACAAATCAGTTTCAATCTGACCGGCGTCACGCCGCAGTAACCCGTCGGGGTCGTAAACAAAACAGACCAGCCTTTGCACATTGGGGTGCTTCCCATAACGTGCGATGTCCAAGATCAGCTCGTCCTCAATTGCCTGTCTCGGCCGTGCGCGCTTCAACTCGGCTGCCGTGTGAATATCGGCGACTACAAAGTCGATACGCGCTGACGCACCGGCATACGAAGGCGTCCACTCTTCATCCCTCACGTCGTCGTACACGGATTTCAAAATCGTGCCGAACACATCTTGAACATCGTATTCATCCGAGAAATCAATGTTATGTTTTCCTTTCCGCCGGTGAGCCAAGTGCGAAACGGCTCGATGAAACCGCTCGCAGATTCCGAGCAGAAGTGAATCCACACTGATGTTTCCGCTTGAAGCCTGCCCGCTCGATGCGTCCGAGGGGAAGCGAAACTTCATTGAGCCGTCCACGTGCTTCTTCTCCAACCGGCCATCGAAGCTTTGAAGTGCAGTACTTATGTTTGACGGGTTCGATGCAAACTTCTTGCCCGCTTGAACGTAAATGATCTCGTGTATTTCTCTTGCTGAGATGTATGAGTCAACCCCCAAGGCGCGCACACCTTTGAGCACCTCGGCACATCGAGCCGCAAGCCGTTCGATCCTGCGAAGGTCAGCCAATGAGCCCCAGTTTATTCGTGAGTGTAGTTCCGCAGTCGTGCCAGATGGTTTCATTGTCTTACGCTCATCATTTCGAATCAGCAGCACTTGACCACTTTTCTACCTCGCTGACACCAGTCGTCGTCAGCTTGTAAGACTGAGTCTTCCCGCTCGCGCCTGACTTCATGACCTTTCCCGCTGCTTCGAGCCGCCCCACGACGTCGCTCGTATTCGTCGGCGCTGGTTCACGTGCCTTTCCGAATGCGTCCTTCAGATCGGTACTCGTAAAGGTTTCGCGACCTTCATGCTCCTCAAGCCAAAAGGCCAAAACCAGGGCCTTGTCGGTTAAATTCGACACTCCACAGCGACGGATTAATTCTTGAGGCGCGAGCTGTCGCACACCCATTCCTGTCGCGTCTTGCTTAGCTCGAATTATCGGTAGCGCCGGCTGCGCCGAGCCTGTCTGCATTGCCGTCGCCAGCAAGACCCTGAACACTTCTGGACGAATTGATTCATCGAATTCTCGAACGCTCGAATCGATCTCCTTGAGCAGTTTGATTTGGCTTTTCCACTGATTCATCGTTTTCTCCTGTTTGGGTTAACCACCTGTTTCTTTTTGTCTCTGATACACTATGTCATAGCTACCTGCAAGCCTTTTCTTTTCCCTCGATCCCTGCCGTCTGTCTCCGGATGTGATCGCCGCAGGTGTGCGCAAGGAACTCCGGGCGGGCAGGATTTCGACCGCTGCGTACCACAGTGTGCAAAAAGCCGCAAGAAATGTGCAAAACGGCGCGGCTGATGCAAGGGCTAAC
>JBGQCJ010000119.1:0-5072 GCA_041495285.1 Verrucomicrobiia bacterium
CGCTGAATCTCATGGCCGTGTCCGTCTGCCAGGACGCGGAAATCGACACCGTGCTGCAACTCGCCGCGCAGACGCCGATTTGCGCCGTCATGGTGGTGGACAGTTTCGGCAACCTCTACCGCGAACAGATCGATCATCTCGTGCGCAAGTACGCGAAGGCCATCGAAGGCAAGGGCAAGGACGTTGGCATTCACGCGCACAATAATATGCAACTGGCGTTCGCCAACACCATCGAGGCGATCATCCTCGGGTGTAACCGCGTCGATGCCACGCTGATGGGTCTCGGTCGCGGCGCCGGCAACTGTCACATGGAATTGCTATTGGGATTCCTGCGCAATCCGAAGTTCAAACTGCGCCCCGTGTTGGATGTCATCCAGAACACGATCCTGCCGATGAAGAAGCAGTTCGATTGGGGGCCGTCGATTCCGTTCAACATCACCGGCCAGATGAACATGCATCCGCGCACCGCGATGAGCTTCCGCGCCGGCGCGACGCCCGATGATTACGTGGCGTTCTACGACCGCATCATGACCGACGTCTAAGACCGGCGACGCAGCGGTTTCGCACCCAAGAAAATTCTGGTCAAGAATTGGGCTGTCGGGTAATCTGCCGGCAACGCGCGAGGTCATCCATGTTTGCCAACGTCCAAGAATATCATCACGCCGCTACGCTCAAAGACGCGCTTAAGAAGCTCGGTAAGAACGGCGAGCAAATCGCCGTCCCGGTCACCGGCGCGTTTCACCTCATCGCCGGCAAGCTCCGCGCAGCCACCTGTCTCGTAGACATCTCGGCGACCGGCCTCGATTACGTGAAAGTCGAGGGCAAGAAAGCGAGCATCGGCGGGGCGGCGACGTTCCAGCAGATCGTCAAAGGTCTCAACGATGTCCTTAACGGTGTCGTTTCCAAATCGGCACGGGCTTACTCGACGATCATTCAGCGCAACACCACGACGTTGCAGGACGCGCTGTTCGGCTACGCGACGTATTTCGATTTACTGACCGCGTTGCTGGCACTGGGCACGCAGGTCACGGTGCAAGGCAAGGCGAAGCGCGTCGTCCCGCTCGCGCAATTCTTCTCGAAGGACAACCGCGCCGTGCTCAGCAATCAGGAAGTAGCCACCGAGTTTGCGTTCAAGCTCCCGAGCGGCGATGTGGGCGCGTCGCTGCAACGGTTGGCGTTGACCGACGGCGATGCCGTTGCGATCTTGAACGTGGTCGCCGTGCTGAAGATGACCGGTAAGAAATGCAGCGAAGCGCGCATCGCAGTGGGCGGCGGATTGCCCGCACCGGTACGACTCACGACAATCGAACAAGAACTTGACGGTAAGCCACTCGACGCGGCGCTGGTGGAATCGGTGGCCGGCAAGGTGGCCGGTCTGATCGAGCCAACGAGCGATATTCGCGGTAGTGCGCAGTACCGGAAACAAATCAGCGGCGTGCTCGTGCGCCGCACGATTGAAGAGGCGTACCGGAACGCGAAAGGAAGGGATTTGTGAGCGGTACGTCCATCATTCCGCTCGACCGGATCGAACAGCGGATCTTTCTGTTGCGCGGACAAAAGGTAATGCTCAGTCCGCACCTTGCGGAATTGTACGGGGTCGCGCCGAAAGCGCTGATTCAGGCGGTCAAGCGGAACGCTGAGCGGTTTCCTTCCGACTTTATGTTTCAGCTTACGCGGCAAGAGGTTGCACGTTTAAGGTCACAAATTGTGACCTTAAAGAATCTGGGACGCGGCGAACACATCAAGTATTCGCCCTATGCCTTCACCGAGCAGGGCGTCGCGATGTTGTCGAGTGTGTTGCGGAGCAAGCGTGCCATCCAAGTAAATGTCGAGATTATGCGAGCGTTTGTCCGTCTGCGACAATTGCTGGCTTCACATGCCGACCTCGCCACCAAGCTCGAAGAGTTGGAGAAGAAATACGACGCGCAATTCAGGATCGTGTTCGACGCTATCCGGCAACTCATGAGTGAGCCGGTAACGCGGCGCAAGCAGATCGGCTTCAGCGTTCGCGAACGCCGAGCCCGGTACGGAATGCCGTTGAGTTCACCTTCAAGAGGGAGACGATTATGAATCTTCAAGTCACCATCAACGAAGTCCCGAAGGAATTTCCCTGTCAGCCGACCGACACGTTGCTCGACGTGTTGCGGCGCGAGGGGTACTCGGGCGTCAAGATCGGCTGCTCCAACGGCGATTGCGGCATCTGCGCCGTGTTGCTCAACGGCCGCACCGTCAACTCCTGCGTCGTGCTGGTCGCGCATTGCCAGGGCAAGAAGATCGTGACCATCGAAGGCGTCGCCAACAAGGACGGCACGCTGCATCCGCTTCAAAAGGCGTTCCTCGACGAGGGCGGCGCGCAATGCGGCTTCTGCACGCCCGGCCTGATTCTGTCCGCCAAGGAAATGCTCGACGAAAACCCGAACCCGACCGAGGCCGACGTCAAGGAAGCGCTCTCGGGCGTGATCTGCCGCTGCACCGGCTACGTCAAACCGATTGCCGCCGTCCTCGCCGCCGCCGCCGAAATGCGCGGAGCAAAACCAGCGTGAACGATGTTGTTTCACCTGTCGTTGGTAGGGCGCGACCGCCGGGCGCGCCGCGAACAACCATTACGCGACCCAAACGCAAACCGCTCCCGCATGATTCGCCGTCGCATGTCCGACCGGACACCGCAACCTTCTTCATCACGGTTTGCTGCTTACCGAAAGGCGAGAATCAGCTGTGCAAACCCGAAGTGGCTGCCGGCATCTTCGAGTCCGTAGCATTCCGGCAAGCTCGCCGCGATTGGTGGATAGAGTTGCTCCTGCTGATGCCGGACCACCTCCACGCTCTAGTCGCATTCCCGTCCGACAAGGACATGACGACCACGATTTCACAGTGGAAAGAGTTTCTCGCGAAGAACCTTGGCATCCATTGGCAGCCGAACTTCTTCGACCACCGGCTACGAAGCGATGAGAGCCTTCGAGACAAAGCCGATTACATTTTACAGAACCCGGTACGACGCGGGTTGATCACGCGAGCGGAAGATTGGAGTTACGCATGGATGCCAGACCGGTAGGATCAGACCGACACGTGGTAGGGCTGGACCGCCGGGCCAGCCGCGTCGGCAGAAACGACGTGAACGACTGCGGCGTAATTGGACGGTCGAAGCGAAGTGAAAGCACGTTCGGGTACGCAACGACATGATCCCCTCGATTTTCGTTAGCTCTACTATCCGCGACCTGCAGCACCTCCGCGACGCTATTCGTGATGTAATCACTGATCTCGAATACGTGGCAGTAATGAGCGAATACGGGGACATTGGCTATCTGCCGAATCTGTCTGCCCCAGATTCGTGCTACGCGGCCGCAAAGGACTGCCAGCTCGCGGTTCTGATCGTCGGCAAGCGCTACGGAGATCCTGCTGGAGGTGGACTTAGCGTTACACACAAAGAATTCCAAACGATCAAGGAAGCAAAGATTCCTCTGGTCACATTGATCGAGAAGGAGACGTGGACATTCAAGCGCGTCTATGATGCGAATACCGGGGCGCGCACGGGCACATTTCCGGGAATGGATCATCCCGAAAAGACATTTGCTCTGATTCAGGAGATTATTGATTCGCCAACCAACAATGGCATCCTGCCCTTCGAGCACGTTTCGGATGCGCGCACTAATTTCAAAAAACAGTTGGCTCATATTTTTGGCAACTATTTGCGAGGCGTGACTTCCTTAGTAAAGGCGGACGTCAAAGACATTCTCTCGGAAATCATCGCTCTCCGCCAAGAAATGCAGAAGGGGCAACCCCGGCAAGACGACACTAACCTGCGGATTATTCGCTTCCTTGTCGAAGATAGGGCCAAGGACTATCGCAGAATCCTCGAACACATGTTCGGGTCACTCGAAGTAGCAGTCGGTGTCATTGGCAAACAGAGCTCATTTCTGGAAGTGTTACGCAGTGCTGGGTACACGCATGAGACAGTAAAGGGACGCATCACTCACAAGGAATATGCGGATTCGAACGATCTGCTAATGGCAACGGAATCTATGGACTTCGAATTCTCAGGTCCAAAGGAAGACGGGGGCATTTCCTCTTGGTTGTTGCTTCGCAGCAAGAAGATCATTCTCAACCAAACGGCGCTCAACAAATTCGAGTCGCTTCAAAACACTGTGTCGGTGATTGCAAAACAAAAAGAATGACGGGGATAATGTGAGCCACATCGGTTTGCAATTCGCGGCGCGCCCGGCGGTCGCGCCCTACCAACTGCCGGACTGAGAGGGATTTGATTATGAAAGAGACAGCCACACTTCCATTTGAGAAGACATCCGTCGGGACGAGCCCGTGGAGAGTGGACGGCATTGGACTCGTTACCGGGTCGGCGAAGTTCACGGACGACATTTTTTTGAAGGGGATGTTGCATGCGAAGATTTTGGGGAGTCCGCATGCGCATGCGCGGATTCTCGACATTGACACGACGGAGGCGGAGAAGCTTCCCGGGGTGGTGATTGTGTTGACGCATAAGAATGTGCCGCGCGTGGCGCACACGACGGCGGGGCAGGGGTATCCGGAACCTTCGCCGTATGATGCGTTCATGTTCGACACGAAGGTGCGGTTCGTCGGCGACCGGGTGGCTTGCGTGGCGGCGGAGACGGCGGAGATCGCGGAGCAGGCGCTCAAATTGATCAACGTGAAGTACGAAGTGTTGCCGGCGGTGTTCGATGTGCGCGAGGCGGTGAAGGACGGCGCGCCGGTCATTCACGATGAGACGGACTCGGACGGGATTCACGACCGCAAACACAACATCGCGGCGCATTACGACGTCGAGATCGGCAATCTCGCGAACGGGTTGAAGGAAGCGGATTTCGTGGTCGAGGAGGAATTCGAGACACAGTACGCGCAGCATTGTCCGCTCGAACCGCACATTTGCATCGGGTATCTCGACGACAATCACCGCATCGTGTTGCGCACGGCGACGCAAGTGCCGTGGCACGCGCGGCGCATCGTCGCGTAGTGTTTGCAGGTACCGGTCAACCAGATCCGCGTCATCAAACCGCGCATCGGCGGCGGGTTCGGCGCTAAACAGGAAATCATTCTCGAAG
>JBGQCJ010000120.1:0-4813 GCA_041495285.1 Verrucomicrobiia bacterium
ACTTTGGGTCGGATGTGAGCCAAGTGAAGGATTTTCAGTTGGTGATGACGACGGACTTCAACAAGATTGATTTTCCACAGAACAGCATTTCGCCAACGGCCAAGAAACAAACTGCGAAAGGCTGGGAGTTGGAGTGGCGTTACACGAACTTGTTGACGGGCGTTAAGATCGGCATGGAAATGCCACACAAGCTGAATCCCGGGCCGTGGGTTAGCGAGGTGACGTTCTTTGCGCCTGTGTCGCTGTTTCTATTCTTCTTTCTGCTGTTTGTGTTCACAGCCATTCGTGGGATCAACGTGCACCCGATGAACTACTTCTTTCTTGGTGCGGCGTTTTTCAGCTTTCACCTGCTGATGGCGTATCTCGTGGATCACATTGCCATCCACGCGGCGTTCGGCGTCTGTTCGGTGGTGTCGGTCTTTCTGGTGGTATCATACATGCGCTTGGTAGTCGGGGCACGAGTGGCGTTCGTGGAAATCGCGCTATCGCAGCTGGTGTATCTGGTGTTGTTCTCCTACGCCTTTTTTTGGGAAGGGTACACGGGATTAACGATTACAGTCTTGTGCATCGTCACGCTGTTTGTGGTGATGCAGATGACCGGCAAGACTGACTGGACGGTGGTGTTTGCCAAATCAGGAACCGGTTCGCAGGCTTCGCCTCCGCCAAAGATCAAACAGGCCGGTCGATAATAGACGATGCAACTGCAGTTAGAGACGATTTAGGAGTTGTCCGAAACAAGGTAAGCGGTTGTCGGTTTCGCCCCGACTGAAGCGGGGTTGCGGTGAGTGACAAGGAGGAGATGTTTTACTATCTGAGTGGGTTGACCGAGTGGTTCTCGCCTTTGCGCGTGTTTCAGTACACGACGTTTCGCGCGGTGTTTGCCGCGATCACGGCGTTGCTGATCTGCGTGGTGTCGGGACCGTGGGTGATTCGCAAGCTGACTGAGTTCAAGCTCGGCCAGCCGATTCGCGGCGAGGACGATCTCCGGGCACTGGCGCAGTCGCACGGCGCGAAGAAGGGCTGCCCGACGATGGGCGGTATCCTTATTATATGGGCCGTCGTGGACGCGGTGTTGCTGTGGGCGATCCCGGTGAACCCGCTGGTGTTGTTGTGCTTGGCGACATTGATTTGGCTGGGCGGCGTGGGCTTCCTCGATGATTACGCCAAGGTGCGCGCTCAGAAGACAACCGGTATTCGCGCGAAGACCAAACTGATTTATCAAGTCGGCTTCGGACTATTCGTCGGCGGCTACCTGCTGCTTGATCCTCAACTCGGTCCGGTCACGCGCCACTTGATGGTGCCGTTTGTGAAGCAACCGCTTATCGCCGACATGGGTTGGTGGACGTTGCTCTTGGTCGTGGTGGTGATCGTCGGCTCGTCCAACGCGGTGAATCTCACCGACGGTTTGGACGGGTTGGCAATCGGTTGCACGTTAACGGTCGCGCTGGCTTACGCGGTGATGACGTTTGTGGCCGGGAACGTGAGGTTTGCCTCGTATCTGCAGGTGCCGCATGTGCCGGGAGCGAGCGAGCTGACTGTTGTTTGTGCGGCGTTAGTCGGCGCCAGTCTTGGATTCCTGTGGTTCAACTGTCATCCCGCGCAAGTATTCATGGGCGACACCGGCTCTCTGGCTATCGGCGGGTTGATTGGCGCCATCGCCGTCATGATCAAACAGGAACTGGTGTTGGTGATCGTGGGCGGCATCTTCGTGTTGGAGGCCGCCTCGGTCATCCTCCAAGTCGCCAGCTTCAAACTGCGAGGCAAACGAATTTTCGCGATGGCACCCATCCATCATCATTTCGAACTGCGCGGTTGGTCGGAGACGAAAATCACGACGCGCTTCTGGGTGTTGTCGGTCATCTTTGCGTTGCTCGGGTTGGCAACGCTGAAACTGAGGTAAGCGAACCATGCGCATGGATCTCAAGAACAAAGACGTGGTTGTGCTGGGACTGGGTCGGAGCGGAATGGCCGCGGCCTCGTTGCTGCGGCGTGACGGCGCGCGTGTTGTTGTACGCGACGAAGCGTACGGCGATCATCTTGAAGAACGCGCCGGCCGGCTGCGCAAGCTCGGCGTGCGCGTCGAACTCGGCAATGAGTTTGATGTTTCGACACGGTTCGACCTCGCCGTATTGAGTCCCGGCATCGCGCTCGAGCGTCCGATTGTGCGCGACTTGCTCGTGAACAAGACACCGGTACTGAGTGAACTAGAGTTGGCTTACCGGTTCTGCCTTTGCCCGACCGTGGCGATTACTGGCACGAACGGCAAGACGACCACAACCGAGTTGATCGCTTCGATGCTGGAGTTCTGCGGCAAGCGCGGTGCGGCGGCCGGTAACATCGGCCACGCTTTCTCGGACGCTGTGGAAGAAAGTGCCGGCTTGGATGCGCTGGTATTGGAGGTCAGCTCATTTCAATTGGAGAAAATTGAGCAGTTCCGCGCCAACATCGCCGTGATGCTCAACATCACGCCCGACCATCTCGACCGGTACGCGTCGATGGAGGAGTACGCCCGGGCCAAAGCGCGCATTTTCATGAACCAGACGGCCGACGACGTGGCGGTGATCAGCGCGGAGAGCCTCGAAAAGCTGCAGCGCATCGGCACGAACGGTTCGAACCTTGCTGGCGGAATCAAGTCGCGGGTTCTGACGTTCAGCGCGTTTGGCCGGTACGCGGACTTGTGGTTGGACGCTCGCGACCAGCGAACGCTCTGGTGTCAGCTGCCGGAATGTCGCGGCATCGTGCTGCGAATGGATGAAACGAATTTGCGCGGGATTCACAATGCCGAGAATGTGTTAGCCACGCTCGCGGTCGGGTTGGCGATGGGGTTGCCCGTTGCGCAAATGCGCGAGGCGATCTGCTCGTATTGCCCGCAGCCGCATCGGTGTGAATTCGTGGCGCTGGCAAACGGAGTGACGTACATCAACGATTCAAAAGCGACCAACGTGGACGCGGTCGAGAAAGCACTCCGCTCTTTGCCGGGGCAAGTGGTTCTGATCGCCGGTGGTCGGGACAAAGGACTGGATTTTTCCACAATCAAGGAGGTGATGGCTGAGAAAGTCAAACTGGCGATCGTCATCGGCGAGGCACAGACGAAGATGTGTCAGGCGTGGGCGGACGTTGTGCCCTGCGTGCGCGCCTTTTCGATGGAGGAAGCGGTGCACGTGGCGGCCGGCCGCGCGCGCCATGGCGACACGGTGTTGTTGTCACCGGCCTGCGCCAGCTTCGACATGTTTGAAAACTATGAACATCGCGGTCAGGAGTTCAAGCGGCAGGTGCTGGACTTACAGTGATCGATTTTTTGTGTGTGAACGAGACAGTGAACAAGCAATTAACAAAACAAAACCATCGTAGAGAAAGGACCCAATGAAAGTATCAAGAGTCGTACTCATCGTCGTCGCCTTACACGTGCTGGTGATCGGAGGCATCTTCGTCTTTGAAGGATGCTCACGCTCGCAAGCGCCAACCCCGGACATGGCCGCCAACGAAAGCCTGCCGGGCGAGCAACCCGCCGCCGCGGCGCCGGCCACCGCGCCGATGACGCCGCAAGTGCTCACGCCGGCCGCGCCGACGAGCATCGCGGCACCAACAACGGTCGCCGCTTCGCAGCCCACAACGACCGCGCGCACCCACATCGTCAAAAAGGGTGATTCGCTGTGGAAGATCGCCAAGCTCGAAGGCGTCAGCGTCGGCGACTTAACGCGCGCCAACAACCTCACAAAAACCAGCTCGCTGAAGATCGGTCAGAAGCTGCAGATTCCGCAGTCAGCCAAAGCCGAGCAGGTTACGACGGCGACCGCTTCGGTCATTCCGACCGCTGGCGGTTCAACCTCGGCACCCGCCGACAGCGCCGCGCCGGTCTCGGATGCGAGCGGCACGGTTTACACCGTGAAGTCCGGGGACTCGCTGTGGAAGATTGCGCGCCAACAGAGCGTCAGCGTCGCGGCGATCAAGCAAGCGAACAACCTGAGCAGCGATTCGCTGAAGATCGGCCAGAAGCTCCACCTGCCGGCAGCCAGTAGCGCCAGCGCGGCGAGCACCACGGCTTCGACCACCGTGAATGCCGGCATCGCCACCCCGTCCCATGCGACGGAGTGGCGGGAGCCGGGCCAGTACATGGAAAATGGCCAGACGATTCACATCGTGGACTTCAACGAATCACCGGCCACGATTGCCAAGAAGTACGGCATCAAGACCGACGATCTGATGAAGGCGAACAACATCACCGACGCGAGGAAGATTCAGTACGGTCAGCGGCTGGTGATTCCGTTGCCGCAACAAACGGCGACGGCCCCGGCCGCGCCCCCCGCGCCGGTGGTCAGCA
Source organism: Verrucomicrobiia bacterium (assembly GCA_041495285.1). GTDB lineage: Bacteria > Verrucomicrobiota > Verrucomicrobiia > Palsa-1439 > Palsa-1439 > JBGQCJ01. The sequence goes on from JBGQCJ010000120.1 coordinate 4,322, forward strand.
GCGGCGGCGTGCAACCCGCGTTGGCGGCGCCGGTCGTCTCGGCTTCCCAGGCCACAATTCAATAACGCAGGCGTGTGAATCTGTGAACAAGGTGGCCATCACGCTGCTGGTGGTGACGCTGATGCTGTTAACGGTCGGCGTCATCATGCTGTTTAGCACCAGCGCGATGTACGCCAAGGATCGTTACGGCGACGCGCACTATCTGCTCAAACGGCAGTTGGCGTGGATGGTTCTCGGCGGCGTCGGTTGTGTGATGGCGGCCAGTCTGCCGTATGTGAAACTGCGCCGCATCGGCGGACCGCTGTTGGTGATTTCGCTGTTGATGGCAGCGGCGGTGTTGATTCCCGGCATCGGCGTGAAGGTGGGCGGCGCGCGACGCTGGCTCAGTGCCGGTGCGCTGCGCTTTCAACCATCCGAATTGGTCAAGATCGCGCTGGTCGTCTGGCTGGCGCACTGGCTGGCGAAGGAAAAGCGGCGCCTCGACAAGTTCGG
>JBGQCJ010000121.1:0-4375 GCA_041495285.1 Verrucomicrobiia bacterium
CCACAGATTTCTCTCGCGCAGCGCTCGCACCTGTACGATAGCGTAACTCACAAGCAGGAACGCGAGCGTGATTTCCTTGTTGATGAACGCCACGCGCCAGATGGCGAATGGATACAAGGCCCACAACCAGGCGGCCCACAGTTTACGATTTGCCAAGAGGTAGATCAGCGCGCACGTGGCGGTGTCCAGAAACGCCTGGAAGACTTTCACCGTTACCGGCGAGCCGGCGACCGCAACGAGCACCGGATACACCGGCCCGCGCGTCACGTCGTCGTACCGGCCTTCGCGAATGCTTTGCGCGATGAGGCCATAGCCGTCGGCATCCTCGCGCAAGTGCCAGCGATCTTGAAGCAACGGGAAGCCGATGAAGACAAATGCAAGTCGCAGAACGAGAGCGACCAGAAGACAGATGGTTAGTCTTTTATCTGGCACAATGAAAATGGTGGGCGCGACAGGACTTGAACCTGTGACCTCGCGGGTGTGATCCGCGCGTTCTAGCCAACTGAACTACGCGCCCGGCTCGTGAACTGTTGCAAGCTAACAGCCGTCTCCCGCATTTTCAAGCCTATCAGTTCTTCTTCTGAAGCTCCGTTCGAATTGTCGTGAGAATCTCATGGTATCGCCACGCGGCCGGGGCGTCGGGCTCTTGATGATGGTCGGGCTTGAGCACAAGGTCGCCGGTAGCCAGCAAAACTTTCTTCACTTCTGGATTTTGTCGAACTTTTTCCCGAGTCGCTTCCACGATCAACTTGTGGTGTTCTCCCGGCACTTTGGGTTTGTACTCCATCTTCGTGCCTTCGAACGTCACCCAGTCGATTCCCATCTTCTTCATGTTCTTCTCGGCTAGCGTACCGGCCTTTTTCGCGTCGAAGCCGGTCAATTGCGCCACTTGCTCCCGCGTGTATGGCCACTTCAAGCCGGGAAACGTCGCGCGCGGGTCATTGTCGCCTTCCGGGTACTTCATCATCTGCCAAAATCCTTCCAGACTCGCGTATCGTTTCCCGCGAAAGGTGAACGGCGTCGGCGCAAAGTTGGAAAGCAAACCCAGTTCATTCCGTTTCGAGAGGATCACTTCGTTCGGGCCTGCGTCCTGCGGAAGGATTTCCCACGAAGCGGTTTGCTCCCGGCTTACCGGCTGCCACCAGAGCGCCGGATACCGGGGATCACGCTCGATCTCCCCGGCAACCGCCCAACTGGCGGTCAGGAAAAATATGGCGATGGGTCGTCTCAAAATTCTCATTCACGCCTTGCGCAACTTCGTGTCGCGCGCCTCCGGCAACAGATTCGGATAATCCAACGTGTAATGCAGCCCGCGCGATTCCTTGCGTTGCAGCGCGCTCTCGACGATCAACTCCGCGATCAGCGCGAGGTTGCGCAGTTCGATCAAGTCGGGCGTCACCCGGTAGTCCCAGTAAAACTGATTGATCTCGCGCTGCAGATTTTGAATCCTCGCCCGCGCGCGCAACAGCCGTTTGTCCGAGCGCACAATGCCGACGTAGTCCCACATCAAGCGCCGGATCTCGTCCCAATTGTGCGTGACAACCACCAATTCATCCGGGTCGCCGGCTTTGCCGCTCTCCCATACCGGCAATCCGACTTCTGGCTTCTGACTTCTGACTTCTGACTTCGCCTTTTCCGCCGCCCGGTGCGCGACGACGAGCGCTTCCAGCAAAGAATTGCTCGCCAGCCGGTTCGCGCCGTGCAGCCCGGTGCACGCCACCTCGCCGGCGGCCAACAATCCAACGATGTCCGTCTCGCCATCCACACTCGTCACCACACCGCCGCATTGATAATGCGCCGCTGGTACGACCGGCAGCGGCGTCTTCGTCATGTCGTAACCGAACTCCAGGCATTTCGCGTAGATGTTCGGGAATCGTTTCTTGATAAACTCGGCATCCTTGTGGGTGATGTCGAGGAACACGCATTCGGCGCCGGTCTTTTTCATCTCGGCGTCAATCGCCCGCGCCACGATGTCGCGCGGCGCGAGGTCGGCCATTTTGTGATACCGGGCCATGAACGCCTTGCCATCCTTGCCGCGCAACACGGCGCCCTCGCCGCGCACCGCTTCGCTGATCAAAAACGATTTCGCTTTCGGATGAAACAGGCATGTCGGATGGAATTGGATAAACTCCATATTGGCGACGCTGGCGCCCGCCCGGTACGCCATCGCCACGCCGTCGCCGCTGGCAATGTCTGGGTTCGTCGTGTAGAGGTACACCTTGCCGGAGCCGCCCGTGGCCAGCAGCGTGACCGGCGCCGCGTACACCTCGACGGCATTGCGCTTCTCATCGAGTGCGTAGCATCCGAGGCAACGATTTGGTCCGACAATGCCGAGCTTTTGTGAAGTGATCAGATCAATCGCCAGCCAATCTTCGAGCACGGTGATGTTCTTCTGCGTCGCCACCGCCGCCAGCAACGCCCGCTCGATCTCGCGCCCGGTAATATCACCGGCATGCAACACACGACGTTTGGTGTGTCCGCCTTCCCGGCCGAGATCGTATTCCTTTGTGGGAGCGACATTCTTGTCGCGACCGGCGTTTTCCTTCTCCGTAAACTTCACGCCCAGCTCAATGAGTTCGCGCACCAGTGCCGGGCCTTCGCCGACAATCGTGCGTACCACATCTTCCTTGCACAATCCCGCGCCCGCTTCGAGTGTGTCGCGCACGTGCAACTCCAGCGAATCATCCTTCGCTATCACGGCGGCAATGCCGCCCTGCGCGTAGTTGGTGTTGCTTTCTGCGCGCTGCTTCTTCGTGATGATCGCGACCGAGCCGGTACGCGCCACCTTCAGCGCGAACGTCAGCCCGGCAATGCCGCTGCCGATCACGAGGAAGTCGAAGTTGCGTTGGGTTGATGCCATGCTCCACACTGTAGCGGCGCTCTACGAGCGCCGTCACTCTCGGCGGTCACAGACCGCCGCTACAAAATCAAATTGTCGATCAGGCGCGTCTTACCGATGTGGGCGGCGACAAGCGCGATGTTGCCGCGTTGAACTTCGTGGACCGGTTCGAGCGTTTCGGCGTCGGCGATCTCGGCGTAGTCGAGCCGGGCCGCCGGCGCCAAGGTCACCGCCCGCTGCATGGCGGCTTGCAGCCGATGCGCGTTGTGTTCGCCCTCGCCAAATAAGTCCCGCGCGATCTTGAGCGCCTTCCATAGGACAGTCGCCTGCGCGCGTTCTTGCGGATCCAAATACTGGTTGCGGCTGCTCAGCACCAAGCCGTCGTCTTCGCGCACGGTCGGCACCGCCACGATGTTGATGGGATAACAGAGGTCGCGCACCATGCGCTGGACAACCTTGAGTTGCTGGTAATCTTTTTGCCCGAACACGGCGAGATCCGGCTGGACGATGTTGAACAGTTTCGCCACCACGGTGCACACGCCGCGGAAATGTCCGGGCCGCCGCTCGCCCTCCAGCCGTTTGGACAACGCATTCTCCTCGACCCACACCGAGTGCGGCCCGGCGGGATACATCTCCTCGTCGGACGGCGCGAACACGGCGTCCACCTCCTCGCGTTCGCACAGCCGGCCATCGGCTTCGAGGTCGCGCGGGTATTGCTTGAAATCCTCCTGCGGTCCGAACTGCGTGGGATTGACGTAAATGCTCACGACCACCGCCGCGCCCTGCTCGCGCGCCTTGCGGATGAGCGCGACGTGTCCGGCATGCAACGCGCCCATCGTCGGCACCAGCGCGATGCGTCGCCCCGCGCGCTTCACCGCGCCGGACGCCTCCTGCATCTCGCGGACGCTGCGGATGAGCTTCATGGGCGCAGCTTATCGTCGCGCCATACTGAGGTCACGAAAAAAAGGCCAAGCGCAGCCGGTCACCCACGTGGAAGTGGATGGAATCGGCCCTTGATAGAAATCTGCAACTCTGCTTTGATTAACCCCGCCCAATGAAACAACTTACAAAAATCACCCGTGCACGATGTCGTGCACAGCATTTGGCCTAATAACACTGTTAGACTTATGAAGATGAAGTTTCTGCTGGTGTGCCTCGTCTTGATCGAGGCGTTCTTTCTTCTCCTTTTCGCCGTTCGGCCATTCGTCGATCGTCGCGACACAGCGAGCGCCGTCTTTGAAAGATTTCAGCACCCATCAGCGGAGTCGGAAGCGAGAGCGGCGGCGCTCGTAGCAAGAGATGAGCGCGAAACGCAACTCATAAGGCTTGCAGCTTTGGCGTGCGCCCTCGCAAACGGCATCGTGATTTATATTGTCACGCGCAGGATTAGGAGACAGTCTAACACCCATTAAGCCCGTGATCGTCAAGTGACAAAACACGTCCCTGCGAAGTTTTTCTTCTCCGCCTCTACTTTCTTCAACGTCGGTGGTCCGCTTGGTTTCTTTTGGCAGCCGGTGAGCGGCTAAACACCCATGG
>JBGQCJ010000122.1:0-4324 GCA_041495285.1 Verrucomicrobiia bacterium
CATGGGCAAGCTTAAATTGGAATTTCCCCGCATACATGGTGACCAAGAAAGACGAGGCATTGTTGCTCGGACAGGCCGGAGTGCTCCAGATAACTATTCTTACCATGTATGCACTCTTTGGACTGAGCTACGAGTCGTTCAAGAAGGCAGACGAGGCGGCAGACCTCCTACTCAAGATCAAGACATAGGAGCGATAGCGTTTTACCGGATGGATGTGCTGGTCAATAAGCTGACGTTTGATGTTACCTTTATGCAACCGCCTGCAACCCGCCGTGACCAGTTTTTGCCCCCTCTTAATCAGCGGGTTGTCGGTTCAAGTCCGACCGGGCGTACCAACCTTGCGTTGAATTGCAATGGGTTGCGCATTCCCCTACTCCAACGGAACGCAAGAAAGCCGCTCGAGTATGCCCAAAAGTATGCCCGCTCATTTGTGTGGTTATCCCCAGTATCAGAGCGGCGGGTAAGCGGGCGGAGATCGGCGGCGTCCTTTAATCGTTGCTTTTGACGTGGAATACCCTAATCTCAGCCTCGTTCTCAAATTGGAGGAACTTACTGCCATGGCAACGAAGCTATACGTGGGCAACCTGTCACCTAACACGACGGAAAGCCAAATTCTCGACCTGTTCAAGCAATCGGGCAACGTGGTCAGTTGCCAACTCATCAAGGACAAGGTCACCGGCAAGTCCAAAGGATTTGCCTTCGTGGAGATGGGCTCGGAAGCAGAAGCCGCCAAAGCGATGGCTGATCGCAATGGCAAGGAACTGGATGGTCGGGCACTAAAAGTCAACGAAGCCAAGCCCCGTGAAGAACGCCCGATGAAAAAGTAGCCACCATTTCACGCCCACAGGGAACGGCGGCGGGAACTGGCGGCTCCGAAGGGCATACGCTTCGTTGAGGAGGGTTGGACATGGACGAGCAGAAAAAGAATAGGAAAGTTGTCTATCTCGCGATTCTCGTTGTTTTCGCTGTGCTGATCCTCATCGCATTCCTGAAAGCCAAAGGAACGTTCTAGTAAGCTAAAACTTAACGCCTAGGTCTCTGGGATTGCCCCTTACCCCAGCGGATCGTCTCATAATTCGCACTGAATTGCTTCGCGTTGAACGGACGACGTTTTGAGCCCTTACCTGCCTGTCTGTTCTCCGTCTTGCCAACTGGTTTAGTCTCCGCCTTACCCGCTGATTTGGTCTCTGCCTTGTCTGCTGATTTGGTCTCTGCCTTGGCAACCGGTTTGATCTCCGGCTTGCCAGCTGGTTTGATCTCTGCGTCACTCATGGTCTGCCTCCGGGCTAATCTTAACCTACAATTGGCTGACTGTCCCAACACGCAATTGGCTCCGCCTTGTCTTCCCGGCATGCCCAGTTGCCGCCTCGCTGCCCAACGCCGGTCAAGCTGGCGGACAAGCATATCGCGAACGTGAAGTGGCGTATCAGGGCGCTCATAAACGAATGCAAATGGAACGTTGTGGCGGATGTTACAGCGGATTCATTTCAGTCGTGGCGCACTCGGCAGGATAAGCAGGAGAAGAAACCAGCAGCGAAAACCCTGAACGATTAAAACCAGATGGCGCACAAAGCGGTGAGCCAGTCTTTAAGAAGTTTCCGAGAATTGAGCGGTTTAGGCGCGACCTGAAGAAGGCCGGTGTTGCGTATGTGGACGCTCAAGGCCGGGTCGCTGACTTTCATTCCCTGCGGTACACGTTCGGAACGAATCTGCAACGAAAGGGGGCACCTAGTCGAGTGGCGATGTCGTTGATGCGGCATAGCGACCGGCGGCTTACTGATAAAATTTACACTGATGAGAATCTGCTTGGTACTTGGGGGGCGATTGAACTTTTGCCAAGCTACTTGGCTGAAACCTCACAACCGGCCTCACAAGGTTTAGTCGCAAATGGGCAAGTCGTGTCATTGCCTGACACAACAAGTGATGTTAGCAAGGGTGTGCAAACCATTGACAATAAGGGTGAAAGTCACGACTTGGCAGAAGGTGTCACGGATTGTCACAAAATGAAACTGGCGGGAGTGACGGGGCTCGAACCCGCAACCTCTGCCGTGACAGGGCAGCGCTCTGAACCAGTTGAGCTACACCCCCGGCCTTCTTGGCTTGCCAGCCGTGGCTTGGAAGCGCCACGAACAGAACAAGCACGCCCGCCGTCGCCAAAGCTTTGACGGGCAGCCTTCACTCTCGCCGAGGCTTCGAGCGAAGGCTGGTGGGCGCTAAAGGACTCGAACCTTTGACCCCCTCGGTGTAAACGAGGTGCTCTAGCCAACTGAGCTAAGCGCCCGCAACTGCCAAGCATTACCGACAAACCGCATCCTTGTCAATGTTGAGGCTTTGTTTCGCCGCCGCCGTAGCGTATCTTCACTCAGCAGAGAAGCTTGGAGGGAAGAGATCATGTACAAGAACATCCTGCTCTGCACCGACGGCTCACCGCTGGCCGAAGTCGCTACCGACTACGCCGTGTGGTTTGCGAAGAAACTGAGCGCCCACGTCCATGCCCTGTACATCACCGACATCCGCCTCATGGAAGGTCCGCTGCTTTCCGACCTGTCTAGTGCGTTGGGGGCGCAACCGTACTCGGCACTGCTACCCCAGCTTCAGCAAATCGAGCGCGAGAAGGCCGAAGCGATCCTCGCGGCCGCTCGCAAACGCTGCGAGGACACCCGGGTCGCCGGCGAAACCGCGCATGAAACCGGCACGCTCGTGCAGGTCATGCTCGATTACGAAAAACGCGCCGACCTTGTCGTCCTTGGCCAGCGTGGCGAGCATGCCAAATGGTCGGGCGGCATGCTCGGTTCGAGCGTCGAACGCATGGTGCGCGCCTCCATCAAACCGTGCCTTGTCACGCCGGAGAAATTTCAACCGATCAAACACATGCTCCTCGCGTGCGACGACAGTGTCGAATCCAACAAGGCGCTCCGTGCCGGCATTGACCTCGCCGGTGCGCTCGGTGCAGAAGTCACGATCGTCACCGTCTGCCAACGCGAAACCGAAGTCGCCGCCTCGAAAGCCCTCAACGATGCGCAACGACAAGCGCTCGACCACAAACTCAAGCCGAACGCACAGCTCATCCATGGCAACCCGGAGACGGAGATTCTCAGCCAGTGCGAGAAAGCGCGCGCCGACCTCATCGTCATGGGCGCCTACGGCCACACCCGCATCCGCGAGATGATTGTCGGCTCGACCACCTCGCACGTCCTGCGCAAGGCCACCGTGCCGGTGTTGCTCGTGCGTGATTAGTCTGTTCATGAAGGCGATGCTGCTGCGGGAACCGCGACCGGCGGAGAAAGCGCCGCTGGAGCTAACCGAGTTGGCAACGCCGGTGCCCGGCGCCGACGAAATTCTGCTGCGCGTGCGCGCGTGCGGCGTTTGCCATACCGATCTGCACACTGTGGAAGGTGAGATCACCGGCAACCTGCCGATCGTGCCCGGTCACCAGATCGTTGGGGTTGATGAGCGAACCGGACAGCAGTGGGGCGTGCCGTGGCTTCATCGAAGTTGCGGCCAGTGCGAATTCTGCCGGAGCGACCGGGAGAATCTTTGCGAACGTGCTGAATTCACCGGCTTACACGTCAACGGCGGTTATGCCGAATATGCCGTTGTGCCGGCCGCGTTCGCTGTGAGAATACCGGACAACTTTGATGACGCTCACGCCGCGCCACTCTTGTGCGCGGGCATCATCGGCTACCGGGCATTGCGGCTTAGCGGCGTGCGGCCACAGCAAACGTTGGGACTTTATGGTTTCGGCGCTTCGGCGCACATCGCGATCCAGATAGCCGTGCGCTGGGGCTGCGAAGTGTTCGTCGCCACGCGCGGTGCGGAGCATCAACGGCTCGCTAAGGAACTGGGCGCGGCGTGGGTTGGCCGGGCCGAAGAGGTGCCGAGCGAAGCGCTGCATGCGGCGGTGATGTTTGCGCCGGCAGGCGTACTCGTGCCAGAGGCGTTGCGGGCGATGCGCAAAGGCGGCACGCTGGCGCTGGCCGGTATCTACATGACGCCGATACCGGAGTTGAAGTACGAACTGCTCTATCACGAGCGGATTGTTCGTTCGGTTGCGAATGCTACGCGCGACGATGCGCGTCAATTGATGCGGCTGGCCGGTGAGATCCCGGTTCGCACCGAGGTCGAGACGTTTTCGTTGGAGGAAGCCAACCGGGCACTGCTGGCGCTGAAGCAAAGCAAGATTCGCGGCGCCGGTGTGCTGGTCGTCTGATATACTTCCGCCCCATGCGCCGGGATTGGATACGATTCGATCGCAATGAACTGGCCGGGGCGTTTGGCGACATCGGCACGGACTTGCCGCTGGTGGTCGGTGTGATTCTAGCCG
>JBGQCJ010000123.1:0-4140 GCA_041495285.1 Verrucomicrobiia bacterium
CAGCCTCGTCAACTTCGCCGGTCACGGCGTCAATCGCCTTCCGGTACACCTGGCACGTCGCCGCCACGTACTCCGGCGATTTCAGCCGCCCCTCGATCTTGAAGCCGGTCACACCGAGGCGAATCAGGTCCGGTATCTCCTTCACCCCCGCCAAATCTTGCGGCGAAAGCAAATAACGCCGGTCGCCCAAATCCTTCACCGCGCCGTCCACAACCAATTCGTACGGCAACCGGCACGCTTGCGCGCACTCGCCCCGGTTGGCGCTGCGTTGGCCGAGCGCCTCGCTCGTCAGACATTGCCCCGAATACGCCACGCACAACGCGCCGTGCACAAACACTTCGAGTGCGGCGCTTTCACTGTCATTCGTGGGAGCGACATTCCTGTCGCGACCGGTCGGGGCAGGAATGCACCTCCCACAAGAACTGGTGGCAAACTTCGCCATCTCCGGCAGCGAAGCTTCCCGGGCCAGCACGACGCGCTTGATGCCGAGGCGCGCTGCGAACTTCACGCCTTCCGGCGATGTGATGGTCATCTGCGTCGAGGCGTGAACGTCCATGTGCACGCCCAGTTCGCGCACGAGGACGGCGAGGCCGAGGTCTTGGACGATCACCACATCCACACCGGCTTCGTCGAGAAGCAGAAGTTGTCGCTCCGCGTCGCCAAGTTCGCCGGTAAAGATGAGCGTGTTAAACGTGCAAAACGCACGGACGTGATGCTCGTGGAGGAAGCGCACCAACGCCGGCAACTGCTCTTCCGTGAAATTGTCGGCGCGCATTCGTGCGTTGAAGCGCGGCAAACCGAAATAGACCGCGTCCGCGCCATTGGCGACCGCGGCGCGCGCGCATTCCAAGTTGCCCGCCGGGGCGATTAGTTCGGGTCTCGTGCTCACGCGGACGGCAGCATAACACACGACCCGTGCTTGCGCCCAGCCCGATGGTTGACTAGTGTCTGGTCGCATGAAGGACACTGCGACCGCGATTGTGCAGCGACTGCGCCGGGCGGACCATGTGGCGTATTTTGCGGGCGGCTGCGTCCGCGACATGGTGCGTGGGGTCGAGCCGCACGATTACGACATCGCGACGGACGCCACGCCGGAACAGGTGCAACAACTCTTCCCGAAAACAATCCCGGTCGGCGCGCAGTTTGGCGTCGTACTCGTCGTCGAGGGCGGGCATCAGTTTGAAGTCGCCACCTTCCGCAGCGACGAGGCCTACGTGGATGGCCGGCGTCCAACCTCGGTGCGCTACGGCTCACCGGAACACGATGCACAGCGCAGAGATTTTACGATCAATGGATTGTTTTTCGATCCGATTGCCGGCGAGATCATTGACTTCATCGGTGGCCGGGCCGATATCGAGCGCCAACTGGTGCGAACGATTGGCGAGGCGCGGCAACGATTTGCGGAAGACAAGTTGCGGTTGCTGAGGTGCGTTCGATTCGCCAGCAATTTGCGATTTCAGGTCGAGCCGGCAACGTTCGCGGCAGTCAAGGAGATGGCCGGGCAAATCCAGGTCGTCAGCGCCGAGCGAATCCGGGAGGAGTTGATCAAGATTCTCACGCGGTCCAATGCGGGGCGCGGGTTGGAGTTGATGGACCAGAGCGGGGTGTTGCCGGAGGTTCTTCCCGAAGTCGCTGCAATGAAAGGGGTTGAACAGCCACCGGAGTTTCACCCGGAAGGCGATGTGTTCACGCACACGAAGTTGATGTTGGATTTGATGAGCGAAGCGGCGCGCCCGGCGGTCGCGCCCTACCACGACCCCGTTGTGCTGGCGTTCGCCGTGTTGCTGCACGACGTGGGCAAGCCGCCGACGTTTGAGCGCGCGCCCGACCGGATTCGCTTCAACGAGCACGACCGGGTCGGCGCGGAGATCGCGGAGAAAATTCTGCGGCGGCTCCGGTTTCCGAACGATGAAATAGAGAAGATCGTGTTGTGCGTCCGCGAACACATGCGATTTCAGTACGTGAAGGAAATGCGGCCGGCGAAGTTGAAACGGATTCTGGCGCGGGAAACGTTTGCAGATGAGTTGGAGTTGCACCGGATCGATTGCGAGGCCAGCCACCGGAATTTGGAGAACTACGATTTCCTCAAAGCGAAAGCCGCCGAGTTGCCGGCCGAGGTGGTGAAGCCCGCGCCCTTGCTGACCGGGCACGACTTGCTGGCGCTGGGACTCAAGCCCGGTCCGCGGGTGGGTAAGATTCTCCGGGAGGTCGAGGAACTGCAACTGGAGGAGCGCTTGCGATCACGGGAGGAGGCGCTGGCGTACGCGCGGCAGCAGCTTGCGGCACGCGCCGGCGGCGACGCGACGACTTGATGCTGGATTGCACGAGCAGATACCGGCTGATGTTCTCAGCGCCAAGCAGTCCGACCACCCGACCGTTTTCCAGCACCGGGAAGCTGGAGCGCTCTTCGCCCAACATCATCTCGTAAACATTTGAGACGCTGTCGCTCGGCGAGATGCTGGGCACGTCCGTGTCCATGATTTCGGCAATCGGCACATCGCCGCCGATGTTCATCGCCTCGATCATCGCTTGACGCGTGGCCAGTCCCACAATTCGCTCGCCCTCCACAACCGGAAACGCATCCTGGCCGGTTTGATAAATCCGCTGCAACCCACGCGCAACGGTGTCGAGCGGCGAGAGCGTGGCGAATTCACGGCTCATCACGTCCTCGACATCAATCTCGCGCAACACGCTGCGGATGCGGACCATCTTCTCCTCGCCTTCGGCGGCGACGAAAATAAAGGCGCCAATGACGATCAGCCACAGGGCGTTCGGATTCGGCCAGAGATGAAATCCGATCAGCATGGACAGCACGGCCAATCCCTGCCCGACTGTCGCGGCGATCTGCGTGGCCCGCCGGTAGGAGATGACCAGTGCGAGCATCGCCCGCAACAGACGCCCGCCATCCATCGGAAACGCCGGGATGAGGTTGAACAGAAACAATCCGAGGTTCACCTTCATCATTGCCTGAAGTAATCCCGCAACATCGTGCGGCATCTCCCGGAGAAACAACCCCGAGGGGAGGCCAGTGACCGGCAATAAGACCGCGACAATGGCGGCATTCACCATCGGCCCGGCCAGCGTGATGGCGATTTCGTGCCAGGGGTTTTCGGGAATGCTCTTGAGCGCGGCAATGCCCCCGATGGGCAACAATGTGATGCTCTTCACGTGGACACCGAGCTGTTGCGCGATCACGCTGTGACCGAGTTCGTGCAGCGCGATGCAGACAAAGATCGAACAGACCATGGTGAGCGCCCAGAACGCACCGGGCGCACCGGCCTCGTCAAACGCGGCGTAGCCGATCACCACCAACAAGAGCAGAAACGTCACGTGCAGGCGCAACGTGATTCCGAAGATACGACCGACTGGAATTGACCAACGCATCCAGCTATTCGTATCACCGAAGCGAAATGACCGCAAGCAGGGACGCCCGCCACGGCGGGCAAGCTTGCGCTGCCGGGGCGCGACGAATATGATGCCGGCCCAAATGGACAAGATCCTCATCGTGGACGACGACGCGGATATTCGCCGCGCGTTCCATCGCAACCTTGAAGGCGATGGACTGCCAGTCGTTGACGCGGCCAGCGGCGACGAGGCGATCAAGATGGTCGCGCGAGAGCGGCCCACGCTCGTGGTGATGGACATCCGCATGGGCGCGACCAACGGTTTGGACACGTTGCGAAAGCTGCGGGAACTCGATCCGAAGTTGTTGATCATCATGATGACCGCCTACGGCACGACGCAGACCGCCATTGAGGCGATGAAGCTCGGGGCGTACGATTATGTGCTCAAGCCGCTGGACGTGCCCAAACTCAAGGCACTCATCGAGTCCGCATTGAAGACGGCCCGTGATATGCGGGAGGTAGTCAGTTATCAACCGTTGCTGGCGAGCGAAGATTACACCGAGGGAATCGTCGGCAAGAGTGAGGCGATGCAGCAAGTCTTCAAGCTCATCGGCCAAGTGTCGCAGTCGGAAGCCACGGTGCTGATCACCGGCGAGAGCGGCACCGGCAAGGAACTCGTCGCGCGGGCGATTTACCATCACAGCCGGCGGGCGGAGAAACCGTTCATGGCCATCAACTGCGCGGCGATACCGGAAAACCTGCTGGAGAGCGAGTTGTTCGGACACGAGCGCGGCGC
>JBGQCJ010000124.1:0-4114 GCA_041495285.1 Verrucomicrobiia bacterium
AATGGCAACACCGGCACCGTCTCCGGCTCCGGATCCTGGTACTGGACCGACGGCATGATCGGGTCCGCGCTTTACTTCGGCGCACCAAGCCAAGTGGCGGTTTCCAACTCTTTTTCACTTAACCCTGTGCAAGGCATAACCGTCTCGGCGTGGGTTAATGCGGACGACTGGCCTAACAATCAACGCATTCTCGAGAAGGGGAAGTCTAACAATCAGTACGCGCTGTTCGTCAACCCGTCCGGCCAACTCGCATTTGCCATCTATAGTGTCACCAACGGAATGCTGGTGACGAGTCCGCCGTCTGGTGGAAGCTGGCATCATATCGCCGGCACCTACGACGGATCGTTGATTAGTCTCTATGTCGATGGACAAATCGTCACGCAACAAACCGCCAGCGGTCAGATGCCGGTTACGGCCGACCCATTGGCCATTGGCTTCCGGCCCGGTGCCAACATCTTCCACTACTTCAACGGTATCATCGACGACGTGCGCATCTACGGAAGCGCGCTATCCGCTGCTGGTATTACCCAAGTCTACAATGCGGACTCTGTCGGCGACGGAATCGCCAACTGGTGGCGGCTGCAGTATTTTGGCAGCAGCTCGACTACGAGTAGCACTTCCTGCGCAACGTGTGACGCCGATGGCACCGGCCAGAATAACCTGTTCAAATACGTCGCTGGATTGAACCCCTTCGACCCGACTTCCGTGTTCGTCCTGCGAATCGCTGCGGCTACGAACCAGTCAAATGCCATGAATCTTACCTTCAGCCCGCTCGCCACGGGACGCACCTACGAGGCGCAATTCACGACCGATCTATTGAGTGGCACCTATATCAATCTCTCCTCCTTCAGCGGTCCGGTAACGAACGGTAACAAAGTGACTATCACCGACCTCAACGCCACGGCGTCGAACAAGTTCTACCGCATCCACATCTCGACGCCGTAGATTCCACTGCGCAGCCGTTTAGGCGAACTGCGAGATACAACCGCTTGTACCACCACAGGAACATCTTCCCGTCCGCTCTTGTTCTTCCTTGCTTGCCGGCGGCGTAGCGCTGACGGTTGTGACGAAGCCGTCGCACAAACTGAGGATATAACTTGTCACGCCGCGGGGTGAGAATCCGACGCGAAACACGCCGAGTTCGGTTCAGATTGTTAGCGCACGACGATGTAGATGACCCAGAACGCCACGAAGGATAACCCCAGCCACATGAAAAAGCGGTTCCGCGTTTGGCGTTGAGCGCGCTTGAGTGGCTTGTACGTCTTGATGCTGCCGGCGCTGAGATAACGCGTCAGTTTTTCCGTGGCTTCCGGTGCCGCCGTTGCTGCCGCGACGCCTCCCGTCTCGTCGCCGGCTTCTGTCGCCTGCGAGAACAAATCGGGGGCCGGCTTGCGCGTGAACGTGATTTCTTCCGCCTCCAAATCCTTCAGCGGCTCGTTGCCGGCGTCGAACAGGTCGGCACGCGCGCGCGGTGACGGGCCGACCGGCTTCTTGGCCGGAGCAATTATGCTTCTTACGAAACCGGTAACCTTCTCCGTGACGGCCGGCTGGTTCGGGCGAGATTCTGCGCCGCCGTGATTGGCGGGTTCGTGCTCGAGTTGCCGGACCTGTTTCTGAAGCTCCGCGATCTGGCGATCCAGTTCGTCAACGGCCCGGTCGACGGGACGCGCTGTCTTGCGTCGCATTGCCATGATTGCCTCCCGCGTCAGTGATGGGTTGCCACCAGAACGATCAGCCAGATCGTACCGGCCAGAATGAGCGGCGCCGACGCGGCCGCGCCGAGGCGCAGATAGCGAAGTGTCTCGTCCCAGTCGAATGTCTTCGGCCCGGCGGGTGCCGTGGGCGTCTCCGTCTGCTGGCCGGCGCCGGGGTTGAGGCAATCGAGTTTGGTGCGGGCGCGATTGTACTCCAACCGGGAATTCTCAATAACGCCGAGCGCGCTGCTGAGTTCGGCGCGCACGTTGCCGCTGTTCCATTGCTCGTCGTTGAGGCTTTGGAGTTGGTCGAGGTAATCCCGGAACGCGGCGGTGGTTTTCTCGCAGAGTTCGGCCAGCCGTTGCGCTTGAATCTGTTCGCGCTCCAGCGTGGCGAGGCCGCGGGCGAGTTTGTCGATCATTTCGGCCTTGCCGCGGGCGTACTCGTCCTGTTTGCGACGGAGTTCTTCGAGGTCGCTTTTCTGGCGCTCGAGCTCTTCCTGTTGCCGGCGCAGCGCGAGCAATTGCTCGCGTGCTTCTTGCAATTTCCAGTCGGTCTCCTCTTTGCCCGGTTGCGAACCGACGATGGAAAGCGATGGCCTGGTATCTGATTCGGGTAGAATGGTTGCGGTGCGGCTGTCCCCTTGCTTCATAACGAACCTCCTTGTTGCGCGAGACGATAGCAAGAATCGGGAAAATGTAAAGAATGTTTACGAGGCGAGCAGCCCGGTGGGGTCACATTTCCAGCGACTCGACCCGCCGGAGGGCCAGCGACATCGGCACGCAAGCGGCGGCCAGGCTGAGCAGGGAAACAAAGAGCCACGAGCCGACCAGCGCCCAGTTTTGGGCAAACTCACCGAGTTCGCCGAGCATGAGCCGGCCACACAGTGGCAGGGCCTCGACGCCGATGACCAGCCCGATGTACACGAGGCTCAGCAGAAAGCAAAACGTTCCGCCAAAGCCCGAGACGATCTTCGCGGGATTGTCGTCGCGCCGGTTAGCCGTTGAACCGGTGCCGAAATTCGGAAACAGCGCGCCGATGCCAACGGCGATTCCGCACAGCGCGAAACTCATCAAGACCACCGTCGAGCCGAACAGCAGCGTATGCCACGGCGGCAGCCGCAGCATCCAGCTCGACACGATGGAAAGCGATAACGTGATGGCCACCGAGCACGCGCTGCTGAACCAGAATTTTTGCAGCAAGAGCCGCTTCAAGCCATACGGCACCATGCCGACGATCCAGAGTCGTTTGCCTTCCAGACTGAATTGCGGAAACACGAATCGCGTGGTCAGCGTAGCCAACGTCATGCTGGAGGCGCCGAGGTTGAGGAGCGAGACAAAGTTGGTCCAGAATTCGTAGTTGGCTTCATAGGCGACATTGCGCAGGTTCAACACGTACAATCCGAGCAACCCGAAGAAGATGACGAACTGGCTCCATTGTGAGGTGTCGCGCCAGAACACGCGGGAGTCTTTGAGCATCAGCGCGCGTGTGGCAGGATGGGTGCCGGGCAACGCGTTAAGAAATCTTTCGAATAATCCCGGTCGTGGTAATCGCGGCAGACTGATTTCGCGATCGAGCAGCGGTGAACCGACGAGCAGACTGCCTTGGCTGTGGTTCCGCGACCAACCGTCATAAAAAAGCCGGCCACTGGCCGTCACGCATACCAATGTCGCCATCAACGCGTTGCTGAGCAGCACGAGGAAAAAGAACGTTCCCCGCCACGCCCAGCCGTCGCCCCACGCAATCATGCTCGAAGCCACCCAGTAACTCGGAAGCATCGGCTGCACGGTCAGGTGGCTGTTGTGCAACAGTTGATTCAGCACCGCAACCATCTGCGCGTCCTGAAGTTTTTCCACGTCCATCGGTTTCAGGCCAATCACCACCCAGCTGATCGCGAGGGCGCTCATGCTGAAGAGCGCCCACTTGAACACCCGGCGATGCAGGTAGCGGGTCACCATCATGATGACCAGCGCGCCGAGCGCGCCCGGGATCATAATAAACGGAAGATACAGCAACACGACCTTGAGGTAGAACCATCCCCCGACGTGCCGCACTGAACCGTACGCCAGCATCAGCGGCGCGGACAAAAATAGAAACGCCCAACTCGCCAGCAGTGTTGTCTCCGCCAGTTTCCAACTGAACACGTCCACCTGCCGTACCGGCAGCGTCAGCATCCATTGCGTCTCCTGACTTTTGTACAGCGACGCGTAGCCGATGATCATGTTGGAGAACATCAACATCAGAAACAGAAACGCGAAGAACAGGTACAACATCCGGTCCATCAACAAACCGCCCAAACCCGGCACCTTCACCAGATAGGCAAACCCCCATTGAAACAGGCAGTAGCTCGAAATCCAGTAGCCGGCCACAAACAGCACAACCACCGAGACCATCAACCGCGATTGCCCGCGCAACGCGG
>JBGQCJ010000125.1:0-4072 GCA_041495285.1 Verrucomicrobiia bacterium
ATCATATGTCCCGATGTGCTTGATGGCATCGCGCAACGGGCCGGCACTCTTGGGTGGCTTGATTCGGATCGTCGGAATCTCGAGCACATCGGCACCCAACTCACTCAGCCGATGCACCAACTCACTCGCCTGCTCGCGGCTGCGCGTGACGACGATCCGCTTGCCGAACAATGGCCGGCGCTCAAACCAATTCAACCGGTCACGAATCCGGGCGACTTCACCAATCACCGTCACAGCCGGCGGTTTGAAGTCGGCTTTCTCTGCGATACCGGCAATCGTCGCCAATGTTCCCTCAATCGTCTGCTGCTTGCCGGTCGTTCCCCAGCGCACCATCGCTACCGGCGTGTCAGGCGAACAACCGTGAGAAACCAACTCTGCCGCAATCTTACCGATACGCTCGACACCCATCAGAATCACTCGCGTCCCGGAGAACTGAGCGATCTGCTTCCAATCGAGCGCCGTGTCGTTCTTCGTCGGATCTTCGTGGCCGGTAATCACCATGAACGCCGAGACCACCTCGCGATGCGTGACCGGGATTCCCGCATAAGCCGGTGCCGCAATGGCCGACGTCACGCCCGGAACAATCTCAAACTCAATGCCCGCTTGCCGGATCTCCTCCGCCTCCTCGCCGCCGCGCCCAAACACAAACGGGTCGCCGCCCTTCAAACGCGTGACAATCTTCCCCTCGCCTGCTTTCTTTAGCAATAATGCGTTCGTTTCATCCTGCGTCAAGGTATGCTTCTTTGAAGTCTTACCGGCGAATATCAACTCAGCGTTCGGCCGCGCGTATTTCAGCAACGCAGAATTGACCAAGTTGTCGTACACGACAACGTCGGCCTTCTCGATACATTCGCGACCGCGCAACGTGAGCAAGCCCGCATCACCGGGTCCCGCGCCGACAAGATACACTTTACCTTTCGTCTTCATCCCAAAATCTGATTCGCCACGCGCTCGCCCAACTCATGCGAATCAGTCCTCGACCCGATCACCTCGGCACGACTCACCTCTTTGCCATCCGGGCTGAACTTCGCTCCGATCATCCGCATCTGGTCGCCGGTCACCGTCGCGTGCGCGGCATACGGCACTTGGCAACCGCCGCCCAACGCTTTCAGAAACACGCGTTCCGCTTCCGTGCATGCGAGAGTGTCCGCGTCGGTGACCGGCGCCAGCAACTCCTGCGTTTCAAAGTCGCCCTCCCGGACTTCGCAGGCAATCGCACCTTGGCCGACGGCAGGAATCATCATCTCAACTTCCAGCAACTGCCATTGAAAATCGTACGCCTTTTTCCAAAGGCCCAGCCGCTTCAATCCCGCTACGGCAAGAATCAACGCGTCGAGCGCATCATTCTCCGCCAACTTGCGCAACCGCGTCTCCACGTTGCCGCGGATCTCTTCGATCTGCAAGTCCGGCCGCCGCGCCAGCAATTGCGCGCGGCGTCGGATGCTGCTCGTCGCCACACGCGCACCGCGCGGCAACTTATCCAGCGACGCAAATTGCTTGGAGATGAAGACGTCCCGGGCGTCCTCCCGTGCCGGCACCGCGCCAATCGTCAGGCCGTCCGGCAGAATCGTCGGCAAGTCTTTCATACTATGAACGGCCACGTGAATCTCGCTGCGCAGAAGCTGCTCCTCGATTTCCTTCGTGAACAGTCCCTTGCCGCCCCCGGCAGCGAGCGAAAGATTGGTAAACTGATCGCCGCTCGTCTTGATGACTTTCGTCTCGATTTGCGCGTCGGGGTGCGCTTTGAGAATGAGCCCCTTAATGATCTCAACTTGTGCCAACGCCAACGGACTGCCGCGCGTACCGATGACAAGCGCGCTCATTTGGCGTGATACACGACGTGACCGGACGTTGTGGAGATTGTGCTACTCTGCGCGCCAGCGTTCTGCGTCCGGAACGCCTTCTCAAACCAGCCCGAAAACCGCGCCTCATGCTCGGCAATCAACCCCCGGCACGCGGCGATCTCGCGCTTGCGCGCGGCGATGTTTTGCTGGGCGATTTGCTGGAGGTCGTCAATATCGTAGAGGTAAACGCCCCCCAGATCGCCGCAAGCGCGTTCGATATCGCGCGGCACCGCGATGTCGATAAGAAACAAGGGGCGTTGCCGCCGCAGCTTCATCAATGGGAGCAATTTCTCCCGCGTGACAATGGGATGCGGTGCCGCTGTCGAACTGATGACGATGTCCACCGTCCAGAACTCGGCAGGCCATTGTTCGTAGGAAATTGCCCGGCCGCCGAGTTGGTCGGCCAACACATGTGCGCGCTCGTGAGTCCGACTGCAGACCAGAATCGAACCTGCGCCCCGGTTGCGCAATGCGCGCGCTGTCGCTTCGCTCATTTCGCCGGTACCGATGACCATCACAGTCCGGTTACTGAGGTCACGGAAAATCTTTTCCGCCAAGTCAACCGCGACCGAACCGACGGACGTTGAGCCGCGCGTGATGGCTGTCGTCGTCCGAATGTGCTTCGCCGCGGCAAGTGCCTTCTGGAAAAGCCGATTGAGCGCCTTGCCGGTTGCACCCGCATCATAAGCCTCGTGGTACGCCTCTTTTACCTGGTGGAGAATCTCGGTTTCGCCCACGACCATCGAGTCCAACCCGCACGCCACCTCAAACAGATGCCGGACGCAATCGGTATCGTGCAACTCATACAGGTGTGAGTCGATGGACTCTGACAGCTTGTGATGTTCGTGTAGGAAGCGGCGAATGGCTGACCCGGCACTGCCAGCGTCGCTCACAAGGCCATAAACCTCCACGCGATTACATGTCGAGAGAATCACTGTTTCCTGCAACGCGGCTGCATTCCGCAAGGTCCGGGCGGACTCGCCCAGCGTGCCGCGAGCAAACGCCGTTCGTTCGCGCACCTCAACCGGCGCGCTCCGGTGGTTTAGTCCGATGACAATGAGGTTCATGGCCGCAACAGGTTCACTCCCCAAAAGCCGACGAGCATCAGCACAAAAGACATCATCGACACGAATGCGATCTTGCGTCCACGCAAAGACCAAAACGCCCGCGCCAACATGATTGCGCCGTACAAAACCCATACCGACGCGGCCCACACGATCTTTGGCGTCGTCCAGTGCCCCACAATCCGGTAGGAGATCACGCCGCCGATCATACCGGCGGTAAGCATCGCGAAACCCATGATGAGCAGACGGAAGTTGATGACCTCAAGCTGCTCGATGGACGGCAGCAGCAAAAACGAAGAACTAAGCCGGCGCGTCTTGAGTTGCCGTTCTTGGAGCAGATACATCCCCCCCGCAACGAACGCCAACGCAAATGCTCCGCAAGCCAGAATCGCGATGCCCGCGTGGAAATCGACCCATGGACTGCGCACAAGCGGCTTGGCGCTAGGCGCATCGCTCAACACCAACAGCGCGACGAGACACATCGCCACAACGAGCGGTGCCGTGAACGCGCCGAGGAACGACACCCGGTACGACGGCCCGATCAGCAGGTAAAACAGCACGGCGGCCCACGCGATGAAAGCCGTTGTCTCGAACGAATTGGTTAGCGGGCATCTTCCGACGCTTTGACCCCGCATGTAGAGAAACATGGTCTGCAGCCCAAACCCGCAAACCATTACGACATGGTTCATGCGTTCCAGCGTCGGCAAAGCGACGCCCCCACGCAACCGGCGCACCGTCAGGATGCCACCGGCGGCATAGAACGCGAGCGCCAGCCAGAGAAATGTTCGGTCAGTCATCACTCAACTCAGGATAGTCTTTGCGAACAATACGTTCAAGATCGCGCCGCAAGCGCTTGGCCAGCGCGGGACTCACACCACCGGTCGAGACAGCGATGGTCAAGTGACCGTGTCGGACGACCGACGGAACGATGAAGTTACCGGCATCAGGCGGTGCGACGCAATTTACGAGAAGTTTGCGCCGCTTCGCGTCGGCGCAGACTTGCCGGTTTACGCTCTGGTCATTCGTCGCGGCGACCACCAGCCGCGCGCCGGCAAGATCACCGCGCCGGTAGCGGCGTTTGAGCAAGCGTGCAGCTTTCGGGAGCCGGTAAGCTTGAGGACTGATGACGGTGACGTGTGCGCCGGCGAGAAGCAGCGACCGGAT
>JBGQCJ010000126.1:0-3611 GCA_041495285.1 Verrucomicrobiia bacterium
ATGCGGATGATCGGTTCGGTGCCGGAGGTGCGGAACATCAGCCAGCTATCATCCTTCGCGATGTACTTCACGCCGTCGAAGTCCAACATTTTCGCCATCGGCGAGCCGAGCAAATCCTTCGGCGGCTGGGTGCGCAGTGTTTCGATGAGCTTGTCGCGTTTCTCCAGCGGGTAATGCATGTCAATGCGGTCGTACGAACTCGCACCGAATTCCTTCTGGATGTCGGCGACGATTTGCGTGACGCGTTTCTTGGTGAACGCGAGCAGTTCCAGCAACATCAGGTTCGCCAAAACGCCGTCGCGCTCCGGGATGTGACCCTGAAAACCGATGCCGCCGCTTTCTTCGCCGCCGATGAGCACGTCATGCTCGCGCATTTGCTGACAGATGTGTTTGAAGCCGACCGGCACTTCGACGCATTTCAATCCGTGCTTCTTGCAGATCCGGTCGATGAGTACGGAAGAGTTGGTGGATTTCACGACAAGACCGCTCTTTTGCCCGCGATTGCGAATGAGATGCAGCAGCAACATCGCGAACACGAGTTGGATGGAGACGTACCGGCCTTTGTCGTCCACGATGCCAAGCCGGTCAGCGTCACCGTCGGTCGCCAGACCAATGTGCGCGCGCGCTTTCTTCACGGCGTCACAGAGGGCACCGAGATTCTTGCCGGTCGGTTCGGGGCTGATGCCGCCAAAGAGCGGGTCGCGGGTTGCGCGGATTGTCTGCACGCGTATGCGGCGCGCCCGGCGGTCGCGCCCTACCAACACATCTTCGAGGAGCGTACTGCCGCAACCGTACATCGAATCCACGACGACGCGCAGGCCGGCACCGCGAATCTTCTTTAGATCAATGATCTTCTTCACGGCGGCAATGTGCGCGGGACGCGGGTCGTAGAGTTCAATGCTGCCGTTCTTGACGGCGTCGTCAAAGTTCAACGACCGTACCGGCGACTGGTCCACACGGTCTTCGACCTCTTTGCAATACTCGGGGTCGGCAGGCCCGGCAAATTCCGCCTTGAGTTTGTAGCCATTGAACTGCGGCGGATTGTGGCTGGCGGTGATCATAACCGCGCCGCAAAGTTTGCGGTCGCGCACGGCGTACGTCACGGCGGGCGTGGGCACGGCTTCGGGCGGATAAAGCGCGGTGATGCCGTTGGCCGCAAAGACTTCGCAGACGAGCTTCGCGTACGTCTCGGAGAGAAACCGGTTATCGTAGCCGACGATGGCCGACTTCGGAAGTTTCCGCTCGTTCCAATAATCGGCGGTCGCCTGCGCGACGCGGCGGACATTCTCGAACGTAAAATCCTCGGCGATGACGCCGCGCCAGCCATCCGTTCCAAACTTGATTTTCGATTTTTCCATCATGTTCCCAATCTAACATCGACTCGTAGGAGCGACATTCCTGTCGCGACCGGTCGGGGCAAGGATGCCCCTCCTACGAAACCGCCTGCCTCAATTCATCAATCGCTTCCCGCAAACTCAGCCTCTTGTGTTTGAACAGCGAATTGCCGGCCACCAAGACGTTCGCGCCGGCTTCGGCGCATTGCCTGCCGGTCTCGGCGTTGATGCCGCCGTCCACAATGATCGGCAGTTTGTCGCCGGCCGCGGCGCGCAGTTCTTTGATTTTCGGCAGCACTTCCGGCAGGAACGCCTGACCGCCGAAGCCGGGGTGCACCGTCATTATCAGAAGCTCATCAATTTGTCCAAGATATGGCTTCACCTTTTCGGCCGGTGTCTCTGGGTTGAGCGCCAACCCGGCCAGTTTGCCTTTGCTACGGATGAACGCGAGCGTCTTCGCCACGTCGTGTTTCGCTTCGACGTGCACGATCACATGGTCGGCACCCGCTTCGATGAAACGTTCGGCGTAAACGTCCGGCCTCTCGATCATCAAGTGCACATCGAGCGGCAGCTTCGTCGCTTTGCGAAACGCCGCAATCGTGTCCGGACCAAAGGTAATGTTCGGCACGAAGTGACCGTCCATCACGTCGCAATGTAACCAATCTCCCCCACCCTGCTCCGCACGTTGCGCGTCCCGGGCAAAACTGCCGAAGTCACCGGCAATGATGGACGGCGCGATGATGATTTGCCGAAAAGCACTCATACCCGAAACATTCTTGTGGGAAGGGTATTCCTACCCCGACCGGTCGCGACAGGAATGTCGCTTCCACAACTCATGGCTTCCCTCTCTGGATCAACTCGATCTCGTAGCCTTCCGGCGCATCCACAAACGCGAACACGCTGCCGGAAGAAGATTTCGTCGGGCCGTCGGAAAGTTTCACGCCTTTCTTCTCCAACTCGCGTGCGAACTCTTCGAGGTTGTCCACCTCAAATGCGAGATGAGTGAGATCGGGCTGGACTTGCACCGGGCCGCTGGACGGGTAGTGGCAGAGTTCGATGAGCTCTTCGCTTTCCGGTGCCTTCATAAAGACCAGCTCCGAACCGCGCGGCGACTTGTGCCGGCTTTCTTCTGCCAATCCGAGCACGTCCCGGTAAAACTTCACAGTCTTTTCCAGATCGTTGACCCGGTAACGGGTGTGCAACAGTTTTCTGATTTTTGCCATCGTGTCCTCAGTGATGATGCGTGTTCGGGAACGGCCCTTCCTCGCCGTACTTCTGCTCGTACCAATAGGCCACCGCCGTGAGCAAGACGATCGCCGCAACTATCAAGAAAATCGGGAGCAACGCTTTCTTCCACATTTCGCGCTGTGAATCTAGGGGAAAGCTGGCGGCAGGACAAGCGCGGAAAGGCCTTGCCGTGGCCTCGTGTTTGCTTACACTGCCGGTGATGCTGATTGATTATCACATGCACACGCGGTTGACCGACGGCGTCGGCGAGCCGGCTGACTACGCCAAGGTCGCCATCGAACGTGGCCTGCAGGAAATCGGTTGCTCCGACCACGCGCCGCTCGGTAACCGGGACACGGATTGGCACATGAAGCTGGACGATCTGAAGACGTACGTGGACTGGGTGCAGGAGGCGCAGGCGAAGTTTCCGCAACTTTCCATCAAGCTCGGGCTGGAAGTGGATTTCATACCGGGACGCGAAGACTGGATTCGCGAGTTGGCGCAAATGCACGGCTGGGATTTTTTTCTCGGCAGCGTGCATTACCTCGGCGACTGGCCGGTGGACTTGAGCGCAAAGGATTGGGAAGGCCGGGACGTGGACGCAACGTGGCGCGAGTACTTTGAATTGTGGAAACAAGCAGCGCGCTCGAAGCTATTCGATTCACTCGCGCATCCAGACCTGCCGAAGAAGTTCAACTACCGGCCGACGACGTACTTCACGGACGTGTTTGAGAGCGCGCTGACCGTAGTCGCCAACTCCGAAACTGCAATTGAAGTCAGCACGGCGGGACTACGCAAGCCGTGCCGGGAGATTTATCCGTCCGTCGAGTTTCTGAAGATTGCGCATCGTCTCGGCGTGCCGGTCACTCTCGGCAGCGACGCGCACTTGCCGCAAGAGGTCGGACAGGATTTCGACAAAGCGGTAAAGCTGCTGCAGTCGTGCGGCTACAAACAGATTTGCCGGTTCACGCAACGCCGACGCGAGATGGTTGATTTGTAGCCGCGAGCCTGCTCGCGGTTGCTGGTTGTTCGGTGCCGCGAGCAGGCTCG
>JBGQCJ010000127.1:0-3424 GCA_041495285.1 Verrucomicrobiia bacterium
AGGTGGACTTCCGCAATTGCGTGGTCATCATGACCTCCAACATCGGCGCGGAGATGATTCGCAAAGCCGGTGGGCTTGGTTTCGCCCCGACGAAGGAAGAACATTCGTACGAGGACATGAAAGGCAAGCTGCTCGACGAGGCCAAGCGTGTGTTTAAGCCCGAGTTCATGAACCGCTTGGATGACATGATTGTGTTCCACAACCTCAACAAGAAGGACATGGAACAGATCGTTCACCTCGAAGTAGCCAAGGTCAAGAACCGCATGAAATTCAAGGACGTCGAGATTCATCTCACGCCCGCGGCGACCGACTTCCTCATCGAGAAGGGCTACGACCCGCAGTACGGAGCGCGTCCGCTGCGTCGGGCAGTCGAGAAATATCTGCAAGACCCGCTGGCCGAAGAAATCCTGCGCGGCAGCATCAAACCGAGCGAGACCGTCGAGGTCGTCGTCGTCGAAGACAAGCTGGTCTTCAACCAACTCGCCGCTAGCGCGAGCTGAACACGACGAGTTCGTTTCTCCGGGGCGCACCGCTAGGTGCGCCCCTAATTTTTTCTCACTTGTCTTGCAAGCAGCGGCGTCCTTCCTTATGCTGCGCGGCCATGGAGGGAGTGCTTTTCAGGTTTCGTGATTTCGTGCTCGGTCAGCTCGCGCAGCTAGGCTCGATGCTGATGCTGTTGGGCGACATCTTCAAGACGACGTTCACGAGGAGGCCGCGCTGGGGCGAGACAGTCGATCAGACGTTCAAGATCGGCTGGAAGTCGCAGTTGGTGGTGCTGGTAACGGGGGCGTTCACGGGAATGGTGTTCGCCGTGCAGACATATCAGCAATTTCACAAAGTGAAGATGGACACGGCGGTGGGACCGGTGGTGAGCGTGGCGATGACCCGGGAGCTGGCGCCAGTGCTGACGGCGTTGATGGTGGCTGGGCGCGTGGGTGCCGCGATTGCCGCGGAGTTGGGCACGATGAAGGTGACCGAGCAACTCGATGCGTTGCGCGCCATGGGCACGGCGCCGGTGGATTATCTGGCGGTGCCGCGGTTCGTGGCGTTGTTGCTGGCGCTGCCGTTGTTGACGGCGGAAGCGATGTTCTTCGGGATTTTCAGTGGCTACATCGTGGGCGTGCGCTTGTGCGGAATCGATGAGGCCTATTTCATCCAGAACATGATCAAGTTCACTACCGCCAAAGACGTGATGAGCGGGCTGATCAAGTCGGTATTCTTCGCGATGTTCATCGCACTGATCTCCTGTTACAAGGGCTTCACCGCGGGCGAAGGCGCGGAGGGCGTGGGACGGGCGACGACGCAGGCGGTCGTGGTGTCTTCATTGACCGTGTTGATCGCCAACTTCTTCATCGCGGTATTGTTCAATGCGATTATTCCGCCATGATTCAAATTGAAGGACTTCGGAAATCGTTCAACGGGACGGAAGTGTTGTGCGGCGTAGATTTTGAAATCCGCGACGGCGAGACCGTCGTGATTATCGGCCGCAGCGGCGCCGGCAAGAGCGTGTTGCTGAAACATCTCTGTGTGCTCCTGCGGCCCGACGCGGGGCGCGTGATCGTGGACGACGTGGACGTCGAGCCGCTGTCGGAGCGCGCACTGACGCCGATTCGCAAGAGATTTGGCTTTCTGTTTCAAGGCGCGGCCTTGTTCGATTCGATGACGCTGTTCGACAATGTGGCGTTCCCATTGCGCGAAGAACGGAAGTTCAGCGAGAAGGAAATCGCCGAACGTGTGGAGGAAGTGCTGACGATTGTTGGTTTGTTGGAGGCCAAGGACAAGAAGCCGGCCGAGTTGAGCGGCGGCATGAAAAAGCGGGCGGGCTTGGCGCGCGCCTGCGTGACGTACCCGAAGTACTTGCTCTACGACGAGCCGACCACCGGGCTGGACCCGATCCGGGCCGACAATATCAACAATTTGGTTCTGCGGATGCGCGACCGGTTCAAGGTCACGGGTGTCGCCGTGACGCACGACATGGTCAGCGCGTACAAGATCGCCGACCGCATCGCCATGCTGCACGACGGACGGATTCACGCGGTCGGTACGCCGCAGGAAATTCAGGCGACGACGGATCCTGTCGTGCGACAGTTCATTACCGGCGCGGGCGATTCAATCAAGGAGGTTTCACATGGCACAGCAACGGTCCGTTGAGATCAGAGTCGGCCTGTTCGTGTTGATCTGCCTGGCGGTGGTGGCCGGCATGATCCTGAAGTTTGGAAAGTACGAGCGATTTGCTGCGAAGACGTACGAAATCACCGTGGTCTTTCCTAATGTCGGCGGCATCCCCAAAGATGCCAATGTGATGTATGGCGGCATCGGTGTCGGCAAGGTTCGCGAGATTAACCTCGACCAAACCGGCAAGCTCAGAGTCAACGTCAAGCTGGCCATCTACGAGGGCGTGAAGATCCGCAAGGACGCGAAATTCGTCATCAACACATCCGGGTTGCTGGGGGATCGTTACGTTGACGTGATCCCGCAAGGCGGTACGGCGGAACCGATTAAGCCGGGCGAGACGGTGGAAGGTTCAGCCAGCGTGGACCTCAGCGAAGCGATCCGCGGCGTGGTGGACGTGCTGCAACAGACGGCCGGCACCATTGCGCGCGTGGACAAGGTGATCAAGCGGATCGACGAGACGGTGTTGAGCACGCAAAGTCTTGCGCACATCAGCATCGCGATGGCCAATGTCGAGGCGACCACCAGCAACGCGGTCGAGTTCACGGGAAGTTTGCGTAGCCTCGTCGCGGACAGTCGCGACCAAGTGGAAAGCGCCGTCACGAGTTTCTCGGACGCTTCCGAAAATCTGAGCATCGCCTCCAAGCGTGTGGACGATTTGATTTCGACCAACCGGGACGACATTCATCTGGCGGCGAAGAACCTTGCCGAGAGCACGCAACGGCTCAACACCATCCTCACCCGCTTGGAGAAAGGCGAGGGGACGGCCGGCAAGCTGCTCGTCGATCCCACGTTGCATGACGAAATCGTGCGCCTCGTTCAAAATTGGCGCGAGTACGGTCTGCTGTACAAGGAGGGCCCGAAACGCGAGTCCAAACGAACGGAGAACACCGGGCGCGGCGTCACCCCTGTTCCCGGTCGGCCCGCGAAAATCACGGGAGACGGACTCATTTTCGGGACGGATTCGACCAAGCCTTCCCCGTAGCGCCAGCGCCCGGCGTTCTGGCCTCAATCCTGCTATTTTTCATTCTCTAGCAGGAGTTTACGAGCCATGACATTGCTGGCCATACGAATCGCCTTCCTGATGCTGTGCGTGCTGGGCAGTTGGTCCATTTCCCAATTGCACGATCAGTGGGCGGTGCATCCAGCGCTGGCCGTCCTGATCGGCCTGGCCGGCGGCGGGGCGTTCATCGGCATCGACAAACCTCTGAAAGGCTTCTCGCTGCGCGGACTGTCGGCCGCCACGTTCGGC
>JBGQCJ010000128.1:0-3094 GCA_041495285.1 Verrucomicrobiia bacterium
AGATCAACCGCGCCCCGCCCAAGACACAGGCCGCGCTGCTCGAAGCGATGCAGGAACATCGCGTTACGGTTTGCGGGCGCACGTACGAGTTGAGTCCGCCCTTCTTCGTGCTGGCGACGCAAAATCCGATCGAACAGGAAGGCACGTATCCATTGCCGGAAGCGCAACTCGACCGGTTCATGTTTTTGATCCACGTGGATTATCCCGGCGAACACGAGGAAGGCCGCATCGCTCGCGAGACAACGGGCGAATTGCCGGCACCGCTGCGGAAACTGATCGAGGGCGATCAGGTGCTCGCGTTTCAAGAATTGGTCCGGCGCGTGCCGGTGCCGGATCACGTGTACGATTACGTCGTCAATCTTGTCCGCCGGACACGTCCGCCGGTCGCCGCTTCGCCGGAGTGGATCAAGAACTGGGTAAGCTGGGGTGCCGGGCCGCGCGCCGTGCAGTATTTGATCATCGGCGCGAAAGCGCGCGCGGCGTTGCTTGGCAGTTACATGGCGCGAATGGAAGACGTCGAAGCCATTGCCGAGCCGGTACTGGTTCATCGCGTGCTCACCAATTTCCACGCGGAGTCGGAAGGCGTGAACAGCCGCCAGATCATCCAGCGACTGGTGCAGGAATCAAGCGCGGCGAAATAGTCGGAGTAAAACACGCTTGGCTGAGCGCATCCAACGCGAGTTTCTGGACAGCGCGGTGCTGGCCCGGCTCTCGCAACTCGAACTCGTCGCGCGCGGCCCGATGGAGGGCAGCGTCTCGGGCCGGCACCAAAGCCCGCATCGCGGTTCGAGCGTCGAGTTCGCCGAATACCGCAAGTACGTTCCCGGCGACGATCCACGTCACCTCGACTGGCGCGTGCTCGCGCGCTCCGACCGGTTTTATCTCAAGGAATTCGAGGCCGACACGAATCTGCGCTGCTATCTCGTGCTCGATTGCAGCGGCTCGATGGCATTTGGCGCGGACGCCCAAACCAAATTCGCCTACGCGCGCCGGCTCGCGGCCACACTGGCGTACCTCGCAATGCTGCAAGGCGATGCGGTCGGGCTGACCTGCTGCGGTCAGAAAATCGCACGCGACATTCCACCGCGCCGCAACCCGGCACACCTCCAACACATCTTCGATGCGCTCGCCGCCACCGCGCCGTCGGGCGAGACCGGACTTGTTGCCGCCCTGCACACGCTCGCCGAGAAAATTCGCCGTCGCGCGCTTGTCATCGTGTTCTCCGATTTGTTCTGCGATCCAGCCGAGTTGCTCCATTGCTTTCAGCACCTGCGCTTCCGCAAGCACGATCTGGCGGTGTTTCATTTGCTCGACCGGATGGAACTGGAATTTCGCTTCGACCGCCCGATTCGGTTCGTGGACATGGAAACGTCGGCCAGCGTCGTCGCCGAACCCGGTCTGATCTTCCCGCGTTACCGGGCTGCGCTGGATCAATACCTCGACACTATGCGCAAAGGCTGCCGGGAGTTCAAAGTGGATTACCGGCTAACCACCACCGACCAGAACTACGAAAAAGTGCTCGCCGATTTTCTGTTGGCGCGCCTGAAGGGATGAATGACCTTTCTGCGACCATTCATCCTGTGGGCGTTGCCGGTGGTGCTACTGCCGGTGTTGATTCATCTGCTGAATCGGATGCGCTACCGGCCGCAACCGTGGGCGGCGATGATGTTTCTCCTCTCGGCCCACCGGCATTCAGTTCGCCACGCGAAGCTCCGGCATTTTCTGTTGCTCGCCTGCCGGGTGTTGGTAATTGCCGCGTTGCTCTTCGCCTTGGCGCGACCGTTGATCGGCGGTTGGATCGGCTGGGCGATGCGCGGCGCGCCGGACACGATCATCATTTTATTGGATCGCTCAGCGAGCATGGAACAACAGGACGCGCGGACGCACACGTCGAAACGCGCCCGCGCGCTGCAGCGGCTCGCGGAAGCGGCGAAGGATTACGCCGGCACGTCGCGGTTCGTGCTGTTTGAGAACGTCGCGCGCACGCCGCAGGAAGTTTCCAGCCCGGCGTTGTTGCCGGAGCTTGCGTCTACCGGGCCGACCGATTCGGCGGCGGACGTACCGGCGTTGTTCGACGCGGCGGTGGATTACATCTCGGCCAATCAATGCGGCCGGACGGAAATCTGGCTGGCGACCGATCTGCAAGCCAGCAACTGGCAGCCGCGCGACGGACGCTGGCCGGCGCTGCAATCGCGCATGACGGCGTTGCCGCAGGATGTGCGGGTCCGCCTGCTCGCGTTACCGGACTCTGCGCCCGACAACGTCTCCGTTTCCGTCGCCGAATTGCGCCGTCAGCGAACCGGCGATCATTCCGAACTCTGGTTGACGCTTGATTTGGCGCGCGCCGGCACGGAGCGCATCTCGTTTCCGGTTTCTATCGGGCTTGAAGGTGGCCGCACGCCGGTAAACGTCGCGATGGACGGGCAACATTTGCGTCTGCAACATCGAATTGACCTCGGCGCGCGAACCGGCGGCGGCTGGGGCGTGGTCGAGTTGCCGCCCGACGCGAATGAGCGCGACAACCGGTATTACTTCGCCTTCGGCGAGGACGTTCATCTGAACGCGGTCGTCGTCGCCGACGATAGCGCGGTCGGTCGCGTACTCCGGTTGGCGACCGCCCCGGCGCCGAAACTACTCAACCAGTCGAGCGAACTGCTCCCGTCGTCCGACCTTGCCGCGTTGAAGTGGGACGAGACCGCACTCGTGGTTTTGTCGGGAGCGTTGCCGGGCGCGGAGGCGGTGCAAAGACTTCGCGCGTTTGTCAAGACCGGCGGTGTGGCGATTTTTTTGCCGGCGTCATCGGGATCATTTCTCGACGTAAGTTGGAGTGAGCAACAGACCGCAGAGCCGGACAAGCCATTTCGCGTCACAAGTTGGCGCAACACCGACGGGCCGCTGGCGCGAACGCAGGACGGAACGGAATTGCCGGTCGCGGAACTGCGGTTCGCCCGCCGGCAACTCATCATCGGCGACGCGAACGTGCTGGCGACGTTCGAGGATGGCAAACCGTTCCTCGTTCGTAAACAAGTTGGCAACGGCGCGGTGTATTTCTGCGCGTCGCTACCGGATGCCAAGTGGTCGAATCTCGCGGAAG
>JBGQCJ010000129.1:0-3085 GCA_041495285.1 Verrucomicrobiia bacterium
CACCGGCTGCCAAAAGAAACCAAGCGGACCACCGACGTTGAAGAAAGTAGAGGCGGAGAAGAAAAACTTCGCAGGGACGTGTTTTGTCACTTGACGATCACGGGCTTAATGGGTGTTAGGCGTCGTGGCTTTCATATCTCAAAATCAATCTTCGGCAAATCTGAAATGCCTCATCTCGCTTTCTGGCCTCGTAAGCAGCCAACTCTGCATCCTTCACTCGCAAGACTTCAGGATTCCAAAGCTTCCGAACCTCGCCGAGAGGCAAATGGTCTGTCTCCGAATTCATGGCTACAAAAAATACAAAATCTGGGTCGTTGACCTCGACACCAACTTCGCGATACATCCAGCACAATCGCCGCGAGCCTGCAACCAAGCCAAGCTCACCATCAAGAATGCTCCGAGCAAGCGAGACAACCTCACGGCTTGCCGCTTGCCGGTGCTCCTCGTTGTAAATCGGTGAACTCATGCGTGGAAACGACGCCTAACGTCGAAGCTCAGCCACGCCGCGCCAGCGGCGTTGGCTGAAGCGCGAGACTGTGTGAAAAGTCAGACCAGCTTCTGTAAGCCGTTGATAAACTTTCGTAAGTCCTTGGCAATCGATTCGCGGAGTACGACTTTTCAGGGTTTTCACACAGTCTCGCGCATGGTTAGGCACTTGGAATCTGATCTCACGGTATCTTCTCAAGCTCTACTTTGGCTGCTCGCCCATCTGAGCCAAAGAGAATGGCCAAACGCTCCCGCTGGCCGTGACCGTCTGGTCGAACCCAAATCTCGGTGAAGACGTTGTAAAATCCTTGTCCAATACGACCGCTCGACTTCCCAATCAACTCATACACCTCGTCTCGGCTCATGCCAGTGCGTACCTGCTGCCAAGAATCTGCCAAGTGGCTGACCGGCTGCGGACGGGACGCACAGGCAACGAGACCGGCAGCCAGAAGCGCACATAGAAATCTCATAATCTTTCTCAGCCTAACGTCCAAGCTCAGCTACCGCGAGCCGCGTCAGCGGGTCGCGGTTGGCTGAAGCGCATTGTTAGAAGTCCTTTCCGATACGCTTCGCATCTTCATACGGAATACCAGGAACAATTGAAACACCTTCACCAAATTTGACCAATACACAATCCTTGCTGCCGTTGAATTTGTAGAGCTTTCCGTTTACTTGCAGGGCGTCGTTCCCAGTGGTCTTGTCAGTGACGATATATTTCTCCAGATCACTGGAAGCCTCAACCTCCTCCCATGGGACGTGGAATGCGTTCCCATGAAACGCATTGTAAGCTCGCCAAACGATACGCACTTTCCTCGCATTCGGCTCAAAGCGAACGACCGTAAAATTTCCGATTCCGTAGTCTTGGGGAGACTCAATCGTGGTTTCCTTTTGGAGATCAAGAGTGTCTTTGCCGCAGCCGGTTAAGAAGAGGGCGACGGCAAAACAAAACAAGAGATTTGCGGCGTGCTTCATAAATCCTCTTCTAACATTTAGTATTCGGCCATACTCGCGAGCGTTCGGTGCTTGCGGGAAATGGCCGTGTTCACGGCTGAAGTGTAGGATTGCACGAACGCGCGGTCAATCAGAATCAGAACGACTTACACCGCCGTTTGGGTCGTCACACCGGAAGGGCTGACGCACTTTTTTGCTGGTAATATCATTTCGGCAAAAGCCATACTCAGTTTGGCTTTCACAAACCGATATGTGGACCAAATCACACGCCGCTCAGTCCGCCGTCTGGTTTCCACGATGGCCGGAGGCGCTGTGTCAACTGCCTCTGCCACCCGCACGCCGGCAACAGTATCGCGTCGGGTTGATCCGCTATCTGCGCTTCTGCAAGGAAACCCGTCAGCAGGCCACCGTCGCGTCCGCCCGTGCATTTGTGGAACAGACCGAAGCGCAACGGATGTTGGGACGCTCGATGTTGGCGACGTGGAAGGAGGCGCTGAATTGGTTTTTCAAAGAAGGTGGGAGGCAGACGCCGGGCGCGGCGGTGTTGCCTCGGAGGGCCACGCTCCGTCGTGGCCACAGTTCCGGATCGGACGCGACGGAGCGCGTCCCTCCAAACGTGATGACCGACGTGCCGCCCCTGGCTGCGGCTGATCTCGGAAAGGCCGATTGGGAGCGGCGACTCATCCGCACGCTGCGCACCCGGCACTATCAATGGCGCACCGAACAGACGTACCGGCAATGGGCGTGGCGGTTCGCGCATTGGTTGGAAGGAGGCGAACCGTCAGAGTCCGATTGTAGCCGCGAGCCTGCTCGCGGGGGCTTGGGGCACGACGCGGAGCCGCGAGCAGGCTCGCGGCTACAACAAGGCGTCGAATCCGCAACCGCCACCGACGTTCGTGAGTTCTTGTCCGACCTCGCCACACGCCAGCGGGTTTCGGCCTCGACGCAAAAACAGGCGCTCAACGCCTTGGTCTTTCTGTTGCGCGAAGCGTTGGAACGTGACCCCGGCGAGTTCGGAGACTTCACTCGGGCCCGGCAACCACTGCGGATTCCGGTCGTGCTCTCCCGCGAGGAGTGCCAACACCTGTTTGCCGCGCTGGAGGGTACGATGCGGTTGATGGCCGAACTCATGTACGGCAGCGGCCTGCGATTGACCGAATTGCTGCGGCTGCGGATCAAGGATGTGGACACCGAACGCGGCCAGATTCTCGTCCGCGCCGGTAAAGGTGACAAAGACCGCGTGACGGTCTTGCCGGTTTCGCTCAGCGGTCAGTTGCGCGCCCACCGGGAATGGTTGCGCGGATTGTACGAGAAAGACCGGCAGGCGGGATTGCCGGGCGTCTGGATTCCCGAAGGACTCGATCGCAAGTACCCCAAAGCCGGTGAGCAATGGGAATGGCAGTGGTTCTTTCCTTCGCGCGAACTGATGCGCGATCCCCGCAGCGGGTTGCGTCGCCGGCACCATTTGCTCGACGAAAATCTTCAGAGTGCCATTCGCCAAGCCGCGCGTCGTGCGCAGTTGAACAAGAAAGTCACGCCCCATGTCCTCCGGCACAGCTTCGCCACGCATCTGCTGGAAAGTGGCACCGACATCCGCACCTTGCAGGATTTGTTAGGCCATAAAGATGTCGCGACCACGCAGATATAC